>NZ_AP025637.1:1885000-2604253 GCF_022846615.1 Roseomonas fluvialis
GACTATCTGCTAATAGACCGGCCTTGCCGGCGTGCCTGGTCGTGGCGAAAGCCATGGCGGGCGCCGACCGCGCATCCTTCCCTGAGATTTGGGCGACCCCGCGCATGCGGGGCCAGTAGCTCAGTTGGTTAGAGCACACGCTTGATAAGCGTGGGGTCGGAGGTTCAAGTCCTCCCTGGCCCACCATCGTATGTCGGCGCGGCCGGCATGCGATTCCCTGGACGGGAACGAACGCCAATGGCGTTCGTTGGAGCGATCCACGTCGCGTTGCGTCGTGGTGCGGTGTCGCGTCAGCGATGCCTCGTTGTCCTGACCTGGTGGAGCTGTTGGCGATCCTCTCCCGCGGGGGCGTAGCTCAGTGGGAGAGCACCTGCTTTGCAAGCAGGGGGTCGTCGGTTCGAATCCGACCGTCTCCATTTCCTCCCGCGCCTCGGGCGCTCGAGGAAATTCGCCGATGCCAAGTATGGTGTGGCGTTGACGGTCGAAGGCCTGGTGAGCTGTGTCCCCGATGGGATGCGGCGACACTTCCAAAACCCGCCCATGTGGCGTTGCCCGGGATCCTCGAGAGGGAGCCGGGTGGCGTGCTGGGCGAGCATGTTCTTTCACATGGTGAAGATGATGAGTTGTTGTGTGTGCGAGTGACGCACATCGTCCGGGGGCAGACTTGACCGCGCCCTGGGGATGATGCGGGCGCTGCCGACCGAGACTGAAAGCAGCGTAGGGCGTGTTTTGGCCCTGTGCGCGGGCGGTGGTGTGGATATGGAGTGAGAGAAGGGCATTCGGTGGATGCCTTGGCGCCAAGAGGCGATGAAGGACGTGGCACGCTGCGAAAAGCCGCGGGGAGATGCGAGCGATCGTTGATCCGCGGATGTCCGAATGGGGAAACCCACCCCTTTGGGGTATCCCGGCCTGAATACATAGGGTCGGGAGGCGAACCCGGGGAACTGAAACATCTCAGTACCTGGAGGAAAAGACATCAAACGAGATTCCGCTAGTAGTGGCGAGCGAACGCGGAGTAGGCCAGTGGTTGCTGCAAGAGAAGCCGAACAATCTGGAAAGGTTGGCCGTAGTGGGTGATAGCCCCGTAGGCGTAGTGCTTGCAGTGATCCTTGAGTAGGGCGGGGCACGTGAAACCCTGTCTGAACATGGGGGGACCACCCTCCAAGCCTAAATACTCCTTGGCGACCGATAGTGCACAAGTACCGTGAGGGAAAGGTGAAAAGCACCCCGACGAGGGGAGTGAAAGAGACCTGAAACCGGATGCCTACAAGCAGTCGGAGCTCGCAAGAGTGACGGCGTACCTTTTGTATAATGGGTCCGCGAGTTCGTGTTGGCAGCAAGCTTAAGCCGAGAGGTGTAGGCGCAGCGAAAGCGAGTCTGAACAGGGCGTTCAGTTGCCGGCATGAGACCCGAAACCTGGTGATCTAGCCATGGACAGGTTGAAGGTGGGGTAACACCCACTGGAGGACCGAACCCACGCCTGTTGAAAAAGTCGGGGATGATCTGTGGTTAGGGGTGAAAGGCCAATCAAACCAGGAAATAGCTGGTTCTCCGCGAAATCTATTGAGGTAGATCGTCCACCGATCACCCTCGGAGGTAGAGCACCGGAAGGGCTAGGGGGGCCCAAAGCCCTACCAAACCCTACCGAACTCCGAATGCCGAGGAGTGCAGGTGGGCAGACAGACAGTGGGTGCTAAGGTCCATTGTCGAGAGGGAAACAACCCAGACCACCAGCTAAGGCCCCCAAATGATGGCTAAGTGGGAAAGCATGTGAGACGGCCAAAACAACCAGGAGGTTGGCTTAGAAGCAGCCATCCTTTAAAGAAAGCGTAATAGCTCACTGGTCTAAACAAGCTGTCTTGCGGCGAAAATGTACCGGGGCTCAAGCCATCTGCCGAAGCTGTGGGTGCGTAGCAATACGCGCGGTAGCGGAGCGTTCCCTAGGCCTGTGAAGCGGTACCGGTGACGGGCCGTGGAGGTATGGGAAGTGCGAATGCGGACATGAGTAACGACAAACAGGGTGAGAAACCCTGTCGCCGAAAGTCCAAGGGTTCCTGCGCAAGGTTAATCCGCGCAGGGTGAGCCGGCCCCTAAGGCGAGGGCGAGAGCCGTAGCCGATGGGAACCAGGTGAATATTCCTGGGCCCGCCAGAAGTGACGGCCGTGAAACCGTGTCATTCCTTATCGGATTGGAGTGGCTCGTGGATCGGTCCGGGAAATAGCTCTGGCATATGGACCGTACCCGAAACCGACACAGGTGGACTGGATGAGTATTCCAAGGCGCTTGAGAGAACCATGCTGAAGGAACTAGGCAAATTGCCCGCGTAAGTTAGCGATAAGCGGGACCCATCTGTGGGCAACCATGGGTGGGTGGCACAGACCAGGGGGTGGCGACTGTTTAGTAAAAACACAGGGCTCTGCGAAATCGTGAGATGACGTATAGGGTCTGACGCCTGCCCGGTGCCGGAAGGTTAAAGGGAGGAGTGCAAGCTCCGAACTGAAGCCCCGGTAAACGGCGGCCGTAACTATAACGGTCCTAAGGTAGCGAAATTCCTTGTCGGGTAAGTTCCGACCTGCACGAATGGCGTAACGACCTCCCCACTGTCTCCAGCATGGGCTCAGTGAAATTGAATTCCCCGTGAAGATGCGGGGTACCCGCGGTCAGACGGAAAGACCCTATGAACCTTTACTGCAGCTTGGCAGTGGCGCCAGGAAGGGGCTGTGTAGGATAGGTGGGAGCCATTGAAGCCGGGGCGCCAGCTCTGGTGGAGGCAACCTTGAAATACCACCCTGCGCCTTTCTGGCGTCTAACCGAACCCCGTCATCCGGGGTCGGGACCCTGCCTGGTGGGCAGTTTGACTGGGGCGGTCGCCTCCCAAAGAGTAACGGAGGCGC
Organism: Roseomonas fluvialis; assembly: GCF_022846615.1. Taxonomy (NCBI): domain Bacteria; kingdom Pseudomonadati; phylum Pseudomonadota; class Alphaproteobacteria; order Acetobacterales; family Roseomonadaceae; genus Roseomonas; species Roseomonas fluvialis. Next base: position 1,887,895 of record NZ_AP025637.1, read on the forward strand.
GCGATGGTGGGCTCAAGCCGGTCGGACATCGGCTGTTGAGTGCAAAGGCACAAGCCCGCCTGACTGCGAGTGCGACAGCACGAGCAGGGACGAAAGTCGGCCTTAGTGATCCGGTGGTCCCGCGTGGAAGGGCCATCGCTCAACGGATAAAAGGTACTCTAGGGATAACAGGCTGATCTCCCCCAAGAGTCCACATCGACGGGGAGGTTTGGCACCTCGATGTCGGCTCATCGCATCCCGGGGCTGGAGCAGGTCCCAAGGGTTCGGCTGTTCGCCGATTAAAGCGGTACGTGAGCTGGGTTTAGAACGTCGTGAGACAGTTCGGTCCCTATCTGCCGTGGGTGTTGGAGACTTGAGAGGATCTTTCCCTAGTACGAGAGGACCGGGAAGGACGCACCTCTGGTGCACCGGTTGTGGCGCCAGCCGCATCGCCGGGTAGCCAAGTGCGGAATGGATAACCGCTGAAGGCATCTAAGCGGGAAACCAGCCTCAAGACCAGGTCTCCCTAAGGGCCGTGGTAGACCACCACGTCGATAGGTCGCAGGTGGAAGCGCCGTAAGGCGTGCAGCCGAGCGATCCTAATCGCCCGATAGAACTCCATATCCTACGCACCACCGCATGGATGCCTCGGCATCCACCGCGCACAGCGCCAAAACACGACCACACACAACAACACCCATCATCACCACATCCGAGGATCCGGCCCGGTGGCCTGGTGGCCATCGCGGGGTTGATACACCCGTTCCCATCCCGAACACGGCCGTGAAACACCCCAGCGCCCATGGTACTGCGTCTTAAGGCGCGGGAGAGTCGGTCGCCGCCAGGCCACCAGGCCGGATCCTCAGCACATCAGCATCCCGGGACAAACCCCCCCAGGATACATCGCGGGGTGGAGCAGCCCGGTAGCTCGTCAGGCTCATAACCTGAAGGTCACAGGTTCAAATCCTGTCCCCGCATCCAGCTTAACCAAACACGCAAACAGATCAGGCCCGACGGCATACCGTCTCGGGCCTCTTTTGCGTCCACCACCACGTCACAAACCACTCGCAAAAAACATACGAAAAACAAGACAGGTGATGACGGAACCCTCGAGCAGACACGGGGTGGACAACTCGCCTCACCAGTCAGGTCTTGCTTTCAATCAACGATACCGTCCTCAACCCATCATGCACTTTGGATCACGCGCCCCTTGAGCCGCGCCATCCCAGCGCCGCTTGTTCACGTAAATCGAGTAGCAATCGTACGATCTTCCCGCATAAGTTGCTTGTTGTCATGCTCAGGACGGCCGTGAACACCCGCTTTGCCCGCTCGACCAACATCGGCCGCCGCCCGGTTCTGGCTGCTCTCGCCGCGACGTGTCTTGCCCCAAGCAAAACGCAAGCGGTCACCCTGCTGGAATGGCGGATCTTCGCCGAGCGCTTCGTCGCCCCGAATGGCCGCGTGATCGACACCGGAAACGCCGGCGTCTCACACAGTGAAGGGCAGGGCTGGGGTCTTATGCTCGCGGCCGTGGCCGGGGACCGGCCGACCTTCGAGAATATCCGCGGCTGGACCCGGGAGGTCCTGCAACACCGGCAGGACAGATTGCACGCCTGGCGTTTCCGGCCCGACGCGACGCCTGCCATCGACGACCCTAACAATGCGACTGACGGCGACCTCTACATCGCCTGGGGCCTCCTCCTCGGTGCGGAACGCTGGCGTGAAGTGGCTTGGCGTCAGGAAGCCGTGGCCATCGGGCGCGATATCCTGCGCCTCACGCTACGTCGGGCGCAGGGTCAGGCCCTGTTGCTGCCCGGCGCCGCAGGCTTCGAATCCGCCGAAGGCATGGTGCTCAACCCCTCCTACATCGCGCTGCCTGCCTTCGCCGCACTTGCACGCGCGATGCCGGGGGCACCTTGGCCCACCCTCGCGCAGGACGGCACCAACCTGCTGCGCCGAGCGCGCTTTGGCGCCTGGGGCCTCAGCCCGGACTGGGTGCTGGTGCCACCTGGGGGCGCTGCCCTGCGCCTCCCGCAGCGCTGGCCGCCACGATTTTCGTTCGATGCGGTGCGGGTTCCGCTGCTTCTGGCCTGGGCCGGCGAGCAGAACCACCCGGCGGTGACAGCCGCGGCGGCCTTCTGGTCCGATTCTCGCTGGCGCGAGCCACCAGCCTATGTCGACCTCGTCACGGGAGAGCCCGCAAATTTCCAGGCTTCTCCGGGTGTTAGGGCGATTGCCTCATTCGTGATGGCGCGTCGTTCTGGCAACGCATTCGCGGTAGCGATACCGTCCGTAAACGACTCGCGGGACTATTATTCCGCGTCGTTGACCATGTTGGTCCGCTTCGCCTGTCTCGCGACCGGAACCCCGGTCGGTTGAGACACGGCGCACCGGGCCATCGCCCGGAGGCTGTCATGTGTGCGTATGCGGCAAAACGCCGCTCCAACCAGGTCCCTTCGGCGTCGTGACGCCTCAGGACCCCGACATCGCTGCACTTGTCGCGCGCCTCGGGCTGCGTGGCATGCACTACCGCTCGTTCGGCAATCGGCCGGTTTCGAGCCCTTCAGCCGTGCCACCATCTGACGCGCCCGACGCGGCTATGGGCGCGCCCCCGGTGACCGGCGCCGCGCCATCGACGCCGCCGGCCGTCGCGCCCATGTCGATTCCTGCCGCGGGCGCGCCGGCACCTGCGTCGCCTGGCGTCGAAGCGCCGCCCTCTCTGTCCGACTTCCCGCTCCTGGCGGCCGCGCTTGGCGTCGCGCCCTCAACATCCGCGCCTGCCCCGACCGAGGCGACGCTCGTCTTCCTCGGCCTCCGCACTTCACGCACCACCCAGGGGCACTAAGCGCATGGCCCTCATTTGCGTCGCCTCACCCAAGGGCGGGGTCGGCAAGACCTCGCTGGTCGCGGCGCTGAGCGATGCGCTCCGTCGGGCGGGCCGTCGGGTCATCGCGATCGACTGCGACCCGCAGAATGCACTGCGCCTGCACCTGGGTCTGCCGCTGAGCGATACCGCAGGCTTCCTCGCACGCATCGCCGAGCGCCCCGATTGGCGCACGGCGCTCCGTGCCACGCCAGCCGGGCCCGAATTGCTGCCGCACGGCGAGACCGACTTGCGCGGCGCCCTTGCGGCGGCGGGCGCCCTTGCAGCGGACCCCGAGCTGCTCGCCGCTCCGCTGCGCGCCATGCTTGCGGATCCGGGTGTGCTCGTCATCGCTGACACGCCGCCGGGTGCCTCCGGCGCGCTGCAGGTCCTGGCGCCGCAGGCAGCCATGTTGCTGGTGGTCCTGCTGGCCGACGCCGCCAGCACGGCGTTGCTGCCCGATGTCGAGAGCGGACGGTTCCTTGGCGGCGGCACCCTGGGCAGCCTGATGGGCCCGCGCCTGCGCATCGTGCTGAACCAAGTGGACCGCAACTCGCGCCTATCGCTCGCTGCGGCCGAAGGGCTCGCTGGGCATCTCGGCCCGAGGCTGGTCGGCGCCGTGGCGCGCGACGAAGCCATGGCCGAGGCGCTGGCTTGCCAGCGCCCGGTCGGGCTGCATGCCCCCTCCAGCGCCGTGGCGCGCGACGTGGCCGACCTCGCGGCCGCCATCCTGCGCGACCTCCCGCCACCAGCCCCGCCGGTACCCTCGCCAGTGGCATCGCCCCTGTTTCCCTGGATGCGCACATGATCGCCACATTCCTGCTGCGCAGCGTCCTTGTCCTGATGGGTCTGGTGATCGCATGGGCGGTCGTCGTTGCGCCCATGGCGCCCGAGGATCAGGCGCTGCTCGCCGCCGGCGGCATCGTCGTCTTCGTCGTGCTGAACCGATTCAAGTCGCGCCAGGTGACCATCCTGCTCGCGGTGATCTCCTGCCTGGTGTCGCTGCGCTACATCCACTGGCGCATCGCCGACACCATCGAACCGGAAGGATTCTGGCAGGGCTTCTTCATGATCGGCCTGGTGTTGGCGGAAGCCTACGCGGTCATCGCCCTGCTGCTGGGCTATCTCCAGACGCTCTGGCCGCTCGACCGCAAGCCTGTGCCGCTGCCCGATGACCCCGCCAGCTGGCCGAGCGTCGATGTCTACATTCCGACCTACAACGAGGACCTCGAACTCGTGCGGCCCACGGTGCTGGCCGCGCTCTCGATGGACTGGCCGGCCGACAAGCTGCGCGTCTGGATCCTCGATGACGGCCGCCGCCCGGAGTTCCGCGACTTCGCCGAACACTGCGGCGCCGGCTACATCATCCGCCCCGACAACAAGGGTGCGAAGGCCGGCAACCTGAACCACGCCATGGCGCATACGACCGGCGACTTCATCGCCATCTTCGACTGCGACCACGTGCCCACGCGCGCCTTCCTGCAGATGACCATGGGCTGGATGCTGCGCGACCCGAAGCTCGGCATGCTGCAGACGCCGCACCACTTCTACTCGCTTGACCCCTTCGAGCGGAACCTCTCGAACGGCCGCGACGTGCCGAATGAAGGGCTGATGTTCTACGGCCTGGTGCAGCCCGGCAACGACCTGTGGAACGCCACCTTCTTCTGCGGCTCCTGCGCCGTGATCCGCCGCGAAGCCATCCTGGAGGCTGGCGGCGTGCCGACCGAGACGGTGACAGAGGATTGCCACGCCTCGCTGCGCATGCAGCGCCTGGGCTGGAACACCGCCTACCTGCGCGTGCCGTTAGCCGCCGGCCTCGCGACCGATCGCCTGATGATCCATATCGGCCAGCGCATGCGCTGGGCGCGCGGCATGCTGCAGATCATGCGTGTCGACAACCCGCTGTTCGGGCGCGGCCTGAGCCTGTGGCAGCGGCTCTGCTACTTCAGCGCCATGTTCCACTTCATGTTCGCCATCCCGCGCGTGGTCTTCCTGACCGCGCCGCTGGCTTTCCTGCTGCTGGGCCACAGCGTCATCGCCGCGTCGCCGCTCGCCATCATCGCCTATGCCGGGCCGCACATCTTCCACGCCGTCGCCACGGGCTCGCGCGTGGCAGGCAGCGTGCGCCATTCCTTCTGGTCCGAGATCTACGAAACCGTGCTTGCGCTCTGGCTCGTGCCGATCACGCTCGCGACGCTGCTCGACCCGCGCAAGGGCAAGTTCAACGTCACGGCGAAGGGCGGGCTGCTGCCGGATGGGTATTTCGATTGGCGCGCCGTGTGGCCTGTCCTGGTACTCGGGGTCCTGCTGGCGCTCGGCGTCGCGGCCGGCATCCATGGCGTCTCCACCAATCCCTGGGGAAGCATCGAGGGCCAAGCCTACCTGCTGAACGGCATCTGGGCGCTGCTTTGCCTGGTGCCCGTGCTGGCGTCCATCGCGGCCGGCCGGGAACGGCGCCAGCTGCGCGCCCGCGCCCGCATCGACGTGACACTGCCTGCGGTCGTGGTGTTGCCCGACGGGCGGCGCATCGATGCGCGCACGCACGACCTCTCGCTCGGCGGTGCCGGGCTAGTTGTCGCGCGCATGCCCGACCTGCCCGAAGGCACAGAACTGCGGCTCGAGATCCCGATGGGCGAGGAGACCATCGTGCTCGCCGCGACCTTCCTGCGGATCGAAGGGGGGGAGGTGCAGATGGCCTTCCTCACCCGCACCATCGAGGAGGAGACCGCCGTGGTTCGTGCAGTGTTCGGCCGTGCCGATGCCTGGCTGGGCTGGGACCGGCACCGCCCGGACCGGCCGCTGCGATCGCTGCTCGAAGTGGTCGCGACGGTGGGCGCGGTCTTCAGCGGCCGTTCGCAGCTCTCCTTCGCCTGGTGGCGCGCGCGCCGTGCGCGCCGGGACTCGCTGCGGATGCCGGTCGCGCCGGTCGCGGTCGATCGCCGGTCCGAGGTGCTGGCCCCACGCGCAGGCATCGCCGCCGGCGGCGGGGCCGCGGTGCTTGCGCTGCTGCTCCTGTCGCCCGCGCCCGCGTTCGCACAGCGCCCGGGCGCGCAGGTGCCTGCCACGCGCCCCGCCGCCGAAGCGCCTGCACCACCCCCCGTGGCCGATCCGCCACCGCCGGCCCTCGTCCAGACCGCGCCGGATCCTGCGCCGATCGTCCGACAAGCGCCGGCGGTTGCTTCCTCCACCCGCCGCGTCACGCGCTCGTTGCGCCAGCTTGGGCTCAGCGGCCCGATGCAGCTGCGCGGCGTATCGCCCCTGCAGGGCGTACAGTTCGGCATTCGAGCGGATGAGGTGGTGACCGAAGCGCGCCTGGTGATCTCCGGCGCGTCGTCCCCCGCCCTGGTGCCCGAGGCGAGCCAGCTGACCATCACGCTGAACGAGCAGCTGGTCGGGGCGGTGCGGCCCGACCCCGCGCGCCCCGCCTTCGGCCCCATCGATCTGCCGCTGAGCGCGGACTTCTTCACCGAGGTCAACCGCCTGAATTTCGCCTTCGCCGGACGCTACCCGGCGGCCTGCCAGGATCCGGTGTCGGACCTGCTTTGGATGACCGTCTCGGACGGTTCGGCGCTGCACCTGACGCTCGAGCGCCTGGCCCTGCCGCGGGACCTCGCACGGCTGCCCGAACCGTTCTTCGACCCGCGCGAACTGCGCGAAACCCTGGTGCTCCCCTTCGTGCTGCCGGACGCGCCCGGCAGCGAGATCCTGCGCACTGCGGCCATGGCCGCATCCTGGTTCGCGGTGCAGGCGGAATATCGCGGCGCCCGTTTCCCGGTCGCCTCTGCGCTGCCGGCGACGGGCCACGGCGTGGTGGTGGCGACGCCGCAATCTGTTCCGGCCGGCCTTGTGCTGCCGCCGCTGGCCGGACCGACCGTGGCGCTGATCGACAACCCCAACGATCCATCGGGTACGCTGTTGCTGATCGCCGGGCGCGACCCGGCGGAGGCCGCGACCGCCGCGATGGGCCTGGTGCTGGCGCCGCAGCTTCTGTCCGGGCAGGTGGCGACGGTGGCGACGTCGCGTGCGCCGCAGCGCCGCCCCTACGAGGCCCCCCGCTGGTTGCCGCCCGACCGTCCGGTCGCGCTCGGTGAACTGGTCGACCGCGGCGAGTTGCAGGTGCAGGGCTTCGCGCCGGGGCCGATCACCGTGCCGCTGCGCACGGCTCCGGACCTCGTGACCTGGCGGCGACACGGTTTCCCGCTCACGCTCAGCCTGCGCGCCCCGCCAGGGCCGGTCCTCGACGTGCAGGCCTCGCGCCTTGATGTCTCGGTCAGCGGAACCTTCCTGCGCGCTGTTCCGCTGCGTGAGCAGGAGAGCTGGCCGCTGTCCTGGGTGTTGCGCCAGGCCGGCGCCGAGCCCGGCCCGCGCGAGACGACGGTCCCGATCCCACCCTGGCTGGTGTCCGGACGCAATGAGCTGCAGATGCGCTTCGACATGCGGCCCTTCCACCGGGTCGATTGCTCCGCCATCCCGGCCGAGGTGCAGGCTGCGATCGACCCGGTCAGCACCATCGACATCAGCCGTGCCTATCGCTTTGCGACCATGCCGAACCTCGCCTTCCTGGCCAGCGCGGGCTTCCCCTTCACGAGGTTGGCGGACCTGTCCGAGAGCGCGGTCGTGATGCCCGATCGGCCGAGCCCGGTCGAAGTCAGCGCCTTCCTTGGCCTGATCGGCGGGCTGTCGTCGATGGTCGGCGTGCCGGCAACGGGACTCGCAGTTGTCCGACCGGGCCAACTGGCGCAGGTCGCCGGACGGGACCTGATCGTGATCGGTACCTTGTCGGGCCAGTCGGCGCTGCAGCAACTGCTGCGGGACATGCCGCTGCGCATCGAGGAAGGCGGGCGGCTCGCGATCGCGCTGCCGGACCGGATCGAGGGCTTCGCACGGCTGCTCGCCGATGGACCGCCCGCGGCCGACCGGGCGCGGGCGGCGAGCTTCCTCGCCTCTCCCGCCGAAGGTCTCGGCTTCGTCGCCGGTGCGGAATCGCCGCTGGCGCGTGGGCGCTCGGTGGTGGCGCTGGCAGCGCCGACCCCTGCCGGCGTCGAGGCGATCGCCGAGGCGCTGCGCGACCCCGCGCGCATTCCGCGGGTGCAAGGCGACCTCGTGCTGCTGTCAGGCGATACGCTCGAGGCCTTTCGCATCGCGCCCAGCTACAGCGTCGGGACGCTGCCGCCGTGGCTGTGGCCGAACCACTACCTCGGGTCGCGTCCCTGGCTGGTGCTGGGGCTGATGATCGGCGGCGCGCTGCTGATCGCGCTGCCGCTGCGGGCCGCGCTGCGACGCCGCGCAGTGCATCGGCTGAGGGGGCACTGACGATGCGTCGGGACCGCAGGGACCGCCGTGCCGCGCGGATCGGCGCGGCGCTGGTCGGCATCGCGCTGGCAGCGCCGCTCGGGGCGCAGGCGCAGGGCAATGCCGCGCTTGCGGCCCTGGTGCAGCAGGGCCGCCACTGGCAGGCGCAGCAGCGCCCTGACCTCGCGCTGCGATCCTTCGAGCGCGCGCTGCTGGCCGACCCCGCCAGCGCCGAGGCACTGTCGGGCGCGGCCGAGGCGCAGGCGGCGCTCGGCAACCGACCGGCGGCCGAGGCGCTGCTGGCCCGGCTGCGCGCGGTGGCACCCGGCGCGCCGGCCGTAGCCGCGGCGCAGGAGGCGCTTCGCGGCAGCCAAGTGGAACGCTCCGCCATCGAGGATGCCCGTCGTCTGTCGCGCGAGGGCCGCGTGCCCGAGGCGCTCACCCGCTACCGCGACGCCTTCGACGGCAACCGCCCGCCCGATGCCTATGCGACCGAATACTGGCTGACGCTGGCCGGCACCTCCGGTGGCTGGGAGGAGGCGCGGCGCGAACTGGCCGCGCTGGCCGCCCGCCGCCCGCAGGATGCGCGCGCGCGTGTCGCCGCCGCCCAGGTGCTGACCTGGCGCGAACCGACCCGCGCTGAGGGCATCGCGCAACTGGCGCAGCTGGCGCGCGACCCAGCGACCGGCCCGCTGGCAGTACAGGCCTGGCGCCAGGCGCTGCTGTGGCTCGGCACCGGACGGTCCGCCGAGGCGCCGCTCGAGGCCTTCCTGGCCGTTCGGCCGGACGATGCCGCGATCCGCCAGCGCCTCGCCGAGGTCCGCGATCCGACGCGCCGCGCGGCCGAGGCCGCCGCGGGGCCGCGCCAGGACGGCTTCGACCGCCTGCAGGCGAACCGGCTGCCGGATGCCGCGCGTGCCTTCGAGGCCGCGATCGCCGCCAACCCCAATGACGCCGACGCGCTGGGTGGCCTGGGCGTGGTGCGCCTGCGCGAGGGCCGTGCCGCCGAGGCACGCGACCTGCTGCAGCGCGCCGTCGCGGCCGATCCGTCCCGTGCGGCGAATTGGCGCCAAGCGCTGGAGGGCGCGACCTATTCGCTGGAACTGGCCGAGGGCCGTACCCTTCTGCGCCGCGGCGATGTTGAGGCAGCCGACACCGTGCTGCGCCGCGCCGTGGCGCGCGATGCCGCCGATCGCACCGATGCCGAGGCCCTGCTGGGCGAGGTGGCGCTGCGCCGCAACGACCCCGCCGGGGCCGAGGCGCGCTTCCGCGCCGCGCTCGCGCGCCGCCCCGGCTTCGCGCCGGCCGAGCAGGGGCTGGAACAGGCGCTGCGCCGGCAGAACCGCATCGCCGAGGCCGACGAGATCGCGCGGCGCCTGCGTGTCGCGCAGCCGGCCGGGACGGGCGCCGGAGCAGGCAGCGGCGGCCAGGCAGGGCGCCTGCGGGCCGAGGCCGCCCGCACGGCCGACCCGACCGCCGCGACCGACCTGCTACGCGCAGCCCTGGCGCAGGCCCCGAACGATCCGTGGGTGCGGCTCGACCTGGCGCGTGCGCTGGCGCGCCAGGGGCAGGGGAGCGAGGCGCGCGCCATCATCGAGGCGCCGGTCGCTGAGGGCGGCGGCGCGGAGGCCATCTTCGCGGCCGCGTTGTTCGCTGAGGAGCAGGGGCGTGTCGGCGACGCCGCGGCGCTGCTTGCGCGGATCCCGCCCGGCCGGCGATCGCCTGACATGGCCCGCCTGGCCGCCCGGACGCGCATTGCCGCCGAGGTGGAACAGGCGGCGGCGGCGGCGGCCGGCGGCGGCTTCGAGGGGCGGCAGCGCCTGCTCGCGCTCGCCGCGCGGCAGGACCCCACTGGCGCCACCGCTGCCGCTGTGGTCCGTGCCTTCGGGCGCATCAACGACCCGCGCGGGGCTGAGGAGGCGGCGCGCGTAGCGCTGGCCGTGAACCGTTCGCCCAGCGCCTCGGCGCGGCTTGCGATCGCGGGCGCGCTCCTGGAGGCCGGCCAGGAGCAAGCCGCCGCCGCCCTCGCGCGCGGGCTGGAGGCCGACGCATCGCTGTCCGCCGATGCGCGGCGCCAGGCGGATGCGCTGATGGCCGGCGTGGCGGTGCGCGGCGCCGACCGCGCGAACGAGGCGGGCGATCAGGCAGCGGGCTACGACCGCCTGCGGCCCGTGCTCTCGCGCAACCCGCAGGACCCGGCGGCCAACCTTGCGCTGGCGCGCCTGCATGCGGGCGCACGCCAGCCGGCGCAGGCGCAAGCCATTGCCGAATCCGTGCTGGCGCGGGATCCGCGCAACCTCGATGCCCGTGCTGCGGCGGTGGACGCCGCCATCGCCGGGCGTGACTTCCGCCGCGCCGAGGACCTTATCGACGAAGCGCGGGTGCTCGCGCCGAACGAGGCGCGCGTCTCGCTGATGCAGGCGCGGCTCGCACGCGCCAGGGGCGACAATCGTGGCGCGCTCGTCGCGGCCCGGCAGGCGCAGCAGCAGCGCGAGGCACAGGTCGGCCCGGTCGTGCCGATGGGCTTCGCGACTGCCGGGCCCAATCCGTTCCGCGGCAGCGGCAGCGGCATTCCTGGCGCACCTGCGCCCTCCGACCCCCTGCTGGCCGAGATCGGGCGGGAGGTCGATGCCGCCCGCGAAGCGGCTGCGACGCGCTTTGCGGTGCTGCCGACGGTGCGCGGGCGGTCCGGCACGCAGGGGCTCGACCGGCTCGAGGAACTGGCGCTGCCGATCGAGGGGTCGTTCTCGCCGCGCGGCATCGGCGGCCGGGTCACTGCGAGCGTCACGCCGGTCACGATCAGCGCCGGGACGCTGCCGGCGGACCTCTCATCACTGCAATCCTTCGGTGCCAATCCCATCGCCTTCCCCGGCGGGATGCGCCCGCCACGCGACGACGGCGCCTCCGGCGTAGGGCTCGGCCTCGCCTACCAGCGCGGCTGGTTCCGCGGCGATGTGGGCAGCAGCCCGATCGGCTTCCGCTTTCCCACGGTGGTAGGCGGGCTCGAGGTGGCGCCGGAACTGGGCGGCGGCTTGCGCCTGCGGGTGGCCGGCGAACGTCGCGCGGTCACGGACAGCCTGCTCTCCTGGTCCGGACAGCGCGACGCCCTGACCGGTGAGACCTGGGGCGGCGTGGTGCGAACCGGCGGCCGTGCGCAGCTCGAATACTCGACCGGGCCGGCGAATTTCTATGCCGGCGGCGGCTACGCAGTGGTGGATGGCCAGGGTGTCGCGGACAACACGCGCATCGAGATGGGCGCGGGCGGGTCCTTCGCGCTGGTGCGCCGGCCGGACGAGACGGTGACGGTCGGGCTCGACCTGGTCTACTTCGCCTACGACCAGAACCTGCGGTACTTCACGCTCGGGCAGGGGGGGTATTTCAGCCCGCAGGATTATTCGGCTGTGATCCTGCCGGTGGAATGGCGTGCGCGGTCGGGGGATTGGCGATGGCGGCTGGGCGGGTCGCTCGGCTACGCGGTGTGGTCCGAGGACAGTTCGCCGGTCTTCCCGACCAATGCGAGCCTCCAGGCCCAGTTGCAGTCGCGCGTCGGCAGCGACCCGCGGATCCAGGCCTTCTACCCCAGCCAAAGCCAGGCCGGGGTGATCGGCAGCTTCGTCGGCGATGTCGAGTACCAGCTGTCGCGTGACCTCGTGATGGGCGCGATGCTGCGCTACGACCGCTCGGCCGATTGGAACGAGGCGCGCGGGACGGTCTATGTCCGCTACAGCCTGCCGGACTAGAGCAGATCCCTATCAGATGGGATCATCTGTCCGGGTGAAGACGCTCGTGCAAACCACAACCTTGAGCCGTTCCCGGCGAGCGGAGTCGGCGCTAGGGCAGATCGCGATCAGGCGGCGCTATCGGACCGGGGGCTAATGGTTGCCCGCATCGGAGGCGAACCATGGCGGTACGCGGCACCGTACGCAGTCGCGTTCTCGCCGGGGCACGCGCGTGGTGTCGGGCCGCTCCACGGGCGGGTCTCCTCACGGCGGCAGCACCACCGGGACGATTGCCACGCAGACCACCAGCACCGCCAGCGACAATGGAACGCCGACCTTGACGAAATCGGCGAAGGCATAGTTGCCCGGCCCCACGACCAGCGTGTTCACCGGCGACGAGACCGGCGTCATGAAGGCGGTGGAGGCCGCCAGCGCGACGATCATCGCGAAGGGATAGGGCGAGGCGCCGGTCTCCTTCGCAATTGCCAGCGCGACCGGCGCCATCAGCACCGCCGTCGCAGTGTTCGAGATAAACAGGCCGAGCATCGCGGTGATCGCGAAGATGACCGCCAGCAGCACGCGCGGCGAGGCCGCACCGGCGAGTTGCACGACCGCATCGGCCGCCAGGTCGACGCCCCCGGTGCGCTGCAGCGCGATCGAGAAGGGCAGCATGCCGACGATCAGCACGAGAGATTTCCAGGATATCGACCCGTAGGCGCTGGGCAGGTCCACGCAGCGGAAGATGCCCATCAGCAGGCAGCCTATCAGTGCGGCATGGACGTTGGTGACCCAGCCGCTGATCATCAGGCCGACCGTGAGCACCAGGATCGCGACCGCCGCCGGCGCGCGTCCGGCCGCCGGCAGTACGTCGGCGCGTTCGGCGGGCATGTTGAGCACCACCAGGCCCTTGCTGTCGGCCTCCTGCTTCGCGATGTCCGTCCAGAAGCCGGTCAGCAGCAGGGTGTCGCCGGAGCGCAGCTTTTCCTGCAGGAGATCCTCGCCGGCCGGTTGGCGGCCGTGCCGAAGACCAATCACGGTCAGTCGGTATTCGGCACGCATGCGCGCCTCGAGCACGGTACTGCCGATCAGCGGGGAGTCCGGCGGGACGATCGCCTCGACCATGCCGATCTGCTGGGTGCGGTCGAAGAAATAGTCGCTCCCTTCGAGCGGCAGCACCTCGACGCGCAGTTCCTGCTGCAGTTGCCGGCTTCGCTCGGGCGCCGAGCGGGCATCGATCAGCACGAGGTCCCCGGCGCGTAGTTCGGTCGTGCCATCGGGGCGGATGACCCCGGTGTCGAAGCGGGACCGGCGTTCGATGGCGAGGATGTTGATGCCATCCTTGCGCAGTTCGAGCTGGTCGAGCCGTCGCCCGACCAGCGGCGAGTCGGCGGGGATGCGCACGCGGAAGGCCCGCCCCGCAAGGGCGTAGGTTTCGACCCAGTCGCGCAGGCTGGGCGGGCGCCGGGCATCGGTGCCGGGCGGCCGACGGTCCGGCAGCAGCCGGCGGGCGAACAGCATGTAGCCGACCGCAAGCAGCAGCACCGGCACGCCGAAAGGCGCGAAGGCGAAGAACGAGAAGCCGGCATGGCCCTGGCGCACCAGCTCCGCGCTCACCACCAGGTTCGGCGCGGTCGCGACCAGCGTCATCATGCCGCTGATCAGCGCCGCGACCGAAAGCGGCATCATCAGGCTGGAGGGCGAGGCGCCGGTATTGTGGCACAGCCGCAGCACGATCGGGATGAAGATCGCGACCACGGCCGTGGAACTCATGAAGGCGCCGAGCACGGCGGCCGAGACCATGAGCATGACCAGCAGGCGCGTCTCGTCGCCGCCGGCACGCGCGTTCAGGATATCCCCGATGCGCTGGGCGGTACCCGTGCGCACCAGGCCCTCGCCGACCACGAACAGCAGCGCGAGCAGCACCACGGCAGGATCCGAGAAGCCCGCGATCGCCTCGTTCATGGTGATGACGCCGGTGAGGGGCAGCAGCGCCATCATCAGCAGCCCGACCGCATCCATGCGCGGACGGTTCGCGACGAACATCACGATGGCGGCGCCGAGCAGCGCCAGCACGATCATCAGGTCGGTGGTCATGGACGCCCCCCCCTAGAGCAGATCCCGCTCAGATGAAATCATCCGACCGGGCAAAGATGCTCGCGAAATCCAAAGGCTAGAGGCGCTGCCGCGAGCCAAGGCGAGCGGAGACGGCTCTAGTGTCCTGCCCACAGCGAAAGCAGCGGGCTGGCAGGCCACGCAAGACAAATCCCAGAGGGCCCCGAACGATGGCCCAAGGGCTTCGGAACCGGGACACTAGCTGCGCACCGCGATGAGCGGCCGAAGCGCGTCGGTCACGCCGGTCAGGATGATCTGGCAGCCGATGCACAGCAGCAGGAAGGCCGTGAGCTTGGTCGCCACGAGTGTGCCCTGCGGGCCGATCCGCCGCGCGATCGCCTCGGAATAGGCATAGGCCAGCCAGATGCAGGCCGCGACCGAGGCGGCCACGAACAACGAGGACAGCGCGCTGACCAGCAGCACGCCTTGTGATTCCGTGGTGCGCTCCGCGCCCAGCGCGATGGAGGCGGCGATCGACCCGGGGCCGGTCGTCAGCGGCAGCGTCAGGGGAAAGAACGCCATGCGTTCGATCGGCGCAGTGTCCATGGCCGCGGGCGCCTTCGTCTCCTCCGGCGGGGCGCGAAGCATGACCCAGCCCGAAGCTGCCACGGCAAGGCCGCCGCCGATGCGCAGCGCCTCGAGCGAGATGCCAAAGAAAGACAGCACGCGGGAGCCGAGGAAAAGCGCGACCACCAGCACGATGAAGGAATTGATCGCGATCTGCCGCGCGAGCCGCGAGCGTTCGCGCGCCGTCAACCAGCGCGTCATGTCGTGAAACACGAAGGCGACGCCGAAGGGGTTGATGATGCTCAGCAACGTCGAGAAGCCGAACAGCCAAAAGGACAGCGCCTTGGCGATGAGGAAGCCGTCGATCATCGCGCGGCACCCCGCGCGTGGGGCAATCGCGCGGCACCCCGCGCGTGGGGCATGCGTGGCATGCTCAGCGCAGTTCGATGGTCACGCCGGCTTCGTTGAAGCGCCACTGCCCTCCGGCGCGTTCCGTGCGCAGGCGCAGTTCGACACCAGCCTGGTTGCGCAGGAAGCGCGTTTCGGGGCCGCCAGGCGCGCCTGGCGTGCGCGGCACCACGCGTTCGGTGTAGCGGCCCGCGAAATCCTCGAGCCGGCGCAGGTTGAAGACCTCTCCGCGCGCCGAGAGCGAGGAGACGCCGACGCTGCCGAATTCGATGCCGCGCACGGAGAAGCGGTGCTCCTCCCCGCGGAAGCGCAGACGACCGCCGCCGATCGAGGTCCCGACCGCGAGCACGCCCACGCGGACCTGCTCGATCTCGACCGTTCCGTCGGGATTGGGGTCCGGGCGACCGCGCTGCTGGCCCAGCGCTGGCCGCAAGGCGGGAAGCGCCAGTACGGCCGACAGGACCAGGCGACGCAGGAGGGGCAACGGCAGACTCCGGAAGCTGGGGTGGCTGTCCGTTATGGCCGATTGCGCCATGGCGCGCCATCACACGCCCCAAGGCAGGCCAAGGAGGTACCAACCCGTCAGGAAGACAGTCCAGACCAGCGAGATCCAGATGACATAGGGCAGCATCAGCGCGATCACGGTCCCGACGCCGGCTTCCTTCTGGTACTTGATGGCGAAGGTCACGATCATCGCGAAATAGGCATTGAGTGGCGTGATCGCGTTCATCGGGCTGTCGCCCACGCGGTAAGCCGCCAGCACGACCTCGGGCTCGACGCCGAGCTGCATCAGCAGCGGCACGAACACAGGCGCGAAGATCGCCCATTTCGCGATTGCCGCGGTGATGATCAGGTCGATGCCCATGACCGCGACCACGAAGCCGATGATCAGCGCGATCGACGGGAGGTTCAGTGCCTCGAGGATGCGGGCTGCGGAGACCGCCGCGAGCGTGGCCATGTTCGTGTAGTTGAAGAAGGCGATGAACTGGCTGATCACCAGCAGCAGCAGGATAAGCCCGGCCAGGCCGCCGATGGACTTCTGGATCGCCGCGATGATGTCGTTGGATGTCTTCATCGTGCCGGCACCGCGGCCATAGGCCGCCCCGGTCACGCCGAAGATCAGCGCGATCGTCACGATCAGGCTGTTCATGAAGGGCGAGTTGCTGATCATCGCGCCGGTCGTCGGGTTGCGCAGCGGCGCGCCGGGCGGCAGCAGCATCAGGGCGACGAAGCCGAGCACCGCGAGCAGCGCATAGCCCGCGTAGCGCAGGCCGCGATACTCGGCCTCGCTCAGCACGTTCTCGCCCGGCACCTGGTAATCCCCGGTATAGGCGCCCAGGCGGGGTTCGATCACGCGTTCGGTGACGATGACGATCAGCACGGTCAGCAGCGCCACCGAACCGATCGAGAACCACACATTCGACGCCAGATCGATGGTCTTGGTCGGATCGACCAGGCGGATCGCGTCGTTGGTGATCTCGGTCAGGATGCCGTCCACCGGCACGATCAGGATGTTGACCAGGAACGCCGCCGCGACCGAGGCGAAACCGACCGCCAGCCCGGCCAGCGGATGCCGTCCGACCGACAGGAAGGCCGCCGCCGCCAGCGGGATCAACACCAGGTACCCGGCATCCGCCGCGACCGACGACAGGATGCCCACGAAGGTGAGGATCCAGCACAGCGCCCAGCGCGGGGCCACGATCACCAGCTTGCGGATCAGCACCTTCACGAGG
This sequence comes from Roseomonas fluvialis, assembly GCF_022846615.1. Classification (NCBI taxonomy): domain Bacteria; kingdom Pseudomonadati; phylum Pseudomonadota; class Alphaproteobacteria; order Acetobacterales; family Roseomonadaceae; genus Roseomonas; species Roseomonas fluvialis. The sequence goes on from NZ_AP025637.1 coordinate 1,904,508, forward strand.
CCCGATTCCACGGCCACGCCCACGCCCACCATCGCAATGATGATCACGCCGACCGCTGTGAAGCCCATGAAGTTGGCCACCACGCCGGTGTACATGAAGCGCAGGCCCTCGATGGTCAGCAGGCTGCGCGCCTCGGTCATCGCGGGCTCGATGTCGCCGGTGGCGGGGTTATAGGCCTGGTAGCTGACCCGCGCGCCGAACACCGACAGGATGGTGGACAGTACGATGATGATGCCGATCAGGTAGACGAAGATCATCACCGGATGCGGCACGCGGTTGCCGACCCGCTCGACCGTGTCGAGCAGCTTCTGCATGCGTGTCTTGGGGGCTTCGGTGGAGGTGGTCATGTCAGGATGCCAGTGCGTGCAGGACGCGCGCCCAGGAGCGTGTGCCCTTGAGGAAGCAGTCCAGGTCGTATTTCTCGTTCGGGCTGTGGATGCGGTCGTCCTCGAGCCCGAAGCCCGCCAGGATCACGTCCATGCCGAGCGAAGTCTTGAGCATGTGCGTGACGGGAATGGATCCGCCGCCGCCGATGAAGAAGGCCTCGCGACCCCATTCGTCGCTCAGCGCCTGGCGCGCCTGCCGGAAGGCCGGGGCGTCGATCGGGAAGCGGATGGCGCGGCCGGCGCCGTGGTCGAGAAACTCCACCTTGCAGTCCGCCGGCACGCGGGCACGCACGAAGGCGCGGAAGGCCTCGCGCACCTTGTGTGGATCCTGGTCGAAGACCAGGCGGAACGACACCTTCGCGGAGGACTTGGAGGGGATCACGGTCTTGAAGCCTTCCCCCTGGTAGCCGCCGCCCATGCCGTTCACCTCGCAGGTCGGGCGGGACCAGGTCATTTCCAGCACGCTGCGGCCCTTCTCGCCGGCGGGGACCGACAGGCCGACCGTGCCGAGGAAGGCCGCGGGGTCGAAGGGCAGGGCCTCCCACTGCGCGCGCAGGGCGGGGTCGAGTTCGGGAACGCCGTCGTAGAAGCTGGGCAGGGTTACGCGCCCCTCCGAATCGCGCAGGTCCGCCAGGATGCGCGCGACGATCGCGTTCGGGTTCGCCGCCGCCATGCCGTAGAATCCAGAATGCAGGTCGCGGTCGGCGGCGGTGACGATGAATTCCTCGCCCACCAGGCCGCGCAGCATGGTGGTAATGGCGGGCGTGCGCGCATCCCACATGTTGGTGTCGCAGATCAGGCCGATATCGGCGCGGAGTTCATCGGCGTTCGCCGCGAGGAAGCCGGGGAGGTTGGCGCCGCCCGATTCCTCCTCGCCCTCGAGCAGGATGGTGACCGGGATGGGCAGGCTGCCGGTCACCGCCTTCCAGGCGCGGCAGGCCTCGACGAAGGTCATCAGCTGGCCCTTGTCGTCGGCCGCGCCGCGCGCGCGGATCACCTTGGTGCCATCGGCGCGCGTCTCGATGCGCGGTTCGAAGGGGTCGTGCTCCCACAAGTCCAGCGGGTCGACCGGCTGCACGTCGTAGTGGCCGTAGAACAGCGCGGAGGGGCCGGCGCCGGCGCGGTGATGCCCGACCACGATCGGATGCCCGGCGGTCGAGCGCGCCTGCGCCTCGAAGCCGATGGAGGCGAGGTCCGCTGCGTGCCAGTCCGCGCAGGCCTGGCATTCCGCGGCATAGGCCGGGTCGGCGGAAATCGAGCGGATGCGCAGCAGGTGGAACAGGCGGTCGAGCGCGGCAGGCGCCTCCGCATCGATCCGTGCGAGGACGGCATCGAGTTCGCCCATCGATATCTTCTCCCCCGGCCGTAACCGCCGGCCCATCGGAGCCTAGACCGGAATGCGGCCGTGTCACCTGCGCAACGCGTGCCGGGGCTTGGCTTCACGTCCCGTGCGGGTTGCCGCCTCGCGGGTCAGAACCGCGCCACGGCGGCGAACAGCACCCGGTTGGCGATGCCGTGCCCGAACCCCGCCGGCCCGCCCGCCTGCGCGCCGCCGAACAGGTCGCGCCGGGTGAACAGGTATTCGACCCCGAGGTCGAGCCAGCCGCTGCTGAACACCCCGTTGCGCACGCTGCCGAAGGGGCTCCAGATCAGGTTGGCAAACACCTGCTGGTATTCGCGGTTGAGCGAGGTGGCCGCCGCCGATCCCGGCGTGAAGCCCATGGCATAGCTCGGGAAGTCGCTCCGCGCGTAAGCGTAGGTGAAGTTGCTGCGCAGCTGGTCGGTCCAGAACCGCCGGTAGGCGATCGTCGCGCCATAGGTTGGGATCGGGTCGAGCCCCGCCTGCAGCACGCCAGGCAGGCCGAGGTTGGTCAGTGCGTCCTGCCCCGAATTCTGGCCAGCGAAGTAGCGCCCGATCCCCTCGCCATAGAAGGCCATGCCGACGATCTCGTCAGGCCCGAAAGCCTCCGACAGCCAGCGCATCGGCAGCCGCACCAGCCCCGATACACCCCACGCCAGCGCGGTGTCCGAGACCGGTGCCACGCCTGCTGCCGCGGTGCCGTCGGTGCGCAGTTCCAACTGGCGCAGAAGCGCGCGGCCCATCACCTCGGCGCCGTCATGCCGCCAGGAGACGCGCGCCAGCAGGTCGGGCACCGAATTGAAGGCAGGGCTGGCGCCGCCATCGAGGCTGCTGCCCGGCGTGAAGGCGCCGGCGGCCGAGGTGTAGGAGGTCTCGGGCGCCTCGAGCGAGATCATGCCCGTCACGCCATCGGCCAGCCGCCCGGTCACGCGCAGCTGCGCCTGGCGGATGAAGGACTGGTTCAGGTTGGTGGCGTCGATCAGGGTTTCGAAGACGCCCTCGTTCCACAGGCTGTTCGCTTGGCCAACCAGCACGCGCAGCCGTTCGTCGCTGAGTTCCGCCCAGGCCTGGCGCAGCCGAAACACCGCATTGTTCGAGGTCGGCGAACCGCCGCCGAAATCGCCCTCCAGCCGCGTCTCGAGGGTGCCCCAGGCGGTCAGCGTGCGGGTGTCGAAGCCGAAGCGGCTGAAGCGCGCCGTCATGCCGAAATCGCCGCCCTGCTGGTCGGCCAAGCTGCCTGCCAGCGGGATGGTCTGCGGCGGCGGCGCGTCGGTCTGGTTGCGCCCGCCGAAATCGTAGTAGCCGGTCAGTTTCGCGAAGCCGTAGAGCCGCACCTGCGTGTCGGTGCCTGGCACGCGGAACGCGATGCCGGGCAGGTCCGAGCGCAGCGCGTCGCCAGTCGCGGTTTGGTCGCCCATCGGTTCGGGGGGCTGCAGACCGGCGACGTTGGGCGCGAAGGGCGACGGGGCGACAGCGAGCGCGGCCTGGGCGGCGCGCGCCTCGGCGGCGGCGGCGCGGGCTTCGGCGGCTGCAGCCTGCGCTTCGGCGGCGGCGGGTTGGCGCGGGGTCGGGCGGGCGACCTGCCGGGCCGGTGCCGGCGTCACTGCTGCGCGCGCGGGCGGCTGCGCGGCGGACCGGGCCTCGAGCTGTTCGACGCGCCGGCGCATTTCCTCGAGCTGCCGGCGCAATTCGGCGATCATCGCGGCATCGCCGCCCTGTGCCTGCGCCGCAACCGGTGCGGCGGCGAGGCCGAGCGCCCCCGCCAGCAGCAGCGACCCGACCCGGGCGCTCATGGCGTGCTGTCCGGCACGGGCTGAGGCTCGGAGCCAGCGGGAAACGGCGCCATCGGGTCATCCTCCGGTGAGGTGCGGCGGATCGCCCAGGGCGCCGCGCCACGCAAGGTTAGGAGCCACGGCTGGTGCCGGGCAGCGGGTGCCATTGGCGCGCCATGCCGCCCCTGTGCCGAGTGTCCCGGCGGCATAGCGCGGTGGGCGGTCAGAAGCGGAAGGACAGGCTGATCGAGCCGAACTGCGCAGTATTGCGCTGCGTGGTGAATTCGCGCGACCGGGCCGTGTAGCTGACGGTCAGGCGCGCGAAGGGCATGACGATGGCGACACCGGCATTCGCGTCGCCGACGAGCGCTTCGCGGTCGACGCTGCGGCTTTCGCGCCAGGTATTGCCGTCGAGGAAGATGTCGCGCGCCACCGCGCGGCCATCGACGCCGACAAAGGCGTACCAGCCCCAGCGCCCGTCCGGCTGGTAGAAGTTCGATCCGGAGATGGAAGGCCGCATGCGCGGCGGGCCGAAATCCGCCTCCAGCTCATTGCCCACGCGCAGCATCAGACCGGCCGATGCATAGGTCTGCACATTGCCCAGGCTGGCGGTCACGCTCGGCACCATGCCGACCGCCACGTCGTCAAGGATCGGGTCGCTGTTGAGGCGCCACTGCCGCGTCACGATCAGGTTGACGCCCGGTTCGTCCTTGATCTGGTAGGCCCAGCCCAGCGCGCGGTCGATGTTCATCGCATCATGCACGCCGTTCTGCGTCTGCTCGCCGAGCGCACCGGACCCGACGATGCCCAGCTGCAATTCGATGCTGCCGTATTCGCGCGCGGTGTAGGAGACGAGGCCGATCGACCCGTACAGCCATCCGGCATAGGGCCGGTCGAGCGGATCGGGATCGCGCACCTGCGTATCCGCCGGCGTGAAGATGTTCTGCCCGACGGAGAGCCCCCAGCGCGGCGTGCCGCCGCGTGGGAATACGATGCCCGGCCCGTCGGTCAGGAAGCCCAGCCAGGATGGCGGCACGAAGACCGGCGACCGCCAGGCCGCCTGCACGCCGCTGGTGTAGTAGCGATCGGTGCCGGCCAGGAGGTCGTTCTCGTAGGTGAAGGTCCAGGTGCCGTGGTGCTCGCCCTCGACGCGGTCGTCAGCCAAGGCGGGCAGGGCGGCTGAGGCGAGTGCCGCGGCGAAGCGCAGCGCCCTCATGCGTAGGGGGCGAAGGCGCGCGCCGCCGCATCGCGCCCGGCGCCGCCGCGCAGCGCCAGGCCCAGCAGCAGCCGCGCCTTCAGCGCCGTGAGCATTCCCGCCGAAACCAGGCCGCGTCCCATCAGGTCGATCTCTCCGCCCGCATAGCCATAGGTACTGGTGAAGACCGGCCCCGCCGCGGAGCGCGAGGCGAGCACCACCGGCACGCGCGCTGCCAGCGTACCAACCGCATCGGCGGCATCGGCCGGCACATGCCCCGCGCCCATCCCGGCGATCACGGCGCCCGCATAGCCCAGGCCGGGCAGCGCCGCCAGCATCCGCCCGTCATCGCCCATCGCCCAGGTGATCAGCGCGATCGGCGCGGGCGGGCCGTCGGCGGCCGGCAGCACAGGCAGGCGCTGCACGCGCGCATGGATGCGTGGGCGGCCTTCCGCCACCGCGCCGATCGGCCCGACCAGCGGCGAGGCGAAGGCCGAGGGCAGGGTCGTATGCGTCTTCTGCACGAAGCGCGCCGCGTGGATGTCGTAGTTCAGCACGGCCAGCGCACCCAACCCGCGGGCAGCATCGGACACCGCCACGCGTGCGGCCGCCAGCAGATTGGCCGGCCCGTCCGCGCCGGGCGCGTCGGCGCCGCGCATCGCGCCGGTCATCACCACCGGCTTGTCGCCGCCCACCAGCGCATCGAGGATGAAGGCACTCTCCTCGATGGTGTCGGTTCCCTGGATGACCACGGCACCATCCACGCCGTCGGCGAAGGCCGCCTCGATCCGCCGCGCGACCTCCACCAGGATCGTCGGCGTCAGCGACGGGCTGGGCAGGCGCGCGGCGCTTTCGGCCTCGATGGTCGCGACGGTCGCGAGCTCCGGCACGGACGCCACCAGCTCCGCCGCGCCCAGCTTAGGCGCGATGCCCCCGCCGGCGGACGGCACCATGGTGATGGTGCCGCCCAGCGAGAGCATCAGCAGCCGCTTCATGCCGCGGCCTCGTCCTCGCGCTTGCCCGGCGGCGGCGGGCGTAGCCCGTCGGGGATTTCGCCCGGGCGGTAGGCCGGCAGGCGCGAGGCCGGGATGATCGCCAGCGCGGCGACGATCGCCATGATGAGCAGGCCGATCTTGAGCGCCTGCAATCGCGCCTCGGTGTTCACGCGCACCGCCTCGGCCACCTGCTCCGGCGCGGCGCCGGTGCGTTCCATGATCGACAGCAGGCGGTCGTTGCTGACGAAATTGATGCTGTCGAGGTCGATCTGCGTTACCACCGCAGGCGGCAGGGCGGGGTTCTCGGCGATCCGGTACAGGATGCCGGCGGACAACAGCCCGACCAGCAGCGCGCCAGACACCGCCGTGCCCACGCCGGCGGCGAGGTTCTGCGTGGTGCCGCGCAGCGAGCCCACGTCGCCCGCCAGCTCCTTCGGTGCGGCGGTCACCAGCACGTTGAACACCAGCGTCACCAGCGCGCCCTGGCCAATGCCGAAGGTGATCAGCCCCAGCATCACCGGCACGGCCGACCAGTCGTTGCGCACCACCCAGGCCAGCCACAGCAGCCCCACCACGCACAGCGCGAAGCCGCCCTGCGCGATGCGCCGCGGGGGCACGGTGGGATAGAGCCGCACCACCAGCATCGCGGTGAAGAATACCGTCAGGTTGAAGGGCATCATGGCGATCGCGGTTTCGATCGGCGTGCGCCCCTGCACGATCTGGATATAGAGCGGCACGGTGAAGTTCAGCATGGCCTCGAGCCCGACCACGGTGAACATCGCATAGACCGCCGCGCGTTCCTCGCCGGAGGTGATGACGCGCAGATCCAGCAGCGGCGTGCCGCCGCGGGCCGCCACGCGCTTGCACCAGGCGATGAAGACCTGCAGCAGGATGATGCCTGTCACGATCATGATCGGCGCGGGCGACATGCCCATCACGTCGAACGGCGCGCCCGGCCGTGCGACGCCCAGGCCCCAGCGATTCAGGTTGTTGAAGCCGAACACGACCATGATGATGGCGCAGGCCGCCAGCGCGACGCCGACGATGTCGATCTTCACCTCGGGGCGCGACTCCTCTGGCTTGAGCTTGAAGGACAGCCAGAACACCACGGCGGCGGCCACCACCAGGATGCCGAAGACTGGCCGCCAGCCGATGAAGGTGCCGAGCATCCCGCCGATCATGAAGGCCGCGACACCCGCCGCCGCGCGCGCAGACCCGAGCGCGCCCACCGCGGTGGCCTGCTGCTGACCGCGGTAATGATGCGCGATCAGCGCCACCAGCGCGGGGACGATCACCGCCGCCGCCAGACCCGCCAGCAGCTGCGCCACCAGCATGAAGGTCGCCGCCGGCGCGATCACCATCAGGATCTGCGCGATGCCGAACAGCCCGACGACCACCCGGAACACCGCGGTGGAGCCGAAGCGCTGCACCAGCTTCGCCCCCAGCATCACGAAGCCGGCGACCGAGAGCGAATACATCACGATGCCGGTGGCGATGGTGGTGGGCGGCACGCCGAAGGACGACACCATGCCCGCCAGAGAAACGGGAAGCGCCGCCACGTTGAACGACATCAGCATCTGCCCGAGTGCGATCGCGATCATCGGCACCCAGGATTCGCGCGGCGGCGCGGCGTCCGTGCTGCTCATGGGTTGTCCACTCCTGTCATGACGTGTCTCAGGCCTCCGGCGCCGAGGCGAACAGGTTCAGCCCCAGCCGTTCCGACAGGAAGCGCGTGACGAGCTGCCCGCGCACGCTGTTACCCGCCGCATCGAGCGGCGGCGAAAAGACGCCGAGCCCACCCTTGCCCGGCGCGATCGCGACGATGCCGCCCGCCACGCCGCTTTTCCCGGGCAGGCCGACCTCGTACAGCCAGTCGCCCGACTGCTCGTACAGCCCCGCGGTCGCCATGACCGCCAGCACGCGGCGGCAGCGATCCGCATCGAGAACGCGTTCCCCGGTCATCGGGTTTACCCCGCCATCGGCGAGCGTTGCGCCCATCACCGCGAGGTCGCGCGCCGTGACGCGCACGGCGCATTGCCGCGTGTAGATGTCGGTCGCCTCGTCCGGATCGCAGTACATCCGGCCATAGCCGTGCAGCAGCCGCGCAATGCCCTGGTTGCGCTGGTTGGTCGCGGCTTCCGAAGCGTAGACCTCCTCGTCCATCTCCAGCGTGCGCCCGGCGAAGCGCGACAGGCCATCCAGGATGAAGCGCCAGCGTTCCTGCGCATCCGCACCCGGCGCAAGGCTCGTGGTGGCGATCGCGCCGGCATTGACCATCGGGTTCACGGTACGCTCGCCGTTCAGCTCGATCGCCATGACCGAGTTGAAGGGCAGGCCGGTCGCATTCACGCCGATCGCGGCGCGTGCCCGCCCGCCGCCCAGCGCCTGGCAGACCAACGCGAAGACGAAGGGCTTCGAGATCGACTGGATCGAGAAGGCGTGTTCCGCCTCACCAACCTCGAAGGCCTGGCCATTGACGCCGGCGACGCAGATCCCGAACCAGGCGGGATCGGCCTTGGCCAGGGCGGGGATGTAGTCGGCGACGCGGCCCTCGGTCACGGCGCCGTAGCGGCCGTGGGCCTCGCGCACCAGTTCGGCAACCACCCCAGGCGGCGGCAGGTGGCCGGTGGACACGGCCGGAGGGCCCATCGCCTCCTCGGCATGCAGCCGCTCATGCATGGTGGTTGGCCGCCGGGGCGGGCGCCGGGATTGGGGACCGGCGGCTGACGTGCGGTCGGTCTTGGGCGGAGGATGGCATTTCGGGAGCCTATCAGCGGCGGCGGGGCCGCGTATGGTCGGCACGTCCCGGCATTGGGCCGGGGGTTCCAAAGGGCCGGCGGCGCAGCGCGAGCCCGGGCTTCGCTAAAGCCGATGCAGGATCTCGCTCACACTGGATGGCCCCTGGCCCGGCGCGTTGAAGGCCGCGTGTGGCAGCGTGCCGCGACCCTCAAGCGCGGCCATGCGCAACTCGCGCGGGGTAGCGCCGAAATGCGCGCGAAAGGACCGGCTGAAGCTGGAAGGTTCGAAGAAGCCGACCGCCTCGGCCATCTGGGCGATGCCACGGCGGTCATGGGGATCGGTGAGCAAGCGGTAGGCGCACCGCAGCCTCTCGCGCTGGATGTAGCACGCCACGCCGCCGAGCGGTTCAAACAACCGGTACAGGGCGGACCGCGATACGCCGCCCATGGCACAAAGCCGCCCCGGGCCAAGCGTCGCGGACCCGAGATTGGCGCGGATCAGCCGCTTGATGCGGGAGAGCTGGAGGTGTTCGATCTGCGGACACGCCGCTTCCAGCGCATCGCGGCTGCCCTCCAATGCCGCCGCGAGCAGCGCCCGCGTCGCGGTTTCGAGATGTGCGATTTCGCTCGCGCGCAGGTTCTGCGACACCTCCTGCATGGTTTCGAGGTAGGTGGCGAGCAGGCGGCCTGCAGGCCCGGCCAAGGGTCGATAGAGCGTGGCCGAAAAGAGCGGTTCGAGCTCTGGCATCGAATCACGCGCGACGAACAGGGAGGCCCATTCGATTTCGGCGCCCTCGCGCTGTGCCTCGAACGGGCGGGCCATGGTCAGGACATAGGGAACGCCCAGGTCGAAGGTCACTTCGGCATTGCCGCTGCGCTGGCGCTGGGTGCCCCGTCGACAGATGCCGATGATCCAGTGGTCGAGCGAATCGCGGCGGATGCGCGCCTGCGACCGGCTGTAGTCATAGGGCGGCAGGACCGCGTGGTAGTACATAAAGGCGCCGAAGGGCAGCGCCGTTCCGCGCGCCTCGAAACCACGATCATGTTGTGACTTCGGCCGGCCGGTATCGAGGTACGGGACGGAGAGATCGCGCCACGCTTCGAATTGATGATGCGGCGCAAGGCCGCGGGTGCTGAGCACCAACGGGCGCACCGCGGTGCCGGTGAAGTCGTCGGCGGTCCCGCCTTCCCCGCGCGGCGTTGCAGGCCGTCGCGCCGACTGGCTTGGCATGTGTCACTCCCGGTGCGGGCTTTCTTTGGGTACCCGCGAGGGCCGCAGGAAACACTTGGCCCGGCGGCCACTCAAGCAAAATCGCGTGCGAGGCGCCTGGCGGTGCGTATGCCGGGCCGCGACAGTAAATTCCTGCGACTGGGATGCAGCAGGTTCTTCTGTATAGGATGCGGCTCGATGCAGTCGATCTAGTGATCGGGTGACAAGTGTAGCGAGAGATCGCTGTCGAATGCAAAGGCTGCCTTATATCAGTAAGGTCGCGTATTGCCGGTGCCGGCTGTTCGGCCTCATATTCATTTCACATTCGATTGTATCGGCGCGTGTTGTGCAGACCAGCGGCCCGCGGCGGCATCAGGCCAGCATTTCGGCCAGCGCCGGGGCGCGCGTCGTCTCGGGGACGGGCTCGAGCCCGTTGCGCGCGAGGAACAGGCTCCACTCCGTCATTAGCCGAGGCCGGTTCGCGAGGAAGGGTCCGAAGTCGGCATCCAGTCCGCGCTCCAGGAGTTCCTCCGCCGCGATGCGCCGGTCCAGCACGACATGTGGCAGCCGCAGCAATTCGCACAACTCGCGCGTGCGCATGTCGTGCACTAGGCAAAGCGACGGCGTGCCGGCCAGCAAGGCCGCCACGTTGCCATGGAAGCGCGAACCGATCGCGAGGCTCATGGTCGCCATGCAGCCGACCCAGTCGTCCACGGCGTAGAAGATGCGCACCCGGCGTTCCAGGAACGCCTTGATGTCATCCCGCGACCCCGAGATGTCGAAGATGTCGGCGATCCGCTGGACGGCGTCCGTCACCTTGGCGGCCTCGCCAGCGGCGATGGCGGCCAGCAGCTCGATCTCCGGGCGCTCGTTCTGCAGGATGTAGAAGGCGTTCTCGCCCAGCAGCCGCTGGAACAGGCCATTTTCCGAGGTGCGCATTGCCTCGGGATGCAGAGCGTGCCGGCGCACGTTGTTCGACAGGTTCAGAGCGATCTTGTCGAGTGCCGGCCTGGCGGCGGCGAGCCGTTCCAGCGCCGATGCCTGCAGGCCCAGCAGGGACGGGCAGCCGACGATGCTGGTGTTGCGGATCCCCATGCGCCAGAGCACGTCGGCGGTGAAGGCGCCGCGGACGCCGATCGACCCGCCGCGCTCCGCGAGCAGATGCAGCAGGCGTTCGGTGCCAGGCTTCAGCGCGGGCGCCTCGCCGGGGCGCAGCTGCGACCCCAGGCCGAAGCAGAAGATCGGCAGCCGCGTGCGGGCGAAGTAGTCGGCATGGGCCGTGAGGTCGACGCCATTGCCCACGAAATTCGACGCCGGCACGAACAGCATATCGAAGTGTTCGTGCAGGCGTTCGGCCGGGATGGCGCCGAACCCCGGATGGAACGCCTTGTGGGCGCAGTCCACGCCATGGAACAGCCCGTGCCCGATGAACAGGTTGCCGGTATTGGCACCGGTGAGGTCGAGCCCTTCGAACAGCGATCCGAAGGGCGGCACATGCGCCGGCGCGCCCCAGAAGCAGATGCGCTTGCCGGGTGCGGAGATCCGGAACGGTGGCGTGTGGCCGAGGTTGGTCATGGGGATCTCCTGCGGGAGGCGGCGTTTTGGCCAAGAATCTCGGTCATGCGGCGAGCGCCGCCTCGGCGTGGGTCTGTCGGATCGCCGCGCGCAGCTCGGCGAAGGCGGCCGGCACCGACGGTTCCATCCAGTAGGTGCCGGCGACATGTTCGGCCTCGGCCGGGGCGGCTTCCGGCACGTCGCCGGGCAGCGCAGGGCCGAAGCGCGCGATCACGTCGCGTTCCACCGCGCGCAGGGCGGGCATGGTGGGCAGTACCTGGCGCGTCACGTGTTGCGCCATAACGCGGCGCAGGGTGGCGATCGCGGGTAGCCCGTGGCGGCCAAGTTCAAAGAACAGCCGCATCGGCCAGACGCCGCCGGGCAGGCTGTCTGGTGAGCGCTGCGCCGCGGCGTTCAGCGCGCGAATGATCTCGACATCCGCGGGCGGCAGGGCGCGGTTGATCCGGCCCGCCTGCTCCGGCGGTGCGACTGCCACGCCGAGTACGGCGCGCAGGAAGAAGCCGAGCAGTTCCTCGCCCTGCTCGACCAGCCGATCATAGGCTACCAGCCTTATCGCTTGGCGGCCGAAGGCCTCCGCGAACCGGCCGAGCGTGATGCCGGGGTTGAGAAGCGGGCTGTCGGCCAGCCGCAGCATGTGCGCAAGCAGGAATTGCGGGAAGGTCTCGCTGCCGCCCTGCTTGACCGCCTCCTGCCAGGCGGAGGGCACCAGGCCCTGCCAGCGGCGCAGGAAGTACACGATCTCGACCTGGTGGCCGTGCAGGGCTGATGCCAGGCGTCCGATCGCGGCGGCTTCGATGTCCTCGAAGTTCTCGCTGGAGAGCAGCAGCGCGCGGCCGCCGTGCCCGGCTTCCCCCGCCAGGACCGCGAGGCGCGCGGGGGTCTCGGCATCCCCCGCCGCCAGCAGCCGCACCAGCGAATGATGCCCGTGCAGGTGGTCCTGCCACTGCACGGGGTAGTCGATGCCGGCGGCACGCAGGTCCGGGCGCAGCGCGACGAAGCCGCGCTGCAGGTAGGTGGTCCCGGTCTTGTGCGATCCGATGTGGATGACGACGCGTGTCACGCTCGGCTCTCCTGCCCGCGGGGGGGCGCTGGCGGGTCAGGCGTCCTCGAGCGCGCGCTTCCACTGCTGCGCATCGGCCTCGTAGCGCGGGCTCGGGCTGCGCCATTCGGAGGCGCCGATCATCGAGAAATGCTCGCGCCCCGAACTGAGCTTGCCCGCCTTCACCGCCGCGCCGACATCGGGGTTGGACCGCAGGTACCAGCGTTCGTCCACGTCGGGCGTGCCGCCCTGGCGGCCTTCGAAATAGCCGAAGCCGATGTAGTGCAGCCGCGCGCTGTCGATGGTGCCCGACTGCAGGGCGTCCGCCACGTCGGGATTGGCCTCGAGGTAGCCGGCCTCGTTGAAGTCGCCGTTCGCGACTGCGATCTGCAGCAGGAAGCGGAACAGCCCGATCGGCATGGTGACGGACTGCTCGGTGCGCAGCGCCTCGCGCGAGGTGCCGATGCTGGCGAGAACGGCATCATAGGGGGGGACATACATCGGTTCAGGCTCCTGTGCGGTGGGTGGGCTGTTGGCTGGCGATGCGCCGCGTCATGTCGCGCGGCGTTTCGGGCGGGCAGCGCGGCGCCGCTTCGGCTTCGCAGCCGCTGCGGGCGCCGCGACGCCGAGCTGGGCGGAGACCTCCGCGACGTAGGCTTGCTGCGCCGGCGCGGCGGCGACGGCATCGGGAAAGGCGTCGCGCGCGTAGGCGTGGCAGCGGGCGATCTCCTCGACATGCCGACCGCCGTCGAGTGCATGCGTCACGCTGGCGGCGTGGCGGCGATGCACGTTGAGCGGCGCGGCCTCGTAGGCCACGCGCGCGCCCGGCACGGCCAGCGCCTGCAGGTAGAGCCGCCAATCGCCGGCCATGCGGAAGCCGCGCAGATCCTCGGCGCAGGCATCCAGCGCCGCGAGCAGCGCATCGCGCCGCCACACCACCGCGCTCACGTTCAGCACCAGGTTCTTCACCGCGAGGAAGCGGCGCACGAAGTCCGCGGCGGCGAAAACCTCGCTGTGCTGGAGCGCGCCGGATTCCAGCGTTGCGTAGTAGCCCTTGTAGTCCGGCCACATCGCCGATCCGTCGGCAGCGATCGTGCTACTGTCGGTGAAGGCGAAGCGGATCGACGGGTCCGCCTTCATGCGCGCGGTGGCGCGCAGCAGGAAATCGGGGTCTGACAGGTCGTCGGCCTCGGCGATCCAGACGTAGTCGCCCTGCGCCATCTCGGCCGCCTTGCGCCATTGCGCGAAGACCGACCCGCTGTTGGCGGTGTTGGGGGCGAGACGGATCTCGCGCCCATGCCGCCTGGCGACCGCGCGGATCACCTCCAGGCTGTCATCCGTGGAGCAATCGTCCAGCACGATGACTTCGTGTACCGGCAGGCTCTGCGCGAAGACCGAGCCCAGGCGTTCGGGCATGAAGCGCGCGTAGTTGTAGTTCGGCACCGCGACCGAGACCGCGGGCAGGTCCGGCGCCGCGAGCCGCAGCAGGTCGCGCACGTACGGCCGCCAGCCGAAGCGCGCCGCAGCGACCCGCCGGCGCATGGTCGCCGCCTTGTCGCGGGCCGCCTCGCCGCCGGCGGGCTGCATCGAGGCCGAGATCGCCTCGGCCATGGCGGTGACGTCGCCATATGGGACCACGCTGCCGGCGCCGGTCTCGGCCAGCATGTCCGGGATGCCGCCGCTGCGGCCGAAGGCCACCACGGGCCGCCCGGCGGCGATCGCCTCGAGCGCGACCGACGGGAAGGGATCCTCGCGCGAGGTCAGCGCATAGGCATCCGCTGCGCGGAGGAATGCACCGACGTCATCGCGCCGGCCCGGCATGTGGAAGGTGCCGGTCGCGCGCGCGGCCTCGATCTCGTCGGCGAGCCAGGCCTGCATCTGCGGGTCCATGCCGCCCAGCCAGCACAGATGCACGCGCCGGCGGCCACGCCAGCGCAGCAGCCGCCACAGCTGCAGGAACAGGTCGAAGCCCTTGCGCATGTCGGCGTATCCGATGCCGAGCACGAGGCGCTCACCTTCCGCGATGCCGAGTTCGGCGCGGATCCGCGCGCCCGAGCCTGGTGGCGCCGCGATGTCCTTGTAGATGCCCTGCGGACGCAGCACGCAGCGCTCATCGGCTTCGAGGCCGAGTTCCGCCAGCACCTCGTCGCGTACGAAGGGGGCGGGGAAGACCACCTGGCGCGCGGAAGCGATGCCGGCGCGCGCGCCATCGGCGAGATGCTTCTCGCGGATCAGCCGTGGTAATTCGTGCACCAGCAGCACCGCGCCGATCCCCGCGGCGCGTAGTGTCGCGACAGCCGGCCCCGCCGCGGTTGTGTTCACGATCGCATGGCGCCAGCCACGTGCCGCCATCGCGCCCACACGTGCGGACAGCGCCGCGTGGCCGGCAACAACGGTGGTCGGCGCGACGCGCCGGTAGTCAGCTTCGAGCGCCCCGCCGCCGAGCAGCAGAAATTCCACCTCCGCGCCATGCGCGCGCCTGAGCGTCGTGCCGATCGACAGCAGCAATTGCTGCGCACCGCCGGGGAAGGCGTCGTGGCCGACCAGCAGGATGCGCGGCGGTGCTTCGTCGCCCAGGCGGGTCGCACCTGTCACGGCGCGCGCGGTGGCGTTCAGGTAGGCGCCGCCGAAATGCAGGTCGGGTTCGAGGTAGGCCCCCTCGCACCATTCGTTCCAGGCATTGACGCAGACGATCGCCTCGCCGTGGAAGGGGTGCTGGCCCGCGTGTTCGATCAATGCGGCGAGCCAGGCCTCATACTTGGCCGGCGTGCTGCCCGTGATCACCAGGCCGTTGCCCTGCCGGCGCGCGTCATTGTCCCAGGACGGCACCGCGGTGCGGATCAGGGGGAAGGGCGGCGGCGGCTCGGACAGCGAGACCTGCGTGACCGCCTCATAAGTATAGACCTTGCCCGTGAAGTCCGGGTCGAGGATGTCGAGCCCTGTCGCGACGGGTTCGAGATTCTGCGTCAGCTTGTGCGGTGGGAATTCGATCGCGCCGTCAAGCCCATGCGGGCGGGGGTCGAAATCGCCGAAGCCCTGCGCCATTACCAGCAGCGGGTCTTCCCCATGGCGGTCGCGGAACAGCGTGCGCCAGCGCGCGATGGTGGACTTGCTGTCGGGGATCAGTGCAGGGCGATAGACCATCAGCACCGGCCGTCCACCCACGCGGATGTAGCGCGCATCGCGGAAATGTCGGGCGAATTCATCCACCATGCGTTCGTCGTCGTCGGGCTTGTAGTCCTGCGAGATCAGCACCTCGCTCTCGGCGCCATCCCAGCGGCGCGTCCAGTTTTCGTTGGCCCACATCAGGGCGAAGGGCATGTCGATCGACGGGTCGGCCAGGAAGCGCTCGACAGGCGCGTCGAGCAGGCGCGTGCCGTTGAACCAGTAGAAGTAGAAGACGAAGCCATGCACGCCGCCGGCCTTCGCCATCTCGACCTGTCGCCGGAAGGTCTCGCTGCCTTCGAGCGAATAAAAGCCGAGGTCGCGTGGCACGCGCGGCTGGTAGTGCCCACGGAAGCGCGGCAGCCCGCGCGGCACATTCGTCCATTCGGTGAAGCCGCGGCCCCACCAGGCGTCGTTCTGCGGGAAGGCGTGGAACTGCGGCAGGTAGTAGGTGAGCAGCTTCACCCGCTTCACCGCATCGGGCGGCAGCGGGCGCACCTCCTCGAAATCGGGACCAGGCCGGGTGAAGCGCTTCACCTCGCGCGGGACGGAGGCCTCGTCATCGGGCATGCGGCCATGCACACCGGGTTCGTGGCGATGCGCGAGCCAGTGCGCGAAGGGGTTTTCCGACAGATCGCCGAGCAGATAGCGCTGCGCATAGAAGCGCACATCGAAGGCGGGCGAGGGGTCGCGTCCTTCCTTGTACCCCTGGCACCAGAAGTGCTCGAAGGGATCGACGCCCGCGGCCGCCACATCCGGGTTGCGCGCCAGGTAGTAGTCGACGTCAAAGTCGGGCATTGGACTGAAGCGGCCGGTCGCGCGGTGCCTCAGCCAATGCGCCAGCGCATTCTCGTTCACCGGCAGCCCATAGCGTTCGCGGTACCACGCGGGGTCGAACAGCGGGCCCGGCCGGCGCCCCTCGGCATCGCCGTGGAAGGCGTAATGGAACAGCGGGTTCAGCCCGCCTTGTGCGACATCCGGGTTCTGCGCGAGGTACCAGAGCGGGTCGAAATACGGGTTCGGCCGGCGCCCTTCGGTGTAGCCGTGGTCGTAGAAATGCGCGAAGGGCTCGATGCCCGCCGCGGCGATGTCCGGATAGGCTGCGAGGTAGTGCGCCGCATCGAACAGCCCGGTGCCCGCGAGTGTCGCCATCCGCACCGCGCGAACCGCCTCCTGTGCGACAGGCGTAGCCTCAGCCGGCGCCGGCGCGGCGTCCTCGGCGCGCTGTGCGGGCTGCACGCCGCGACGGCGGTCCAGCAGGGCGAAGAACTCGGTCATGCGCAGCGCCTCGTCATGATGGAGCAGCCTCAGGGTCTAGCGGGGGATGGTTACCCATCACTCAATCCCGCAGCGATCGGCGCAGGCCATCGGTCAGCGGCCTGAGCACATAGTCGAGAGCAGAGCGCCGTTCGCCGAGCAGGAAGGCCTCGACCGGCATGCCCGGTGCCAGCGTGGTGCCCGACGGCAATTCGCCGAGGACGCTCGGGTCGACCGACAGCCGAGCGGCAAAGTACGACCCGCCCTGCGCATCGATCTGCCGATCCGCCGAGAGATACGTCACCGCCGTCTCGATCAGCGGCACGTCGCGCGTGCGGAAGGCCGCGAGGCGCAGCCGCGCCGGCTGGCCGACGCGCACATTCTCGACATCGGTCAGGGCGAGCCGCACCTCCGCCACCAGGCGGTCATCGACCGGCACAAGGTCCAGGATCGGCTGCCCCGCACCCACGCTGCTGCCGGGCGTGAAGAAGCGGATTTCGGTGACCACGCCGGGCTCGGGCGCGGTCACGACGCGGCGTGCCAGCACGTCCTCGGCGCCACGCAGGCGCTGTTCGGCGTCCGCGCGCAGCGCCTGCGCGTCCTGCAATTCGCGCGCGACCTCCTGCTGCCGCACCAGGCGCGTGTTCGCCAGTTCGAGCTCGGCCTGCGCGATCGCCTCGCGGGTTTGGGCTTCCTGCGCCTGGAACTGGCCGAGATTGCCCGAAAGTTCCGCCTCCGCGCGCTGCAGCTCCCACAGTCGCGTGCGTGTGGCGAAACCACGCGCGAGAAGCTGTGTGACACCTTCCAACTCGGCACGGATGGCGGCCACGCGCGTGGCCGTCGCCTCGCGCTGCGCGGCATAGGCCACCACCTGCTCGCGCAACTGCGCGACGCGCGTGCGGCTGACCCCCACCGCGCCGTCATAGGCTTCCCAGCGCGCGGCAAAGAGGCGGCCCTCGGCCTCGATCAACGACGCGATCGCGGGGTCGATACGACCCGCCGCGCCGGCGCCGTCAGGCAGCATCATCCGCCGGCTTTCCTGCTGTTCGGCGACCAGCCGGGCCGCGCGCACCGACTGCCCCCAGAACACTGCGCGCGCCTGCGCCGCGGAAGCATCCGCCTGGGTGGTATCGAGCCGCAGCAGCGGCTGCCCCGCTGCCACACGCTCGCCCTCGCGCACCAGCAGTTCGCGCAGGATCCCGGGTTCGAGCAGCGTGACGGATTTGCGCCGACCCTCAGCCACCAGCGTGCCCTGGCCGATCACCGCGCGTTCGATCGGCGTGATCGCCGCCCAGCCCAGCAGCCCACCCACGCCGACCACCAGCACCGCGGCCGCGATGCCGATGAGCCGGCCCAGGCGCGGCTGTGGCACCGCCGCGTCGAAGGCGGCTTCCAGCGCATCCGCGGCCGCGCTCATGCCGTAGTCTCCAGCGTCCAGGGGCCCTCGCCGGTCAGGCGCAGCACGCCATCGACCGCGCCGCGCCAGGCAGCCACGTCGTGCGAGACCAGCAGCACGACGCTGCCCTCCGCGCGTGCCGCGGCGACGCCGGCCCGCACGCCCGCGCGCGCGGCACCGTCCAGCCCCGCCTCCGGTTCGTCGAGCACGATCACCCGCGGCGCGCCATGGAAGGCACGCGCCAGCGCGACCAGCCGGGCCTGGCCGCCTGACAGACCGGCATCGGCCCCGGCGGCGTTCTCGTAGCCACGCGGCAGGCGGCCGATCGCGTCATGCGCGCCGACGCGCCGCGCGGACGCAACGGCGGCGCTGGCGCCGTCATCATCGAAGCGCGCGATGTTCTCGAGGATGCTCCCGTCCAGCAATTGCGCCTCCTGCGGCAGGTAGCCGATGCGCCCGGCGAAAGCGTCGCGTGGCGTGCGCCAGGTGTCCTGCCCATCGAGCAACACGCGGCCCGATGCCGGCGCGGCGAGCCCGAGCAGCGCGCGGATCAGCGTGGACTTGCCCGCGCCGTTCGGCCCGGCCAGCACCAGCGCACTGCCCGGCGGCAGCGCGAGGTCCAGCGCGTCGACGAGCGGACGCGTGCGCCCCGGCGCGAACAGGCTCAGGCCCTGCACCATCAGGCCCGATGGTGCGTCGGTCGCGCACGACGCGCGCTCCGGCGGCGCGCCGGCACGCACCAGCTTGGCGAGGCGACGGGCAGCCGCGAGGCCCTCGCTCCAGTCCCGCCAATGTCCGACCAGGTGCACCACGGGTCGCGTCGCAAAGGCCACCAGCGTCGCTGCCGCCAGCATCGATCCGTGTGAGACCTCGTGCGCCAGCAGCAGCCACACGCCCGCACCCACGATCGCACCCTGCTGCGCGAAGACGGCGAGTTCCAGCAGGCCTGCCAGGGCGCGGGCGTCACGCTCGGCCCCGCCGCGCCTCTGCAGTGCCAGCGCATGGCGTGGCGCGAAGCGCGCGAGTGCGGCTGGCAGCATGCCGAGGCCAAGCACCATCTCGCGCAGACCCAGCTGCTGCACCAGCCCGCGGCGGCCGCGTGCCTCGTGCAGCTTGGCCTGCGCGGTCGCGCCGCGCGTCACGCGGTCGGCCAGCACCCCGATCGCGCCCTGCACCAGCGCAGCCATAAGCGCGACCAGGAAGAATAACGGATGCAGCAGCCACAGGAAGCCGAGCGCGAGCGGGATCGACAGCAGGTCCAGCACATCGGCCGGGATCGATCCGCCCAGCATGCGGCGCAGTTCCGCCACGTCCTGCAGCGCGCGCCCGGCGGCCGTGCGATCACCGCCGAGTGCCACGCGCACCGAGGCCGCGAGAGCCCGGAGCTGCAGCCGCCGCCCGATGCGTTCGGCCAGCGCGGCCAGCAGCGCGGCGCGCAGGTATTGCAGCACACCGCCCAACAGCAGCGCCGCCAGGAAGGCTGCCGAGAGCACCCACAGCGTACCGAGGTTGCGGCTTTCCAGCACACCGTCGAAGACATGCATGGTCAGCATCGGTGCGGTCAGCATGGTCGCCTGCACCGCAACCGAGAGCACCACGCAGACCGCAAGCGTCGGCGCCAGCAGGCGCGGCGGCAGCAGCGCCGGCGTCAGGGTCGCGTTCATGCCGCCACCGACGACGCGATCCGCAGGGGCGGCGCGGGCAGGGCCGCGCGCCGTGCGGGCGCAGCCAGGGAGAGTGGGGCCTTGCCGACGGGCAGCAGCGCACCGTCGCGCAGCGTTAGCACCCGCGTCGCCGACCGCAGCAGCCCTTCGCGGTGCGAAGTGAAGATGACCGCCGTGCCGCGCGCCGTGAGTGCCGCGATCAGCGCGGCGACCGCCGTCTCGCCCTCGGCATCCAGGAAGGCCGCCGGTTCGTCCAGCAGGACCAGCCTCGGCGTGCCGAACACCGCGCGCGCCAGGGCGACGCGCTGCCGCTGGCCCATCGACAGCGGCGGTGCGTCCCCCAGGCGGGTCGCGAAGCCGTGCGGCAAGCCTGCCACCATACGCAGCGCGCCGGCGATCCGTGCCGCCTCCATCACCGCAGCCATGTCGGGCGCGGGTGCCAGCCTCGCGATGGCGGCCGCGATCGTCTCCCCGCCGAGTACCGGGTCTTGCGGCAGGTAGCCAACATGCCGGGCGAGGTCTGCGCGGTCCCACTGCGCGGTGGCGTGGCCGTCGAGGAAGGCATCGCCGGCATTGGTCGCCTGCAGGCCGAGGATGACGCGCAGCAGCGTGGACTTGCCCGTCCCCGGCGGTCCGGCCAGCGCCACCGTGTCGCCCGGCGCGACCACCAGACCGACATCGCGCAACAACGGCCGCGCCGCGCCGGGCAGGACCAGCGTGACGCGGTCGAGGACCAGGCGTCCCTCGGGGCAGGGGAAGGCGCGCGTCTGCGGTGCGGGCGCGGCCTCATCTGCCGCGAGCAGCCGGTCCAGCCGCTGCCAGGCCGCGCGTGCCGCCGCCGCGTCCTCCATCTGCGTACCCAGGCGGGAGAAGGGGTCCATGACCCGCGCTGTGAGCAGCATTCCGGCCAGGATGCCGTAACCGGCGTTGCTGCCGTCGATGATGACCAGCACGCCGACCGCGACCGCCCCACCCTGCGCGACGCCATACAGTGCGCTGGTTGCCGCCTGTGCGGCACGCGCGGCGGATTGCGCGCGCCTAAGCCCGCCGGTGCCGCGCGCAAGGGCGCCGGCCCATCGGCGCACCAGCGCGGGCAACATGCCCATCGCCTCGACCGCCTCGGCGGCGCGTGCGGCATCGGCCACCAGCCGCGCCGCCTGGCCCGCGGCGTCGTTGGAATCCGCCAACGCGACGCGTGTCGCGCGATGCGCCGCGAGGCCCAGCAGCAGCGCCAGCGCCGCCGCGGCGCCGGCGAACAACGCGAAGGCCCAGTGAAAGTACGCGAGCAGCAGCAGCAGCGCCGGCACCAGCATCGCATCCAGCGCGATCGCCGAGAGCGGGCCGGCGATGCCGCGGCGCACCTGGTCGATGTCGCGCAGCACGCCTTCCGCGGCGGCGGCCGGGGTCGCGGCGCGCGCGGTCGCCGCGGCCAGCGCGCGTGCCGTCAGGCGGCGTACCAGGCGTTCGGTGCTCAGCAGCAGCAGCCGCTCGCGCAATTGGGTCAGCGCCACCACTGCCGCCGCGACCAACGCGAAGCCCGCGCCGAGGCCGAGCGCCGTGCCCAGGCTGCCGGTCGGCACCACCAGCGCGTAGAACTGCACGGTCATCATCACCAGTGCGAAGGGACCGAGCGCGCCCGCCAGGCCCAGCAGCGCGGCCGCCCGCGCCGCGCGCGAGAGCTCCGCCGCCATCCCGGCCATGGCACGTGAGGCCACGTTCAGCCCCCGAGCCGCATCGCGAGCAGCAGCGCGGCCGCGCCCAGCGTGCCGAGCACGCCACCCAGCAGGATGGTCCAGCCGCTGCCGCGCACCGGCGCGGGCTCGGTCGCCACCGGCAGCGTTGCGAGCCGTTCATCGAGCCTTGTGAGCCACAGCGCCAGCACGTCGAGCCTTTCCTGCAGGTCGCGATGCGACTGCACGAGGCTGGCGAGCGCCGTCTGGCCACCGGGATCGGGCAGGCGCGCGGCGATCGCGCGCAGGTCCTCGTGCAGGCGGCGCTGGCCGGCAACGATGGCGTCGAGCATGCGCGGCAGCCCGGCGTCGTCGGCATCGCCTGTGGCGCGACGAACCCGCACTGGCACCGGCGTTTCGGTGCCGTCGGCACTGCGCGCGACGATGCTCAGCTCCGAACGCCGGCGGATCCATTCCGGCTCGAGCGGGATCTCGAAGGCGTGGCAGCCATCGCCGACGCCGGCCTTGGCAAGGTCGGGCCGTGCAAGGTCGGCGCGGGTGGCGTGCACGGTCGTGGCGCCGAGCCGCGCCTCGATCGCGACGCGTTCAGCCGGCGCGGCGGCGTTCCAGGCCCAGCCGTAGAGCCGGTCGGGCGTCGCGTTGTCGACCAGGCCACGGATGTCCGGGGCCGGGGCGGGCGGGGCGTCAGGCCGTTGCAGCGCGGGCGCGGTGTCGGTCGCCACGGCGGGTCCTCCTTCCTGGAGCGAGTGCGCGATAGAGCGCGAGGTGTTCGGCCGCGGCGGCAGGGAAATCCGGCGGCGGGCGGATGCCCGCCACCAAGCACTCCCACAGGCCGGGTGTTTCGGCGGCGCGGCGCATGACGGCCGCGAGGGCGGCCACGTCGCCGATCGGTGCGTGCAGCCCGTCGATGCCATCGCGCACCGCTTCGGCCATGCCGCCCCCATCGCCGCAGATCACCGGGCGGCGGTGGCGGAACGCCTCGAGGATCACGAGTGGGGCGTTCTCCCACCAGATGGAGGGCACCACGACCCAGTCGGCGGCGGCGATGCGGCGGCTGACATCCGCCGGCGCGTAGCCGCCGTGATGCGCAGCATCCGGCGCGGCGGCGAGGGCCGCGGCGAATTCGGCGAGGAAGGCCTCCGACTGCCAGGCCGTACCCCCATGGATCGCGAGGCCATGCGCGATGCCGTCCTTCGAAAGACGCGCCGACGCCGCGAGCGCGACCAGCGTGCCCTTGAATCGGTTGACGTTGCCGAACACCGCGAACCGGTCGCGCCGTCCATCCGGTGCGGTCCGATGCGGCGCCGGCGTGGCGGCGGCGATCGCGTTGCGCATCAGCGCGATGCGTGATGCATCCCAGCCCGCCGCGGCAAAGCGTCCGCGCAGGAAGTCGCTTGGCGCCAGCAGCGCGTCGAAGGCGGCGAAGGCGCTGCGGATGCCGAGGCCGCGCAGCGTGAAGTCGCTGCCGTGGCGGTCGGGGAAGCAGCGGCGGCAGGCATCGGGCGCGGGGCCGTGGCACAGCCGGCCGTCCGTCGTGAGCAACTGGCCCTCGCGCGGGCACAGCGCGAAGTAGTCATGCAGCGTGGCGACCAGGGCGGCGCGCGGCGCGGCGCGGCGGATCCAGTCGATGCCCTCCATGCCCCACAGCAGCGGGTGGTGCAGGTGCACGACGTCGGGCGCGAGGCGGTCGATCATCGGCCCCAGCGCCGCGAGGCCATACACATCGCCCTGCGAGAGGTAGAAGCGGTCGAAATGGTCGAGCGAGACCAGCATCTCGTCCGGCGCATCGCCCGCCGCCTGCAGCAACGTGCCCGGGCGGCGTTCGCGCAGCTGCGCGGTGGTGCCGGCGAGGAACAACCCCTCGATGCCGTGCACGTCGCGCAGCGCGCGGAACAGGCCATGCGCGAAGGCCTCGGTGCCGCCGGGCTGCAGCGCGGGGTGGTTGTGGGTGAGGAACAGGACGCGCATGGCGCTCATGCGTCCGGGAAGCGCGCCATCAGCGCGGCGATCGCGCCATCCCAGCGGGCGTGGTGCAGGCGGCGGTTCAGCAAGCCGGCCAGCGTGCGCGCATGCCCGTCATGCAGCGCGATGGACTGGCGTTCGAAATGGAACAACTCGGCCGCGGGTTCGTAGGCGATCGCGTGGCCCGCCGCGCGCAGCTTCAGGCACAGGTCGGAATCCTCGAAGTCGCCGACGATGTAGTCGGTGCAGAAGCCGCCAGCCGCCTCGAAGGCCGCGCGGCGGACCAGCAGCGCCGCGCCGGTCACGCCGGGCACGCGGCGTGCGTGCTGCGCATCCGGGTGGTGGCGCGGGAAGCCCTTGCAGTAGTGGTCGTTGAGCCACAGCCCGTCCTCGCCGCGGCGGAACAGCAACCCGGCATGCTGGATGGTGCCGCCATCGAAGATCAGCTTCGGGCCGACCGCGGCGATGCGCCGGTCGCGCCCGAGCCGCGCGCGCATCCGCCCGAGCCAGCCCGGGGCATCCGGCAGCACATCGGAATTCAGGAACAGCAGCATGGGCGCGCGCGCGACCGCCGCGCCCGCATTGCACGCCGCCGCATAGCCGGCGTTGCGCCGCATCACCACCAGGCGCAGCGGCAGGTCGAGCATCGCCGCCATGCCGCGCAACAGGTGCTCGACCTCGGCCCGCTGCTCGGGGCTGTCGAGCACGTAGATCAAGTCAGCGCGCCGTAGTTCGGCATCGCGGGCGAAGGCGGCGAGCTGGAAGCGCAGGAAGCGGAGGTTGCGATAGAGTGGGACGATCAGGCTTGCGGTCGGGCGCCCCAGCGCCGTGCCGGAGGCGATGACGGCGGGCGCGCCGGAGGCCTCGCGCAGTGCAGCCTGGTGCAGCCGCGAGGCGACCGGGCCAATACACTCATCCAGCAGCGCTGGCGTCACCGCCGCGGGATGCGCCGCGCGCAGCACCAGGTCGCGTGCCATGGCCGGCGGCATCAGGCCGGGCGGGGCGGCGACCTCGATCTCCTCGCCGCCGGTCAGGCGCACCGTGAGGCGCCATTGTGCCGTGCGTGCCGGGTCACACTCCGGCAGGTACGCCAGGAAGCCCGGCTGCGGGCCGGCGCCGCCGAGCGGCGCGCGCGCGAAGCGCCCGTCGAGATCCGGCCGCGGCACGCGATGCAGCGCGCTGTGGGGAATGTCGCGCACCAGGCCTGGCCCGCGCAGCGAAAGCCCGGCAACCAG
Organism: Roseomonas fluvialis; assembly: GCF_022846615.1. Lineage (NCBI taxonomy): Bacteria > Pseudomonadati > Pseudomonadota > Alphaproteobacteria > Acetobacterales > Roseomonadaceae > Roseomonas > Roseomonas fluvialis. The sequence continues at coordinate 1,929,148 of NZ_AP025637.1, forward strand.
GCCCAGCGGGTCGCGTAGCCAGCCGCATGCGAAGACGCCGCCGGCATGGTCCGACAGCGCGAGGTCCAGGCCAGCGCCGACCGGCCGTGCCGGGTCGTCGAGCCGTGTCGGGCGCGCGGGGGCGAGAAGTTGAGCCTCCCGCAGCAGCGCGCTGGCCTGCGCGTCCTGCGCGGCGCGCGCGGCCAGCGCCGCGATCGGAGACGGCGTGGAGCCGCGCCCCGACCAAGCCTCCCGCACGCGCCGCGACAGCGATGCCTGCGCGCCGCCTGCCACCAGGCGCAGCGGCGGCAGCGGCGTGGGCGGCAGCAGCACGGCGCCGGGCGGTACCGCGCCATCGATCAGCAGCACGCCACCGCGCGGCGGATCCAGGCGCCGGATGGCGCTGGCCGAGACCAGGGTCCAGGCCCCGTCGGGCGCCGGCGGCACCCGCCAGGCGGAGAGCGCCCCGGTGGGGTTGGCGATCCGCCGCGCCTCGCCCCCCGGTGCAGCCAAGGCCAGGCAGAGCGTCGCGAGCCCGGTGTCATTCGCTGCGCGCAGCATCCGCGCGCAGGTGCCGGCCAGGAAGCGGAGAAGCGTGGCATGGGTGTCAGGCGGGAAGCCCGCGGCGAAGTCCGGCGGTGTGCAGGCCAGCGGCCAGGCGAAGGCCGCGGCGTCCGTGCGGCCGAGGCGCAGCACCGTCGCTGTGCCGGCAACGACCGGGCCGCGCAACCTTGCGGCATGGACCAAGCGGCGCCCGGCGGCGGTCCCGAGCTGGACCGAGCCGCTTGGCGGGCGGAGCGCGTCGGCGCCGATGCAGAGGTGCGCCGCGCCGTCGGGCAGCGGCGCGTCGAAGGCGATGTCGGCCAGCAGCAAGCCGTCGGCGGTCGCCATCACGCGCGGCGCCGCGCATGCCGAAGGCCAGGGAAGGCCAATGACCTTCCCTGGCGGCACGGCGATGGTGAGTTCCGCGTCCAGGGGCCCCTCAGACGATGCGGAAGTAGCTGGAGAGGTTGTCGATCAGGTCTTCGCTTGAAACGCCGACCAGCTTGATCTGGTCGCCGCCGCCCAGGTCGATCACCGCGCCGGTGTCGTCGCTCGAGATACGGTCGGCGAGCTGCCCGGTACTGGTGATGCCCGTGCCGTTGATGTTGGACTTGATGGCGATAACGTCGTCGCCGGGACGGAAGTCGAGCACCACGTCGCGGCCGAAGCCGCTTTCGAAGAAGAAGGTGTCCTCCGCCGCGCCGCCGGTCAGGGTGTCGTCGCCGGTCCCGCCCGCGAGCGTGTCCTTGCCGGCACCGCCGGCCAGCACGTCGTCGCTCTTGCCGCCCGCCAGCCAGTCGTCGCCCGCGCCACCCGCCAGCGTGTCCTTGCCGTCGCCGCCCAGCAGGCGGTCCTTGCCATCGCCACCGTTCAGCAGGTCGTCGCCCTTGCCGCCATCGAGCACGTCGTCGCCGGACTCGCCGTTCAGCAGGTCGTCGCCGTCGTCGCCGAACACGATGTCGTCGCCGGACCCGGCCAGGACCACGTCCGTGCCCTTGCCGGCGAAGACCAGGTCGTCGCCGCTGCCGGAGCGCACCGTGTCGCTCCCGCCGAAGGACGCGATCAGGTTGTCGAACGACCCGGGGATGTCGATGTCGGCATCGATCAGGTCGGCGTCGTTTCCGCCGAACAGAAGCCCGCCGGGAAGGGTCGCGAAATCGGCCATGATTCGTGCCTCCTGTAACGTCTGATGGTTGAGGTCTCGTTAGTGAGACAACTATAGGTAGTCTATCGCAGTGCGGCAGATCTAATCGCGTGCAGTGCACAATTTTCCACAGGCGACGGGGCGGCATCGATGGCGACGGTCAGCGCATACCCCACGCCCCGGACCGAATGGATCGCATCGGTCGGCATCTTGCGGCGCAGGCGCTTGACCAGGCTGTCGACCGCACGGTCGTCCGGCCGCCAGGGGCGGCGGAACACCTGGCGGCTGATCACCTCCCGGTCGACCGCGGCGCCCTGCGCGGCGGCCAGCACCGCGACCAGGTCGAACTCCGCGCTGGTCAGGCGCTGCGCGGGCCCGCCTGGTGCAGCGAGGCGCCGGCCCGCCGCATGCAGGCGCCAGGGCCCCACCACGGCGGCTTCCGCGACGGGCGCCGCCATGGGCCGTGCGCGCCGCAGGGTGGCGCGGATGCGGGCGATCGCCTCGGCCACGGGTATTCCGCCGTGCAGGACCTCGTCGGCGCCGCAATCCAGCGCCTCGACCCGGTCGGCCGCGGTGTCCTCGGGGGTGGCGACGACGACGCAGGGCGTCGCCGACGCCGCCCGCAGGCGGCGGATCGCGGCGATGCCGTTCGGCCCTGCCAGGCTTTCGGGCACCAGCAGGACCGCGTCGGGCAGGCCCGCCGCCGCCGCCGCGACCAGGGTGTCGAGCGATGGGGCCACCTCGACGGCCACGCCTCGGCGCGCCAGCCCATCCGCAACCAGGCGCGCACGCAACTGCCGCGTGGCCAGAAGGAAAAGGCGCGGGGCGGGTGGGGATCGGCTGAGCATGGTTGCGTGTGTTCTCAACTACAGACACAACCATTAAGAGAATATCTATCAAACTAAACACGAATGACGGGATTCACAGATCAATGATGCACGCATGACGATCTCCCTGGCCGAGCGCCATGCCGCGCTGCTGAACACGCCCGCGGCCCTGGCCTTCCTGGCCGCGCCCGGCTTTCCGTTGCCCGACGCGACCGCCATCCGTCGCGTCGGCTCGGCCACCGTGCGGGACTTCCTGCAGACCGGTCTGCTGCTGCGCGCCGCGCTCGAGGAGAGTGCCGGCATCGCGCCGGACCACAGCATTCTCGACATCGGGTGCGGCTGGGGGCGGCTGGCGCTGCCGCTGGCCGCGCGGCTCGAAGCGCGGGGGCGCTACCTCGGCATGGATGCGGCGGCGGAGGCGGTCGCCTGGTGCCGCCGCAACATCGCCGAGGCGGACCCGCGCTTCCGCTTCCACCATGCCGATATCCGCAACAGCTACGCCAATCCGCGCGGGCGCATCCCGGCCGCGCGGGCTGTGCTGCTGCCCTGGGAGGAACGCTTCGACCGCGTCGTCGCCTTCTCCCTGTTCACGCACCTGCTGCCCGACGCCACCGCGCGCTACCTGGCCGAGGCCGCGCGGCTGTGCCGGCCCGGCGGCCAGCTGGTCGCGACCTTCTTCCTGCTCGACACCCAGGCCCGCGCGGCGATGCAGGCGGGGCGCAGCGACCGGACCTTCCCGGTGGCGCACGGCATCGCGCAGATCGCCGACCCGGCGGTGCCGGAGGATGCCGTGGCCTATGACGCGGCGGAGATCCTGGCGCTGCTCGACGCTGCCGGGTTCGACGCCGAATGGCGGCCGGGCGCCTGGTGCCCGCGCGGCGAGCCGCCCTTCGAATACCAGGACCTCGTGGTGGCGCGCCGGCGCGGCGTCGTGCGCGCCGGTGGTGCGCGCGGTGCCGTCACGGGGCTCTCCGGCGGCGCCATCCGCGGCTGGGCGCGCGAAGCCGATGGTGCGCCGGCGCCGCTGTGCCTGCGGGTCGGCGGGGAGGTCGTGGCGCGGAGTACCGCGCGCGAGGGCGCCGATTTCGCGATCGACCTGCCGGCCCACCTGCTGGGGCGCGAGGTTCGCGACCTGCACGTGCTGGCGGGCGACGAGGACCTCCCGCTGCTGGCGCGCCCGCGCGTGCTGCTGGCCGACCCGGCGGAGGAACTCGCGCGCGCCTGGCGGATCGAGGCGGTGCAGCGCGGGTTCTGGCGGATCGACAGTCTCGCCTGGCAGCCGGATGGTGCGGTCGAGGGCGTGGCCTGGGCGATCCCGCCGCGGGCCGTGCCGCCGGACCGCCCGCCGCATCTCGTGCTGGCCGGCGCGCAGGTACCGTTGGTGCCGACCGGGGCCGCGGAGGATGCGCTCGGCGCGGCGCTGGGGCTGGCGCCGGGCGGCTTGCGCCCCTTCCATCGCTTCCGGATCGACGGCGAGTTGCCGGCGCGTGGCGCGTCGTTGCGGCTGTGCGGCGCGGATGGCGCGGCCTGGGCCCCGGTGGAGGGCCGTGCGGTGCCCGGCCAGGCGCCGGAGGGCGCGCTTGCGCCGGTGCTCGACGGGCTGGCGGCGGCGGAGGGGCTCCGCGTGGCGACCGGGCTCAGCCTGGCGGCTTTGGTGCCGCGCCTCGACGTCCCGGCCGACGCGTTGGCGTTGCTCGAAGCGACGCCGCTTGGCGCGGCACGGCTGGTGGTGGCGCTGGAGGGCCTCGATGTGTGGGAGGCCGCAGGGGAGGCGGCGCTGGTCGCGGCCCTGGCGCGCGTGCTGACGCCGGGCGCGCTGGTTGTGGCCGGGATGCCGGGCGCGCTGGCCCTGCTGGGCGGGGAAGGTGGCACGGCGCGCCTGCTGGCGTGGCTGCGCCAGGGCCTGGTGGTGCTGCCCGAGGCCCCGCCCGGGCGGCGCGCCATTCGGAGCGAGGCGCATCTGCGCACCGCCTGGGGTACCGCCTTCGAGGTGTTGCGTGTGGATCAGGCCGCGCTGTCCGGCCTGCGGGATCTGGTGGTGCTGCGGCGTCGCCGGTGAGGTGCCGGGCGGCGGGACCGGCCCGCCGCCCAGGCGCGCCTACAGGATGTCGCTGAGCGACAACGGGGTGGTGATGTCCTCGAGGAAGACGGACCCGCCATCATAGGTCAGCAGCGTACCGCCATCCTGCAGCACGGCCGCATCCAACACCGCCAGGATCTCGTCGATGCCGAAGCCCTGCAGGATGAGGCGGTCCTCGCCGCTGGTGAAATCCTCGATGCGGTCGTCACCGTCGCCGCGCGCGAACAGGAAGACATCCTCGCCCGAGCCGCCGCTCAGCAGGTCATCGCCCTTGCCGGCAAACAGCAGGTCATCGCCCGACCCGCCCGAGACCTCGTCCCGGCTGAGGCCAAGGCCCACGAACTTGTCGTCGCCCGCGCCCAGCTTCACGAAGGCCAGCGTGCCCGCGTCGGTGCCGGTGAAGGCGCCGGCGCGGTTGGCGGTGGACGCGAAGGTCGCATCGACGGCGGCGGCCGCGGCGATGTCGAGCGCGCCGACCGTGACGAAGTCATCCCCGGCGCCGGTGCGCACGCGGAATTCGTTCACCCACCCGAAGACGTTGGTGGCGACCTGGATGTTCACCACGTCGTCGCCTTCCGCCGTCGCGACATTGCCGCGTTTCGCACCCAGCAGCAGGACCGAGGAATCCCCGCCGCCGCCGAGCGAGACATCGGCGTGCACGAAGCCCGACATCGTGACGTTCTGCGCCTCGGCCGAGGTGAAGGTGCCGTTCTTCACGCTGTTCCAGGCGCCCAGCACGTCCACCAGTACGCCGCCGGGACCGGTGGTGATCTGCACCTGGCCGCCGAAGGCGAGAACAGTGACCGGCGGCGCGGCGAGAGTCTCGGTGATCGCGCCCGCGACGGGCGGCGATGGGATGATGGGCTGGTTGGGCAGCAGGCCCGTGGATATGCCGGGCAGCACCCACTGCGTCGCGTTGCCGAGAAGGCCGAGGCCGATGGTGTAGGTCATGCAGGGTGCTCCAGCTGTCGCATGGAACGGGACCGTAGCGACCTCGAGATACACGTATAAGTGGTATTTTGTGTCATTTTACACGCATTGCGCGTGTCGTGAGGCGCCCCGCCGCCTCAGTAGGACTTCGGCTGGCCGAGCACGCGCTCCGCGATGAAGGACAGCACCAGTTGCTCCGACACCGGCGCGATGCGGCAGATCAGCACCTCGCGCAGCAGGCGCTCGACCACGTATTCCTTGGCGTAGCCCATGCCGCCATGGGTCAGCACTGCCTGCAGGCACGCGTTGTGGCCGGCGCGCCCGCCCAGCAGCTTTGCGGCATTCGCCTCGGCCCCGCAGGGCTTGCCGTTGTCGTAGAGCCAGGCCGCCTTCATCACCATCAGCCAGGCGGATTCCAGCGCCGTCCAGCATTCGGCGAGCGGGTGCTGGATCGCCTGGTTCTGGCCGATGGGCCGGCCGAACACCACGCGGTCGCGCCCGTAGCGCGCGGCGCGGTCCAGCGCATCCTGGCCGATCGCGACGGCCTCGGCCGCGAGCAGGATGCGTTCGGGATTGAGGCTGTCGAGGATGTAGGAGAAGCCGCGGCCTTCCTCCCCGATGCGGTCTTCCTCGGGCACGAACAGGTCGTCGATGAAGGTCATGTTCGAATCGACCGCCGCGCGGCCCATCTTCGGGATGCGCTTCACGTCGACCTTGCTGCGGTCGAGCTCGGTGTAGAACAGCGTGATGCCCTCGGTCGGCCGGCGCGCTTCCTCCTTCTTCGTGGTGCGCGCGAGCAGCAGGATCTTGTTCGCCACCTGCCCGGTCGAGGTCCACATCTTGCGCCCGTTCACCCGGTAGCCGCCGGGGACCCTTGTCGCAAAGGTGGTGATCGAGGTGGTGTCGAGGCCGGCATTGGGTTCCGTCACGCCGAAGCATGCCTGGTCGGTGCCGGCGACCAGGGGAGGGATCCAGCGCGCCTGCTGCTCCGGCGTGCCGTGCACGACGATCGGGTGCGGGCCGAACATGTTGATATGGATGGAGGACGCCGCGGCCATGCCCCCGCCATGGCGCGCCACGGTGTGCATCATCAGCGCGGCTTCCGTGACGCCGAGGCCCGCACCGCCGAAGGCTTCCGGCATGGTGATGCCGAGGAAGCCGGCCTCGGCCATTGCGCGGTGGAAGTCGCGCGGAAAGCGCGCCTCGTCGTCGCAGGCGCGCCAGTAGTCGTCGCCGAAGCGGCGGCAGATGGCCGCGACACCCTCGACGATGGCCTCCTGTTCCGGCGACAGGCCGAAGTCCATGCGATCCTCCCGTGCAGCGGCGGGAGGATCGTCCGTGCCCCGGCGCGCCGCAAGGGCGCCGCACGTCGCTGCGAAGCGACGTGCGGTGCAGGCTCCGTCAGCCCGCCAGTTCGCGCCGCACGATGGCGGCACCATCGGCCAGCGCCTTCAGCTTGGCGAAGGCGCGCGCACGCGGCAGGTACTTCATGCCGCAATCCGGTGCCGCCACCAGGCGTTCGGCGGGCACGTGGCGCAGGCCCTCGCGCAGGCGGGCGGCGACCGTCTCGGCGGTCTCGACCTCGTTCGTGCCAAGGTCGAGCACGCCCAGCATGATGGTCTTGTTCGACAGTTCCTTGAGCATCCCGAGGTCGAGCTTCGGCTGCGCCGCCTCGATCGAGATCTGCACCGCGGTACTATCCGCGAGCTGCGGCAGGAAGGAGTAGCCCGAGGGCTTGTCGGAGACGAGCGCCGCATAGCCGAAGCACAGGTGCACGACCGTGGTGCCGCCCACGCCTTCCAGCGCGCGGTTGATCGCCTTCACGCCGTAGCGCTTGGCCTGCTCGGGGCGTGCCTGCAGCCAGGGTTCGTCCAACTGGATCACGTCCGCGCCCGCGGCGACCAGGTCGCGCGCTTCCTCGGCCACGACCTCGGCATAGGCCATGGCGAAGGCCTCGTCGTCGCCGTAGTGCTCGTCATGCGCCTGCATCGACATGGTGAAGGGGCCGGGCAGCGTGATCTTGATGCGCCGGTCGGTATTGGCGCGCAGGAATTCCACGTCGCGCTGTTCGACCGCGTGGCGGCGGCGGATCGGCCCGGTCACGCGCGGCACCGGCGTGGGCTTGCCCATCCGGCCGCTGACGATGGCGGGGTTGTCCACGTCCACGCCATCGAGCGCGAGCGCGAAGCGGTTCGAATAGCTTTCGCGCCGCATCTCGCCATCGGTGATGATGTCGATGCCCGCGCGCTCCATGTCGCGGATGGCGATCAGCGTCGCGTCGTCCTGCGCCTGCTCGAGCGCATCCTCCGCCACGCGCCAGATCTCCTTGAGCCGCACGCGCGGCACCACGTTGTTCTTGGTCAGGATGGCGCGGTCGACCAGCCAGTCGGGCTGCGGGTAGCTGCCGACGACGGTGGTGGGCAGCAGGGAAGGTGTCTCGGGCATGGCGTTTCCTGTCCTTGGCCGGGCGGTCGTGCCGGCGGTCTATGCGGCGGCGATGCGCCGTGACGTGGGTGCGGCGACCCGGCGTTCGAGTGCGAGGCGCACGAAATCCCCGGTGGCGCCAAGGTGGTCGGCGAGCAACGCGGCCGCGCGGTCGGCATCACGGTCGAGTGCGGCCTCGGCGATCGCGGCATGTTCGGCCGCCACGTCGCGCCCCGGCCAGGCGATGGCATTGGCGATGGCGCGGTAGCGTTCGGCTTCCTCGCGCAACCGGTCGCAGAAGCGCAGTAGCGGCGCGGCGCCGCAGGCGGCGAGCAGCGCCTGGTGGAAGCCGCGATGCGCCGCCTCCCAGGCGGGGTTGGTGACGTAGCGTGCAGGGTCGAGCGAGCGCGGCAGGCGCGACAGGCGCCGTTCGGCCGCCGCGACCGCGTCTTCCCAGGCGGCGTCGCCCTGCGCGATGGCTTCGCGCAGCGCGGCGGATTCGGCGATGCAGCGGCTGCGGATCAGGCCGGCGAAGCCCGCCGGGTCGGCATCGGCCACGCGGAAGCCGCGCTGTTCAATGCGCCGTGCGAGCCCCTCGGCCGCGAGCTGCGCCAGCGCCTCGCGCACCGGGGTCGGCCCTGCGCCGCAGAGCGCCGCCAGGTCCTGCACCTTCAGCCGCTGCCCGGGCGCGAGGCGGCCTTCCAGAATCTCCGCCCGCAGCCGGCGATAGGCCGCGGTGGCCTGGGTGTCGGGGGAACCGGCGATGCCGGGCAGGGCGGTCATGGCGGGCGGAAGATGCGGCAGGCGCCGCGCGACGGCAACCCCGACAAAATCACTTGACCGGCCCATTTTGTCGGTAAAAGAAGCGGCATCCACGCAGGTGCCCATGCGCCCAGCCGCCGCCCCATCCGTCACGTTGACCTTCGACAACGGCCCCGACCCCGAGGTCACGCCGGCGGTGCTGGACGTGCTGCGGCGGCGCGCCATCCGCGCGACCTTCTTCGTGGTGGGCGCGCGGCTCGCTGCGCCGGGCGCCCGGGCTCTGGCCGAACGCGCGCATGCCGAGGGGCACTGGATCGGCAACCACACCTTCACGCACGGCACGCCGCTCGGCGACCGGACCGACCGGGGGCATGCGGCGGCCGAGATCGCGCGGACCGACGCGCTGATCGGCGACCTCGCGCATCCGGACCGACTGTTCCGTCCGATGGGCGGCGGCGGACGGCTCGGCCCGCATCTGTTGAGCATCGAGGCGCGCGACCACCTTGCCACCGGAGCCTGGACCGTCGTGCTGTGGTCCGCCGTGCCGGGCGACTGGCGGGATGCCGATGGTTGGCCGGACCGCGCCATCGCGCAATGCCTCGATGAAGCCGAACCCGTGCTGGTGCTGCACGACATCGCCGGCGGTGCCCTGCGGCACCTCGATTCCGTGCTGGGCCGGCTGGCCGATCACGGCGCGACCTTCCGGCAGGATTTCCCGGCGCAGTGCGTGCCGATGCGCCGCGGCATCGCCGGGCCGGGCCTCGATGCGATCGTCGCCGCACCGCTTGACCCGCCGCGGGCCCGCCCCGCAGCCTGACGAACGACGCCGCCCCGCGGCCAACAGGAGGACACGATGCAGGACCTCGACGCGAACGACATCACCGACGCCGTCATCGCGCAGATGGCCACCACGCCCGATCCGCGCATGCGCGAGATCATGGAGGCCGCGGTGCGCCACCTGCACGCATTCGCGCGCGAGGTGAATCTCACCCCGGACGAATGGCTGAAAGGCATCGCGTTCCTGACCGCGGTCGGGCAGATGTGCTCGCCGATCCGCCAGGAATTCATCCTGCTGTCGGATGTGCTCGGCCTGTCGCGCCTGGTGAACGTGATGCACGACAGCAAGGGGCGCGAGGCAGCGGGCACCGAGACGAGCCTGCTCGGCCCCTTCTTCCGCGAGGCCGCGCCCAAGGTCGAGCTCGGCGGTAGCATCGCGGTCGCCTCCGACGGCCCGGAGATCATGATCTTCGGCCAGGTGCGCGACACCGAGGGCCAGGGTGTCCCGCATGCCGTGATCGACGTCTGGCAGACTGATGCCGATGGGCTGTACGACCTCCAGGCGCACGACCCGTCGGTGATGGACATGCGCGGCCAGCTGCGTTGCGACGCCGAAGGCCGCTTCCATTTTCGCACGCTCAAGCCGCTCGGCTATTCCATCCCGATGGACGGCCCGGTCGGCGAGATGGTGCGCCAGCAGGACCGCCATGGCTTCCGCCCCGCGCATATCCACATCCTGGTGGCGGCACCGGGATACCGCGAACTGGTCACCGCGCTGTATTTTGCCGACGACGCGCATGTGGACAGCGACACCGTCTTCGGCGTGTCGAAGTCGCTGGTGATCCAGGAGAGTCTTGGCCTGCCGGATGCGCCGGTGCCAGGCATCCCGAGCATCCGCTACGACTTCACCATGTCGCGCGAGAGCGAAGGCGGCGGCGGGCGCGTGGGTTCCGACCCGTCGCGCCTGGTGCCGGCCGGCTGACCCACGACGATCCAGGGAGGAGACACAGAATGATCACCCGACGCCTTCTGGCGACCGCCGGCGCTGCGCTGCCGGTTGCAGCCATCGCCCAGGAGGCCTTTCCCACGCGGCCCGTGCAGGTCGTGATTCCGTACCCGCCGGGCAATGCGATCGACCTGCTGGTGCGCGCGCTGGCGGCACAGATGCAGCCGCTGCTGGGCCAGCCGGTCGTGGTGGTGAACCGCGAGGGCGCCGCGGCGCTGGTCGGCTCGGTCTCCGTCGCGCGCGCCCCGGCGGATGGCTATACGCTGCTGTTCGTGCCGGCGCTGGTGGCCTCGGTGCTGCCGGTGACGCAGCCGCAGGGCGGCCTCAGCGTCAACAGCTTCCGCCCGATCTGCCAGGTGTTCAGCAATTCGATGGCGCTGGTGGTGAAGCCTGACAGCCCGATCCGCACGCTGGGCGACCTGCAGCGCGCGGCGCAGGCGGCGCCTGGGCGTATGACCTACGGCACGCTTGGCGTCACCTCCATCCCGCACCTGGCGATGGTGCAGTGGCTGGGGGCCGCGCGCGCGGAGATCGAGCACGTGCCCTACCGCGCCGACGCGCAGGTGATGACCGAGGTGCTGCAGGGGCGCATCGACGTAGGCTCGATCGTGCTGGGCAGCGCGGCGGGGCGCAACGACATCCGCGTGCTGGCGGTGTTCGACCAGCAGCGCCACCCGGACTTCCCCGATGCGCCGACAGCGGTCGAGCAGGGCTTCGAGGTCGCGCCCGCATCCTTCGGCGGGCTGTTCGCGCCCGCCGGCACGCCGGAGGACCGCATCGCGCGCATCGAGGCCGCCTGCGCGACCGCAGCGGCGACCGAGGTCTACCGCACTGCCGCGCGCACCGGATCGCAGCCGGCGAACTTCTTCCTCAATCGTGCGGACTTCACGCGCCGGCTGCAGCAGGACATCGAGCAGAAGGCCGAGGTGCTGCGCGGCGTTCGGCTGAACTGAAGGCTTCCGTGTGCCGCCGCGCGCGCGGCGGCACACGGGGCGCCGTCACTGCACGCGGATATTCCTCGCGCGGATCATATCGCGCCACTTCGCGTTCTCGGCGGTGAAATAGGCCGGCCAGGCTTCCGGCGTGCCGACGCTCGGCACGACCGCGAGAGCGGCCAGGCGCTGGCGCGTCTCCGTCGCTTCCATCGCCGCGCGCGCGGCGGCATTGGCGCGGGCGACGATGTCCGCCGGCAGCCCGCCCGGGCCCTGGAAGGCGATGTGTTCCTCGACCACCACGCCAGGCAGGCCCTGTTCCGCGAAGGTCGGAATTTCCGGGGCGAGCGGGCTGCGTTCGCGCGAGGCGATGCCGAGTGCGCGCAGCGTGCCGGCCTGAATCTGCGGCAGGATGCCCGAGGCCGCCTGGAAGACCATCGGCGTCTCGTTCGCGATCACGCCTTGCACCGCGGGCGCGCCGCCGCGATAGCCGATGTCGGGGATTTCGAGCCGCGCCTCCTGCAGGAAAAGCTCCGTCGCGAGATGCGTGGACGACCCCGTGCCGGAATTCGCGTAGGTGATGCGGTGGTTTGGCCGGCGTGCCAGTTCGATGAACTCTGCCAGCGTGCGCGCGGGGAAATCCTTGTTCACCACCATGATGATGGGCATGGCGGCGAGCAGCCCGATGCCCACGAAGTCGCGCTCGTTGTCGTAGGGCAGTTGATAGAGCCACGGCGCCATGGCGTAGGTGCTGACCGTGCTGACCAGCAGCGTGGTGCCGTCGGGCCGCGCGCGGGCGACGGAATTGAAGCCGATCGTGCCGTTCGCGCCGGTGCGGTTGTCCACCACGAAGCTGCGGCCGGTGTCCTGTGTCAGACGCTGCGCGAGGATGCGCGCGACCGCGTCGGTCGACCCGCCGGCGGCCCAGGGCACCACCAGCGTGACGGGGCGGGACGGCCACGCCTCCTGCGCGCGGACGGGCGCGGCGAGGCCAAGGCCGGCGGCGAGGCCGAGCGTTGTGCGGCGGGTGAGCATGCGGTTCTTCCTCCCTGCACGGCGCATCGCGACGCCGGCGCCCCTAGATACCCGATCCGGGGTTCGGCGGTAGCCACCCCCCTGGGCAGCCGCGCGCCGCAATGCGAGGGTCGGGCCAGGAGAGGGAAGCCGCCATGGACCGCCTGACGCTCGCCGTCGTCTCGCGCAACTACTTCAACATGCCGGCCTGGATGGGGCTGCATGCCGGGCTGTTTGCGGCCGAGGGCATCGACCTCGCCATCGACCACATCGAAGGCATCGAGGAGGTCAACGAGCGTGTGCGCGACGGTCGCGCGCAACTCGCCTATGGCGTCACGGAGCACGTCATCCTCGATGCCGAAGCGGGCGGGCACCAGGTCATCATCGGCGGCAATGTGAACCGGCTGCCCTTCTCGCTGGTGGCGCGCGCCAGCATCGACGGCATCGCCGGTCTGCGTGGCAAGCGGATCGGGGTGTCGTCGCTGCGCGCGGGGTCGTCGTCCCTCATCATGAGGCTGTTGGCGCAACACGGGCTGCACTACCCGGGCGACTACGAACTCGTCGCCTGCGGGCCGATCCTGGCGCGCTGGGACCTGCTGCGTTCGGGCGGCATCGATGCCGGGCTGCAGGGCGCGCCGCTGAATCACATGGCACTCGACCAGGGCTTCGTGTCGTTGGCGGAGCCGCGCGACGACTTCCAGTTCACCAGCCTGGACGTGGACACGCGCTGGGCCACGGCGAACCGCGACCTGCTGTTGCGCTTCCTGCGGGGCTTCCTGCGCGCGCATGAACGCTTCCATACAGATCGCAACCTGGCGCGGCAGGTCGCGATGGCCGAGAGCGGCATCGAGGCACGCTACGCCGACAGCGCCTGGGAGGAATACACGCAGGGAGAGATCTTCCCCCGCGATGCCGAGGCCAGCGAAGCCGGCGTGCAGGCGCTGATCGAAACCAGCGCGTTGATCCGCGACCTGCCCACGCGCGCCCGCACGCGTGCGGAGGACTACATCGACCGCACCTGGCTGGCGCAGGCGCGGGCATCGCTGTGAGCGCCATCGACTACGGCGACCGCGCGCGCATCGGCTTCCTGGTGCCCTCCGGCAACCAGGTCTGCGAGGCGGAACTGCACGCAATGATGCCCCGGGGCGTCGCGGCTCTGGTCACGCGGCTCGAATTGCGCGGAAGTTCCGAAGCGGAATTGCTGCGCATGGTCGAGGGCCTGGAAGCGGCGGCGCGGCTGCTGGCGGATGCGCGGCCGGCGCTGCTCGCCTTCCACTGCACCGCCGTGTCCACCTTCGCCCCCGCCATGGCCGAGGCCATCCCGCGGCGCATGACGGAAGCGACGGGCCTGCCCGCGATCGCGACGGCCGATGGCATCCTGGCGGCCTTCGCCGCGCTCGACGCGCAACGCGTGGTGCTGGCCACACCCTACATCGCCGAGGTGCATGCGCGTGAGGTCGCATTCCTCGCCGCGCACGGGATCGAGGTGGCCGGAGGATCGATGCTGGGGCTGAACACCAATGCGGAGATGGCCGCGCTGCCTCCCGGGCGCATCCGCGATCAGGTCCATGCGGCCGTCGCGGGATCGTCGGGGGCGCAGGCCTGCTTCATCTCGTGTACCGCGATCCGCTCGGCCCCGCTGATCGCGCCGCTGGAGGCGGAACTCGGCTTGCCGATCGTCACCAGCAATCAGGTGATGGTCTGGCATGCGCTGCGGCGCTGCGGCATCACCGATGCGGTGCCGGGCTTCGGGCGGCTGATGGCGCTGGGCTGACTTGTCCGGGCGCGGCATGCGCCTATCATCCGCGCGTCCAACCCGGCCACGACCGGGCCCACGGAGGAAACCCGCATGACCCGCACGACCCGCCGCGGCCTTGGCGCCGCCGCCATCGCCATCGCATCCGCGCCCGCCATCCTGCACGCGCAGGGTCGCACGGTGCTGCGGATCGGCTGGACCAGCGGCGACGGTGCGCAGGACCCCTATGCCTCCGGTGCGCGCCTGTTCAAGCAGGGTCTCGAACGCCGCGTGGGCGAGCGCGTGGACGTGCAGCTGTTCCCCAACCGCGCACTGGGTGACGAACGCCCGATGCTGGATGGCATGCGGCTCGGCACGGTGGACATGGGCGTCATCACCAATGCGGTGATCGCGCAGATCGAACCGGCCTTCCAGGTCAACGACATGCCCTTCCTGTTCTCCAGCGAAGACCAGGCGCATCGCGTGCTGGACGGCACGGTGGGTACGGCGCTGAAGACGCGACTGGAAGCGCGCGGCGTGGTCCCGCTCGGCTACATGGAGGGCGGCTTCCGCCAGATGATCAACAACATCCGGCCGATCGTGCGGCCGGAGGACCTGCGCGGCATCAAGTTCCGCGTGCTGCAGAGCCCGATCTACATCGAGATGTTCCGCAGCCTCGGCGGCAATGCCGTGCCGATGGCCTGGGGCGAGACCTTCACCGCCGTGCAGCAGGGCGCGATCGACGGGCTCGAGATCCCGCTCGGCGTGATCGACCAGAACAAATACTACGAGGTGACGAAGTACCTGTCGCTGACCGGGCACATCTATTCGATGATCGGGCTGCTGATGGCCAAGCGCAGCTTCGACCGCCTGCCTGCCGACCTCAAGACGGCCGTGCAGGAAGCCGCGACCGAGGCCACGCGCGCCCAGCGCGCCGCCAATGCTGCCGCCAATGCCGGCCTGCTGGAGAGCCTGCGCCGCCACGGCATGCAGGTGAACGAGGTCGCCGACAAGGCCGCCTTCCGCCGCGGCGTACTGCCGATGTACGAGGCCTTCCGCGGCCAGATCGGCGCCGACATCGTGCGCGACGCGCTGGCCGCCGTGCAGTGAGGCTGCTCGCCGCCGCGACGCGCGCCGTCGCGGCGGCGACGCGATTCTCCGTGGCGCTCGCCGCGGCGGGAATGCTGGCTGCGATCGTCTACCAAGTGGTGATGCGCTACGTGGTCGGCGCGGCATCCTCCTGGAGCGAGGAACTCGCGGTGCTGCTGTTTTCTTGGAGCGTGCTGGGCGGATTGGCGCTCGGCGTGCACGAGGGATTCCATGTGCGTCTCACGTTGTTGCCGGACACGCTGCCGGGCAGGGCGCGCGTGGCGTATGAACGGCTGGTGGATGCGCTGACGGCGGCGCTTGGCGGTTTCCTTGCCTGGTCGGGCTGGCGCTTCCTCGACATCACCTCGGGCTCGGTCTCGGCGGCGATCGGCTATCCGACGGAGATCCTGAACGCGCTCGCCATCGCCTGTGGGGCGCTGGTCGCGCTGTTCGGGCTGGAGCGCGCGCTGCGCCCCGGCGGCGCGGTGGACGCCGCGGCATGAGCGAGGTGGCCTGGTTCCTGACCGCCGGCTTCGCCGTGTTGGTGGTGCTGGGTGTGCCCTTCGCGATCACCATCGCCCTGGTCGTCGCCGGGGCGCTGATCGCGGCCGACATCGAGCCGGCCTTCCTGGCGCAGTCGGTCATCAGCGGGTCGCAGTCGTTCAGCCTGCTGGCAATCCCGCTGTTCATGCTGGCGGGGGAGATCATGACCGCCGGCGGGCTGTCGCAGCGCCTGGTGGATTTCGCCGGCACGCTGGTGCGGCATCTGCGCGGCGGTCTCGCGATGGTCACGGTGCTGGCGGCGCTGGTGTTCTCCGCCATCTCAGGTTCCGCGCCGGCGACCACGGCGGCGATCGGCGCCATCATGATCCCGGCGATGGCGGCGGCGGGGTATGACCGTGCCTTTGCTGCCTCGATCGCGGTCAGTGCGGGCGTGCTGGGGCCGCTGATCCCGCCCTCCATTGCCTTCGTCATCTGGGGGATCGTGGCGGAACAGTCGATCGGGCGGCTGTTCCTGTCGGGCATCGTGCCGGGGATCATGATCGCCGCTGGCCTGATGGCGATCTGCTGGGTGCATGCCTGGCGCCACGATGTGCCGCGCCTGCCGCGCGCCAAGCTGCGCGAGGCGGGCCTTGCCTTCGCGCGGGGGCGCTGGGCGCTCGCCTCGCCACTGCTGGTGCTGGGCGGCATCTATGGCGGCGTCTTCACGCCGACCGAGGCGGCTGCCGTCTCCTGCGTCTATGCCCTGCTGGTCGGGCTGTTCATCGAGAAGCAACTGACGCTGCGCGCGCTGCCGGGCATCTTCGCGAGCGCGATGCGCACCAGTGCGATCGTCTGCGCCATCATCGCTGTCTCGGCCGGCTTCGGAATCCTGGTCGCGCAGGAACAGATCGCGACGCGCTTCGCAGCCTGGCTGGGCGAGAATGTCGGCGAGAAATGGATGGCGCTGGCGGCGCTCAACATCGCCTTCTTCCTGATGGCGGCGGTGATGGACGAGATCGCCATCATGGTGATCCTGGGGCCGATGCTGATCGCCATCGCCAACAAGTTCGGCGTGGACCCAATCCATTTCGGCGCGATCATCGTCACCAATGTCGCGATCGGCATGGCCGCGCCCCCGATCGGCTATTGCCTGTTCATCGGCATGGCGATCAGCGGGCTGTCGCTCACGCGCATCAGCCGGGCGATCTGGCCGCAGATCCTGTGGATGCTGGTGGTGCTATTCCTCACCACGTACATCCCAGGCTTCGCGCTGATGTTCCAGCCCGCCGCGCGCTGATCAGAAGCCGTAAAGCCGTGCCGGGTTGTCGACCAGCACACGCTTGCGTTCGGCGGCACCCGGCGCCCATTCGCCCAGCAGGTCGAACAGCGCGCCATCTTCCGGCATCCAGGACGACAGCGAGGGGTGCGGCCAGTCGGTGCCCCACAGGCAACCATCCGGCGACGCATCCAGCAACGCGCGCGCGAAGGGCGCCACATCCGCGAAGGGCGGCCCGGCCGAACTGATGCGGTAGCCGCACAGCTTCACATAGGTCCGTGGCCCGCCCAGCAGCCGCAACAGCGCCTGGAAGCCGGCACCGTTCAAGCCATCGGCCGTGCGCACACCACCCATGTGGTCGATCACGACAGGGATCGGCAGCACGGCGAGGCGCGGTGCCAGGTCCGGCAACTGATGCCCCTCCGCATAGACCTGCAGGTGCCAGCCCAGCGGCGCGATCCGGCGCGCGAGCGTGTCCAACTGATCGAGCGGCGTGCCATTGCCGCTCACCGCATTGAAGCGCACGCCGCGCGCGCCGCGCGCATGCATCGCACGTAGCGCCGCCTCGTTGAAACTGTCATCGACCACGGCGACCACGCGCGCGCGGTCCAGCCCGAAGCGCTCCGCCGCATCGAGCGAGCACTCATTGTCGGTGCCATAGACCGAGGGCTGCACGATCACCATTCGGCCGATCCCCAACGCCTCGGCCATGCGCAGATAGGCCGGGACCAGCGCCGCCGGCGGTTCGTAGTGCCGCCCGGCGTCCAGGGGGAAGCGGTCATAGGGCCCGAAGATGTGGAAGTGGCAGTCGCAGGAAAGCGGCGGCCCCTTCCAGGACGGCGTCGGCTCAATGTCGAGCGGCGGGAGACAGGGATGCATCACGCGATCTCCCGCCGCACGATCGCCGCCCCTTCCACCAACGCGCGCATCTTGCCGTCCGCGACCTCGCGCGGGAGGTACTTCATGCCGCAATCGGGTGCGACGATCGCGCGCGCCGGATCGATATGCGGCAGCGCGCGACGGATGCGCGCGGCGACGGTCTCCGCACTCTCGATCCGCTGGTCCGCCAAGTCGATCACACCCAGGATGATGGTCTGGTCCGGCAGCTGCTTCAGTACAGTCGTGTCGAGGTTCGACTGCGCCGTCTCGATCGAGATCTGCCGTACCTTGCAGCGGCACAGCTCCGGCAGGAAGGAATAGCCGTTCGGCCGTTCATGGATGATGGCGGCATAGCCGAAGCAGATGTGCAGCGCGGTGGTGCCGGTGATGCCATCGAGCGCGCGGTTCACCGCGTCCAACCCGAAGGCGCGCGCCTTCTCCGGGCGCGCCTGCATGTAGGGCTCGTCGATCTGCACGATGTCGGCGCCGGCGGCGAACAGGTCGCGGATCTCGGCATTCACCGCCGCCGCGTAGTCGTTCGCCATCTCTCCTTCATCCTTGTAGAAATCGTTCTGCGCCTGCTGGGACATGGTGAAGGGGCCGGGCACGGTGATCTTGATCATGCGGTCCGTGTTGGCGCGCAGGAAGGCCACGTCGCGCGTCTCGACCGCATGGCGGCGGCTGATGCGCCCGACCACGCGCGGCACCGGGTTCGGATGCCCGCTGCGATCGAGCGCCGTGCCGGGGTTGTCGATGTCCACCCCATCCAGCGCGGTCGCGAAGCGGTTCGAGTAGCTTTCGCGGCGCATCTCGCCGTCGGTGATGATGTCGAGCCCCGCCTTCTCCTGCGCGCGGATCGCCAGGAGGGTCGCGTCGTCCTGCGCCTGTTCCAGCGCCTCGGGCGCCACGCGCCAAAGCTCGGTTGCGCGCACGCGCGGTGGGAAACGCCCGGCCAGGCGCTTGCGGTCGATCAGCCATTCGGGCTGGGGGTAGGAACCGACGAGCGAGGTCGGCAGCAGCGTGGCGGTCATGATGTTTCCTCCGGTGCCGCGAGGCTAGCGGCGGTGCGCGCGCCCGGCCAGGGGCTGCCCTTGCCGCGCCGCCCGTTCGGCGAAAGGATGTGCGCCATGGCGACGCATGATCGCCGTGCAAACAAGGGAGGCTGACGATGCGCAGGACGCTGCTGGCGGCTGCCGCGATGCTGGCGATGGGTTGCGGTGCCGCCACCGCCCAGACCCGCTGGACCATGGCCACGGCCTACGCCGAGGGCAACTTCCACACCCGCAACATCCGCGCCTTCATCGAGGATGTGGAGCGCGGCACCAACGGGCGCCTGAGCATCCAACTGCACCCCGCGGCGTCCCTGCTGCAGATGCCCGCGATCAAGCGCGGCGTGCAGACCGGCCAGGTGCAGCTGGGCGAGGTGCTGCTCTCGGTCCACGGCAACGAGGACCCGTTCTTCGAAGTGGATTCCGTCCCCTTCCTCGCCGACACCTGGGAAGCGACCGCGGTGCTCGATCGCGTCAGCACGCCCTTCATCGCCGCGCGCATGGAACGCCAGGGCGTGCTGCCGCTGTTCGCCGTGCCCTGGCCAAGCCAGGCCTTCTACACCCGCAATGAGATCCGCATGACGGACGACCTGCGCGGCCTGCGGTTCCGCACCTACAACGTGCTGACCACGCGCATGGCGGAGCTGATGGGCGCGGCGCCGGTCACGGTGCAGGTGGCCGAGATCCCGCAGGCCTTCGCCACCGGCGTGATCGCGGCGATGTTCACCTCGGCGCAGACTGGCGTGGACACCAGCGCGTGGGACTACGCGCGCTACTTCACCGATGTCGGCGGGATGCGCGCGCGCAACTTCATCATCGTCAACGCGCGCGCCTTCCGCGGGCTGGACGAAGCCACGCGCAACGCCGTGACGCAGGCGGCGGAACGCGCCAGCGCGCGCGGCCTAGAAGCCGCCAAGGCCGCCGAGACCGAGATGGTCGAACGTCTGCGCGCGCGCGGCATGGTGGTCAGCACGCCCTCGCCGCAATTCCTGGCGCAGCTGCGCGAGGTCGGCGCGCGGCAGACCCAGGAATGGGCGCAGCGCGCCGGTCCGGAAGGCCAGCAGCTGCTGGAACGCTTCCGCGCCACCGCGCAGCGCTGACGGTCAGCTGTTCCAGTCCGCCGCGACGAAGCGGAACCCTTCCCCTTCGCGGGTGATGAAGCCGTTGGAGGGGAAGGGGAAGTGGTACCCTGTCACGCGCACGCGGTCAGTCGCGGCGCGGTCCAGGATGCGCCGGCGCGATGCTGCCGCCGCCGCGCCGTCGAAGTCGAACAGCGAGACATAGTCCGGGCGGCGCACGAACAGCTCGGGCCTGTGGGTGATGTCCGCCAGCATCAGCATCTGATCATTGCCGTCGGCCACCTGCACCACCGTGTGCCCCGGGCTGTGGCCATGTGCCGCCACGGCGCGCAGGCCGGGCGCGATCTCGCCTTCGGGCGCGAAGCGGCGGATGCGGCCCTGGTAGGGTGCGAAGCGCCGCGCGACATTCGCGAAGTTCACGCGCTGTCCCTGTGGGCTGCGCGTCTCGTTGCCGGCATCGGCCCACCAGGCGTGCTCGGTCTCGCAGATCGCGACCTCGGCATTCGGGAAGACCGCCTGGCCCTCGGCGGTGGTCAGCCCATGGATGTGGTCCTGGTGGCAATGCGTGATGACGACCAGCCCGACGCGCGCGGGATCGAGCCCCGCCGCCGCCATGTTCGCCGCCATGCGCCCCGCCGTCGGCGTGAGCTGGCCGCCGGTGCCGGCATCGATCATCACCAACTGCCGCCCGGTATCCACGAAGGTCACGTTGTAGGGGCCGATGTAGTGATCGGTGGGCAGGAAGCTTTCGGCCAGCACGGCGCGCACCGTCTCGACCGGCGCGTTCAGCACCAGCCCGTCGATGTTGCGGCGGGCGAAGCCGTCATTCACCACGGTCACGGTGAAGCCGCCGACCTTGAAGCGATGGAAGCCAGCGGCCTGAGGCGGGCCGGCGGGCGCGGACTGCGCCGCGGCCAGCGTCGGAAGCAGGGCTGATGCGGCGGCGCCGAGGCCGGCCTGGCGACGGGTGATCATGGCGTTGGTTCCTCCCTGGGTCCGCATCATGGCATGCCCGGCGGTGCCGCCCCAGCCGTCACTACGGCGCATCCTCGCCGGGCAGGGGCGGGGTGCCGCGCGTGTGGAAGCTCTCGACGGTGCGCAGCCCCCAGGCCTGGCCCTTCTTCCGTTCGGCTTCGGTCCAAGTGATGGTCTTCCAGTCGGGTGCGAGCACCAGCCGCGCGCCGGCATGGGCGACCTCCACGCGGTTGCCGCCGGGCTCATGGACATACAGGAAGAAGGTCTGCTGCACCGCGTGCTTGTGCGGCCCGGTCTCGATCGGCACGCCGGCGTCCAGGAAGGTGTCGGCCGCCTGCAGCACGGCCTCGCGGCTATCCAGCGCGAAGGTCACGTGGTGGAAGCGGCCCGGGACACCGTGCGCTTCCTTCGTGAAGGCGAAGTCGTAGGATTTGTTGGTGGCGGTCAGCCACATGCCCGCCTCCTCGCCGCTGTCGAGTTCGATGCGCTCGGTGCAGCGGAAGCCCAGCGTGCGTTCGAAGAATGCGCGGCAGGCGCGCACATCGACGGCCAGGCAGTTGAAGTGGTCGATCCGCCGGACGTTCACGCCGCGAGCGGGGTAGCGTTCCGGCTGGTTCTTCAGCGCTGCGCGGCGGTCGTCCGGTGCCGCGTACCACTCCGTCTCCCAGTACAGCTCGAAGACATGCCCGTCCGGGTCGCGGAAGCGGAAGGACGGGCCATGGCCGACATTGTCCGTGACCTCCGTGACCTCGCAGCCATCCGCGCGCAGCGCCGCCACGCGGCGTTCCAGCGCTTGCGCGCTGCGCGTGCGGAAGGCGGCATGGCCTAGGCCCGAGGTCTTCGACGCCGTCAGTTGCAGCGAATACCGCTCGTAGTCGTCCCATCCGCGCAGGAACACGCTGTCGCCCTGCGCACCGCTGACCGTCATGCCCATGACGTCGCGAAAGAAGCGCAGAGAGTCGTCAGGCTTCGGCGTCAGCAGTTCGACATGGCCGAGATGGGCAACGTCCATCACCGGCTCCGGCGGATGCATCGGCCCCGCTCAGGCCTCGACGCTGGACATGGCGGGCGCCGGCGCGACGGCTGTCTCGCCCAACATGCGCCAGGCGCCGCCCATCAGCACCTCGCTCGGCCGGAAGCGCGCCTTGTAGGCCATCTTGCGGCTCTCCGGCACCCAGTAGCCGAGGTACACGTAGGGCAGCCCCAATTCGCGCGCGCGGTCCACCAGCCACAGCACCGCATGGGTGCCGAGCGATCGCTTCTCCGCCGCCGGGTCATAGAAGGAATAGACCGCCGAAAGTCCGTCGCTCAGCCGGTCGGTCAGGCAGGCGCCGAGCAGCCGGTCGGTCGCGTCGCGGAATTCGACCACGCCGGTGCCGATCGGCGTGTCCTCGACCATGGCGCGGTAGTCGTAGAAGCCCATCGCCGCCATGTCGCCATCGGCATGGCGCGCCTTCTGGTAGCGGTGGAACAGCGCGAATTGTTCGGCCGTGGCGCGTGCCGGCATCTCGGCCGCGGTCACGTCAGCGTTGAAGCGCGCCACCTTGCGCTGCGTGCGGTCGGGTTCGAAGGCGCCGGCGACGATGCGGATCGGGATGCAGGCCTGGCAGCCGGGACACACGGGCGAATAGGCGATGTTGTGGCTGCGCCGGAACCCCGCGCGGGACAGCCTGTCGTGCAGCCCCTCGGCATCCGTGCCCGAGAGCTCGGTCACGATCTTCCGTTCCGTCCGGCCGGCCAGGTACGGGCAGGGCAGCGGCGCGGTGGTGTAGAAGAACTGCGGTCGGCGGGAGGAGCGGTGGAGCATCTGGGTCTCTAGTGTCGGCGCGCGCGCGGCGGGAATCAACCGGGAGATGGCGTCGTGGGGTGACATGGCTCCGTGGCGCTGGCCGCGGTGATGGCACGCACGTCTCGTGCCCGCGCGCCACGGCCGGGATCGGGCGGCCTGCCCGGCGCCTGCCTCACGGTGCCAGCACCACCCGCCCGCCCGGCGAACCGGTGGGCAGCCCGAGGCGGATCACCCCGCCGTCCCGCCAGCGCGCCAGCAGGTCCGACCAATGCCCGCTCATCGGATGGCCGGACTGCCCGGTGGCGATGATGGCATGGGTGCCCGATGGGTCGGCCAGGTCGAACACGCCGCGGAACCCCGCGCCATGCACATTGGCGAAGATGCCGCCGGGTTCGGCGCGCAGCCCGGCACGATTCACCGTCTCGCCGTCGCCCGGCGAGGGCGTGGCGATGCGAGTGAGCGCGCCCAGGCCCGGGACGAAGCGCAGCAGCGGATGGTCGAAGCGCGCGGGATGCGCCGCACCCCAGCGCCAAGCGGCGGGGTCCGCGCCATGGACCGGGACCAGCTCCGCCACCGCCGTCGCCATGGCCGCCGAGAGCATCGGCCCGCAGCCGCCCTCGCCGCACCAGGCCGCGCCGGTCGGCGCGTGGGTCAGCACGCGCTGCAGGAATTCGGGGCTGGCGCGCGCGGCATCCTCGGGGAGGCGCGCGCGGGCGAGCACGTCCCGGCCGAAGCGCGCCAGCGTGGCGTGGAAGACCAGTGGCTGCGGCAGGTCCATGCGCATCTCGCCGGTCCAGCCGCGCAGCAGGTCGGACGCGGCGCCTGCGGTGCCCTCGGGCCGCGGGGCGGCGCGCAGCGCGGGCAGCACGGCCTGCGCGAACAGCGAGACGACATCCGCCTGCATCGCCGCGAAACCCGCCACGTCATGACGCGGCGAGGCCTCGAGCATCTGCCCGATCCGCCGGAACCGCCAATCCCCGTTCCAGTCGCGCCCGAGAAACGCCGCATGCCCCGGTGGCACCACCCGGTTGTTGGCGTTCACGATCACGCCGCTGGCCGGATTCTCGACATGCGGCAGGTCCGCGAAGGGGATGAAGCCCGTCCAGTCGGCCCGCCCGTCCCAGCCGGGCACGGGCAGGCTGCCATCGCCCGACCGCCGCACCGGAATCCGCCCGGTCAGGTACATGGCGATGCCGCCGCCGGCCTCGGCCACCATCAGGTTCTGCGATGGGCTGGTGATGAGGGCCGCGGCCGCCCGCGCATCGGCCAGGCCGCGCGCACTGTTCAGCGCCAGCAGCCCGGCCGCGGCGGTATCGCCGGGCGCGAGATTCGCCGCGGCCAGCGCCAGCACCGTGCCGTCGGACCGCCCGCCCGGCGCATCGAGGTCGCTGACCACCGGCCCGTGCCGCGTCTCGCGCACGCGGATCGTGACCGGGGCGGACCAGCGCACGCGGATCACTTCCTCCCGCACCACGAAGGGAACCGGCCCATCGGGGGTCTGGTACGCGTCAGGCCCGGAGAGCCGTTCGACGAACAGGTCCTGCGTGTCGGAATGGGTGGTGGTGAAGCCCCAGGCCAGGCGTTCGTTGCGCCCGATCACGATGCCCGGCACGCCCGGCGCCGTCGCACCCGACAGCACCCGCCCGCCCGGCAGTTCGATGCGCGCGAGGTACCACAGGATCGGCGCCTGGTAGCCGAGATGCGGGTCGCTCGCGAGCAGCGGAGCGCCGGTGGTCGAATGCGTCGCCGCCACCGCCCAGGCATTCGACGCCATGGAGGGTAGCGGCGCATCGACCGGGAAGCGCGGCACCGCGGCCGCCAGCCGGTCCAGCGCCGCACGGTCCAGGCCCGGCATCCTCGCGAGGTGACTGCGCGGCGCCGTGCCCGCGTCGGTCAGGCCCGGCAGGTCGGGCCGCCCCGGCGTGGTGTCGGCCGGCCAGAGGTCCCCCAGCCGCTCCGGCGGCAGCAGCCCCGCGAGGCGCGCACGATCCAGTTCGGTGCGCCAGTTCCCCGACAGCCACAGCCCCATCACCTTGCCCCAGAGCAGGCTGTCGACCGGCCGCCAGGGATCCGGCGTGCCGAGCAGCAGGAATTCCGGCGCGGCGAAGCGACCGCGCGCCGCAATCCAGGCATTCACGCCGCGCGCATAGGCCTCCATCGCGCCGCGGACGTCGGGCGCCAGCGCGGCGAGGTCGGCCTCCGCGCGCGGCACCAAGCCTAGCACCCGCATGTAGCGGTCGAGCCGTAGCGCGGAACTCCCCGCGACCTCCGCCAGCCGCCCGCTCGCGCCGCGGCGCATGCTGTCCATCTGGAACATCCGGTCGCGCGCATGCAGCCAGCCGAGCGCGGTCCAGGCATCGGTGTCCGACTGCGCGATCACGGTCGGGATGCCCTGCGCGTCGAAGCCGATCTCGACCGGGGCGGACAGCCCAGGCAGCTGTACCCCGCCGTCGCGGGCCGGCAGCGTCCACCACACTGCGGCGACGGCGGCCCCCAGCAGCAGCACGACAAGGATCACGAGGCCCGCAAGGGCGCGGCCCGACCAGCGGAGGAATGTCTTCACGCCAGCACAGATGGCGCCGCAGGGGCGGCTTGGGAACCTCTGCCCGGCACGGGGCGCGGCCATCGACGCGGCGGCAGGTTGCTGGTAGGGCCGCGCGCATGCCCGAGACCGACCGGCCCGCCGCCAGGCTGCTGCACGCGGCGGATGGCCTCAGCCTGCACCTGACCTCCGGCGATGGCCCCGCCGGCCTGCTGGTCCTGGCGCCCGACGCCGCGGCCCTGGCCTGGGCCGGGCGGCTCTCGGCGCGGATCGGCCGCCCGGCCCTGGCGCTGCATGCCGCTGATGGCCGCTTCCCCCAAGACGCGCTCGCGCAACTGCTGCCGCAGGCGCGCGCGACATTGGTGGGCCGGGTCGTGCTGCTCGGCGCCGGGGCGGGCGCGATCGCCGCGCTCGAACACGCGGGCAGCCTCGGCGCCACGGGTGTGCTCGCGATGATAGCACCCGACATGGTGCCGGCGGTCGTCGCTGCGCCGGTCTCGGGCGTCGCGGTGATGGCGTTCGATCCGCTGGCGGTGAGGGAGGCCCCGGCACTGCCGGAGGGCATCGTGCCGGCCCCGCTGCGCCACGCGGGCGGGGCCTTGCCGGAGATCCTGCTCGCCAGCGGCGCGCTGTCCGAAGCGATCGACGCCCTGCTGGCCGGCGATGCGGCGCGCGCGGCCATGGCGCTTCGCGTCGCGCGCCTGGCGGCACCGCGGATGCGCAAGCGGCTGGCGGACCGGCTGGCTGCCGCCGGCCATGCGCGCCTGGCCCAGGCCGTCCTGGCGATCGAGACGCGTCCTTGGACTCCGGACGCGCAGGCCGATGCGCGGGTCCGCGTGCTGCAACGGCTCGGCCGCCATGCCGAGGCGATCACGCCGCTGCGCGAGTTGATCCGGCGTCAGCCACGCCTCGCCCTGCCGCGCCGGCGCCTGGCCGCCGCGCATGCCGCGCTGGGCCAGCAGGGGCGCGCGGTCACGGCGCTGCAGGGCGCGAACGGCGTTGCACCGCTGCCCGCGGCGTTGCAGGCGCGGCTGGTGCGCATGCTGCTGCAGGCGCGCCGGCACGACGAGGCCATCGCCGTTGCCGAGGCCGCGGCCGCGACCTGGCCCGCCGCCGCGGCGCCCGCCGCCCTGCTGGGCGAAGCGCTGCTCGCCGCCGGGCGCCGGGATGCGGCGACGGAGGCCTTCGCGCGCGCCGCGGCGATCGACCCTGCCGATGACACGGCGCGCCTGGGGCTGACCGTGGCAGGCGATGGCGGCGGCCGCGACGACGGTCCGGGCCCGGCGCTCGCCGCCCTCTTGGCCGCCATGGCCGCCGACGGCGCTCCGGAGGCCGACTGGCAGAGGGTGATGGATCTTCTGCGCGCGCAGGACAGGCCAGTCGCGGCGCTCGCGGCAGCGGCGCTGGCGCTGGAGGCGGTGCCCTCGGCAAGTCTCGCGGCCCGCATCGCTCAGATGCACCAGGAATCGGGGAGCATCGCCGAGGCGGAGGGCGCCTGGCGGCGCGCCATCGCGCTGGCGCCCGAGGATTCCGCGCCTTGGCTGATGCTGGCCGACCTGCTGGCCGGGCATAAGCGCCACGATCAGGCGGCCGCGGTCGCAACCGAGGCCGCAGCGCGCCACCCCGGCGATGCGCGCCTGGCGCGCCGCGGCGCCGAGCTGCTGATCGCGGCCGGCAACCCGATCGGTGCCGAGCGGGAGGCGCGCCGTGCCCTCGCGATCGATGGACGCGACGTGGCGGCGCACTTGCTGCTGGTCGATTCGCTATGGCGCCAGCATCGCGGCCGCGATGCCGTGCGCGCGGCCGAAGCCGGGCTGGCGGCGATGCCCGAGAGCCAGTCCCTGCGGCTGCGGCTGGGGTTCCTGCACCTGATGCAAGGTGTACCGGCCGCGGCCACCGCCGTGTTCCGCGACGCGGTGCGGCACCCCCGGGCGAATGCCGAAGCCTGGCTCGGTCTGACCGACGCGCTGTGGCGCGCGGGCGAGGTCGCGGAGGCCGAGGCCGCGGCGCGCGAGGGCCTGGCCGCCTATCCGCGCCATGTGCAACTGCGCACGCGGCTGGGCCAGCTGCTGCTGGCCGGCGGCGACGCCGAGGCCGCGCGCGCCGCCCTGGCCGAGGTGATGGCCGAGGATCCCGGCTCGGAGACGGTGCGCCTCGCGGTCGCCGATGCGCTGTGGCGGCAGGGCCGGCGCGCGGAGGCGCTGGCGGCGGCACGGGACGTCGCGGTGGCTGTCCCAAACGACCCGGCGGTCGCGGCGCGGCTGGGCCACCTGTTGCTCGAGACCGGCGACGCGGATGAAGCGGCGTCGCAGTTCGAACGCGCCATCGCCATCAAGCCCGACCTGGTGCCGGCCTGGACCGGCCTGTGCGACGCGGAGCGCTTGCGCAAGCAGATCAAGCCGGCGATCGAGGCCTATCGCCGGGCGGAGGCGCTCGGCATGGACCGCATGACGCGCCGCATGCTGCGGTTCCGGCTGTTCGGGGAGCTCGAGGAATAGCGACGAGGAGCCCGCGTGGCGCTGTCACGGCGCGCTTTCGGATCGCGCGGCGGCGGCCCGCGCCCGGCCCCGGCGACCCGACGACAGTCGGTCGGGTGGCGGAGCGGGTCGGTGCCGATCCCGGCAAGCACGCCGAACGCGCTACAGGCCGCAGGCGGCATCCAGGAAGGACCCGCCGAGCGTGGCCGGTTCCGCCGGGCGGAAGCCTGTGCCGCGCGGGCGTTCGGCATGCACCGGGTCCTGCGCATTCTGTCGCGCGAACCACGCACCTTCGAGTGGGCGCCATTGCCGTTCGGCGCAGCGGTATTCGCCCAGGAAGCGGACCGATTGGGCGCGCCCGCCGGTCTCCGGGATCGGGATGGATTCACGAAGGTTCAGCAGGATCCAGGCGCGGCGCACGCGGCCCGTGGAGACCAGGCCGCGGGTCTGCACATAGCCGCTGACGATATCCCCGCTGGTGTTGAGCGCCGGGATCGCCTGCCAGCCGGGCGGCGGGGGCGGGGCAGGGGGCGGCGCCTCGGCCGGCGGCGGTTCCGCCGCGCAGCCGGCCAGCAGCAGCGCGAGCACCGCGGCGCCCGCAAGGCCGGGGTTCCGGCGCATCACGCCATGTTCACCATGATGGTTTTCTTGTGCGTGTTTGGCCTGGGAGCGCCGCAACCGGCCTGGGGCCTGGGGTTGCGGGTCAAGCACGTCATACGGGGGTGCATCTGGGGGGTGCCTGACATTCTTTGACCAAAGGCAGTCTAGCATGGCCTTTGGGACGGGCCATGACGCCCTTCCGCCTTCGCCTATTCACTCGCTGGGTTGGCCAGTATCGCCCGCGCCGCTTCGACGCTGGTGCAGCGGCGCAAGGCTGCCACGACCTCGGGGGCGTGGGGCAGGTCACTGAACTCCCATATCTCCAGCGCGAAGGCGACCGTATTGGCGAACAGGACGGGGTTGGCGGCCCCTTCCTCGATGACCTCGCGGACCATCATCTCGGCGTCGGGGTGAAGCACGGCTATCCTCCTGAATAGGACAAATAGCCTAGCACGTCTAGGCGAATCTGCCTAGGACGGGGGTGGGTCGATCACCAGCCGCGTAATCGCGTCCGCGTAGTAGAGTCTACGAATCTCGGCCACGGCATCAGCGGAAAGTCGGACGGGCACGGCGCGCCCATCGCGGAAATAGACGGTCATACCCCCCTGGACAAACGCCAGCCTCTCGACCAGCGCGACCTCGGTGCCGTCAGGCGTGTTCCAGGTGACCAGCATGGATCACCTTGCGGGGCGGAAGGCGATAGAGGGCATTGCCGCCGACTTCCTCGAGACGGCCTGTGACCAGGTGTCCGTATTGGGCCATCACCGAGAGGATAGTATTCCCCGCCGCAAACGGGATTCCCGCAGCCTTCGAGAACTGGTCCGCGCTAAACGGAGGCGGCAGGGCGGCCATCACCGATCGGTATTGGCTCGCCCATGCCTGCGCCGCTGGCACAAACGGATTGACCTGGAGGCACCATAGGCGACCGTTGTTCCGCGCGACGCGGTAGGAACTATCGGCAAGATCGCCGATGTAGAGGAGCTTCCAGGCCCGGAGGTCGTCGATCTGGAGAACCTGCGCGGCATCCGAGATCGAGAACAGGGTCTTGACCCCGAACCGACGCACCAGTCTCCCAATGCGCTTGTCGGTGTGCCGGGGCGGCATCGCATCCAGGATATCAGGCACGACGGCGCAATTCCGCGAGGATGTCGTGCTGCACAGACAGAATGTCCTCCATGATGTCGGACGGATGGCGGCGCTCGACGGGCATGTGAAAGTTGACCCGGTTCGGCGCGGGTGTGGGCTCGGGCACCGCCTCCGGGATGAGGGCGAGGAAGTCGTCCTTCGTCCACTCCTGCATGTTCGGGCCGAGAATGACGACGCTCTGCCCCCCGGTGGCCGGGTTGGTCGAGATGGCGATGCGGAACAGTTGACCTTCCAGCACGGTCCCCACGGTCATGGGAATTCGTGGATCGACCTCCAACGGGGCGCCGATGGCGGCCAGTCGGGCGAGGATGGAGTGCGCCTCCGCATGGACCGCGGGCTCCAGGTCCACGAATGGATCGTGGGGAGTGTAGGTCGGTCGCGTGTGCTCGCTGGCGACACGGATGGCGTCCTGGATCTTCATGATGTGGCTGCCTCTTCGATTTGCGGGGTGGGCTTGGTCTTGGTGAGGGCGTTGAATTTCCGCTGCACGGCGGCGACGCCCGACAGCCCGCACCCCTTGCACTCGATGGTCGGCGAGCCCTCGTCGGGGCGGTCGATGTAGAGGTGGAACTCGCCGCACGACGGGCAGGCTCCACGAACGTTGTTTCCCCCGTTCCAGCAAAGGGGCCAATTCTGCGGAACATGCAGGAGCGACTTTTGCGTCATGCGGTGGCTTCCTTTCGCTTGAGTGTTGTCTTGAACAGGCTCCAGGGGATGGGGGTGCCATCGACCAGGGCCACCACGCTGCCCCCCTGGACCCGGAGCGGCACGGATCGCCCATCGACGACCACGCAGCCGGAGAGGTCCACGGCGATGCCCATCCGGTTCAGCGCCTGCATCGCCTCGCTAATGGCGCCCGTGGTGCGGCCCTCCGCGTGTATCCGCATGAAGAACTGGTCGTCGATCTGCTTGACCATCGGGTTCATCGGGGGCGCAACGTGCGAACGAACTCGACCCAGGGCGTTCGGCCCTTGTCGCCCTTTACCGTCACCTGGTCGTCGATCACGTCCAGGCGGTGCTCCACGCCATGCACGAGAAACCCGTTGTCGAGGTCCAGCACGAATCCCATGCTGATCAGGGTATTCACGGCGCCCTGGAGCGTGATGGCCTTCTTCTGCGGCAGCATGGCGCTACTGAATCCGCGCGTAGCGGCGCTGCATCTCCGCTGCGATCTGCTCGGGCGGGGTGTCGTCGGCGCGCAGTTCGGCCACGGCTTCGCGGAGATGCTTGTTTTCGGTCTCCAGGGCGGCAAGGCGCTGCGTCACGGGCGCGAGCGCCTTCTCGATCATCCCGCCGGCGACGGCCTTGATGCCGGTGATCACGAAGTCCATCAGTTCCTGCTTGGTGAATTTCACTTGGGGTCTCCTGCACGAATACTTGTGGCGAGGAGCCTAGTATAGCACGGGGGGCAAGAGTCTGGTAGCAAGCCTGGCAATTCTATTTAG
This sequence comes from Roseomonas fluvialis, assembly GCF_022846615.1. Taxonomy (NCBI): domain Bacteria; kingdom Pseudomonadati; phylum Pseudomonadota; class Alphaproteobacteria; order Acetobacterales; family Roseomonadaceae; genus Roseomonas; species Roseomonas fluvialis. Next base: position 1,960,130 of record NZ_AP025637.1, read on the forward strand.
GTTCTATTATGGCAGAAGCCACCATTCTACTACGGGTCGGTATTTACGATACTTGGTCAGCCTCGCCGGATAACCCCCCGCTCGGCGTGCCAGGGCGAGCGCATCCGTCTTGCGGGTCATCAGTAAGGGAGCGTCGCGTCCCAGGATCAGCACACGGGGCGAGGCACGCTGCACTACGAGCGGGCCGATCTGGACGTAGTGGACCACGCGGGTCCGGTAGGGCTTGCGGCGGGGCTGGCGGGGCATTTGGGTAGGATAACCTAGGTTGCGCCAGGGTTACAGCCGCTTATTACGAAGACGGGATGATGAAAGGCCGATCTCTACGGGCAGGTCCCAAAGGGCAATGCAATTTGTTGCGGTTGGGACCGTTCGGTATGGAGGTCCCTGGCCGTTTCGCTCATCCCCCGCCCCCGTCGCGCATTACCGCCACCGACTTCGGCCATCTTTGCGGCCAATAGGTATCCTGGCCTATATATAGATTAAGATAAACTCCACCGAATCGTTGGCCAGACTCGTTCTCGTTTTGCCCACATAACCAAATGCGATAGTTGGTTATCGCTCGATGTCAGTGATCGGCGTGTCAACATGCAAGAGCAGGGACGCCAGGAGGAGAACACCCGGCGCGCGGGCTGTCAGTCTGTCTGCGATGGATTGAGGATTGATTGTCACGAGTTGCTGGCGCGCAACGCAGGTCTGCACAAAGACTCTGTCTATCTTGGGTCGGTGGGCTTGCCTGGGTGCGGCGGGCCATGCGGGGGGCAGGCAGCGCAAGCGCAGCGGGTCAGGCGACCGCCGTGTGGCGGGCCAGGGGGCAGGGGCAGGGGTGGCGGGGTGGTGGGGTGCGCCAGCGCGGGGGCAGGCTCTGGCGGGGCTGCCGGGCGGGGCCGGGGGTGGCGTCGGGCTGGGTCGCCGATAACGCTCATCGCCCAACAGAAAGGGGAGCAAGGTGAATCACCTGCCCCCCTCGTCTGCCCCGGTAGGGTGCCCCCCTGGATCGGGGGCGGTTAGTCCAGCCGAATCAACTTGGCTTCTGTCAGCCAACGAAGGGTGCCTGCCGCGGTCTGCTTGTGCCCGTTGTCCTTGAGCAGCGTCGCCAGTTCGGCCGCATCCTTGGCTTGCGTGATGAGCGACCAGCGCGCGGCGCGGCTGCCGCGAAGGGTGGGTGCCTCGACCAGCACCGTGATCTTGCGGGGTGCGGGGGCCGGGGCCGGGGTGGCGTCGGGGGCCGGGGCAGCGGCAGCGTTCTTCTTAGAAGCCATGGTCAGAAGTCCTTGCAGCGGGGCATCCCCCATGGATGCGCCGTGCAGCCTTGATGGGGCGAGGCCGATCAGCGTGACAAGGAAAATATTCCTTGTCTGCGATAACAAGATATTTCGGTGCGCGAACAACACGGCTGACGATAATGATTAAGAGCCTGCAGATAGGGCTTTGCCGGTCCTGGGTGCTAAGGACAGATTATGATCGTCCCCACCAAATCATCGGGTGGAACCGTTTGAGGCCCGGGCGAGTAGCCGCCCCCCACATGCACCCCCCACGTCCAGTTAGGCGCTGCTGTTTGTCGTAGCCCAGGCTTTACCTAGTGTTGGACGCCCCCACACTAAACCCCCACGCAACGGCGCTACTATAGGGCTGGTGCCAAATATACATTCCTCCCCTATGCCCCTTACCCTTTACTACCTCTACTAAATTAGTGTGGGTAGTGTGGGGTAAAGGCTCGCGCCGGGGGATTACCTGGCTTTCGGCACCCCTCGGGTCCGGGCAACGACCGCCCTTCCAGGTGTGGGGGCGTGTGGGGTGGCGTCGGCCTGAGAAGCACGATCAACCGCGGACATGTCTTTCGGCGGCGAGTTCTCGTGGGTGAAATCCGGCTTGCCGATAGCGTCGTTGCGGATGACCTTAAGAAGTCGGCGATCAACATCCGCTGCGCCGGGCTTCTCCCCCCGCCACCATCCGCGCCACTTGCCGAGACCCTTGAACTCGAAAGCGCTCGCCTGCCGCTTGAATCCCAGATGCCGCAACGCCTCCCCGATCTCGTTATCGGGGACCGACCGCAGCCCGTGGCCGATCAAGAACTTCTTGACGTCGGAGGTCTTCACCACGGCATCCGGGAACGGCTGCAAGAACGGCTCCATGATCTGCGCCCAGGTGTTGAGTTTCAGGTGGCGCGATTGCAGAGCAGCAGCGGATTCCCAGAGATCAGGGGGAACCGCCAGTTCGGGCAGCCTATCCCCCGCCCCCTTGATGATCGCACCGGCCAGAGCCACCGCCTCGGCCCAGAGCTGCGACCAATGCTCGCGGAGGAAGGACAGATCGGCGAGGCCCGGAACTTCCACTGGCATGAAGCGCCGACTGCCGACCTGCGACCGCAGAAAGTCCATACCGTTGACCGTGCCCACATTGATGAAGCCGCGTGGGACCTCCGTAGATTCACGCCCATAGGCCAGCCGCCCCTTATCGGTCGTCCGCGTAAGGTGGGCTTTGACCGCCTCCCAGTCGGAACGGCCCAGCCCCTCCATCTCGGCCCACTCGACGACCGTCTTGCCGCGCGTCTGCTCAAGCACCTTGCGGGGATCATGCACATCAACGGGGGAGTCGGTGCAGCGCTCCCGCCCCCCTGCCGCGATCTCGGCCACGAACGATGATTTACGCTTTCCGGACTCACCGCAGAGCACCGGCATCACATCGACCTTCGCGCCGGGATATAGGATGCGAAGCGCCTGCCCGACGAACAGCGCCTGCGACGTCCACCTGTTCAGCGGTGTGTCTTCGGCGGCGAACGTATTCTGCAGGACCAGGTGAAGGCGGGGCGTGCCATCCCACTCCCCGTGCGCCTCAAGCCAGTCCTGCATGGAGTGATAGCGCCTCGCGTGAGCGACGAACTTGAGCGCCGCGAGCACCATGTTTTCCGAGAACGTGACGTTGTCCTTGAGGGCGATGAAGCCGACCAGGGGGGAGAGAAGTTCGTCGCGCAACCGGACGGCCTCCCCCAGATTGTGCAGCGGGGCGCCGGGAATGCTGACGATCAACGCCTGCGGACTTGTCGCTTCCAGCATGATGCTCAGGTCGAACAGGTCCAGGCGGGCGGTCAGGCCGATGCGCTTGAAAGCGATCAGGGCGTTAACGATGTCGCCCGGTTTGACGCCGTCGCGGTTGAACCGATAGCCCGCGGTGACAGCGCCCTCGATGGATTCAAGCACGCCCCCCGCGACGAGCGCACGCTTCGGGCGGGCACCTTTGATGAAGGCTTTCCACTCAGCCTTGATGGCGGCCTGGGTCAGTTTCTCGGACTTGGCCAGCGCCTTGAGCCGAGTTTCGGTTTCGCCCTCGGACAACGGGCGCCAGGACAGGTAGGTGTGCAGACGGCCGATCCAACCTTCCAGGATGGAGTTTAGATCACGCTTCGCAAGCCAAGCGTCGTTCGGGTCTTCGCCAGCGACCGGCGAGGCGAGGATCTGGACCTTCTTTCCCGCCAGGACCGCGCGCATTGCCAGAACCTGCGCTGACTCCAGCCCGGCCGGATCGTTGTCGGCACAGATGCGTAGTTCACCCAGATTCGGGGGAAGGTGGATTTCCTCAAGCGCACGCCGACCGCACGCTGCCCAGCAGACCGCGGCGCCCTTGGTGAAGCGGGCGATCGACATGGCATCTTCCAGGCCCTCGGCGACATACAGAATGCCATCGTCACCGACCACTGGCCTGAGGCGGATGGACGCCCCGTAAGCCTCACCCACGGTGATGCGATCATTGCGGCCCGCGACGCGGACCTTCTCCCCCTGCTTGCTGATGGAGGTCCGCTGAATGGCGACCAGAGAGCCGTCCTGATCGTGCAGGGGGGCGCACAACCAGAACCCCGACCAATCCTCCTCCGGGGTGTCGCCGTCTACATCATGGAATTGAGCGCGTAGAATTTCCCGCTCGTAGGGTTGCAGGGGCCACAAGCCGCGTGAATCAAAGTAGCGTGCGACAGGGTGGTCAGCCTGAATCTGCGAAATACCCTTCCTGTATTCCGCCCTCGCTTTTTTGACTGTAGTGCCAGAGTCGTGGGAGCGCTCGTAATCACTACCTTGCGCGCTCGCGTTTTCTTGTGTATAGTGGTCGTCAGCCATTGCCTTCCCTTTCTGGTAGTGGCGGTGAATGCGTGTTTCAGTTTCCCAAGTATGCTGCGAGCGCCGCCCGGGATCGCCCCCTGGGCGGCGCTACTTTGTTCTGGGGTAGATCCGCTTCCCTTTGTCACTCGCCAGGAACGTCTTGATCTGCGCCCGCGACCAGATGTAGCGATTGTTCAACATGCGAGGGCGTGGCAGTATCCCATCGCGCACATGGGCGTGGACTGTCTGGCGCGCCCGGTAGATGCCGAGCTCCAGCAAGTCATCCATAATAACGACCTCCGGCAATTCCATATCGACCTCCTCGATTATTTACAGGGTGGCAGGCGCTGCCGAGAGGGGACCAGCCCCCATGCCATTAATATTCGTTATTGTCGTAGGTATCTCCATAAGCGATGCTTATGGCTCACCAGCGGGCTTGGCCCCCCTGGCGCTACCCCTGGCCCAGCGGTGCGCTCAAAGTGCTCGTATGAGGCCCGCCGGGCAGTCGCAGATGGCCATCGGGGTGGCGCCCCTAGACGCGGGTGGGCGGGCAACCCATCATTCCGCCTATGGGATCTCTGATTCTTGAAATTCAGAAAAATGCGGTGTCGAGCGCAGTTCCGGTTGGGGATCTGCTTCGACAGGCAAAAATCGCAGCGGTAAGGCTTGGTGCGAGCGAAGAGTTTACGGCTTGGCTGAACCGAGAGCTTCAGGGATATGAAGAAGGCAAGGATATCCCAAGTTATCGAAAAATTCGCGGTATGCTTTGCGGCGAGAATGAGTATGGGCACGCGAAGAGGCTGCTCTTCTCGGACCCGGCATCTTTTCATTTGGTGAATACAATGACATTCCCGAATCCACTCTTTGAGTTGGAGGAGGCTATTAGAAATTCCAAAGATAAAACTGACATTGCATATATGATGAGGCCAGAAGCATCTAAAATTTTGCGGACAAAATTTCCGGATATATCGATTTTTTATATGGAAATTAATGTTGTGACACTTAAGGGAGTGACCGAAAAAGTCCGCGATATTGTTCTTGATTGGGCGCTGGAACTTGGGCGTGCTGGTGTGACGGGGGAGGGTATGACTTTTTCGGATAGTGACAAGAAACGCGCCGAGTCTATCACCCACAATATATATGCGCAGAACGTGATTGTCGCCGGAGACCAAGCGAGCGTTTCGGCAACGCAGACTGCGACTCAGGCCCCCCTGGACCTGAAGCAGGTTGCCGAATTTCTGAAAGAATTGCGGGGGGCGCTCGGCACGCTCCCAGCGGACGACCGGGAGGTCGCCGAGGGTAACATTGTGATGGCCGAGGCTGAATTGGCGAAGGACGAGCCGCGCGAAGGCAAGGTCCGCGCAGCCCTCAAGGCTCTCGCCCCGACGATGGGGAATCTGACCGTGGGCGTCGCAGGATCGGCTGTTTGGGACCTGATAAAGAAACAGATCGGCTTGGGCTGATCGCACGGCGGCGCTCATCGCCGCACGATCACCCTGCGGCGGGGAACGGCGGGCCGGGTCTGGCCAGCGCGGGCCTTCACATGGGCGTCGAGAGCGCCCTCGTCCCACATGCAGCGACGCCCGCTCTGCACCGGGGGCGGGATTTCGCCCTTCTTCCAGGCGCGATGCACGGAATGAATGGAGCCATACAGGCCCTTAGCCACGACGCCTTTAGCGTCGATCCAACGAATGGACATAGAAATCCTGTCCGGTGCATTTCGCACCGTGGTTGATGCCGCGTATCGATCGCGGCCACCGACCTACCCCTTCAGGATTTTGGGTCGCTAGATGCTTGGCGCGTGCTCTCTGGGGGAGGCGAGAGTCGCTAGCAGCGCAAAGCGTAGCACGGGGCAACGGGCGGGAGCAACCCGTGGCGCACAATGGCCCGGCAGCGCGGCTCTAGCGGCTCAAGGGGGCTAATTTGGCGATCCCATGACACGAACTACTGAGTATCTCCATCGGTTAGTATCAAACCCATCTTCCATTATGCTACAATAAAAAGTCCCACTGGAGCGCGGCGGTAATCCGTCATAATTAGTGCAGTCAAATTCCCGACGAATTCTACCATCTTCGAGAGCAATAGTGATTTTGTTGATGCGGAAATTGCTCGTTTCATGACTGACTGTCAGCGTGTTGCTGCTTAGTCGGGTTGAAAGATTTCTGACTGATTGAGTTATGTCGCGTTCCGTTCGGCGCTCAGAATCGCGATATTTGGCGCACGCCAAGAATATTCCCCGTGCCGCAAGATCACTTTGCGTTCCCGGCAACTGACCAGAGAGGCATTCTTCATAAGAGAAGTAGACGCCCCACAGACCGATCCTAGTTTTGGGAATGACGAAGGTGCCGACAGCAAGCGCGGCAACGCAGCCTGCCAATATTCCAAGGGTTTTTCTATCCATGGGATTCTCGAGTTTACCTGTTCCCCATTAGCCTAGCCGCCCCGACTTTGAACCGAAAAAAGCGAAGCGTATCGCAAGGCGTCATTCCCACCCAGCGAGGCCCCATACTCGGGTGCCCCAGGCTTCGAGCGCGGCGCGGGCCTTCGCCTCGTGCGGCTTGACCGAATAGGTCATCCTCAGCCGGGGGGCGGCATGGTTGAGAATGGCCTCGACGATGTGCGGCTCGATGCCAGCCATCGCCATCTGCGTCGCGGCGGTGCGGCGTAGATCGTGGATCGTCCAGGCATCCGTTTTCGTGCGGCGCTGGGAGTCTGCGACCGCCCGGCTGAACCCACTGACGAACCCACGCATCGCACGACCAGGGCGCGTCCCCCCTGCCGCATCGGCGGTGCGGGGACGCTCGACCGGGAACACCTTGTCGCCCCGGAGCGGCACCTGGGCGAGAATACGAAGCGCGAAGGACGATAGTAGAACCTCCGTCTCCCGACCGCCTTTGCTGCGCTGGGCGCTGAGATGGATGACGCCGTTGGCGACATCTATTTCTGCCCGTGTCAGTTCGGCGATCTCGCTGCGCCGTGCGCCCGTCAGCAGGCAGAGGGCGAAGATGCTGCCGAACTGCGACCGGGCCAGGGCGTCGGGACCATGCGGGAGCCAATCGGTCATAAGGGCGGTGATTTCACCGTCGCTTAGGACCCTCTGTCTTGGTTCCCCCGTCGATGGCATTTCCAGGTTACGGATGGCGTGCTCGATCAGGCCGCGACGCTCGCCGTAGTTCATCGCCGCGGTCACATATCGGCCGACAGCGCCAGCGACGGTGAGGGGCCGGATGCGGTCCACGAGGCCCTGCACATCGCGGCGGGTGAGGCTCGTCAGGTCGTATGGGCCAAGGCTCGGGCGAACATGCTTGGCGAGGATGGCTTTCACCTGCGCCGGGTCCTTGGCGGTCTCGTCCAGGTGAGCGGCGTAGCGGTCCAGCAGGTCGTTGACGCTACGGCAGGGGGTGTCTGCGGGGTGCGGCATCCGCCCGGCTTGGAGCGCCCCCCGGTGAGCCTGCGCTTTGTCGCGGGCCTCGGCGAGGGACGTGCCGGGATACTGCCCTAGGGTGATCTTATGGCGCTTCCCGTGACGCTGGAACGCGAACACGAACGACAAGGCGTCAGCTCGTTTGCGGGCGATCAGTCCTTCAACAACCGTGTCCCGCTCCTCGGTGTTCGGCTCCATTCCCCGCAGGAAGGTGTCTGTAAGTTTTCTCGCCATGGCGGGCCTTGCTTCGGCACCCCCCAGGCCCGCGTCCGGGGGTGTTCCCGGGGGTGCCTGGGGGTGCGCTGCCCCGCAATGTAGCGCAATGGCGCGTCATGGACCAGGAAGGCTATCGCCTTGTAAACGCTACGTTCTGCACCCTCGCGCTATGCCATGTTTACCATGATAGTTTTCTTGTGCGTGAAGTGTTCCAGCATCGCTTCCAACGAGGCTTCCTTGCCGAGGCCCGAGGACTTCACGCCGCCATAGGACAGGTTCGCCTGCACCACGAGGTTCTGGTTGATCTGCACCAGGCCCGCTTCCAGCCGATGCGCAAGGTCGAGGCCCACCTTCAGGTTGTTCGTCCATAGCGACGCCGCGAGGCCGTAGTCGGAATCATTCGCCTCGGCCAGCACCGATTCCGGGTCGTCGAAGGGCTGGATGACGGTGACGGGCCCGAAGATCTCCTCGCGCACCAGCCGGCTGTCCTTCGTGAGGCCGGTGAAGATCACGGGCTGGATGAACAGGCCCTTCTTGAGCGCGGGGTCGGTTGGCATGGCGGAACACACATGCGCGGTGGCCCCCGGGGTCGCGGTGCCTTCCGCGATGAAGCCGCGCACCTTCTCGAGCTGGCCTTCGGAGACGATCGTGCCGATGTCGGTCGCCTCGTCCAGCGGGTCGCCCATGACCATGCCGTTCACCGCACCCGTCATGGCGGTGACGAACCGATCGAAGATCGGGCGCTCGACATAGATGCGGCTCGCCGCCGTGCAGGACTGGCCCTGGCGCGTGAAGCGCATCGAGGTCAGCGCACCGCTCACGGTCTTGTCGAAGTCGCAATCCGCGAAGACGATCATCGGCGACTTGCCGCCGAGTTCCAGCGTGACCGGGATCAACTTATCGGCCGCGGCGCGGGCGACGATCTTGCCGGTCTCGACACTGCCCGTGAACGTCACCTTGCGCACCAGCGGGTGCGTGACCAGTGGCGCGCCGCATTCCGGGCCGAAGCCCGACACCATGTTGAACACGCCGGGCGGCAGGACGCGGTTCATGATCTCGCAGATGCGCAGCACTGCGAGCGGCGCTTCTTCCGCCGACTTCACGACCACGGCGTTGCCAGCCACCAGCGCGGGCGCAACCTTCAGCGCCATCAGCAGCATCGGCACGTTCCAGGGAATGATCGCGCCGACCACGCCGAGCGGCTCGCGCACCGTCACCGACAGCACGTTGGGCGCGAAGGGGACGCTCTCGCCCTTCAGTTCAGAGCCGAGGCCGCCGAAGAATTCGAAGACATCGGCGACGACGTTCGCCTCCACCCGGGATTCCGTGCGCAGCGCCTTGCCGGTCTCGAGCGCGATCAGGCGGCCGAGCTCATCCACATGTTCCTTCAGCAGCTGCGCGCACTGGTGCACCAGGGCACCGCGCTTGCGCGCCGGGACCTTCGCCCAGTCCTTCTGCGCCTTCGCCGCGTTCTGCACGGCGGCGTCCACGTCGGTGGCGTCGCCCTCGGCCGCGCGCGCGACTTCGGCGCCGGTCGCGGGGTTCACCACCGCGAAGGTCTTGCCCGACCGCGCCGGCACATAGGCGCCGCCGATGAAGTGAACGCCCGACAGCGCCTTGGCCAACGCGAAGGGGTCGGTGGACGGTGCGGCAGGGGTGGGATGCGGGCGGTCGAGCATAGGGGCGCTCCTCGAGGTCTTGCTTCGGCGGGCAGCAATAGACCCCTGCGGGGCGGGAGGGAACCGCCGCGCGCCTATTGCCGCGTGATGCGCACGCCGGTTTCGGCCACGACGCGCCGCCAGCGCGCGATCTCGTTCGCCACGAAGGTCGCGGTCGTCTCGGGCGTGCTGTCGGGCACCGCGACGGTGCCGACCTCGGCTAAGCGTGCGACAAGCTCCGGTTCCGCCAGCGCCGCGTTGAAGGCGCCGTTCAGCCGGGCAACCGTCGCCGGCGGCGTGCCCGCCGGCGCGAAGGCCAGGATCCAGGTCTCGGCATCGAAGCCCGGGATGCCCATGTCGGCGATCGCCGGCAGGTCGGCCTGCGGGCCCGACCGGCGAAGGCTGGCCCGGGCGAGGGCGCGCAGCCGCCCATCGGCGATGGCGCCGGCCACCGTGGGCGCGGATTCAACCATGTAGGTGACCTCGCCCGTCAGCAGCGCCTGCAGCGCCGGCCCGCCGCCGCGATAGGCCACGTGCTCTACGCGGACATCGGCGCCCTTGGCGAACCATTCGCCGGCCAGATGCGGCATGGATCCGACGCCAGCCGAGGCATAGTTGTGCCGTCCCGGCTCCGCCTTCAGACGCGCCACCAGCCCGGCCAGGTCGGTGATGCCGAGGCTGGCCGGCACCACCAGCACGAAGCCGGTGACGCCGAGCAGCGCCACCGGCGCGAAATCCCGCACCGGATCGTAGGGCAGGTCGGCAAACAGCGCCGGGTTGACCGCATGGGTCGAGGCGGTGCCAATCAACAGCGTGGTGCCATCCGCCGGCTGCCGTCGCACATGGTCAGCGGCGGTGGCGCCGCCGGCGCCCGCACGGTTCTCCACCACGACCGGCTGGCCCAGATGCACCGCCATGCGCGCCGCCACCAGGCGTGCGCCGATGTCGGTCGTGCCGCCCGGTGCGAAGGGCACCACCAGCGTGACGGCGCGCCCGGTCTGCGCGAGGAGCGGCGCGGCGGGCAGCACGAAGGCGGCGGCGAGCAGATGCCGGCGGTGGATGGTCATCGTGGTCCTCCCTCGCGGCCGTCGGAGTGCGGCCTGGCGGCAGCCTGCCACGCGGGCGCGCCGCGGCGAAGCCGCCTGGCGGGTTGCCCCCGCGCAGGGTGCCGACTAAGCCTGCCCGCGAGACCGTTCCCGGAGTTGCGTCATGTCCCAGCCTGCCGGCCCTCTCGCGGGCCTTCGCGTCCTTGACCTCACCCGCGTGCTTGCGGGGCCGACCTGCACGCAGATGCTGGGCGACCTCGGCGCCGAGGTGATCAAGATCGAGCGCCCCGAGGCCGGCGACGACACCCGCGGCTTCGCGCCTCCGTTCTGGCCCGAGACGAAGGAAAGCGCCTACTTCCTCGGCGTGAACCGCAACAAGAAGTCGGTCACCATGGACATGGCGAAGCCGGAGGCGCAGGCGATCCTGCACCGGCTGCTCGAGACCACAGACATCCTGGTGGAGAACTTCAAGGTCGGCGCGCTGGCGAAGATGGGCCTGGGCTGGGACCAGCTGAAGGCGAAGTATCCACGGCTGATCTATTGCTCGATCACCGGCTTCGGGCAGACCGGCCCCTATGCGCCGCGCCCGGGCTATGACGCGCTGATCCAGGCGATGGGCGGCGTGATGTCGCTGACCGGCGAACCGAACGGCAGCCCGCAGAAGGTCGGCGTGCCGGTCGCGGACCTGTTCGCGGGGCTCTATGGCTGCATCGGCATCCTCGCTGCGCTGAACCACCGCACCGCGACCGGGCAGGGCCAGCAGATCGACATCGGCATGCTGGACACGCATGTCGCGTGGCTGGCGAACCAGGGCATGAACTACCTGAGCACGGGCGAGAACCCGCCGCGCCTGGGCAACCAGCACCCCAACATCAGCCCCTACCAGGAATTCCCGACCAAGGATGGCTACATCATCCTCGCGGTCGGCAACGACCCGACCTTCGAACGCTTCTGCAAGGCCTTCGGCCAGGACCACCTGCTGGCGGATGAACGCTTCGCGACCAACCCCAACCGCGTGGCGAACCGCGACCTGGTGACGGCCACGCTGACGCCGGTGATGAAGTCCCGCACCACGACCGAATGGGTGGCGGCGCTGGAGGCCGAGAAGATCGGCTGCGGCCCGATCAACACTCTGGCCGACGTCTTTGCCGACCCGCATGTGCAGGCGCGGCAGATGACGCTCGAGATGCAGCACGGCTCGGGCGCCACCGTGAAGGTGATCGCCAACCCGGTGAAACTCAGCGCCACGCCGCCCACCTATCGCAGTGCACCGCCGGTGCTGGGCGAACATACGGACGAGGTGCTGTCGGGCTTGCTCGGCATGTCCGCCGAGGACATCGCGGCCCTTCGTGCCAAGGCGATCCTGTAGCCGGCATCTCCGGCACGCGAGGAGACAATGATGCGCGAAGGCGCGGTCCGCTGGCTTTCGCCCATCGGCTTCTTCACGATGCGCTGGTGGGAATGGGGCCCGGCCGACGGCGCGCCGGTGATCTGCGTGCACGGCCTCACACGGTCGGGGCGCGACTTCGACACGCTGGCGCAGGCGCTGGCGGATGCCGGGCGCCGCGTGATCTGCCCCGACCTGCCGGGCCGCGGCGCTTCGGACTGGCTGCCTGACCCGATGCTGTACCAGCCGCCCACCTACATCACCGCGCTGTCGCACCTGCTGGCGCGCATCGATGGTCCGGTCGACTGGGTCGGCACCTCGCTGGGCGGCATCTGCGGCATGGCGCTGGCAGCCACGCCAGGCCAGCCGATCCGCCGCCTGGTGCTGAACGACATCGGCGCCTTCGTCCCGCGCGAGGCGATGGCGCGCATCCGGGATTACATGGGCCATGAACCCGTCTTCCCGGATCTCACGACGCTCGAGGCGCATCTGCGCGAGGTTCATGCCCCCTTCGGCCCGCTGACCGACGCGCAATGGCGGCATCTCGCTGAGACCTCGGCACGGCGCGCCGACCATGGTGTCGCGCTGCACTACGACCCGGGCATCAGCGCGCCGATCCTCTCGCAGGAGGCGCAGGCGCTCGACATGACCGCGCTGTGGTCCGCCGTGCGCCTGCCGGTGCTGGTGATCCGGGGCGCACACAGCGACATCCTGCTGCCCGATACGGCGGCGGAGATGGCCGCACGCCCGAATGTCCGCCTGGCGGAGGTGCCGCAGGCCGGCCATGCACCCGCGCTGATGGATCCCGCGCAGATCGCGCTGGTGGCGGGGTTCCTGGGCGAGTGAAGCGGCAGCCCGGCTGACGCCACCCCGGTCCGGTCCGGCAGGGCGCGCGGCCCTGCTCGTGGCTCAATAGCCAGGCCGCGGAACCAGCCCCAGCATCACCTGGTCGAGCCCGCCATCGACCAGCAACTCGGCGCCGTTGACGTAGATGGCGCGTGGACTGGCCAGAAAGGTCACGGCATCGGCGATGTCCTGCGGCGTGCCGACCCGCCCGGCGGGCACCATGGCGGATCGCCGGTCCAGCACGCCCGGCGCCTGGTAGAAGGCTTCCGACAGCGGCGTGCGGATCAATCCCGGGCTGACAACGTTGCTGCGAATGCGATCGGGCCCCCATTCGTCGGCGATCTGCCGCGACAGCATCGCGACTGCGGCCTTGGACGCGCTGTAGGCGCCGCTGCGCGGCTGCGGGTTTGTTGCGGCGATCGATGCGATATGCACGATCGCCCCGCCGCCGCGCGCGACCATCTGCGGCCGCACCGCCTGGGCGCAGAGCAGGTAGCCGGTCAGGTTCACCGCCATCAGCGCGTTCCACTGCGCGACGGGCAGGTCCGCCAGCGGCCCAGGTCGCAGTATGCCGGCGTTGGTCACCAGGATGTCGGCATCCCCGAGGACCGCGCGCGTGGTGGCGAAGGCGGCGGCGACGCTCGCCTGGTCCGCGGTGTCGCAGGCCGCGGCCGCCACCTTCGCGCCCTGCGCGCCGAGCGCCGCCGCCACCCGTTCCGCTGCAGCGCCATCGAGGTCGAGCAACGCCACCGCCACGCCGGCGCCGGCGAGCTCGGCAGCGATGGCGCTGCCGATGCCGCCCGCCGCGCCGGTGACGATCGCAACCCGCCCCGCGAGCCCAAGCCAGTCACCTGCCATCGAAGCGTCCTCCCGGCCGGGGGGCCGCGCACCGGCGCGGCCGAACCGTCAGCCGCGTTCGAGCCCGAAGCGCCGGCGCAGCTTCTGCCATGCCGAAAGCCCCCCGGCGGCGGTCGGCGCTGGCGGCAACGGCGGCAGGCTCGCGGCGGAAGCAGGGGGCATCAGCGCGGCCCGCTTCGCGCGCAGCGCCGCGAGGCGCCGCCAGGCGCGCGCCTGGTCGGGGCTGCCCGGCGCGGTGCGACGCCATGCCATCATCGCCTCGACCTCGGCGCGGTGCAGGCGGATCGCCTGGACCTCCGGCGCATCCACGCGGTCGGACGCGCCGTGCCAGGACCGGCGCAGCGCATCGTCCGGCGCGTGCACCTCAGCCATGGCGCAGCCGCTGCGCGGCCTCCACGGCGAAATAGGTCAGCACGCCGTTCGCGCCGGCGCGCTTGAAGCCCATCAGGCTCTCCATCATGGCGCGCTCGTGCTCGATCCAGCCATTCCGCACGGCAGCCATGATCATCGCGTACTCGCCGGACACCTGATACGCGAAGGTCGGCACCGCGAAGCGGTCCTTCACGCGGCGCACGATGTCCAGGTACGGCATGCCCGGCTTGACCATGACCATGTCGGCGCCCTCGGCGAGGTCGAGCGCCACTTCGCGCAGCGCCTCGTCCGAATTGGCGGGGTCCATCTGGTAGGTCTTCTTGTCGCCGCGCAGCGCCTTGCCGGAGCCCAGCGCATCGCGGAACGGGCCGTAGAAGGCGCTCGCGTACTTCGCGGCGTAGGACATGATGCGCGTGTCGATGAAGCCCTGCGCGTCCAGTGCCTGCCGGATCGCACCGATGCGCCCGTCCATCATGTCGGATGGCGCGATCACGTCGATGCCCGCTTCCGCCTGGTTCACCGCCTGGCGGACCAGGATGGCGACGGAATCATCGTTGTGGACGTAGTCGCCGGTGCGGGTCTCGCGGATCACGCCGTCATGGCCGTGGTCGGTATAGGGGTCCAGTGCCACGTCGCCGACCAGCCCGACCTCGGGGAAGGCGCGCTTCAATTCGCGCGCGGCGCGGCAGATCAGGTTGTTGGCGTTCAGCGCCTCGGTGCCCTCGGCGTCCTTCGCTTCGGGCGGCGTGGCGGGGAAGATGGCGATGGCGGGCACGCCGAGCTTCGCCGCCCGTTCCACATGCTTCGCGACGCGGTCCACCGTGACGCGCACCTGGCCGGGCATGGAGGCGACCGGGCGTTCCTCGTTGCTGCCCTCGATGACGAAGATCGGCCAGATCAGGTCATCGACCGACAGCGTATTCTCGGCGACCAGGCGGCGCGTCCAGGCGTCGCGCCGGTTGCGGCGCATCCGCACGGTGGGAAAGGCGCCCTGGGTGTCGGGGGCCTCGATGCTGAAGGGGGCGCCCTGGCGGCGGTCGGCATTCATTCGGCAGCGGCCTTCATGGAGGGACCCGTGGCGGCAGCCAGCGCCTGGTCGAGATCGGCCAGGATATCGTCGATATGCTCGATGCCGATCGACAGGCGGATATAGCCTGGCGTCACGCCGGACGCCGCCTGCTCCTGTTCGTTCAACTGGCTGTGCGTGGTGGTGGCGGGATGGATCGCCAGGCTGCGCGCATCGCCGATATTGGCGACGTGATAGAACATCTGCAGCGCCTCGATGAACTTCTGCCCTGCTTCCTTGCCGCCCTTGAGTTCGATGCCCATCAACGACCCGTAGCCACCGCGCAGCGCGGCATCCGCGCGGCGCTTGGCCTCGCCGGTCATCAGCGACGGATGGATCACCTTCGCCACCGCCGGGTGCTGTGCCAGGTGGGCGGCGACGCGCAGCGCGTTCTCGCAGTGCCGCTCCATGCGCAGCGGCAGCGTCTCGAGCCCCTGCAGCGTCAGGAAGGCGTTCATCGGCGCCATCGGCGCGCCCAGGTCGCGCAGCAGTATCACCCGCATGCGGATGATGTAGGCGATCGGCCCCATCGGCTTGACCGCCTGCGTCCAGACCGCGCCGTGGTAGGAGCTGTCGGGCTTGTTCAGCGTGGGGAAGCGTTCGGGGTGCGCCTCCCAGTCGAAGTTGCCGCCATCGATCACCATGCCGCCGATCGACGTGCCATGCCCGCCGATCCACTTGGTGGTGGAGTGCATGACGATGGCCGCACCGAGGGCGAGCGGCTTGCACAGCACCGGGGCCGCGGTGTTGTCCATGATCAGCGGTACGCCGATCTTGCGCCCTAGGGCCGCCACTTCCGCGATTGGGAAGACCTGCAGCTTCGGGTTGGGCAGCGTCTCGGCATACCAGCAGCGGGTGCGGGCGTCGGTGGCACGCACGAAGGCCTCGGGGTCGGCCGGGTCGACGAAGCGGACCTCGATCCCGAAGGTCTTCAGCGTGTTCGCGAACAGGTTCCAGGTGCCGCCGTACAGGTCGGTGCTGCTGACGATGTTGTCGCCGGCCTCGCAGAGGTTCAGCACCGCGAAGGTCGTCGCCGCCTGGCCGGACCCCAGCGCCAGGCCCGCCACGCCGCCCTCCATCGCCGCGATGCGCTTCTCCAGCACATCGACGGTCGGGTTCATGATGCGGGTGTAGATGTTACCGAGTTCCGCCAGCCCGAACAGCCGCGCCGCATGGCCGGTGTCCTGGAACTGGAACGACGTGGTCTGGTGGATCGGCACCGCGACCGACCCGGTGGAGGGATCCGCCCGCCAGCCGGCATGCAGGGCGATGGTCTCGGGGTTGGTGAAGGTCGGGGCGGACATGGGGCACCCTCCGTTTGCGGCGTTTTCCTCTGCATCAAGTGCCACGGGTCGGGCACGCGCGAAAGGGAAATGCGGCGCCCGCCCCGGCGCGCGTGCCCGTGGCAAGCGCTTGCGCCGGCCTGCTCACCGCACGGAAAACTCTTCTCCACCGCGCCGATCAGGCCGCGGTCAGGCGCCCGAGCTCGCCCCAGAGCCGGGCCCACCCGGCATCGCGGCCGTATTCCTCGGCGGCGCCGGTATTCGCCGGCACGGCGCCGTCGCGCCGGTGCAGCAGCGACAGCACCAGGGCGGTCGAGACGAAGCCGCCCGTGCGGAAGGACATCGCCGGCACCGTCGAGACCACGGCCGGCGCGCCCGCATCCCCGAAGCGCAGATGCGCGATGCCCGCGCGCAGCGCCAACTCGCGGACCGGCAGGGCGGCTTCGGGACGCCCGTGTTCGAGCACGAAGGCGGGGCGGTGCCGGGCCCAGGTGGCAGCCGCGAAGAAGGCTTCGACCGGCGCGAAGGCCACCGCCTCGGCCCGCACCGCGAGTGGGCCGGTGGTCGGCCAGGCGGGCGGCACGGCGGTGGGCGGGCAGAACAGCGTCACGTTGCGCTCGCAGGGCCCGGTCAGGAAGGCCAGGACCGGCAGGATGGGCTGCGCCGACGCATCCTCGCACAGCAGCGCGACCGGCCCGGGGGCGCCGCTGCGCAGGGCAGCGAGCAGGCGGCTGTCCTCGCCGCGCCACAACAGCGGGATGCAGGCGCGCTCGGCCCGCGCCGCGCGCATCAGCACCGCGGCGTGGCGCGTGGGCCATTCCTCCATCGTGAGGAAGCGCGGGAAGGCACGGGCCAGCACGGCCAGGTCTGCCGGGTCCGGCAGGCCGCCATCGAGCGCCAGCGCCGACAGGTGGCAGGTCCCGAGCCGCGTCTTGACGGGCCCGGCCAGCGGCGCGGCGGGCATGGCGGCGAACCACGCCACCAGGTGCGGTTCCGCGAGCAGCGCGTCGAGGCTGGCCAGGCGCGGCCGGGTGTCGTCGAACAGGATCTGCGCGACGGTGTCGGGCAGGGGGGCCGCGCGCGGGTCCACCGCGACCCGCCCGCGCGAGGGCAACAGCCGCAGTGCGGCGGGGTCCGCCGCCGCGGGGTCGCCCGCCAGGTGGAACACCACCGGCGCGCGGAAGCCGGCATAGCGGGCCGCATCCAGCAGGTGGTCGAAGGCCAGCGCGCCGATCCGCGCCTGGTCGAAGCGCAGGGATAGGATGACCGAGGGCGGCAGCCGCCCGGCCCGTTCCCCGGCGTCGCGCAGCGTCTCGAGGATGCCGGCCTGCGCCGCGGCCACCGACCGCAACGATGCCTCGGCCAGCGTGGCGAGCGCCGCGGGGTCGCGCACCAGGCGATGGATGGCGCGCATCATCGCCTCGAAGTCGGCGCAGCCGTGGAAGGCGTGGGTGGGCACGTAGCCCTCGAAGGCATGCGCGTGGCTGATCAGAGGCTTGCCGCGCGACAGCGCCTCGCCGACCTTGATCTTGAGCCCGGTCGAGAAGGCCAGCGGTGCGAGCACGGCATCGACCTGGCCATAGAGCTGGTCCATGTCCTCGACGCGGCCGATCAGGCGCAGCCAGGGCAGGCGCAACCCGTCCAGCAAGTCGCAGACCGACCCCGCGACCATGATCTCGACCGGCAGCAGGGTGCGGCGCAGATAGGCGTCTGCAACCTTCACGAAGGCGCGGATATTGGTCGCGTTGATGTTGTTGCGCCCGCCCACGATGCCCAGGCGCAGCACGCCGCCGGCGGCCGCCGGGGCGGGCAGGTCCTGCACCGGTTCGGCATGCAGCAGCGTGCGCACCGGGCGCGCCGTCAGTGTGCGGAAGAATTCGGCCTCCTGGTCCTTGATCGCCCAGACGATGTCGGCGCGGTCGAGCGCCAGGCGCTCCTGCGCCTGCGTGGTGTGGAAGTATTCCGGTGGCAGGCCGCCTTCGGCCAGCAGCGCCCGGCGGTCCGAGAAGCGGTCATGCGTATCCAGGATGCGCAGCACGCCCGCCGGCGCGTGCTCGAGCGCCTTCGACAACCAGGTGTAGTTCACCAGCAGCGCGTCGTAGCGCCCGACCTTGAACAGCCAGTCGAGCATCTGGCCGATCGCGGGGTCCCACCAGTCGTCCGCGGCATGGTCCTCGCCCTCCGACGGGCGGGTGTGCAGCGGGCGCGTGACGGGGCAGGTGAAGACCTCCTCCCACTGGGCGGTCATTTCGGCCAGCGCCCTGCGCGGCAGGCGGGCGCGCCATTCCTCGTCGGATGGGTAGTGCAGCAGCGATACCCGCGCACCCGCGCGCTGCAGCGCGCGGTTCACCTGCACGATGCGATTGCGGTTGCCCAGCGTGACCGGCCAGGTCGGCACCGGCGACAGCACCAGGACGCGCAGCCCGTCCCAGGACCCGCCCGGCGCGCCGGATAGCATCGCGCCATCGGGCGCGTCTGGGGTCATCGCGCCATCGGGCGCGTCTGGGGTCATCGCGCCATCGGGCGCGTCAGAGATCATCGCGTTCATCGAGGCCGGCGAGCAGCGCGGTGACCGCGTTGTAGACCGCCGAGACCTGCCAGCGGAATTCCGCCGCCCCCACCTGTTCGAGAGCGAGGCCGCGCAGCGTGCGGTTGGCCGGGTTCTGCTGCAGCAGGAAGCCCTTCACCGCGGCCCAGGATTCGTCGCTGCGGGCAAGCCGCGCCCTGGGGTCGCGCAGGTAGTCCGAAACCGCCTGCCAGGCCGCCCGGCGGCGGAACCAGCGCTGCGTCAGCCGCTCCGGGTCGACCCAGTGGTCCACCGCGGCCAGCGGGTCGTAGGCGACCTTGCCGCCCAGCGCCTTGATGCGGTCGGTCAGCGCCGTCTCCTCGGCCGAAAGCAGGCTGGCACCCCCGCCGGTCCGCCCGAGCGAGGTGTCGAACCACCCCGCTGCGCGGAGCGCGGAGACCCGGAAGGCGATATTGGCGCCGGCGACCCATTCGCCGTCGCCCAGCAGGCGCCGTTCGGGTCCGAGGTCGACCACGGTGATGTCGCCCAGCATCTCATCGGCCAGCCAGTCCGGCCGCGGGGCGCCCCACCAGGGCCGGATGCGCCCGCCCACCACCTGCACCGCGGGCCCGAACTGGTCGAAGCAGCCGGCGATGTTCTCGAGCCACACGGCATCAGCGCGCGCGTCGTCATCCAGGTAGGCGATCAGCGGCGCGTCGGTCAGCCGCGCCGCGACATTGCGCGCATTCGACAGGCCAGGGCGCGGTTCGTGGTGCCACACCAGGCCGGGCCGCCCGGCGAAGGCCGCCGCCTCCTGCGCGGAGCGCACCGGGTCGGATGAATTGTCGACCACCACGACGTCGAAGCTTCCGGACGGCAGCGATTGGGCGAGCGCCGATTCGATGGCGCCGGGCAGCAGGTCGTAGCGTTCGTAGGAGCAGATGGCCGCGGCTATGCGGCGGGCGGGCGCGACCATCGACGCGCGTCCCGTCTCAGGCCGGTTCGATGCGCAGGCGCTGGAACGCGACGCCCAGCACCCGCCGGTCGGCCGCGCCGCGCGCCGCGGGGGAATGCATATGCGGCACGCGCAGCGTCAGGCGGGTCGGCCCGTCGGAGCTGCGCGGCTGGATCGGGTCGGACCGCAGCAGCTTGTCCTTGCCGTCGCGCGTGAGAGGATATGCGACGCCGTCGACCTCGATCGCGAGGCTATTCGCGTTCGCCGGAGTGCCCAGATGGAACAGGCGCAGGGTTGCGACCAGCGGCCGGCTGCGGTCGACCCAGGCGTCGAAACCGACCTCCTCGGACGGGCCGGTCCAGCGGAAAGCGCCCTCGGGGCCCCATTCCAGCTGGTAGAAGCCGTCCTGGGCGGGCAGCAGCTGGTCGGCCGCGATCTCGAAGTGGTGGGGCAGGTCGGGGCTGGGCGGCGGTGGCGCGGCGGCGGGCGCGGGCGGCGCGGCGGCGAGGGCGGCATCGTGGAGCTGCAGGATCCGTTCGTAGGATTCGACGCGCGCGCGCAGGTCAGCGACCTCGGCGCGTAGGGCGGCGAGGTCGGTGGCGTCGGGGTCCGCCGCGACCGGCGCGGTGTCGGGGAATGCGTTCACCTGGGCTCGCAGCAATCGTTTGGTGGGCCGGCTGCATGCTGGCGCGGCACGCTGCTTCGATACGATGGGTGCCCGCCTTGGGCAACCTCGGGCCGTCGCGGCGGCGCGTCTGGACATGCCAAGCGGGCGCTGTGTAAAGCGTCGTGGACTTCAGTCGCATCAGGCAAGGGTTCAATGACAGGTCCGCATGTCCTGGCCAAGGCAGGCAGATGGTCGATGCCGCACGGCCTGGTCGCCTGGCGGGTGATGAGCGTTTGCCGCCTTGGGTGCCGTTCGACCGCGGGACGCAGCCGCCAACGCGCAGCCGCTGGTTCAGGGGGCCAAGGATGACGACGACCAACGCGGGCGCGACGCCAAGCGACACCGCGGTGGCGCCAACCCCGAACGCATCTGAGGCGCCCTTCATCATCTGGACCTTCCGGCGGACCGGCGGGACATCGCTTCGGTCGATCTTCTTCTGGCTGTCCCCCTTCGAGGCCTGGCAGGATGAGGGGTTCAATCGCGACCGTGAACTCGGCGCCATCACGCGCGAGTTCGAAGCATCGCAGGACCTGGCGGCGCTCGAGGCGTCGGTCGGCGACGTGGTGGCCCGGCGCAAGAACCTCAAGCACTGCATCGAGGTCGTGCCCTATCAGGTCACCAGCAGCCTGCTGCGGCAGTCCGTCGCCGCCGGCTATCGGCACCTGGTCCTGCTGCGCCTCGACGAGGTCGAGCGGCAACTGTCGCTGGCTCTTGCGCGTGTGACGAATGCGTGGGGCCCAAGCGAAGCCGCGGCGATCTACGACGAGATCCGCGCCGGCACCCGCAAGCTCGAACCACTGAACATCGTGCAGATCCGCCGCGAACTCGACCGGGACGCGGCGGCGCTGGGACGGCTGATGCGACTGATGCTGCAGCACCGCGCGAACTACGCACTGACCTTCTTCGAAGACCTGTACCGCGGCGAGTTCGCCGACCGCGTTGCGGAGGTGCGCCGGGTCGCGACGCTGCTAGGGTTGTCGAGGGCCGCCAACGAAGCCGATGCGGCCTTTCGCACGGCGCTGATGCAGCGCAGCCAGGGAACCCGCGACATCTTTGGGTTCGTGCCCAATCTCGACGAAGCGAAGGCGGCGATCGCCGAGCTGACGCGGTAGATCGGGATGCCGTCGTCACCCTGGTTCACTGCCGCTCGCGTGCCCTCCCGGCGGCCGCGAGCGTGAGCGCCGCAGCAGACCTGCGCGAGCAGCTTGCCCGACTGCTCGGGATGGATGACGCCGCCCTTGCCGACGGCCTGCCGGCACTGCTGGCGCAGTACCCCGATCTCCTGAAGGCGGCGCTCGCGCGGATCGACCACAAGCCGATCGTGCGGAGCATCGTTGGCTCGCCGCTGCGCGTGCTGCCCGTGATGCGGCCGCAGCCGCCCATCGCCGATGAATACCGCGAGTGCGGGCTGGCCGCTTCGGCGTTGCAGCGCCTGATTGAGCGCTACAGCTTCGACACGGTGCTCGACGTGGGTTCCGGTGCCGGCCGTCACGCGCGGGTACTCGCGGCGCACGGCAAGACCGTGACGAAGATGGACTTCGGCGTAAGCGTCTACTTCAAGAAGGAGACCGACGGCTCGACGACCATCGTGGGCGACGTGAACGAGATCGAGCTCGACCAGACCTTCGACTGCGTCTGGGCGTCGCATGTGCTCGAGCACCAGCGCAACCCGGGACGCTTCCTCGAGAAGCTCAAGCGCTGCCTGGCGCCGGACGGGCTCCTGTGCGTGACGGTTCCCCCGGCGAAGCTCGAGCTGGTGGGCGGGCACGTGTCGCTCTGGACGCCGGGGCATCTCGCCTACCATCTGGTGCTGGCCGGCTTCGACTGCTCCAGAGCCGAGATTTTCCAGCACGGCTACAACATCTCGGCCTTCGTCCGGAACAGCACGATCGAGCTGCCGCCGCTGCACTACGACACGGGCGACATCGGACGCCTCAGGCCCTACCTGCCGCGCGGCTTCAACGAGTCGATGGATTCCTCACGTGCGACGACCGAATAACCCCGATCCGCGCGGCCCTCGGCCCAGCGGTGGCCGGCGATGCAACGGAGGGGGCAGCAATGGCCAAGGCTGACATCGCCACGATGGAGCTGTTGCCGCCCGACAAGCTCCTGGACGCGTATTTCCGGGCCAATCACATTTTTGTGCCACAGGTTCGCCGCACGCTGGACCAGTTCGACACTTGCGACCTCCCGCTCGAAAGGGCGCGGATCATGCAACTGATCGCTCGGCCCAACTGGCTGATGTCCTATGTCGTCGGGCAGGGCAGCGAAACCTTCCGCAGCGCCCTGCTGCAGGCACTCGAACGCATCGGCGCCACCGTGACCTTCTATCGGCAGGGTTCGCACGCGCCCGAGATCGGCAACGCCATCCGCTTCATGCACCATTCGCGCGGCCTCGAGCCGGGTCTATGGCACTACAAGATGGCCTATCTTCCGTTCATGTTCCATTTCGACCGGCGCGGGTATTCCGGCTGGTCGGAAATGCAGTCGGTCAAGCCGGTCACCTTTGCGCGCATCGACCAGGCCGCGGCGGACCAGTTCTTCGCGGGCGCCGCCGCCGAGATCACGCGCAACCGCATATCGAAGGGCAAGCAAGCCGCCACGACCTCGGTGCCCGAGCCGGGCTACGTGTTCTTCGCGCTCCAGGTGCCCGACGACAGCGTCATCTCGCTATGCTTCGAGAAGGACTACATCGCGACTGTCGAGACAGCGATCCGGTCGGTACTGGCGGCCGGGCACAGGGTGGTCGTGAAGCCGCATCCCTTCGGGCGTTGGCCGCGGCTTCTCGAAATGCTCGACGGCCTCGTTGGCCCCGCCATGGAGGTCAACGACGGGTCGATCCATGATCTCCTTCCCGGAAGCCTCGCGGTGGTGACGGCCAACTCCGGGGTTGGGTTCGAGGCCCTGCTGCACGAGAAGACCGTGCTGTGCCTGGCGCAGGCGGATTACGGCCACGCCTGCCACGAGGTACGTGACGCGCGCGAAACCGGCGCCGTGCTGGCCACGGCCCTCAAGAAGCACGACCTGGCGCTGATCCGCCGCGTCGTCTTTGCCGCTATGACCCGCTACCAGGTCGATGTGCGCAAGCCGGTCGCGATGGACCGCCAGGTGCTGCGCGCGCTGTGCGAGCACTTGACCCGCGTCCGCCCGAAGCGCTCGACCGCCGACGTCATCGACGAGAACTGACCCTTCAGGACGCCACGAAGTCGAGCACAGCGTCGAAATCCTCGATCGTCTGCGTCGCCGTCGCTCCGCTACCCGCGATCCGGCGCAGACCTGCGAAAGTCGATGATTGCCGGAACCCGCGCGCCCGTGCGATAATGTCGTAGTTCGGGTTGAGTACGCGTCCGCGCTGCAAAATGCGGACCTCTGCACCGAGCCCGCGGGTCAACAGCAGGCTATGCAGCGCCGAGCCCTCGACGCCGGCGATCACCTCAGCGTCGCACATCGTTTCAAGTTGCGTCAGTATACCGTGCAACTGTGGGTGGAACACCAGCCAGCCGCGCTCCTGCAGCGCGGCCTCGAGGCGGTCTTCGCCCACCAGCGTGCCCTTGTGCGCCGGCAGCAATGACCGCGAGACCCAGATGCGCCGCCCAGGAATCGGGCGACGCGCGGGGAAGGCGCCGAGAGCCTCGGCCTGTTCGGGGGAACAGCCGACGCCGATGACGAAGCCGGGCTCCGGCGCGACCAGGTCCTGGAAGGCCGTGGCCTGGGTCACGCGGATGCCGGCGTCGAAGTCGAAGCCGAGCAGTGCGGCGATCTCGCGCTGCCACGGCCGCACCGTGGGGCCGGTGACGTGCCAGACCGTGCGCCGGTCCGGGCAGCACCGCATCGCCCAGACGCGATTGAGAGTCTCGAGCAGAAAGTGCCCGTAGTGATCTACAATGATGCCGCCGTAGATGGCGGGTTCGCTCACCTGCTGCAGGATGGGCTCGGCCGGGCCCATCTCCATTCGGGCATAGGAACGGCGCAGGAGCATCGCCTCGACCGCCTCGCCATGGTCGTCCGCGGCGCGGAACTGCCAGCGGGCAAGTCCCGCATTAGCCGTCTTGCGCAGGGCAGTGACCGTGATCCGCCGCCCGACCAGCCCGTCCGCCGCGGCAGCGACCGTCAAGCTCGCTTGAGCAGTCGCTTCACCCTGCCCGCGCGTCATCGTGCCCCTTGATCGCGAATCGCCACAGCATGGCGCACCATGCCGCCCGTCACTGGATCCCGCCATGCCCGCGGCCCTTTGCCGCACGACGTTTCGTGCGCAGGGGAAGTGCTGCACCGGCCGTCGGCTGTCCCGGCTCAACCGATCCTCTCCTCCCCTTGCCAATGCGCGCCCACGTGGCGCAGATGTCGGACGCGGGTGCGTTGGCGCCGGACCGATAGGAGAAGCGCATTGATGCCCTTGGGCTCCGAGCAGACGCCTGCCTTTCCCCAGGTCAAGGCGGAACGCACGGACTACGGCAGTCAATTCGAGATTCTCGTCTCTTATATCTACCATCACCTTGTCGCAGCGGGAGCGCATGTGGTCGACGGGGGCGCCAATGCGGGCCTGCATGCCGTTCCGCTCGCCGATCTCGTTGGTCCTTCCGGGCGGCTGGTCTGCTTCGAGCCGAATCCCGAACCCGCTGCCGGCCTCGCGCGCAACCTCGCCCGCGCGGTGGCCGACGGCGTCGCAGAATTGCGGCATGAAGCGCTCGGCAACCAGCCGGGCGAACTGCGCTTCACGGCCAATCGCAAGCGATCGGCGCTCAGCCGCGTTACGGCGGCGGCTGACCAGCCCGGTCCCGACGAAGAGGTAATCGTGGTCCCCGTCGTTCGTATGGACGACGTCGTGCAGACCGACCGTCTGGACTTCATCAAGCTCGACCTCGAGGGCTTCGACTTCAATGGGATGCGTGGTGCGCAGCGCCTGATCGGCGCCTTCCGGCCGCCCGTCATTTTCGAGAACGCGCGCGAGGGGGCGGCCCGGCGTTACGGGTACACCCGGGATGAATTCTTCGCTTGGTTCGACGCGATGGGCTACGCGACCGTGGACCTGCACAATCGGCCGCTCACACCGGAGACTTGGACATCGAAGGACCTCGCCTTCGAATTCATCGCCCTGCATCGCGACGACCCGCGGCGCGACCTCGTGACACGGACTATCCACCGCTTCTGGACGACGCTGCCCGAACGCGCGCCGATCGCCGAATGGAAGGTCTGCGTGCAGCTTTGCCGACGGCCGATTGAATATGTCGGCGGTCGTGTCGCAGATTGACGAACAACCGGACCTGACAGCATGGCCATCCCCCTCGCCTGCGACCACGCGGGACTCCCCCTCAAGCTGGCATTGAAGGCCGCGCTTGAGGCAGACGGGCACGATGTCGCCGACCTAGGCACGCACGGCCCGGGGTCGGTCGACTACCCCGACTTCGCTGCGCAGGTCGCGCGCGCTGTCGCCTCCGGTGCCGCCCCCTTCGGCATCTTGGTCTGCGGCAGCGGAATCGGCATGGCCATGACGGCGAACCGCCACGCCGGCGTTCGTGCCGCGGTTTTGCACGACACCACCGAGGCGCGGCTCACGCGCGCGCATAACGACGCGAACATTGCCTGCTTCGGTGCGCGCACGATCGGCGTGGAGACGGCGATCGATGCGCTGCGCATGTTTCTGGCCACGCCTTTCGAGGGTGGGCGGCATGCGCCGCGCGTCGCGAAAATCGAAGCCGCCCGCGGCGCATGAACGCGTCCTGAACGCCGTGCCGTCACGGGCCAGGTCGGCCCGGCAATCCCGCGGCAAGGGGCTTGTGCCGAGACCCCGCCGAGCGTCAGGCCGGCGCAATCATGGCCGGCAGTCGTCCCGCCGCGAGGGCCGCATCCGCCGAATTCAGCGCCAATCCGGCGACGAACGCCGATACGCCGATCGCGGCGATGTCCGCTTCCATGAATTCCGCCACGATGTCTTCGTATCGATCTCGCAATACCGTCGAGGCCGGGTCGAGGCGCGTCACGAACACGAGGCCGGTTGGGGTCGCGTCGAAGGCCGTGATCTTCAGGTCCGGGCGGTAGCGCCGGAGGATGGGCATGAGCTTCCAGACGTCGCCGGCCCAGGCGCGCGGCATGACGTCGAACGCCGCTTCGCGAGGCCCATTCTGCTCGCGGCGCACGATCTCGGACGTGGTGGGCACGCAGTCATGCAGCAGGATGGCCGATTGCGCGTGGCAATGACGTTCGGTGTTCATGAAGTCGCGCAAGAGGAATTCGAAGCGGTGCAGCCCGTCGAGGAACGCGAGATCGACGGGTCCCCCCAAGCATTCCGTGAGATCATGGCGGCGGAAGAATTCGTCACTCGTCATGCTGAACAGCTGCAGGCGCGGCCGGGCTTCTACAAATCCTTCCGGTAGCCGGAACACCGGGTCGACGGCCACGGACGGGCAAGTGGCCCATTTCAGGGAGTCTCCAAGCCGCGTACCGATCTCGAAATACGTGCGCGGCTTCAGGTCGCGGTGGGTCGCCGCCAGGAGCCTCTGGTACCCTGCGCCGCTGAGCCGTGGCGCAAGCCGCACAGGATCGGAGATGTGCCCTGCGCGCCACTGCGTGACGGCGTCAGTCGCATCCTGTTCTGTCGCCGTCGCTGACATTCCGGTCTCCTGCACGCGCCTTCAATGGGTGCAGGTAGCATGAATGGCGTCGCCGTCGAGAGGCTCGGATCCGGTGTGCCGGGCATCATCGCCTGACCTGTCCGCGCAACGCTTGCCAACCCGACACCCCCCGGCGCAAAACCGCCCTATGATCCGCCCCGCCCCCACCCCCGCCCGCTCCCCCGACGGTGCCGCCGGCGCCGCCCCGCCCGCTGCCAGCTTCTTCGGTGCCTCCCTGGCCGCCGCCGACCCCGCCATCGCCGCCGCCGTCGCGCAGGAGCTCACGCGCCAGCAGGACGGAATCGAGCTCATCGCGTCCGAGAACATCGTCTCGCGCGCCGTGCTCGAGGCCCAGGGCTCCGTCCTGACCAACAAGTATGCGGAAGGCTACCCCGGCCGGCGCTACTACGGCGGCTGCGAGGCCGTGGACATCGCCGAGCGCCTGGCCATCGAACGCGCCTGCCAGCTGTTCGGCTGCGGCTTCGCCAACGTTCAGCCGCATTCCGGCGCCCAGGCCAACCAAGCCGTCTTCCTGGCCCTGCTGCAGCCGGGCGACACCTTCATGGGCCTGGATCTCGCCGCCGGCGGGCACCTGACGCACGGATCGCCGGCCAACCAGTCGGGCAAGTGGTTCAAGCCGGTGCCCTACACGGTGCGGCGCGAGGACCAGCGGATCGACATGGCCGAGGTCCGGCGCATCGCGCTCGAATCGAAGCCCAAGGTGATCATCGCCGGCGGCTCGGCCTATGCCCGCACCTGGGATTTCGCTGGCTTCCGTGCCATCGCGGACGAGGTCGGCGCGATCTTCATGGTCGACATGGCGCATTTCGCGGGCCTGGTGGCCGGCGGCGCGCATCCGTCCCCGTTCCCCCATGCGCATGTCGTGACCACCACCACGCACAAGACGCTGCGCGGCCCGCGGGGCGGCATGATCCTCACGAATGACGAGGCGCTGGCCAAGAAGTTCAACTCGGCCGTCTTTCCGGGGCTCCAGGGCGGCCCGCTGATGCACGTCATCGCCGCCAAGGCGGTCGCTTTCGGCGAGGCGCTGCGCCCCGACTTCCGCGCCTATGCCGCCGCCATCGTGGCCAATGCGCAGGCGCTGGCCGAGGAGCTGAAGGCCCAGGGCCTGGACCTGGTCACCGGCGGCACCGACAACCACCTGCTGCTGGTCGACCTGCGCCCCAAAAAGCTGAACGGCAAGATCGCCGAGGCCGCGCTCAACCGCGCCCACCTGACCTGCAACAAGAACGCCATCCCCTTCGACCCGGAAAAGCCGATGGTGACCTCCGGCGTGCGGCTCGGCACCCCCGCCGGCACCACGCGTGGTTTTGGCACGGTGGAGTTCCGCGAGATCGGGAAACTGATCGGCGAGGTGCTCGACGGGGCCGCCGCGTCTAACGCCGATGGCGTGAACACCGCGGTCGAGACGGCCGTCGCGGCCAAGGTGCTGGAGCTCTGCCGCCGCTTCCCCGTGTACTGAGGCACGCCCGATGAAGTGCCCCTTCTGCGGCGCCGAGGACACCCAGGTGAAGGATAGCCGGCCCGCCGAGGACAGCGCGGCGATCCGACGCCGCCGGGCGTGCCCGTCCTGCGGGGCGCGCTTCACGACCTTTGAGCGTGTGCAGCTGCGCGAGATCACGGTGCTCAAGACCGACGGCCGCCGTGCGCCCTTCGACCGCGAGAAGCTGGCACGGTCCATCCGCGTGGCCCTGCGCAAGCGCCCGGTCGACGAGGACCGCATCGAGCGCCTGGTCAATTCCATCCAGCGCCGGCTCGAGACGGAAGGCGAGACCGAGATCGCCTCGCGCAAGATCGGCGAACTGGTCATGGAGAGCCTGCGCGAACTCGACCAGGTGGCCTATGTCCGCTTCGCCAGCGTCTATCGCAATTTCGGCGAGGCGAAGGATTTCCAGGCTTTCCTCGGCGAACTCGGCCAGAAGGACTGACGGCGCGCGGCGATGGTCATCGTCGGTGGCGTGCTTCTGATCCTGCTGCTGTTCGGCCCCATGGCCTATGTGAAATGGGCCATGGCGCGGCATGGCGACGACCGGCCGGACCTGCCGTGCACCGCCGGGGAACTCGCGCGGCATCTGCTGGACGAGGCTGGGCTGCCGCATGTGACGGTCGAACCCACCGACCAAGGCGACCACTACGACCCGGCCGCGCTGGCGGTGCGGCTGTCGCCCGAACACCACGATGGCCGGTCCGTCACCGCCGTCGCGGTCGCGGCGCATGAGGTCGCGCACGCGGTGCAGCACCGCGACGGCGCACGGCTGTTCAACCTGCGGCTGGTGCTGGCGCGGGCCATCACGCCCCTGCGTGGCTTGGCGATCGCGCTGATGACCGTGCTGCCGCTGCTGGGCGTGGTGGCGGGGGCGGGGCACCTGGTGCTGCCCTCCATGCTGCTGGCGCTGGCGGTCTTCGTGCTGTCGGTGGGGCTGCAACTGGTGACGCTGCCGCTGGAATTCGATGCGTCGTTCGCGCGCGCACTGCCGGCGTTGCGGGCGGGCGGCTATCTGGCGGAACGGGACCTGGCGTCGGCGCAGCGGGTGTTGCGCGCGGCGGCCATGACGTATGTGGCGGGGACGTTCCTGTCGCTGCTACAACTCGCGCGCGTCATCCGCTGACCGCCGCGCTTGCCGGCCGCCTCCCGCCGCGCGACAAACCGCGGCCCCGATGTCCGACGACCTCCACCACATGCGCGCCGCACTGGCGCTCGCCCGCCGCGGCCTCGGCAATGCCTGGCCGAACCCGGCGGTCGGCTGCGTGCTGGTGCGCCATGGCCAGGTGGTCGGCCGCGGCTGGACGCAGCCGGGCGGGCGCCCGCATGCCGAGACCGAGGCGATCCGCCGCGCCGGCCCAAAGGCCCGTGGCGCCACCGCCTATGTCACGCTGGAACCCTGTTCCCACCACGGCCGGACGCCGCCCTGCTGCGAGGCCCTGGAAGCCGCCGGCATCGCCCGCGTGGTCGCCGCCATGCGCGACCCCGATCCGCGGGTGAACGGCCGCGGCCTGGACCGCCTGCGCGCCGCCGCCATCGTGGTCGAGGAAGGGCTCTGCGAGGCCGAGGCCCGCGCGCTGAACGCCGGCTTCTTCCGCCGGATCGAGGCCGGGTTGCCCGTCGTGACCCTGAAGCTCGCCTCCACGCTGGATGGCCGCATCGCCACCGCCACCGGCGAGTCCCGCTGGATCACCGGCCCGGAGGCGCGGCGGGAGGTCCATGCCCTGCGCGCCCGCCACGACGCTATCCTGGTCGGCTCCGGCACCGTGGTGGCGGACGACCCGGACCTCACCTGCCGCATCCCCGGGATGGAGCGCGTCCCCATGCTGCGCGTGGTGGCCGATGCGCGACTCCGCACGCCCGCGACCGCCCGCCTGGTCGCGACCGCCACCGCCGCGCCGAGTTGCATCATCACCGCGCCCGGCCATCCGCCCGCCGCGCTCGCGCCCTACATCGCCGCCGGCGTCGCGGTGCAGACCGTCCCCGCCGATCCTGCCGGCGGCCTCGACCTGCGCGCGTTGCTCGCGGCCCTGGCGCGCCGCGGCGTCACCCGCGTGCTGGCCGAGGGCGGTGCCGGCCTCGCCGCCGGGCTGCTCCGTGCGCGCCTGGTCGACCGCCTCGCCTGGTTCCACGCCCCGGGAATCATGGGCGCAGATGGCTGGCCCGCCGCCGAGGGCTTGCGCCTCGCCGCCCTCGCCGCCATGCCTCGCTTCCGCAGGGTAGCCGTCCGCACCCTCGGGCCCGATATCCTGACCGAATTCGAGGAGAGCCCCCCATGTTCACCGGCATCGTGACCGCGCTCGGCAGCGTGCGGGACATCCTGCCGATCGGCGGCGGCCACGATCTGCGCCTGGTGATCGGCACCGACCCGGCCTTCCTCACAGCGCCGGTGCCGGCGGTGCTCGGCGCTTCCATCGCGTGCTCGGGCGTGTGCCTGACCGTCGTGCATCTCGCCGCCGATGCCTTCAGCGTGGATTGCTCGGCCGAGACTGTGGCCAAGACCACCGCCGGCGCCTGGACCAAGGGCGCGCGCATCAACCTCGAACGCGCGCTGCGCATCGGTGACGAACTCGGCGGCCACCTCGTCGCCGGACATGTGGATGGGGTGGGGGAGGTGGTCTCGGCCACGCCCGAGAACGCATCGGTCCGCTGGCGCTTCCGCGTGCCGCGTGCCATCGCGCCCTTCATCGCGCCCAAGGGCTCGGTCGCCATCGACGGCGTCTCACTGACCGTCAACCAGGTTGACGGGGAGGTGTTCGGGGTCAACATCATCCCCCATACCGCCTCGGTCACCACCTTCGGCACGCTGCAGCCCGGCGACCGCGTGAACATCGAGGTCGACATGATGGCGCGCTACGTGGCGCGCCTGCGGGAGTACGAGCGTTGAGCGCGACCGAGACCGTCCGTACCTCCTTCTCCGAATTCCTGTCGCCCACCGAGGAACTGCTCGAGGAAGCGCGCCGCGGGCGCATGTTCATCCTGGTGGATGACGAGGACCGCGAGAACGAGGGCGACCTCGTCATCCCCGCGCAATTCGCCACACCTGACGCCATCAACTTCATGGCCCGCTTCGCCCGCGGGCTGATCTGCCTGGCCATGACGCGCTCGCGCGTCGACCAGCTCGGCCTGCCGCTGATGGCGCAGTCGAACGGCACCCGCCACCAGACCGCCTTCACCGTCTCCATCGAGGCACGCGACGGTGTCACCACTGGCATCTCCGCCGCCGACCGCTCGCGCACCGTGGCGGTCGCGATCAACCCGGAACTCGGGCGCGAGCATATCGTCACCCCCGGCCATGTCTTCCCGCTGGTGGCACGCGAGGGCGGCACGCTGGTGCGCGCCGGGCACACGGAAGCCGCGGTGGATTTTGCGCGCATGGCGGGCCTCAACCCGTCCGGCGTGATCTGCGAGATCATGAATGACGACGGCACCATGGCGCGCATGCCCGACCTGGTCGCCTTCGCGCAGCATCACGGGTTGAAGCTCGGCACCATCGCCGACCTGATCGCCCATCGCCGCCGCACCGAACGCCTGGTGCAGCGCGTCGAGGACAGCACCCTGCCGCGGGCGATCGGCGGCGACTGGCGCGCCGTGGTCTATGCCAGCACGGTCAGTCCCGGTGAGCACTTGGCCCTGGTCAAGGGTGACATCACCGGGACGGAACCGGTGCTGGTGCGCATGCACGCCGCCTCGCTCATCAACGACCTGGTGGCGGGGCGCACGCTCGGCGAATTGCACGGCGCGATGCGCATGATCGCCGAGGCCGGTCGCGGCGTCGTGGTGCTGCTGCGCGACGGCCGCGCCGATGGCCTGTCCGACCAGATCCGCCGCGGCCGCGGACGCACGCTCGCGCCGGAATTGCGCGACTACGGCATCGGCGCGCAGATCCTGGCCGATCTCGGCCTGTCGCGCATCATCCGCCTGTCCAACCATCCCCGCCCGATCGTCGGCCTCGAAGGCTATGGGCTCGAGGATGTCGAGACACGCCCCATCGCATCGGACACTGCATCTTGAGCACCCTCGATTCCCCCGAGCGCGGCGCCGCCACGCTGGCCGGGCCGGCCCCGCGTATCCTGGTCATCGCCGCGCCCTACTACCGCGACGTGGTGGACGGCATGCGCCATGGCGCCGAACGCGTCCTGGCCGACGTCGCCGCGACCATCGAGACGGTCGAGGTCGCCGGCGCCTACGAACTGCCCGGCGCACTGGCCATGGCGTTGGCCTCGCCGCGCCGCTGGGACGGCTTCCTGCTGCTCGGTTGCGTCGTGAAGGGCGAGACCGACCACTACACCTTCATCTGCGACGCCATCTGTCATGGCGTGATGGACCTCTCGACGAAGCACGCGGCGGCGATCGGCTTCGGTCTGCTGACGGTGGACAGCCTGGCGCAGGCCGAGGCGCGTTCGCGCGACGACCGCATGAACAAGGGCGCCGAGGCGGCGCATGCCGTGCTGACGCAGATCGGCATCGCCCGTGGCTGGGGCATCGCGGGATGAGCCAGCGCCAGAATCCGGCCGGCCGCCCGCGCACCGGCGCGCGCGTCGCCGCCGTGCAGGCCCTGTTCCAGTCCGAGCAGACCGGGGAGAGCGCCGAGACCGTCGCCGACCAGTTCATCCGCCACCGCATCGGCGCCGGGGAGGGCGCGGAAGGCTTCGACGAAGGCGCCGTGCCGCTCGCGCATATCCCGCTGTTCGAAGCCATCCTGCGCGCCGCCGCCACCGGGGCCGAGGCCGGCGATGCCGAGATCCGCGCACATCTGAACAAGGACTGGACGCTCGAGCGCCTCGACCCCGTGCTGCGCGCCGTGCTGCGCGCCGCCGCGGCGGAATTGCTGGCGGCGAAGGACCCGCCCGCGCGGGTGGTGATCAACGAATACCTCGATGTCGTGCGCGGCTTCCTTGATGAGGACACGGCACGCTTCGCCAATGGCGTGCTCGACGCCATGGCCCACGCGCTGCGCCCGCAGGAGTTCGGGGCGGCGCAGTGAGCCTGCCGCCGGAATTCGCGCTGATCGCGCGGCATTTCCGGCCGCTGGCAGGGCAGGGCGCGCTCGACCTTGCCGACGACGCGGCGGTGCTGGCTGTCCCGCCCGGCCGCCACCTGGTCATCGCCGCCGATGCCATGGTCGAGGGCGTGCACTACCTCCCCGACGACCCGCCCGACACCATCGGGCGCAAGCTGCTGCGGGTGAACCTGTCGGATCTGGCGGCGATGGGTGCGGTGCCGCTCGGCTACCTGATGACGACCTCCTTCGCGCGCGGCGTCACCGAGGACTGGATCGCCGGCTTCGTCCGCGGCCTGGCGCAGGACCAAGCGGAATTCGGCCTGCAGGTGCTGGGTGGGGACACGACGGTCACGCCGGGGCCGACCTGCCTGTCGCTGACCATCCTCGGCACGGTCGCACCCGGCGCGGCGCTGCGGCGCGACGGCGCGCGGGCGG
The DNA here is from genome assembly GCF_022846615.1 of Roseomonas fluvialis. NCBI lineage: Bacteria > Pseudomonadati > Pseudomonadota > Alphaproteobacteria > Acetobacterales > Roseomonadaceae > Roseomonas > Roseomonas fluvialis. The sequence continues at coordinate 1,994,054 of NZ_AP025637.1, forward strand.
GGGATGACGTCTGGGTCTCTGGCACGATCGGCGACGGGGCACTCGGGCTGCGGGTGCTGCGCAATGGCCTGCGTGACGACGAAGCGGGGCATCTCGCGGCGCGCTACCGGCTGCCGCAGCCGCGCCTGGCGCTGGGCCAGGCCATCGCCGGGCTCGCCCATGCCGGGATGGATGTGTCGGACGGCCTGGTGCAGGACCTCGGCCACCTGTGCCGCGCGGCGGGGTGCGGGGCGGAGATCGCGGCCGATGCGCTGCCGCTTTCGCCGGCCGCACGCGCGTGCTTCGCCGCCGATCCGGCGTTGATGTCCACGATCCTCACCGGCGGGGACGATTACGAATTGCTGTTCACCGCGGCGCCGGCGGCGGCGCCGGCCATCACGGCCGCGGCAGACCGCGTGGGCACGCCCGTGTTGCGCATCGGGCGCATGGTTGCCGGCCCGCCGGCGGTGCTGGTGCGTGATGCCGCGGGCGCTGCGATCGACCTGCGGCGCGAGGGCTGGAGCCACTTCTGATCCGTCGCACCCGGCGGTTCGGCCGCTGGGCCGCGCGCCGCCCGGGCGCGCGCCGTGCGCGGCCTTCGCGTTGCGACGCATGGTCATCGTCTCTCGCGCTTCGGGTCCGGTCGGTCTGCGGCAGGCCGCCGCCGGGCGGTGCGCGTGGCGCATCGCCCGGCGCGCAGGGCAGGGCTGCGGTCCCCGCCCTTTGCGCAACAGCGCATGTTCCGGCATCTGTCATGGCAAGCCGCGCCACCGCCCGGCGCCGCCCGAGGAACGCCCGTGCCCGACACCACCGACCCCGCGCGCATGAAGCGCAATGTCTGGCTGCTGTTCTGCTGCCAGGCGCTGATGGGTGCGAGCATGATCGGCCAGGTGGCCATGGGCGCGCTGATCGGCCATTCGCTGGCCGAGGACAAGGCGCTCGCGACCCTGCCCATGGCGCTGCAGATGCTGGCCACGATGTGTGCCTCGATCCCGGCCGGCATCGTGTTTGCCCGCTTCGGACGGCGTGCGGGATTCATCATGGGCGCGGCCGGTGCGCTGGCCGGGTCGCTGATCTTCGCGCTGGGCGTCTGGCGCGGGGATTTCCTGATCTATTGCCTGGGCGCGATCCCGGGTGGGCTCGGCTTCGGCATCTCGCAGCACTACCGCTTCGCCGCCGCCGAGGTCGCCACCCCGTCCTATCGTCCGCGCGCCATCGCGCTGGTGATGGCGGGGGGCATCGCCTCGGCCGTGATCGGGCCTGAACTGGTGAAGCACACCAAGGACATGCTGGTGCCCTTCCTGTTCCTGGGCACTTACCTGATGCTGGCCTTGCTGCCGCCGATCTGCATGGCGATCCTGGCGGTGGTGGACCTGCCGCCGGCGCCGCCGCGGCCCAAGGTATCGACGCCTGTGCTCGATATCATGCGCCGCCCGGCCTTCATGACTGCCGCCCTGGCGGGGATGGTGGCCTATGGCACCATGAACCTGGTGATGACCTCGACCCCGCTCGAGATGATGCTCTGCGGCTTCGGGATCGGGGCCTCCGCCACCGTCATCCAGCTGCATGCGGTGGCGATGTTCGCGCCTGGCTTTGTCACCGGGCGGCTCATCACGCGCTTCGGGCTGCGCCAGGTGATCGTGGCGGGCGCGGTGCTCACGGCGGGCTGTGCCGTCGTCGCGGTGACCGGGCGGTCCTTCGGGCATTTCACCGTGGCGCTGGTGCTGCTGGGCATCGGCTGGAACTTCATGTTCGTGGGCGCGACCCAGCTGCTGGCGACCGCCCATGCGCCCGAGGAACGGGTGCGCGCCCAGGCGGCCAACGACGTGCTGGTGTTCGGCACGGTGGCCTGCACCGCCTTCGCCTCCGGCGCCGTGCATGCGCAGGCGGGGTGGGAGATGCTGAACCTGGTCACCGTGCCGGCGGTCATCCTGGCGCTGGCTGTGCTCGGCTGGCAGGCATGGCGCGGGCGCCAGGCGGTCGGCAGCGCGGCCTGACGCGCCGGCCACCAGACACCCGGCGCCGATGCGTCGGCGGTGCTGCGCAGGTTTGCCGGAGTGTCGTCAGCCGCGCCCGAGCCGTTCTGCGGCGCGTCGGGCCGGCACTTGAGACTGCGCCAGGAAGCGCACCCTCAAACCAGACTTCAGAAGCGGCCCCCGGTATTGGCCGGGTTTGTCGCGCCGGTCCCCGCCAGGCCGGGCCGACCGAGATTGCCGAACAGCGCCTGCAGCAGCGTGCGTTCATTGCCGGGCACGGGTGTCTCGCGCGCCACCATGGCCACGTTGCGCCCGTCGGCAGCGCCGAGTTCGCGGATGCTGCTCACCACCCCCTGGCGGTTGAACGAGATGGCGACCACGCGGCGGTCCTCGACCTCAAGGAAACGGGCGGGCTGCAGCCGGGTGCGTGCGCTGATGTAGTACCAGTTGTCGTCGTCGAATGTGCTGCGGGCGGTCGGCGATCCGAGCAGCGTCTCGACATCGGTGCGGGTCTGCACGCCCGGGGTGATCTGGGTCAGCCGGTCCGGATCGATCCGGTTGCCGCGTTCGACGGGTGGCGGCCCCAGCGTGTCCGTGATCCAGCCGCAGCCGCCCAGCAGGACGACGAGTGCGAGGACTGGCAGGCGTGCGTTGACCGATCGGGTGGGGCGGGCCATGTCCGCGGCAATAGACAGCATGCCGCCCCCGGGTCAACCGGCTTGGCGGCCGGAGTGCCACGCCGCCATGGGCCTGCTTGCCATGTTCCGCCGCCGCCCGCACGAACGGGCCGGGTTCGAGCTCTACGGCGCCGCCGTGGCCGCGGCGCGCGAGCCCCGGCTGTTCGCGGAACTCGGCGTGCCCGACACGGTCGAGGGCCGCTTCGACCTGGTCAGCCTGCATGTCGCGCTGCTGATCCGCCGCCTGCGCACCGACTCCGACCCGCGCGGCCCCGCCCTGGCCCAGGCGGTGTTCGACGCGATGTTCGCCGACATGGACGTGAACCTGCGCGAGATGGGGGTCGGCGACTTGTCCGTCGGCAAGCGGGTGCGCGGCCTGTGGGAGGCCTTCCACGGCCGTGCCCTGGCCTATGAGGCGGCGCTCGATTCGCCCGAGGCCGGCGCCCTGGCCGAGGCGCTGGAACGCAACGTCTGGCGTGGCGAGGCCGCACCCGGCGCCCCCGCCGCGCTGGCCGGCCGCGCCCGGGCGCAGGCGGCCCACCTGGCCGGCCAGGACATCACGGCGTTGGTGGCCGGCCGCGCCACCTTCCTGCCGGTGCTGGAGGGGACCCATGGCGCCTGAATTCTCCCGGCCCGTCTCGCTCGCCCGCCTGCCCGAGGCCGGGCGCGAGGAACACCTGCGCGCCAGCCCGGCCGAGTGCGCGGCCCTGGCGAAGCGCTTCGCGATCCCGGCCGTGGAGTGGCTGGAGGCCACGCTGCTGCTGCGCCCCGAACCCGGCGGCGGCGTCATGGTGACCGGCATGCTCCGGGCCGATGTGGTGCAGTCCTGCGTGGTGAGCCTCGAGCCCGTGGCGCAGCGGGTCGAGGACGCGGTGGCGCTGCGCCTGCTGCCGCCTGGCGAGGACCCCTCCGACGACCCCGAGGGGCCGGACGAGATCCCGATCGAGGGCGACACCGCCGACCTCGGCGAGGCAATGGCCGAGCAGCTGGCCCTGGCACTCGACCCCTATCCGCGCGCCCCGGGCGCCGAACTGCCGGCCGAGATCACCGGCGATGGCACGGGTGGCGCGTTCGGGGCGCTGGCCGCGCTGCGCCGCCCCGGCGGCACGCAGGGCTAAGGGCAGATCCGGCCGGATGCATGCATCCGATCGGGTGAAGACGCGCGCGAAACCGAATGGCTGGACACGTGGCGGCGCGCCAGGGCGGGCCGAAATGGCGCCAGCCCGCGGGAAGCCTTGCGCCCGTCCGGAGCGGGTGGTAATGCCCCGCCCTCCCGCTATCCTGCACGTTGATTGATGAAAGAGGCTCGGCACCATGGCCGTTCCGAAGAAGAAGGTTTCGCCCTCCCGCCGCGGCATGCGCCGCAGCCACGAGGCGCTGAGCGTGCCCTCCTACCAGGAGTGCTCCAATTGCGGCGAGCTGAAGCGCCCGCACCACGTCTGCTCCCATTGCGGGCACTATGACGGGCGCGAGGTCGTGGCCGCCGAGCGCGTGGGCCAGACCATCCGCAGCTGACGCGCGGTGAGCACGCCCGCACGCGGGGGTCACTGATCGTGCCGCAGGCCGCGCCGCTTTTCTCGCTCGCGATCGACGCCATGGGCGGCGACCACGCGCCCGATGTGGTGCTCGACGGGCTTGAGCTGGCGGCGGAGCGGCACCCCGATGCGCGCTTCCTGCTGGTCGGCGACGAGGCCCTGGTGGCCGGCGGGCTGGCGCGGCGCAAGCGGGCCGCGCGCGCCTGCTCGCTGCGCCACGCGCCCGATCGCATCTCATCGGACCTGAAGCCGACCGCTGCGCTGCGCATCCGCAATTCGTCGATGCGCATGGCGATCGACGCCGTCGCGACCGGCGAGGCGGCGGGCATCGTCTCGGCCGGCAATACCGGCGCGCTGATGGCGCTGTCCAAGATCGTCATCAAGACCATGCCCGAGATCGACCGGCCGGCGTTGGCCGCGATCGGGCCCTCGGCGCGCGGCGACGTGGTGCTGCTCGACCTCGGCGCCAATGTGCAGTGCGATGCGCGTAACCTCGTTGAATTCGCCGTGATGGGCGATGCGTTCGCGCGCGCCGTGCTCGGCCTCACCAGCCCGTCGATCGGCCTGCTGAACGTGGGGTCGGAGGAGCTGAAGGGCGATGACCGCGTGCGTGCGGCGGCCGAGGTGCTGCGCGATTCGCATATCGGCGCGCAGTTCCGCGGCTTCGTCGAAGGCCACGACATCACCGCCGGCACCACGGATGTGATCGTGACCGACGGCTTCACTGGCAATGTCGCGCTGAAAACCGGAGAGGGCGCGCTCAAGCTGATGCGCGACCTGCTGCGCCAGGTGTTCACCTCCAGCGTGCCGGCGCGGCTCGGCTACCTGCTGGCGCGCCCGGCCCTCGACCGGCTGCGCGAATGGATGGACCCGCGCCGGTACAACGGCGCGATCCTGATCGGGTTGAACGGCGTGGTCGTGAAGTCCCATGGCGGGGCGGATGCGCTCGGCTTCGCACATGCCGTCGATGTCGCGATGGACATGGTGACGCACGGCTTCAACGAGCGTATCCGTGAGGGCCTGACTCGCCTGTCCACGGCCGGCCCGCGCGTCGCGGCCGACCCTCGCTGAAAGCATCGACGTCCATGGTTCTGCGCGCGACCATCGCCGGCTGCGGCGCTTATTTGCCGGAACGGCGCGTGTCGAACGACGAACTCGCGGCGATGCATGGCCTCGATACCTCCGACGCCTGGATCCGCGAACGCACCGGCATCGGCTTCCGCCACCTGGCCGCGCCGAACGAGACCGCATCCGACATGGGCGCGGCCGCGGCGCGCGACGCGCTGGCCCATGCCGGCGTCGATGCATCCGAGGTCGATGCCATCCTGGTCGCGACCTCCACCCCCGATTCCGCCTTTCCCGCGACCGCGGTGCGCATCCAGGCCAGGATCGGCGCGACGCGCGGCTTCGCCTTCGACATGGCGGCGGCCTGCACTGGCTTCGTCTATGCGCTGGGTGTCGCCGACAGCCTGATCCGCGCCGGCCAGGCGCGCTGCGTCCTGGTGACCGGGACCGAGGTCTATTCGCGCATCCTCGACTGGACCGACCGCGGCACCTGCGTGCTGTTCGGCGATGGCGCCGGCGCGGTGCTGCTGCGCGCGGAACAGGCTGCCGGCACCACGGCGGACCGCGGCATCCTGTCCTGCCACCTGCATGCAGATGGCCGCCACGGCGACATCCTGCACATCGAGGGTGGCGCGGGTTCCACCGGCGGGCCAGGCGTTCTGCGCATGGCGGGAAAGGAAGTGTTCCGCCACGCTGTCACCAAGTTGGCGGCGGTGGTCGATGAGGCGCTGGCCGCGAACGGCATGACCCATGCCGACATCAACTGGTTGGTGCCGCACCAGGCGAATGCCCGCATCATCGAGGCGATGGGCCGCAAGCTGCACCTGCCGGCCGAGCGCGTGGTGGTCACGGTGGAACGCCACGCCAATACTTCGGCCGCGTCGATTCCGCTGGCGCTGGCCGAGGCGCGGCGCGACGGGCGCATCGCCGATGGCGACCTGGTGGTGATGGAAGCGATCGGCGGCGGACTCACCTGGGGTGCGGCGCTGGCGCGCTTCTGACCGGACGCCGCAGCCCGGTGGATCGCAAAGTCTCCTCCGGAGCCATATCGGATCGCGCATCGGCGCGATCCGCGCGCACAGGGCGCGACCATACCCAACCTGCCCGCGGCGCCTGGCGCCGCTGTGCACGGCGCGCAAGCCAAGCCGGCGCGTGCCGGCGCCTGAGGGCAATACCTGTTGACCTCCGCCCGGCTTACCGGTTTTCTTGCAGGATCAAGTACCTGCGGGGCAATGACGGCATGAACACGGTCACGCGCGCGCAACTGGCCGAGGCGGTCTACGCCAGTGTCGGTTTGTCCCGCAACGAAAGCGCCGCCTTGCTCGAGACGGTCCTCGAACGCATGTCCGCCGCGCTCGAGGCGGGCGAGCCGGTCAAGATCTCCGCCTTCGGCACCTTCCTGGTGCGGCAGAAGGGCCAGCGCGTGGGCCGCAACCCCAAGACCGGCATCGAGGTGCCGATCCTGCCGCGCAAGGTGCTGTCCTTCCGCCCGTCGCAGGTGCTCAAGGCGCGCATCAACAACGAACCGGTGGGCAGCGACGAATGAGCGACGACCTGCCCGAGGCCGAGGCCCGTACCAAGACCCGCAAGGCGCCCACTGCCTTCCGCACCATCAGCGAGGTGGCGGACGACCTGCACATCCCGCAGCACGTGCTGCGCTTCTGGGAAACCAAGTTCCCGCAGCTCAAGCCGCTCAAGCGCGGCGGCGGGCGGCGCTACTACCGGCCCGAGGACATCGCGCTGCTGCGGCGCATCTCCGACCTGCTCTACACCCAGGGCTACACGATCAAGGGCGTGCAGCGCCTGCTGCGCGACGGCACCGACGAAGGCCCGCAGGCGGCCACCGCGGAACTGCCGCTGGGGGACCCGCCGCCGGCCGCCGAGGAGCAGGAGATGGCCGCGCTGCGCGCAGCGCTCGCCGAGCTCGAGGACATCGCCCGCGCGCTGCGCGCGATGTCGGCCTGAGGGGGTTTCACGCCGGCGTCGCGGGTGCTACACCGCGCGCCTCGGTCGGGCAGTAGCGCAGCCTGGTAGCGCATCAGTCTGGGGGACTGGGGGTCGTGGGTTCGAATCCCGCCTGCCCGACCATTTTGACTTGATCCCTCAAACGGCGGGCGCCTCACATCCGTGCGGCTTGCCTTCGCGCAAAGCGCTGGCGGTCTGGCGACAATGGGCGGGTTGGGCGCGGTCGCGCTTTGCGCTCCCGGACCGAGGCAAGCCTCGGTCCACTGGTTGCGGTGGCGGCGTCAGCCGCGTGAATCCACCCCGTAGTAGAGCGCCACGGTATGCGTGGCTTCCGCGAACATCAGCCAGCGTTCGGCCAGCAGGCCAGCCAGGGCCAAGCCCGCGGCCACAACCGCCAGCAGGCCGGCCAGCGCACCGCCCGTGACCAGTGCCAGTCCCAGCAACACCGCCGGCACCGCGAAGCCGCCGATCGCGGCGATCCGCCGCAGCCGCGCCGCATGCACGCGCCCGATGCGGAAGGCCATCTCGCGCAGCAAGTAGTTTGTCTCGGTATGTGGCGGGTCGAGCGGGCGCACCGTGCCGATGAAGCCGAGGCCCGTTGCGGTCTCCATCGTCGCGATGGGCGGCCCGGCATCGACGCTGGACCAATACGCGCGCTTCAGCACGAAGCCGCCAGCACCCAGCACCGCCGCGATCGCCGCCGGGACCGCCGCCTGGCCCCAGAAGCCTGCCAGCATCGCGAGCAGCGCCGCACCCGAAAAGGCGCCGAACAGCATGTAGCCCGGCGCGACGAGCGGATGGTGCCATTGGCGGATGGGCTTGAGCGAGGCGTAGATCATGCCCGTGCACCACACCGTCACCGCCGCGACGGCCGCGGTCAGCAGCCCGGTCGGCAGCGCCAGCCATTCCTTGTGGCCGACCACCGCGATGAAGAAGACCCCGGCCAGCGGGAAGCCCAGCACCGCCGCCACGCCCTCGCGCGACAGCCAGGATGACCGCCACTGGCTCAGCGCCCGCCAACTGCGTTCCGGCCGCCCCAGATGCGCGGTGGAGGACAGCAGCCCCAGCATCACCAGCACGAGCGCCAGGCCGACCGCCAGCGCGCCGAAGCCAGCGCCGCCCGGCACCAGGCCGAGCGGCCGCAGCAGCCCCATCCAGAACAGCAGCCCGTAGCCGGCACCCGAGGCCACGGTGAAGAAGATGATCGACGGGGCCGGATTCATCGCGAGAGAACCTTGTCCACCCAGCGCAGCAGCGGGTTGGTGATCTGCGAGGGCAGGGGCCCGGCATCCTTTGGCGGCCCGGCATCGGCCTTTGGCGCACGGCGCGGCGGGAGGTAGCGGTTGACCGGCTTGTAGCCGAGTTCAGGCATCAGCTCGTACCCGCCGCGCTCCGCCACCAGCTGCGACACCGCGCTGTTGGGGTCTCCGAGGTCACCGAAATGCCGCGCATTTGCGGGGCAGGTGGTGACGCAGGCGGGCTGGCGCTGCGGTTCGGGAATGGTCTCGTTGTAGATGCGGTCGACGCAGAGCGTACACTTCTTCATCACGCCGGCATCGTCGTCGAATTCCCGCGCGCCATAGGGGCAGGCCCAGGCACAGAGCTGGCAGCCGATACAGATGTCGGTGTTGACCAGCACGATGCCGTCCTCGGCGCGCTTGTAGGACGCACCGGTGGGGCAGACGGTGACGCAGGCGGGCGTTTCGCAATGCAGGCAGGACCGGGGGAAATGCACGGTACGGCCGTCTTCGCCGTCGCCCGCTTCGTAGGAATGCACGCGGTTGAACCACACGCCTTCCTGGCCCGCGGAGTACGGGTTGTGGTCGGGCAGCGGGGCCATGTGGCCGCTGGTGTTCCATTCCTTGCAGTTGGTCGCGCAGGCCTGGCAGCCCACGCAGGTGTCGAGGTCGATGACCAGGCCGAGCTTCTTCGCACCCGGTTGCGGCAGGGAGGTCATGGCTTCGACCCTCCTTCGTTATAGCGGAGGATGTCGGGTGTGCTCGGCATGTCCGGCGGTGGGTCCAGCATGGTGGGGAAGGGGTCGGTGATGCCTTCCTCGCCAGGCGCGCATTTGCTGACCTTCACGCGCAGATCGTACCAGGCGGCCTGGCCGGTGATCGGGTCGGCGTTCGCCATGCGCGGTCCGGTCTGCGCGGGCAGCCACTCGCTGATCACGTGGTTCAGCAGGAAGCCGCGCTGCGCCTCCGCGGCATCGGGTGTAAGCATCCACGCACCCGCACGCTTGCCGATCGCGTTCCAGGTCCAGACGGTGTCGCGGTTGACACCTTCCATCAGCGACAGCTGCGCCTTCACGCGGCCGCTGCGGCTTTCCACCCAGACCCAGTCGTCCTGCACCAGGCCCTCGGCGGTGGCGCGTTCGCGCGACATGTAAAGCTTGTTGGAGCCGTGGATCTGCCGCAACCAGGCATTCATCGACCCCCAGGAATGGTACATCGCCATCGGCCGCTGCGTGACGGCGGAGAGCGGATACGGGTCGGTGTCGTGCTGCTGCTGTTCGAGCGGCGCGTACCAGAAGGGCAGCGGGTCGCAGTAGGTGCGCACACGCTCGCGCAGATGCGCAGGCGGCTGTTTCGCGCCATGGCCATCGGCGGCGAGGCGGAACTTCTGCAGCGGTTCGGACCAGATCTGCAGCACGATCTGGTTGGACTGCCCCTGCATGCCCATCGCCTTGGAATTGGCGAGATACGTCGCGTTGGCGTGCTTGAAGTAGGACTCTTCCGGCGAAAGGTTGTGCCGCCAGAAGCAGCCATTCTCGATGTAGCGCTGCAACTGGTCCTGGTTCGGCTCGCCGACACCCTTCTTCGTGCCGTCCTCGCCGCGCCAGCCGGCGAGCGGACCCACGCCGGGCATGCGCTGGTGGTTCACGAGGTAGTCCGGATAGTCCTTGAACTTCGGCGACCCGTCCTCCTTCACGAAGGCCGGCAGGCCAAGCCGAGCGCCGAGCTCGATCAACACATCCTGGAAGGGCCGCACGTCGCGGTCGGGCTTGATCACCGGCTGGCGGATCGCATCGCCAGGACCATGCGAGGAGCCGATGGGACGATCGAGGATGCTGATCGCATCCCAGCGTTCCAGGTACGTCGTGTCCGGCAGGATCAGGTCGGCATAGGGCACCGTCTCGGAGAAATACGCATCCGAGTAGATCACGTGCGGGATGACGTACTCCCCATTCGCGTCCTGCGCCGTGAGGCAGCGGATGGTCTCCATGGGATTCATCGCGCTGTTCCACGCCATGTTCGCCATGAACATGAACAGCGTGTCGATCTTGTACGGGTCGCCCTTCTCGGCATTGCCGATCACGGTGTGCATCATCCCGTGCAGGCCGAGCGGCGCTTCCCAGGAAAACGAATGGTCGATGCGCAGCGGCGTGCCGTCATCCTCGACCAGCAGGTCGTCGGGACCATGCGTGAAGGACAGGATGTTGCCGGCCAGCGGCGTGTTCGGCTTGGCGCCCTTGCCAGCCGGGCCAGGGCCCGGTGGGATCGGGCGCGGGAAGGGCGACTTGTAGCGCCAGGAACCCGGCGTATCGACCGCGCCCAGCAGCATCTGCAGGATGTGCAGCGCGCGGCACGTGTGGAAGCCGTTGGAATGCGCACTGATGCCGCGCATCGCGTGGAAGGCCACCGGCCGCCCCACCATCGTCTCGTGCTTGCGGCCCCACACATCCGTCCAGGGAATGTCGAGCGTGAGGGGATGGTTGAAGGCGATGTCGGCGATCTCGGCCGCCAGGCGGCGGATGCGTTCGGCGGTCATGCCGCAGCGTTCCGCCACCGCTTCCGGCGCGTAATCGGCCGACAGATAGCGTTCGGCCATGAGGTTGAACACCGGCTGCACGCGGCGGCCGTCATCGAGCGTGAAGTCGCCGACCAGCATCGGCGACAGGTCCGCCGTCTCCGCCGCGATGGCCCCGCGTGCGCGGTCCCACGCCAGAGGCTTGCCATCGGCATTGCGCGCGAACAGCCCGTCATCCGCGCCGCCCGGATTGCGCACCACCAGCCAGGGCGCGTTCGTATAGTGCACCAGGAATTCGCCATCGACGCGATCGGTCAGGATCAGCTCGCGGATCAAGGACATCACGAACAGCCCGTCGGTGCCCGGGCGGATGCCGACCCATTCATCGGCGATCGCGGAATAGCCCGTGCGCACCGGGTTCACCGAGACGATCTTCGACCCGCGCTTCTTCAGCGCCGCCAGGCCGGTCTTGATCGGGTTGGAATCATGGTCCTCGGCCACGCCGAAGATCATCAGGTACTTCGCGTGCTCCCAGTCGGGCTCGCCGAATTCCCAGAAGGACCCGCCGATGGTGTAGAGCCCGCCGGCCGCCATGTTGACCGAACAGAACCCGCCATGCGCGGCGAAGTTCGGCGTCCCGAACTGCGCCGCCCAGAAGCCCGTGAGCGACTGCGACTGGTCGCGCCCGGTGAAGAAGGCGAGCTTCTTCGGATCCGTCTCGCGAACATGCTTCAGCCAGCCGGTGGCGGTGTCCATCGCCTCCTCCCAGCTGATCTCGGCATATTCGCCCGACCCGCGCGGGCCGACGCGCTTCAGCGGCGCCTGCAGGCGTGCTGGCGAATACTGCGTCATGATGCCCGCGGAGCCCTTGCCGCAGAGCACGCCCTTGTTCACCGGATGATCGGGATTGCCCTCGATGTAGCGGACGCGGCCATCCTTGAGGTGCACGCGGATGCCGCAGCGGCAGGCGCACATGTAGCAGGTGGTGGTCTTGACCTCGTCCCCGATCGGGCTCGAGTAGGAAATCCTGTCGGTCGCGCCGCCATCAGCCGGCATGATCTGTCCCGTCCATCGCAATCCTTGGAAGGGAGTAGCGCACGCCGCCCTGCCTTCGCAAAGGGGGCCGCCACGCCATATCTGGTTCATGTCCCGGAGCACCCAAGCATGGCCCTGCGCCTGCCCGCCATCCTGTCGTCCCTGCTGCTCGGGGCCTGTTCCGTCGTGGGCATCCGCAGCGGCACCGAGGAACCGCGCTTCGAGGTGGTCGAGACGATCGGAGACATCGAGATCCGCCGCTACGCCCCGCGCATCGCCGCCGAGACCACGGTTCCAGGGGCCGAGGACGCCGCCCGCAATGAAGGCTTCCGCCGCCTGGCCGGCTACATCTTCGGCGGCAATGCGCGGCGCGACCGCATCGCCATGACGGCCCCGGTGGCGCAGTCCCGCGGCGAGCGCATCGCCATGACCGCGCCGGTCGCGCAGGCCGGCGACGCGGATGGCTGGCGCATCCGCTTCTTCATGCCGGCCCGCTATACGCTCGATACCCTGCCGGTGCCCGACGATGCGAGCGTGACCCTGGTGACGGTGCCCGAGGAAACCGTGGCCGTGCTGCGCTTCTCCGGCCTGCCGCGGGCCGAGGCGGTAGCCTCCAACATGGCCAGGCTGAACGCCGCGCTGGCGGCGTCCCCTTGGGTGCCGACAGGCCCCGTACAGGCCTGGTTCTACGACCCGCCCTGGACCGTGCCGGCGCTGCGGCGGAACGAGGTGGTCGCGCCGGTGGCGCGCCGCTAATCCGCCCGGCGGGCGGAGAAGGCCAGCGTCATCTCATCCGTGCGCGCTTCGTACGCCACGCCACGACGCATCGCCCAGGTGTTGACCTGGAAATACAGCGGGATCAGCGCCGTCTCGTCGCGCAGCGCGCGGCGCGTCGCCTCCTGCGTCAGGCGCTCGCGCTCGGCATTGTCCATGGTGGTGCGCGCGCGCTGGATGATCGCGTCGATACCCGGGTTGGAGAACCGCCCGCGATTGGCCGTGCCGAGGCCCAGCGTCGTGTCCCAGGTGTGGATCTGCGTCTCGAGCATCCCCAGCACTTCCGGGTTTGGCGAGAAGCCCGCCAGGTTCACCGAATAGGCCAGCCGCGCCGCCTCGGTCAGCCACACGCCGCGCGGTTTCACCTCGACCGTCGCGGTCAGGCCGATGCGCGTCCAGAACTGCGCGATCGCCTGCACCACCTGCTCGTCATTCACGTAGCGATCGTTCGGGCCGTTCACCTGCACGGTGAAGCCGCGCGGGAAGCCGGCCTCGGCCAGCAGGCGCCGCGCCGCGTCGGGGTCGAAGGGTGGCGGCGTGAGGTCGGGCGAGGTACCGAAATAGCCCGCTGGGCCCAGGTCCCCGGCCGCCACCGCCTGGCCCTGCAGCGTGCGGCTGACGATCGCCTCGCGGTTGATCGCGATGGACAGCGCGCGGCGCACCCGCGCGTCACGCAGCGGGTTGCGCAGCGGGGCGCCCTCAGGCACGCGGATATGCGGGCTTTCCTCTCGCCCGGAATCGAGCGTCAGGAAGATCAGCCGGTTGGACGGACTTTCGGCGGTGCTGAAGGCGGCATTGGTCCGGAACCGCGCGAACTGGTCGGGCGGGACGATCTCGATCAGGTCCACGTCGCCGGATTGTAAGGCGGCCACGCGCGCGCCGGCATTGGCGATCGGGCGGAATTCCACCGTCGCGAAGGCGGGCGCGGTGCCGGCGAAGGCGTCGTTGCGCGCATAGCGCACCGGCTGGCCCGGCTGCCAGGACACCAGGCGATACGGCCCGCTGCCGATCATGGCGGACCCGTCGTTGAAGGCTGGCGTGGTCAGCCCCTCGCGCTTGGGCACCACCATCACCAGCGCGAGCTGGTTGAGCAGCAGCGGGAAGGGGCCATTGGAGCGCAGGCGGATGGTGTGCGGGCCGACCGATTCCACGGCCGCCACCGGCCGCGTCGCGTAGCGGAAGGATGACGGGCTGTTCGGCACGTCGCCGGCGCGCGTGATGGTGAAGGCGATGTCCTCCACCGTCACGGCGCGCCCGTCGGCGAAGCGCGCATTGGGGTCCAGCTCCAGCTCCCAGGTGGTGTCGTCGACCACCCGCCAGGACCGCGCGATCGCTGGGCGCAGCACCTGCCGCGCGTCTTGTTCCACCAGCGGCTGGAAGACATGCCGCGCGTAGGCGATGTTGGTGATCAGGCTGGCGTAATGCGGGTCGAGGCTGGTGGGGCCGGCCTCGACGCCAATGCGCAGCGCGGCGCGGTCCTGCGCCGCCGCGGGCAGCGCGAGGGCGGTGAAGGCGGCGAGCAGCAGGCGCTTCATGCGGCATCATCCCAGGTCAGCGTATCGGCTGGCGCGCTGCCGGGGCGCGGCACCCAGCCGCCCCGCGCGCGCGTGAAGATCGGCGTGGCGAAGGCGGCGCGCACCGGTATGTCGGCGGGCCAGGTCGCGCGCCAGCGGTCGCCCTGCGCCATCGCCAGCAGCAGCGCCGCCGGCCGCACGCCCGCGCGTTCCAGCAGCGCCACCCCTGCCAGCGCGGAACTCCCGGTCGAGATCACGTCATCCACCAGCAGCACGCGCCGACCCGCCAGCCGATGCACGATGCGCGGGTCGATCCACAGCCGCCGCGCATCCGGTGCCGTCGAGGATGATGCCGGCACCGACAGCGCCTCGTCATACCAGCGCTTGCGCGACCAGCCGGGGGCGACCCAGTTCGTGTGGCCGAGCGTCTCCGCGACCAGCGGCGCAAACACCTGCCCGAGCGTCGGCATCCCCACCACGACCTCGGCGCCCAACCCACGCGCTGCCAGGGCCATCCATTCGCCGATGCGCTTCGCCACGCTGATCGCCGCCTGATTCGCGATGAAGCCCGCCACCGCGATCTCGCCGTAGTCGCGCAGCGGCAGTACCAGGCGCGAGCCATCGGGCATCGGCGCGGGGTAGCGGTCGGTGAAGGGGCCTTCGTCGCCCGTCGCGGCGTCGAAGGCTTGCCAGAACTCCATGCTGCGGCCCGTGGTGGAAGGGCGCGCAGCGTGGCATCTTCGCCGCAGCGCAGCAACGGAGCGCCCCATGCCTTCGCCCGACGACCTGGCACCCCTCGCGGCCGACATGACCGCCTGGCGGCGCGACTTCCACCGCCACCCCGAACTCGGCTTCGAGGAAACCCGCACCGCCGGCATCGTCGCCAACCTGCTGCGGCAGTGGGGCATCACGGTGGAACAGGCCATCGGGGTGACCGGCGTGGTCGGCACGCTGTCCGGCACGCGCGGCGCGAGCGGCGGCAACCGCGCCATCGGCCTGCGCGCCGACATGGATGCGCTGGCCATGCCGGAGATGACCGGTGCCGACTACGCCAGCACCACGCCCAACACGATGCATGCCTGCGGCCATGACGGGCATACCGCCATGCTGCTGGGCGCGGCGCGCTGGCTGGCGGCGAACCGCGACCGCTTCGGCGGCACCGTGCAGTTCATCTTCCAGCCGGCCGAGGAATCCCGCGGCGGTGCGGCGCGCATGGTGAAGGACGGGCTGTTTGAACGCTTCCCGGTCGATGCGGTCTACGGGATGCACAACCTGCCCGGCCTGCCGCTCGGCACCGTCGCGGTGCCCAAGGGCGCGGTGCTGGCGTCGTCCGACACCTGGGAGGTGCGCTTCCGCGGTGCGGGCGTGCATGGCGCGCGCCCGCATCTGGGCACCGATGCCCCGCTGGCGGCCGCGCACTTCATTGCGGCCCTGCCGATGATCGTGGCGCGCGAGATCGACCCGCTGCAGGCCGCCGTGCTGTCGGTCGGCCACATGGCCGCCGGTGCGCCCAACGCACCCAACGTCATCCCGTCCGAGGTGTTCCTCTGCGGCACCGCGCGGGCCTTCACCGAGGCCGTGCGCGCGCATCTGGAGGCGCGCGTCGCGGAGGTTGCGCACGCCATCGCCACGACCTGCCGCGTGCAGGCCGATCCGCGCTACATCCGCCGCATCTCCCCCACCATCAACCGCGCCGAACAGGCCGCCGCCGCGCTGCGCGCCGCGCGCGCGGCCGTGGGCGACCTGGCGATGGACGACCACCCGCCGTTGACGCCCGGCGAGGATTTCTCCGAATTCCTCGCCGAGCGCCCCGGCGCCTATGTCTGGCTCGGCACCGGCGATCCCGCGCATCCCGAGGGCTTCCACCACAACCCGCATTTCGACTTCAACGATGCCGCGCTGGCGCATGGCGCGGCCTTCTGGTGCGCGCTGGTGGAACAGGAACTGGCATGACGCGCCGCGTCTGCGTCATCGATACCGATCCCGGCACGGATGACGCGGTGGCGCTGTGGCTGGCGCTGGCCGCGCCGTCGCTCGATGTGCGGCTGGTGACGGTGGCGGGCGGCAATGTCGGGCTGGACCACACGCTGCGCAACGCGCGCGCGATCGTCGGGCTGGCGGGCCGCGACGTTCCGGTGGTGGCGGGCGCGGACGGCCCGCTGCTCGGTGCCTTCCGGTCCGAGACGCAGGTGCATGGCGCCGATGGTCTGGCCGGCGTCGCGCTGCCCGAAGGCCCGCCCCCCAAGCCGGGCATCGCTGCCGACGCCATCCGCGCGCTGCTGCGGGCGGAACCGCGCGTCACGCTGATCGGCATCGGCCCCGCGACCAACCTGGCGCTGGCGCTCGCCACCGAACCCGCGCTGGCGGGGCGCGTCGAGGAGATCGTGCTGATGACCGGCGCCTGGGCCGAGGGCAACATCACGCCGTCGGCCGAGTTCAACGCCTGGTCCGACCCGGAATCACTGGCCGTGCTGCTGGAATGCGGGCGGCCGGTCACGCTGGCGACCCTCGAGCTCACGGCGCAGGCGCTGGTCACGCCGGCACGCATCGCCGCATTGCGGGCGCGCGGCGGCGGGGCGTGCCTCGATGCCGCGGCGCACATCATGGCGGGCGTTCCGGCCTCGCGCCGCTTCGCCCATCGCGGCCATCCGCTGCACGACCCCTGCGCCGTGGCGTGGCTGCTGGCGCCGGGGCTGTTCGCCACGCGCGACGTGCATGTGCATGTGGAATGCGCGGGCGTTGCGCGCGGCCGCACGGTGGTGGACCGCTGGGACCGCTCGGGCGTGGCGCACAATGCGCGGCTGCTCGAGACGCTGGACGCCGACGGCTTCTTCACGCTGCTGGGAGAAAATCTCGCGACGCTGCCGTGAGCGAGTCGCGTTTCACGCTTTCTTAATCGACGTCTCCTCAAATGCTCGGGAGGGCCCGATCCGCCTGCCTGCGCCTCGCGCGGCGGCGGCACAGGGACCGCTCTGCGGCTGGCAGGATGCCTGGCCTCCACCCCCCTCGCGCGCCCGCACGGCGCGCGTCCTCGGAGACCTGATCATGGTGAAGACGTTCGTGGCGCGCCTGTCCGCGCTGAAGGCCGATACGCGTGGCGTGACGGCGATGGAATACGGCCTGATCGCGGCGTTCATCGCGGTGGCGATCATCGGCGGCCTGACGCTGCTCGGCGGCAACCTCGATGCGATGCTCAACGGCATCGCCGCGAAGTTCGTGGCGCCGACCTGATGCGGGCGGGGCGGCGGGAGAAGGACCCGCCGCCCCATGCCGCGCCGCCGCCACCGGGCGGCAAGCGCGCTCTGCGATGGGTTAAACACTTCCTTCACGGGCGGCCGCGATGATCGCGTCGATGGTCCCGAACATCCCCCCGATCCTGCCCGACGCGCTCGCCCTGCTGGCCCTGCTTGGTCTTGCCGCAGCGGCGCTGAACGATGTCGCGCTGCGCCGGATCCCGAACCTGCTGGCGGCTGTCGTCGCCCTGGCCGGGCTTGCGCGCCAGGTGCTGGTCGGCGCGCCCGCCATCGCGCTCTTGGCGGCGGGCTGCATGCTGCTGGGCGCGACGCTGCTCTGGCTGCGCGGCGTGCTGGGCGGCGGCGACGTGAAGCTGCTTGCCGCCACGGGCCTGCTGCTGCCCGCGGCGGCCATCCCCGCCATGCTGCTTGCGACCGCGCTTGCGGGCGGGATGCTCGCCATCCTGCACCTGGCCCTGCGGGGCTGGCTCGGCGGACCGACCCAGCCGCGCCCCGCCGGCACGCTCCGCCGGGTTCTGCGTTGCGAGGCCTGGCGCATCCGGCGTGGCGCGCCACTGCCCTATGGCGTCGCGATCGCCGCCGGCACCGCCTTCGTCATGACCGGGGCGGGAGTCTGAACCCATGGCGATGCGCCTCATCCTCATCGTCGTCGTGATCGTGGGCGTGGCCGGCATGGGCCTGCTCGGCGTGATCGCGCTCGCCCCCGCGCCGCCGCCGCCGGCGACCGCCACCAACGCGCCGCCCGCGCGCGTGAGCGTGCTGGTCGCCGCGCGCGGCGTACAGGCCGGCACGCTGCTGAAGCCCGAGGACATCGCCGCGCGCGAGCTCCCGGCCGAGGACCTTCCCGTCGGCGCGATGCGCGACACGCCCGAGGCGCGGGTCGAGATGATCGGCGCCATGGTCCGCCGCACGCTGTCGCAGAACGAGACGCTGCGCCTCGATGCCGTGCTGCGCCCGGGCGAGAACGGCTTCCTCGCTGCCGTCCTCGCGCCCGGGATGCGCGCGGTCACCGTCGGTGTCGATGCCGTGACCGGCACCGCCGGCCTGATCTGGCCCGGCGACCGCGTCGACGTGATCCTCACCCAGGCCTTCGACGAGACTGACATCGCCCCGGCGCGCCGCGTCGCCGGCGAAGCCGTGCTCACGGCGGCGCGCGTTATCGCGGTGGATCGCCACCTCGTGCAGGGCATGCAGCCCGGCGCGGTCGGCGACAGCCTGCGCGAGACCAACCGCACCGTCACCATCGAGGTGACGCCCGAACAGGCGACGCGCCTTGCCGTCGCGACACGCCTGGGGCGGCTGTCGCTGGCACTGCGCGCCGCCGGCACCGCGCTCGAGGAAACCATCGCGCAACGCCCGGTCTGGGGCGGCGATGTCAGCGGTGCCTTCGCGCCA
This sequence comes from Roseomonas fluvialis, assembly GCF_022846615.1. Classification (NCBI taxonomy): domain Bacteria; kingdom Pseudomonadati; phylum Pseudomonadota; class Alphaproteobacteria; order Acetobacterales; family Roseomonadaceae; genus Roseomonas; species Roseomonas fluvialis. The sequence goes on from NZ_AP025637.1 coordinate 2,012,976, forward strand.
TCTGGACCTGCCTCCGCCGCCTCGGCGGGAACCGGCGCGCGCATCCGCGTCTTCGGAGGCCCAGGACGGGTCGAGGAGATCCAGTTCCGATGAGGAAGCCTTCCCTGGTCGCACTGGCCTGCGCGGGCGTGCTCGCCGCGCCCGCAGGCTTTGCGCAGCCCGCGACGCCGCCCGACCCGCAGGCCAACCTGCCGATGGTTCAGTCGCCACCCGGCCTGCGCGTGGAACGCATGTCGATCGAGGCCGGGACGGGCCGCGTGCTGGTGCTCTCCGCCCCCGCCGCGAGCCTGTTCGCCGCCGATCCGCGTATCGCCGAGATGCGCCCCGCCAGCCCGACCAGCGTCTTCGTGTTCGGCGTTGCACCCGGGCGCACCACGCTCGCGGCCATGGATGCGGCGGGGCTGCCGCTGGTGCAGTGGGAAGTGACGGTGCGGCCTTCGGCCTTCCTGCTGTCGGATCTGCAGTCGGCGCTCCGACGCGCCTTCCCCGGCAACCGCAGCCTGCGCGTTGAGTCCGGGCCCGGCGGCATCGTCGTGAGCGGCACCGTCGCCGCGCCCGCCGATGCCGACCGCGCGCAGACGCTCATCCGATCGCGGATCGAGGACCAGCGCCTGCCGATCGACAACCGGATCGCCGTCACCGGCGTCACGCAGGTGAACCTGCGCGTGCGCGTGGCCGAGGTCTCGCGCGAGGTGACGCGCCAGCTCGGCGTGAACTGGCAGGCGCTGGGCAATATCGGGCGGATCGGCACCGCGATCGGCGGACCGGCCGGCATCGCCGCCGAGACCTTCAACTTCGCCTTCGACCGCACTGCGCCGTCCGACCGCATCGGCCTTGGCTTCCGCACCGGCAATGCCGAGCTGCGCGACATCAACATGATCCTCGACGCGCTGGCGCAGGACCGGCTGGTGACGATCCTCGCGGAGCCGAACCTCACCGCCACCTCCGGCGAGACCGCGTCCTTCCTCGCCGGCGGCGAGTTCCCCGTGCCGGTCTCCCAGCGCGAGAACCAGGTCACCATCGAATACAAGCAGTTCGGCGTCGGCCTCGCCTTCGTGCCGACGGTGCTGTCGGACGGGCGCATCTCCTTCCGCGTGCGCTCGGAGGTGAGCGAGCTGTCCGACCAGGGCTCGGTGCGGCTGCTGTCGGGCAACAACAACACCATCTCGGTGCCCTCGCTGACCGTGCGCCGTGCGGAGACGACGGTCGAGCTCGGCTCCGGCCAGGCCTTCGCGATCGCCGGGTTGCTGCAGGACACCTCGCGCCAGACCGGCCGCGCTCTGCCTTATGCCGGTGAGGTGCCGATCCTCGGCGCGCTGTTCCGTTCCGATCGCTTCCAGCGCAACGAGACGGAACTCGTCATCATCATCACGCCCTACCTGGTGCGCCCGGCCGAAAGCCCGCGCGCGATCAGCGCGCCGACCGACGGCTACGTCCCGCCGAACGATGTCGAGCGCATCCTGCTGCTGCGCCAGACCGGGCGGCCGCCCAACCGACCCGCCGCGCCGCCGGCGCGCAACCTGTCGGGCACGCCCGGCTTCGTGCTGGATTGAAGGGCAAGGCGAAGATGCGCCGCGCGATCCTCCTGGTCCTGCTGCTCGGCGGTTGCGAGCAGATCGATCCCTTCACGCGCGATGGCGCCTGGCGCCCGGTTCGCGCCAATGAGGCGAACCTGCGCGTCCACGTCGCCGACCCGGCCATGCTGGACCGTGGCGTGGACGACCCGCGATCGGATGGCGCCGTCACCGCGGCCGCCGTGCATCGCTACCGCACCGACCGCGTGAAGCCGCTTGCGGCCTCGGGTGTCGCGCGCATCCAGGCGACCGGCGCCGGCGGTGCGGCGTCGCCCAGCGGGGGTGGTGATGGCGGGCGTTGACGGTCCCGACCGGAACGCGCCGGCGACGGCGCAGGCCAGCGCGCCGTCGGCCGATCGCGCGCCGCTGATCGCCTTCGTCACCGATGCCGAGAGCGACGCCATCCTGCGCGAGACGCTGCTGACCGAAATGGGCGAGGGGGCCGAGGTCCGCCGCGGCGACATCGTGGCCGCGACCAAGGCGCTGAAGCGGTCCAGCACGCCCTTGGCGCTCGTGGTCGATGTCTCGGGCGTCGAGCAGCCGCTCACCGCGCTCGAGGAACTGGCGCTGGTGGTGGAGCCCGACGTGCGCGTGCTGGTCATCGGCGAACGCACGGACGCCGCCTTCTACCGGCAGCTCACGCGCGGGCTCGGCGTGCTGGAATACCTGTTCAAGCCGCTGTCGCAGGAAATGGTAGCGCGCCATCTGCTGCCCTATCTGCGCCAGGGCAGCACGCAGCGCGACATGCACCTACGCGGCGGGCGCGTCATCACCGTCACCGGCGTGCGCGGCGGCGTCGGCGCCACCACCATCGCCGCCAACCTCGCCTGGCACCTGGGCGAGGAAGCGCGGCGGCACACCGTGCTGTATGACGCCGACCTCCATGCGGGGGCCTCGGCGCTGCTGCTCGGCGCGCGCACTACGAACGGGCTGCGCGCGGCGCTCGAACATCCCGAGCGCGTCGATGAATTGTTCGTCGAGCGCACCGCGCAGCCGGTCGGCGAACGCCTGCATGTGCTCGCCGCCGAAGAAAAGCCCGGCGAGGCCGTGCTGGCCCAGCCGGGCGCGGCCGCGCGCCTCATCACCATGCTGCGCCGGCGCTACAATTTCGTCGTGGTGGACCTGCCTGCGCGCAGCGCCCCCGCGGCGCGCGAGGTGCTGGACATGGCGCACCAGCGCATCCTCGTCACCGACCCGTCCCTGGCCGGCGCACGCGAGATGCTGCGCTACGCCGCGATCCCGAACGCACCCACCCAGTCGCGCCGCGCCTTCACCGTACTGAACAACCTTGGCAAGCCAGGCCTGCTGACCGCCGAACAGGTGAAGGAGGCGATGGGAGAGGACGCGGACCTGGTGATCCCGTGGCTGCCCAAGGTGGTGCCGGTCTCGGCAGACCTGGGCGAGGCCGCGGCCGCCAAGCGCGGACCGTTCCGCAGCGCGCTGCTGAAGCTCGTGCAAGAGGTCGCGTCGATCCGCGCGGAGGGTGAGGAAGAACAGAAGCGGGGGATCTTCGCGCGATGGTTCCGCTAGAACACCCGGCCCCCGCCTTCGGTCGCCTGGTCCGCAAGGACCTCACGGTCACCACGCCCGCCCCTGCGCCCGAGGCGCCGCCGCCCGAGGCCCCCGCCGCGCCGACCGCCGCGCTCACGCCGGTGCAGCGCCAGAAGCAGGAACTGCGCGCGCTGTGTCTTGCGCGCATCGACCCCGCTTCGGTCGCCGCCCTGCCGCAGGAGGCGCTGTTCGCCGAGGTCGAGCGCATGATCGCCGAGATCGCCGACGGCCAGCGCATCGGTCTGTCGGCGCGCGAGCAGCGCGAGGTCGCGGCCGAGCTGGTCGACGACATGCTGGGTCTCGGCCCGCTGGCCCCGCTGCTCGAGGACGAGACCGTCACCGACATCATGGTGAACGGCCCCTTCCGCGTCTTCATCGAACAGAAGGGCCGTCTCACCCAATCCAACGTGCGCTTCCGCGACGGCACGCATCTGGCCGGCATCGCGCAGCGCATCGCCGCCCAGATCGGCCGGCGCATCGACGAAAGCAGCCCGATGGTCGATGCGCGTCTGCCGGATGGCTCGCGCGTGAACATCATCTTCCCGCCGCTCTCGCTGCTCGGGCCCTGCCTGTCGATCCGCAAATTCGCCAAACGCAAGATCGACTTCCAGCAGATGGTGAAGAACGGCTCCATCCCCCCGCCGATGGGGCGCGTGCTGGAAATCGCCTCGCGCGCCAGGCTGAATATCATCATCTCGGGCGGCACGGGGTCGGGCAAGACCACCATGCTGAATGCGCTGTCGCGCCTGATCGACCCGACCGAGCGCATCGTCACCTGCGAGGACGCGGCCGAACTGCAACTGCAGCAGCCGCATGTCATCCCGCTGGAGACACGCCCTGCCAACCTGGAAGGCCGCGGAGAGGTCACGCAGCGCGACCTGGTCAAGAATGCGCTGCGCATGCGCCCCGACCGCATCATCCTCGGCGAGTGTCGCGGCGCCGAGGCCTTCGACATGCTGCAGGCCATGAACACCGGCCATGACGGGTCGATGTCCACCATCCATGCCAACACCACGCGCGATGCCGTCACCCGCATCGAGAACATGGTGCTGATGGGCCAGAACAGCCTGCCCGCGCGCGCCATCCGCCAGCAGATCGTCTCGGCGGTGGACCTCATCATCCAGATCGAGCGCATGCGCGACGGCGTGCGCCGCGTGACCCAGCTGACCGAGGTCTGCGGCCTGGAAGGCGAGGTCGTCGTGCTGAACGACATCTTCCAGTGGGAATACGAAGGCGAGGAACCCGGCGGCAAGCTGCGCGGCACCTATCGCCTCAGCCGCGCGCGCCCGGGCTTCGCGCCTCGCCTCGCGTATTTCGGCCTCGAGCGCGCCTGGTATTCGTCGCTGGAGGACGACAGCGAATGATGGCGCTCCTGATGGCCATGCTGGTGGGCATCGGCCTCGCGCTGTGGGGCCTGCACAGCACCGGCAGCAAGGGGCGCGGGCGGCGCCTGAGCGAACGCTTCGCCGCTTATTCGCTGCCGCATGCACGGGTGCGTATGGCCAGCCGCCTGGCCCATCGCGCCCCGCAGGCGAGTTGGCTGCGCATGCCCCAGCCGCTCGAGGCGCGCCTGTCGGCGGCCTTCGGCTGGGATCCCGAGCGGCTCGACCAGTATCCCCTCGCGCCGCCGCTGCTGGTGTTGTTGGCCGCGCTGCCTGCGGTCGCGGGCGGGGCCTATGCCGCGAGCCTGGCGGGCGGGACCGGCTGGACGTCCACGCTGCTGATCTGGGTGCTGCTCGCGCGCTGGGTCTTCGCCTCCATCCACCGCAAGCGCGCCGATGCGCTGTACAAGCAGTTGCCCGATGCGCTCGGCATGGTGGTGCGCGCGGTGCGCGCCGGCATCCCGGTGGTCGAGGCGCTGCGCACCGTGGGGCGTGAGATCCCGGACCCGACCGGCGCCGAATTCCGCCGCCTCGCAGACCAGCTCGCCATCGGCATCACCATGGAGGATGCGCTGAAGCGCCTGGCGCGCCGCTCGGGTCTGCCGGAATACCGTTTCTTCGCGGTCTCGCTCACGCTGCAGAACAGCGCGGGTGGCAACCTGACCGAAACGCTCGACAACCTGGCGGACGTAGTGCGCAAGCGGGTGGCGACGCGCCAGCGCGGTCATGCGCTGGCCTCCCAGGCGCGGGCCAGCGCCTATGTGCTCTCCGCCGTGCCGATCTTCGCGGCCTCGGCACTGATGCTGATCAACCCGCGCTACGTGCTGGTGCTGTTCAACGACCCGCGTGGGAACATCGTGCTGGCCTGCGCTATTGCCTCGCTGGCGACCGGGCTCGGCACCATGAAGGCGATCATCCGCCGGAGCCTGTCGTGAACCGGGTCCTGCTGCTCCAGGCGGCCTTCGGCATCATGGCCGCAATGCTGCTGTGCGTGGCGCTGCTGGTGCCGCGGATGCGCCGGGCCGAGAAACTCCAGGCGCGACTCGGTACGCTGCGCGGCCTGGTCACGCGCAGTCGCGTCGATGCCGTGCCGCTGCCCCAGCGCATCGCGCGCAGCGTGGGCCAGGCGGTGCTGGCCTCCGGCATCGTCAAAGGCGAGACGCTGGCCGAATTGCAGCGCACGGTCGTCGCCGCCGGCTTCCGCGGGGCGCGCCCGGTCGCGGTCTTCATCGGCGCCAAGGTCCTGCTGATGGTCGCGCTGCCTGTGCTGATGCTGCCGCTCTCGGCGGGCTTCGGGCCGATGGGGCGCAACCTGCTGGTGGCCGGGGCGGCGGTCGCGGGCCTGGTGCTGCCCGACATGATCCTGCGCCGCATGAAGGAAGCGCATGCCCAGCAGGTCGAACGCGGCCTCGCGGATGCGCTCGACCTCATGGTGATCTGCGCGGAATCCGGCCTGCCGCTCGAGGCCGCGGTGGAACGCGTCTCGACCGAGATGGCCGAGGCGAACCGCGCCCTGGCCGCCGAATTCGCCAATGTCGGGACCGAACTGCGCATCCTGTCCGATCGCCGGCAGGCGCTGCAGAACATGGGCGACCGCACGGGCCTCGAATCCCTGCGCCGCCTGGGCGGGACGCTCGCGCAGACCCTGCAGTACGGCACGCCGCTGTCGCAGGCGCTGCGCACGCTCTCGACCGAATTGCGGCACGAGACGCTCATGCGCTTCGAAGCGCGCGCGGCACGCCTGCCCGCGCTGCTCACGCTGCCCACCATCGCGTTCATCCTGCCCTGCATCTTCCTGATCGTTGGTGGCCCCGCAGTATTGCGGGTGCTCGACCTCGCCTCGCGTCCCTGAAGCCGAAGGAGTTGGCATCATGCGCAAGACCCTCACCCCCGTGATCCTGTCAGCCCTGCTTGCGGCCTGCGGGGCGGCCGGCACCGGCGATACCGACCAGCAGGCGCGCATCGCGCAGGCCGCGATCGCCACCGGCAATCCCTCGGCCGCGCTGGCGGCCACGGCGGGGGCGGCGGCGGCCAACCCGCGCGATGGCGCCGCCCAACTACGCCATGCCGAGATGCTCGCCGCCGGTGCGCGCTGGGACCAGGCCGCCGCCGCCTATGAACGTGCGGTGCAGGCTGACGGCACGTCGCGCACCGCGCGGCTCGGCCTCGGTCGCGCGCGGCTGCGCGGCGGCGATGCGGCGGGAGCCGAGGCCGCCTTCCGCGAGGCAATCGCCGCCCTGCCACGCGACCCGGGCGCGCAGAGCGGCCTTGGCGTGGCGCTCGACCACCAGGGCCGCCATCCGGAGGCGCAGGCGGCCTATCGCGCGGCGCTCGAACTCGACCCCACGCATGAAGGCGCGCGCACCAACCTCGCGCTGTCGCTCACTCTGTCGGGCCAGGGGGCCGAAGCCGTGCGCATGCTCGAGACGGTGGCGCGCGCCCCACAGGCCACGCCGCGTCAGCGGCACAACCTGGCGCTGGCCTATGCCGCCGCTGGCGATGCGCCCCGCGCGGCGGAGATGATGGCGCCCGAACTGGGCGATAACAGCCGGGAGGCGGCAGCGGCCTGGCGGCTCGCGCTGGCTGGCCCATGATCCGGCGGCGACGCGGAACTCTCGGGCGGCACGGCGCCGTCCTGCTCGAATTCGCCCTGACCGGGCCGATGCTGTTCGCCCTGATGATGACGGTGCTGGAAGGCGCATGGCAGGCGCTGACCGCCGCGACCCTCGACATCGGTGCGCGGGAGGCGTCGCGCTTCGGTGCGACCGGCCAGGCCATGCCGGACTGGCTGCCGCCGCCGGCCCCCACCACGCGGGAGGAAGCGGTGCGCCGCGTGGTGCTGCATTTCGGCCCCTACGTGCTGCAGCAGGACCGGCTCAGCGTCACCGTGCAGGTCTTCGCCGATGCCGCGGCGCTGTCGGCGCCCGGTTCGGCCCGCGCCGGCGCCGGCGGGGCGAGCGAGACGGTGATGTACGACCTCTCGTACCAGCAGCCCTTCCTCAGCCCCTTTCCCATGCTCGTGCTCGGGCGGACCAGCCTCGAGCACCGCTCGCGGATGATCGTGCGCAATGAACCCTTCCCGCCACCCTGACCGGCGCCGCCGGCGCGGGTCGGTGGCGGTCGAATTCACACTGGTCGCACCCATCCTGGCGGTGCTCGGCCTGGCTGTCCTGGACGTGGTGGACTTCCTGCGCGTGGCACTACGCCTCGAACGCACGGCGGGCGAGGTGGTAAACGTCGTCGCGCAGTACCAGGCGCTGCGCGAACAGGACTTCGCCACCATCTTCGATTTGGCCGGGCGCGTCGCCGCGCCCTATCGCGTCACGGCGTCGGATGGCGCGGTCATCCTGACCGCCATTGCCAATACCGGGACCGGGGCGATGGTGCTCTGGCAGCGCCGGCAGGGTTCGGGCGGCTATGCCAGCGCCTTCGGCACCGAGGGCGGGGCGGCCACCATCCCGGCCGGTTCGGCCGACCTCTCGCTCGCGATCGGCCAGAGCGCGCTCGCCGCCGAGATCTTCTACGCCCGCGAACCCTGGGTGCTGTCCGGACGCTTCCTGGCCGGCGACCCGTTCTCCCGCCTGCAATCCTTCGCGCTGCAGCGGCCGCGCATGGTCTCCATCCTGAGGATCTCGCCATGACATCCTTGCGCAAACTGCTGCGCGACCGCCGCGGCGCGGTGGCGATGCTGGCGGGCCTCGCGGCGATCCCGCTGCTCGCGATGGCCGGTGCGGCGATCGACCTGACCAGGCTGTACCTGCTGCATTCGCGCCTGGTCACAGCGGTCGATTCCGCGGCGCTGGCGGGCGCGCGCGTGATCAACGACCTCGACCGCGACGCGCAGATCCAGCGCTGGTTCTGGGCCAACTTCACGCGCGAGACGCGGCTCGGGCGCACCGGCTTCCTGGGGGCCGAGATCACCAGCTTCACCATCAGCGTCGAGGAATCGAACCGCGTCGTGCGCCTGCAGGTGCGTGCGGCCCTTCCCACCACGGTGCTGCGGGTGTTCGGCCAGGACACGCTGATCGCCACCGCCGACCACGCGGCGCGCCGCCAGGACCGCGGCATGGAACTCGCCCTCGTGCTCGACGTGACGGGCTCGATGGCCGGTGCGTCGATGACGGCGCTGCGCGATTCCGCGACCGAGCTCGTGAACATCCTGTACGGGCCGAACGAGACGATTCCGAATTTCTATATGTCCCTCGTGCCCTATACCTCGACCGTGAACATCGGCCGCGGGCGTAGCAACTGGCTGGCGCCGGGCAGCCTCGATCCCACCGCCTATGGCAGCACGGTCTGGCGCGGCTGCGTGCAGGCGCGCCACCTGAACGGCGAGGACGAGACCGACACGCCGCCCACCCTGGTGCCGTTCCGCCCGCATCTGTGGCCCTCGACCTCCGGGCGCTACAGCCCGAACCGGGGCGACAACGAGTGGAACAACCTCAACATCAACGAACCAAATCCCGAATCGCCCGCCTCCGACGCTGCGCAGAACGCGATCGGCAATGATGCGCGCGGGCCCAACCTCGGCTGCGGGCGCGCCATCACGCCGCTGGTGGCATCGCGCACGACCCTGTTGACCGAGATCGCGAACCTGCGTGCGACGCATCGCGGCGGCACCATGGCCAATCTGGGCCTGCAGATGGGCTGGGCCACGATCTCCCCGCGCTGGCGCGGGCTGTGGGGGTCGCCGACCCTGCCGCTCAACTACGACACGCCGTTCATGGACAAGGTCCTGGTACTCATGACCGACGGCAACAACGAATGGCACGACTGGGCCGAAGGCGCGCCCGGTGCCTGCCGTACCACCGGCAGCAACCCGCCCTGCCGCAGCGGCTACACCAGCGACGGCGACGCCGACATGACCGCCTATGGCCGCCTGCGCGAGAACCGGCTCGGCATCGCCGGCATCACCAATGCGCGCGCGCTCACCGAGATCAACGCCCGGATGTCGCGGCTGTGCACCTCCATCAAGGCGACCGGCACCATCGTCTATGCCATCACCTTCAACGTTTCGAACACCACGACGCAGAACCTCTACCGCACCTGCGCGACGCGGCCGGAATACTACTTTAACAGCCCGGACGCGACGGCGCTGCGCGCCGCGTTCCGCGAGATCGGCGGCCAGCTCGCGAACCTGCGCCTGATCCGCTGAACACGTGCCGTCGGCCCGAAGGCCGGCCGCCGGCACGAATGCTTGCAGCCAGCGGGCCAAGGCTGTAGGCGGCGGATCAAGACCAACCGGGAGCCGCCCATGAACCGCAGGCATGCCATCGCCCTTGCCGCCGCGTCCCTTGCCGCGCCGATCGCCGCGCGTGCGCAGGACGCCTGGCCCAATCGTCCCGTGACGCTGCTGGTGCCCTTCGCTGCCGGCGGGTCCAACGACGTGGTCGCACGCCTGCTCGCACCCGTTCTGGAAGCCCGCCTAGGCCAGCCCTTCGTGGTCGAGAACCGGCCCGGCGGCGGTGGCTCGCTCGGCATGGGCATGGTGGCGCGTGGGCGGCCGGACGGGTCGGTCTTCCTCATCTCCTCCGCCTCGAACCACGTGTTCCACCCGCTGGTCTCGGGCGACCTCGGCTACGACCCGCGCGAGGCGCTGCCCGCCGTCGCCATGCTGGTCGACGTGCCCAACGTGATCGCCGCCAACCCTGCCTTCGGCGTGACCAACGTGCAGGACCTGATCGCCAAGGTGCGGGCCACGCGCGGTGGGATCTCCTTCGCGTCCTCGGGCGTCGGCACATCGAACCACCTGGCGGGCGAGTTGTTCAGGCTGCGCACCGGCGTCGACCTGACGCACGTGCCCTATCGCGGCGGCGGGCCGGCCATCAACGACCTGATCGCCGGCACCGTGCCGATCGGCTTCATGAACCTGCCGACCGTCGCCCCGCCAGCCTCGGATGGACGCGTGCGCATCATCGCCGTCTGCACCGCGCAGCGCGTGTCGATCCGCCCCGACCTGCCGACCGTGATGGAGCAGGGCGTGCCGGACTACGCCGTGCGGTCCTGGACCGGGCTGTTCGCGCCGCGCGGCACGCCGGCCCCGATCGTCGAACGCTTCACCACCGCGGTACGTGATGCGCTGGCCGCCCCGCAGGTTGCCTCCCGCCTCGTCGCGATCGGGAGCGAGCCGCTCTACATGACCCCCGCCGAGACCGAGGCCTTCGTGCGCCAGGAATTCGACCGCTGGGGCCCGGTGGTTCGCGCCGCCGGAATCACGACGCAGGGCTGAACCCGCATGTTGGCCCGGCTGCTCGTGCAGGCGCGGCGCGAGGGCCGCCAGGTCGCTCCGCCGACGGTTCTGCCCGTGGATCTCGGCGCGGCGGCCGAGGTGCTGCTCGACCTGCGTTGACGCGCGGCGGGTCCTGCCACAGCCTCCGCGCCATGCGGAGGACTGCACCATGAAGATGCCGGGCCACGGGCGCTACGCCCACAGCGCGATCCCGACGCGCCCCACCTATGAATGGCCGAACGGCGCGCGGCTCGCGGTGGTGGTGTGCAACAACATCGAGGCGTTTGCCTATCGCGCGGGGTTGGGGTCCGACAGCACGGGCGCGGCGGCCCCGCAGGGGCAGCGCAACTACGCCTGGCGGGACTACGGCAACCGCGTCGGGCTGTGGAATATGCTCGACATGCTGGACGAGCTGGAGATTCCCTGCGCGCACAATGTGAACGGCGCGGTGCTCGATGCCTGCCCGGAGATCGCGCCGGCGCTGGTCGCGCGCGGGGATGAATTCGTGGGCCATGGCCGCACCAACGCCGAACGCCAGGACGGCATGTGGGAGGAGGATGAGCGGCGGCTGATCGCCGAAAGCCGCGACGCCATCATCCGGCATTCGGGCAGCGCGCCGGCCGGCTGGCTCGGCCCCTATATCGCGCAATCGGCGGTGACGCTGGACCTGCTGAAGGAGGAAGGCTTCTCCTACGTCATGGACTGGCCGGCGGATGACCAGCCCTTCTGGATGACGACGCGCGCCGGGCCGATGCTGTCGGTGCCCTATTCCATCGAGCTGAACGACAGCCCGGCGCAGGTTTTCCGCCAGCACACGGGCCGCCAGTTCGCCGAGATGATCATCGACCAGTTCGACGAGATGCTCGAACAATCCCGCAAGCGGCCGCTGGTGTGTTCGATCGTGCTGCACCCCTTCGTCGTCGGCCAGCCCTTCCGCCTGCGCGCGCTGCGCGATGCGCTGCGGCACGTGATGTCGCATCGCGATCGGCTGTGGGTGGCGCGGCCGGGGGAGATGGCACGCTACGCGGCCGGTCTGCCCAAGGGCGTCGTGCCGGGATCGGAGATGCTGCCATGACGCGCGTGCTGCCGGCCTGGCGGTCGCTGCTGTATGTGCCCGCGAGCGCCGAGAAATTCGTCGCGAAGGCGCATGAGCGCGGCGCGGATGTGGTGATCCTGGACCTCGAGGACGGCGTCGCGCCGGATGCGAAGGATGCGGCGCGCGCGGGGCTGGCGGCGTCGGTCGCCAGCGTGCGGCGCAATGGCGCGGATGTGGTGGTCCGCATCAACCGCCCCCTGCGCATGGCCGCGCGCGACATCGCCGCGGCGGTCGCGGCGGGCGCGGATGGGCTGGTCTGCACCAAGATGATGGGCGCGGATCATGTGCGGCTGCTGTCGGAACTGACCGCAGAATCCGAGGCAGAGTCCGGTCGGCCGATCGGCTCCGTGCGCTTCATCGTGCTGATCGAGGATGCGGCCGCTCTGGCACATGCGCAGGCCGTCGCATCCGCCGATCCGCGCGTCGTGGCGCTGGGGGTGGGCGGCGAGGACCTTGCGACGGACCTCGGCGCCGAGCCCACGCCCGATGCACTGGATCTGCCCAAGCGCATGGGCGTTGTCGCGGCGCGCGCGGCGGGCGTGCTGCCGCTCGGCTTCATCGGCACGGTGGCGGGGCTGAAGGACCTGGATGGCTATCGCGCCATGCTGCGGCGGTCGCGCGCCATCGGCTTCGCCTGCGCGTCCTGCGTGCATCCCTCGCAGGTGGCGATCATCAACGAGGAGTACGGCGCGCGGCCCGAGGAGGTCGCGCGCGCAAAGCGCCTCGTCGCGGCCTTCGAGGCGGCGCTGGCAGAAGGGAAGGGGGCGGTGGCTTTCGAGGGCGACATGATCGACAAGCCGATCGTGGATCGGGCGCGGCGGTTGATCGCACGGGCCGGCTAGACGACGGCGGTCATCCCGCCGTCGACGAACAGCAACTGGCCGTGCACGAAATCCGAGGCCGGCGCGGCGAGGAACACGGTCGCCCCGATCAGTTCCTCCACGCGCCCCCAGCGCCCTGCGGGCACGCGCTTGCACAGCCAATCCGTGAAGGCCGCATCCTGCACCAGCGCGCTGGTCAATTCCGTGTCGTAGTAGCCGGGCGCCAGCCCGTTCACGTTCACCCCGTGCTTCGCCCATTCGGCGCAAAGCGTGCGGGTGAGCATCTTCAACGCGCCCTTGCTCGTGGCATAGGGCGCGATGGTCGGGCGCCCCAGTTCGCTCTGCACCGAGCAGACTGTGATGATCTTGCCGCGCCCGCGCGCGACCATGCGCTTGCCCGCGGCCTGGCAGCAGTACCAGACGCCATCGACATTCACGTCCATCACGCGCCGCCAGGTCTCGGGCGGCATGTCCGTAGACGGCGCACGCAGGTTGATGCCGGCATTCGCCACCAGGATGGACAGCGGGCCATGCTCGGCTTCGATGGCGGCGATGCCGGCCTCGACCGCCGCGTGGTCCGTCACGTCGAAGGACGCGACCAGGGCGCCGGGCACATGCGCGCGCGCGGCTTCCAGCTTCGCCGCGTCCCGCCCGTTCAGCACCACGCGCGCCCCGGCCTCCGCCAGTCCGCGGGCCAGCGCCAGGCCGATCCCCTGGCTCGATCCGGTCACCAGGGCCAGCTTCCCCGTCAGGTCGAACAGCGCGCGCGACATCGGCGTTTCCCCGTGTAATCTGCGTGGCAAGGCTAGCGCCTGATCCGCGAAGGCGAAATCGCCGAAGCGGTGAATCGGTCGCTCAAATCAAGGCTACGACGCGATCCGGCGAAGTGGATCACGTCGGAAGGGAGACGCGCATGGACAAGCCGGGACTGTTGGTCGTGGGCGTGCTGCCCGATTGGGATCTCGAAGCCCTTGCGCGACGCTTCACCCTGCACCTGCTGTACGAAGCGCCCGACCGCGCCGCCTTCCTCGCGCAGCACGGCCCATCCATCCGCGCCATTGCGACCAAGGGCGAACTCGGCGCCGACCCGGCCATGATGGATGCGTGTCCGCAGGCGAAGATCATCGCCTGCTACGGCGTCGGCGTGGATGCCATCGACCTGCCCGCCGCCCGCGCCCGCGGCATCGCCGTGACCAACACGCCCGACGTTCTGACCGAGGACGTGGCCGACATGGCCTTCGCCCTGTTGCTGGCCACTGCGCGCGAGATCCCCGACTGCGACGCCTATGTGCGCTCCGGCACCTGGGCGAAGCAGGGGCCGATGCGCCTGGCCACGCGCGTCTGGGGCAAGCGAATCGGCATCGTGGGCCTGGGGCGCATCGGCCGTGCCATCGCGCGCCGCGCGGAGGGCTTCGGCATGGCCATCGCCTATTCCGGCCGCACGAAGAAGGACCTGCCCTACACCTTCCACGCCTCGCCGGCCGCGATGGCGCCGCATGTCGACATCTTCGTGGTCTCGGCTGCCGGCGGTGCGGCGACGGCTGGCCTGGTCGACCGCGCGGCGATCGAGGCGTTGAACCCCGGCGTGATCTTCGTGAATGTCTCGCGCGGGTCGGTGGTGGATGAGGCCGCGCTGATCGAGGCGCTGCAATCCGGCCGCATCGCCCGTGCGGGCCTCGACGTGTTCCACAACGAACCCGCCATCGCCCCGGTCTTCGCGAGTTTCCCGAACGCCGTGCTCTCCCCCCACCAAGCCTCGGGCACGGTGGAAACGCGCAAGGCCATGGGCGCGCTGATGCTCGCGAACCTCGAAGCGCATTTCGACGGCCGCCCGCTGCCGACCCCCGTGCCATGACCCGCGCCGTCGTCATCCATGCCGCCCACGACCTGCGCGTGGAACAGCGCGACACCGGAGAACCCGGGCCCGGCCAGGTGCGCGTGCGGGTCGCGGCCGGCGGCATCTGCGGGTCGGACTTGCACTACTTCCAGCACGGCGGCTTCGGCGCCATCCGCGTGAAGCACCCCATGGTGCTGGGGCACGAGGTCGCCGGCGTGATCGACGCGGTGGGCGATGGCGTGACCGCGCTCAAGCCCGGCCAGTCGGTGGCGGTGAACCCCTCGCTGCCCTGCGGCCGCTGCCGGTATTGCCTCGAAGGCGCCGCGCAGCACTGCCTCGACATGCGCTTCTACGGCAGTGCGATGCGCGACCCGCATGTCGATGGCGGCTTCCGCGAATGCCTGGTCTGCGAAGCCGCGCAGGCCGTGCCGCTACCCGACGGCCTCGACACCACCACAGCCGCCTTCGCTGAACCGCTCGCCGTCTGTCTGCATGCCGCGCGCCAGGCCGGCCCGCTGCTGGGCCGTCGCGTGCTGGTCACCGGCTGTGGTCCGATCGGCGCGCTTGCCATCGCCGCCGCGCGCATGGGTGGCGCGCGGGAGATCGTGGCGACCGACCTCAGCGACGCGCCGAAGGCGATCGCGCTGCGCATGGGCGCGGACCGTTTCCACGCCGATGGCCTCGACGCCTACACCCCCGACAAGGGCTTCTTCGACGTCGCGCTGGAAGCCTCCGGTAGCCCGCGCGCGCTGCTCGGCATCCTGCCTGTGGCGCGCCCCGGCGGGACCATCGTGCAGATCGGCATCGGCGGTGACGTGCCCGTGCCGATGTCGGTGCTGGCGGCCAAGGAGATCACCTGGCGCGGCACCTTCCGCTTCCACGCCGAATTCGCCATGGCGGTCGAAGCCCTGGCGGCGCGGCGCATCGATGTCGCGCCGCTGCTGACCGAACGCTTCCCCATCGAACGTGCGGCGGAAGCCTTCGCCCTGGCCGCCGACCGCACGCGCGCGATGAAGGTGCAGATCGCCTTTTGAGGCTCAGGCGGCGGCCGGCACCGCGCGCGCCATGCCGCCGAACAGCCCGAGCATCCGCTCGCGCCACGCATGCACGGCGTCATCCGCAGCCAGCAGTTCCAGCGGGCTCACAACCCGCGCCCACATGAAGCCGCCGAACACGGTGTAGTCGGCATAATCCGGCGCCGCGCCGCCCAGGAAATCCCGCCCGCGAAGCGCATGGCGCAGCGGCAGCAGGGATGCGCGGAAGGCCGGCAGGCGGTCCTCGCGCCCGGCCGTCACCTCGGACAGCGCCTTGCCGTAGCGCTTCTCGCGGCTGGTCACGAAATAGGCGCGGTCCACATCATCCAGCAGCGGCGGAATGTCGGTCACGATCAGCCCGGCGATGCCCGCATGCAGCACCGTATCCGTCCAGGCGCCGATGAAGCGGTACGGCTCCGGCGCGCCATGCATCAACGACGGCGCCTGCGGATAGGCGGCGTCGAGATGCCGCGCGATGTCGAAGGATTCGACCACCACGGCATCGCCATCCACCAGCACCGGCACCTTGTCGTGCCTGGCGAAGGCCAGGCGCTCGGTCTCGGTGAAGCGCCAGGGCACGCTGTCGAAGTCCAGCCCCTTGTGCGCCAGCGCCATGCGGCTGCGCCAGCAGAAGGGGCTGAACACGCGCGCAGGATCGCTCCCGCAGAGTTCGAATAATTGCCGAGCCATCAAGCGTCTCCCGTTGGTCTGTTCATGCGACGCGCGGGTCCAGCAGCGCCAGCGCCTGGCGCGCCGCACCGCGCAGCAAGGCGGGTTCGGGGCGTGCGCGCGCCAGCACGCGCAACCCCATCACGGTCGTCAGCAGCCCCCGCGCCAGGTCGCGCGCTGATCGCCCGCGGGCTATGCCGCCAGCGCGCTGCCCCGCCACCACGCAGCGGCGGAAGAACGCTTCGAGTTCCGCCAGGCGCGCCGCGACGATGGCGCCGATCGCCTCGTCATGCGGTGCCACTTCCAGCGCGGTGTTCACCAGCAGGCAGCCGCGCCGGTCGGCGCAGGACCGCGCCACCACCTCATGCAGGAAGGCCTTGATGGCGTCGCGCGGCGGATGCGTCGCTTCCAGCCGCGCGATGCGCTCGCGCATGTTGCGGTCGAGATATCGGTCCAGGCAGCGCGCGAACAGCGCATGCTTGTCGCCGAAGCTGTTATACAGGCTGGCCGCGCCCAGCCCCATCGCCTGGCCCAGGTCGCGCACCGAGGTCGCCGCATAGCCATGCTCCCAGAAGCGCAGCATGGCGGCATCCAGGGCGGCGTCCTCATCAAAGGCACGGGGTCGGGCCAGGGCGGGCGGTCTCCGGTCAGGCCGGCAGGATATGGAACGAGTGTTCCAGTATCAAGCCGCGCTGCGCGGCGCCGTATCCCGCACCACGCCCAACCCCCGCAGCCGCGCCAATTCCGCGGCCCCCAGCACCGGCCCCAGAACCTCGTCATTGTGCTCGCCGATGCGCGGAGCGGGGCGCGCCAGAACGCCAGGCGTGCCGGACAGGCGTGGCACCATGCCGTGCATCGGCAGCCAGCCGCCGGGCATGTCGTCGTCCGGCACTTCGATCAGCGCCTCACGCTCGATCGTGTACGGGTCGGTCTCCAGCATGGCGGTGTCCATGATGGGGCCTATGGTCACGCCGGCGCGGTCGAAATGCGCGACGTTCTCCGCCAGCGTGCGCTGCCCGATCCAGCCGCCGATGATCGCATCCAGCTCCTGCCAATGCTGCAGGCGTGCGGGGTTGTTCACGAAGCGCGGGTCGGTCACCAAATCCGCGCGATTGATCGACCGGAACAGCTTCTCCGTCATCCCCTGCGTGGAGGCCGACAGGCACACCCACCCGCCATCGGACGTGCGGTACGCATTGCGCGGCGAGGTATTGGTCGACCGGCTGCCGGTGCGCGCCTTGCGCTTGCCGGTGATGCGCCAATTCGCCACCTGCGGTTCCAGCACGCTGAACAGCGGTTCGAACAACGACACGTCCAGCACCTGCCCCCCGCCGCCCGCTTCCGCATGGCGCAGCGCGATCATCGCGACGGATGCGCCATACAGTCCCGCATAGGCATCGCCCATGAACATCGGCGGCAGCACCGGCTCGCGGTCGTCGAAGCCGTTCACCGCGGCAAAGCCGGAATAGCCCTCGACCAGCGTGCCGAAGCCCGGCTTGTGGCGATACGGCCCGTCCTGCCCCCAGCCGGAGATCCGCACCACCACCAGCGCGGGATTGATCGCCAGCAGGTCGGCAGGCGCCAACCCCATCGCCTCCAGCACGCCCGGGCGGAAGGATTCCACGAACATCGTGGCGCCCTTCACCAGCGCCTTCACCGCCGCGATCCCCTCCGGTCGCTTGAGGTCCAGCGCCACCGACTTCTTGTTGCGGCAGATGGTCTTCCACGATGTCTCGACACCGCCGACCCGCCAGGCGCGCAGCGTGTCGCCCTCGGGCGGTTCGACCTTCACGACCTCCGCACCATGGTCGGAGAACACCTTGGTCAGCACATTGCCCGCCACCAGGCGCGACAGGTCCACCACCCGCACGCCCTCCATGGCGCCGCGCGCGGCCGGGTCGAACGCCTTGCGATGGATCTGCACCACGCCGGTCAGCCTTCTGGCCGGATGTTCGCGGCCTGCGCC
Source organism: Roseomonas fluvialis (assembly GCF_022846615.1). Classification (NCBI taxonomy): domain Bacteria; kingdom Pseudomonadati; phylum Pseudomonadota; class Alphaproteobacteria; order Acetobacterales; family Roseomonadaceae; genus Roseomonas; species Roseomonas fluvialis. Next base: position 2,031,135 of record NZ_AP025637.1, read on the forward strand.
ACCTCGCGCCAGCGGTCGTATTCGGTGCGCAACAGCGCGGCGAAGTCGGCCGGCGACATCGGCGAGGGCCGCGCGCCTTCGGCCTGGAACAGCCGCGCCATGTCCGGTTCCGCGAGCGCCGCATTCGTCTCGCTGTTCAGCCGCGCCAGGATCGGTTCCGGCAGCCCCTTCGGCGCGAACAGGCCCCACCAGATGTCGCTCTCGTAGTCGATCCCCTGCTCGCGCACGGTCGGTGCCGGGCGCGACCCCTCCGGCGCGCCGGGCGCGGTATAGGCCAGCAGCCGCACCCGCCCGTCGCGCACCACGCCCGCCGCGCTCGGCATGGTCGTGATCAGCACCGGGATATGCCCCGCCACCAGGTCGTTCACCGCGGGCGGCATGCCGCGGTAGGGCACGTGGTTCATGCGGATGCCCGCGCGCAGGCAGAAATACTCGGTGACGAAGTGGTTGATCCCGCCTGGACCGGACGACCCGAAATCGATCGACCCCGGCCGCTCGCGCGCCATGCGTACCAAGTCTGCCAGCGTGCGCGCCGGGAAGTCCAGGTTGGTCAGCACGATGAAGGGCGACCGTGCCAGCAGCGCCACCGGCGTGAAATCCCCCAGCACCGTCCAGGGCACGCGCTGCGCGATCGACGTCGTCATGAAGGACGACGATGAGACCATCAGCGTGTAGCCATCCGCCGGCGCCTGCGAAACCGCCGTGGCACCGATGGCACCCCCCGCGCCGGCGCGGTTCTCGATCACCACCGGCTGCCCCAGGCGCTGCTGCAGCCGTTCGGCCAGCGGGCGCGCCACCACGTCGTTCGACCCGCCGGGCGGGAAGGGCACCACGATGCGCACCGGCCGGTTCGGCCAGGCCCCTTGCGCGCGCACCGCCGGTGCCGCCAGCAGGCCCACCCCTGCCAGCAGCGTGCGCCGTCCAATCCCGTCGATCATCCGCATCTGTCGCGTTCCTTCCCGTTGGCACCCAGTCTTGCCCATCCCCGCGCGCGCCGGAAGCACCGCGCCATGAACCCCGTGTTCACCCGCGCCATGCCACACCCGCCCCAGGGACCAGGAGGGTCTTTGCCCATGCCCGAGGACCGGCCGTTCCGCGAATGGCCGCTCGAACAACTGGCCGAGCAGGCCATCCTGCATGCGTCCAACCAGGCCGTGCTGGCCGGCCTGGCGGTCGAGGTCGCGCATCGTCCCGGCACGCGCGCGCGTGCCCTGCACGCCCGCCTGCAGCGCCTGCACGAGGAAGCCGGCGCCGCGCCACGCGGCCAGGCCGTGGCCGAATTGCGTGACTTGCTCGCCAGCGCGGCCGCCGAGATCGCCCGCCTGCGCAGCGCGCTGGCCTTGGCCGAGGTCCGCCTGGTCCAGGCCCAGGACGGTGCGCCAAGCGAACTCGGCCCGCATCGGCGCGTCTACCTCACGCCCGATGCGCCGGCCTGGCTGGTCAGCGAGGTGCGCCGCGCCTTCCGCCGCCGCTACCACCCCGACAGCCACGGCAACGCCAACCGCCGCGGCCGTGCCGAGGAAGTCTTCAAGCGCGCCGAGGCGGTCTTCGCCGAGATCGAGCGACACGGCTGACCGCGTGTTCGGCACGTCCGGCATCGGCGCCCACCCGCGCATCGGGCCGAATGGCTAGGCGCCGCCGGACACCCCGAATGCGGCACACGGCGCGTTCCCGAACCGGCGCTGATCCGCCGTCTCCGGAGCGAGTCTTTCGCCCGCGAAAACAACCATGAAGTGTGTGGCCCCAACCCCTGATGCGTAGAAGTCTTGTCGCAAGACTGCTATGTCTCAAAAATAATGATGGGCTCGAACCCCCAATCGATGTCGGATACGTCCGCCCTCGCGAACAAGAAGGCCCTGACCAACTGGCCGTCCTCGCGGCTGCTCGAATGCGCCGAGGCGCATCCGCACGACATCGAACTGCTGGCCTTCATCCTGGGCGAACTCGGCCGGCGCGATGTCGAGGTCGCGCAATCCGCCGCGCGGCGCGTCTCCCAGTTGCTGAACCGCGCCGAGAGCGGTGCCGCCGAGAACCCCACCGCGGCCGCCATCGAACGCGATGGCCGCCTGGAGCACCTGCGCGCCCGCCTCGAGGCGACCGAGCAGCGCCTGCGCGAGGCTGAAAGCCGCGCCGCCGCCGCCGAGCGCGCCCTGGCCACCGAGGCGCTTCCCGCGCGCAGCAACGGGTTGCTCCGCCGCGTGCACCTGGCCGAGACCGCGCCCGCCTGGCTGGTCGATGCCGCGCGGCGCGCCTTCCGCCTGCGCTTCCACCCCGACCGCTTCGCCGACCCGGCGATGAAGTCGCGGGCGGAGGAGACCTTCAAGGAAGCCGAGGAAGTCTTCCGCCAGATCACGACGAGCCACGGCGGCTGACCCGCCGCGGGGGCGCTACAGCGCCGCCGCCGCCTCCAGCACCTGCGCCGCATGCGCCTCCGGCTTCACCTTCCGCCAGACCTTCACGATCTTCCCGTCCGCGCCGACCAGGAAGGACGACCGCTCCATCCCCATATACGTCTTGCCGTACATCGATTTCTGCACCCACACGCCATAGGCCTCGGCCACCGTGTGGTCCTCGTCCGACGCCAGCGGGAATTCCAGCGCGTACTTCTTCGCGAACTTCTCGATCGGCGCCATCGGGTCCGGGCTGACGCCGATCACCTCGATCCCGATCTTCCCAAGTGCGGGCAGCGCCTCCTGCACGCCGCAGGCCTGCTTGGTGCAGCCTGGCGTATCCGCCTTCGGGTAGAAATAGATCAGGTAGGGCTTGCCCTTCAGTCCGGCGGAGGACACCTCGCGCCCGCCGCTCGCCTTCATCTTGAAGGCAGGTGCCTTCTTGCCCTCGACCAACTCGCTCATGTGTCCCCCTGCATCTCCGGGCGGCCCAGGCGGCGTTCGAAGATCGCCCGCACCGCCATCGCCCGTCCGGCCATCTGTGCCTGGAGTCCCGGGAGGTCAACCGGCGCGCCCTCCGCGTCGATCCGCCGGCAGGCATTCAGCAGCGCCGCCGCCACGCTCTCCGGCAGCGCCTGTTCGCGCCAGGGCCCGACCGTCAGGCGCAGCAGCCCGCTCACGGTGCGCCACAGGCGCTCCGCCGCGATCAGCGTCGCGGCCTCATCCGTGCCCAGCGCGCCGATCCCGGCGAGGTTCGCGAGCGCAACTCGCGTCGTGGGCGCGAGCGCGCGCGGATGCGCCCGAGCATGGACCAGCTGCAGCGCCTGCGCGATGAACTCCACCTCGACCAACCCGCCGCGGCCGAGCTTCACATCCCAGGGCCCGTCGGGCGGCAGGTCGCGCAGCATGCGCGCGCGCATCGCGACCGCATCGGGAATCGCCTTCTCCGCCGCATCGGGGCGCAGCAGCGCGGCCCGGATCGCCGCCTCGACGCGCCGGCGCAGCGCAGGCGGGCCGGCCACCACGCGCGCCCGGGTCAGCGCCATGCGCTCCCAGGTCCAGGCATCCTCGGCGTGGTAGCGCTCGAAGGCGGATAGCGAGACGGCGACCGGCCCCTTCGACCCGGACGGCCGCAGGCGCATGTCCACCTCATACGACTTGCCCTCGGCGCCCGGTGCCGCGATCGCCGCCACCATCTGGTGCGCGAGCCGCGTGAAATACTGGCTGGCGGGCAGCGGGCGGATCGGCGGGGCGCCACGCTTGGCGCGCCCCTCGCTGGTCTCGGCCCCCTCGGCATGGTCGTAGATCAGAATGAGGTCGAGGTCCGACCCCGGCAGCATCTCCCGCCCGCCCAGCTTGCCCAGCGCCACGATCGCCAGCGCGCCCCCCTTGACCTTGCCGTGCCGCTCCGCGAAGGCGGCGGTGACATGGGGCAACAGGGAGGACATCGCGGCATCGGCCAGGGCGGAGCGCGCCTCGCCGGCCGCATCGACATCGAGCGTGCCCTCGAGCGTGGCCGCGTCGATCTCGAACTTGCCCTCGTGCACCAGGCGGCGCGCGGCCTCCAGCGCTTCCTCGATGTGATGCGCCTCGCGCAGCAGGGCAGGCAGGGTGGCCGCGGCGCTGCCGACCGTGCCCCCCGCGCCCATCAGCAACCCTTCCAGCGCGGCGGTGTGGCGCGACAGGTGGTCCGCCAATTGCGGCGCCGCCCCCAGCACGCCCGCGAGCCGATCCAGCAGCGGCGGGTTGCGCGCCAGCAGCGACAGCACCTGCACCCCCGCCGAGAGCCGCCCGAACACGCCATCCAGCCGCTGGATCGCGGTGTCCGGGTCGCGCTGCTTCGCGAAGGCCGCCAGCAGCGCCGGCATCAGCGCGGTCAGCAATTCGCGCGCCCGTTCGCTGCGCGTGGCGCGCGTGTGCCCGTGGTGCCAGCCGCGGACCAACGCCGCCACGCCGGACGGATTCGCGTAGCCCATGGCGCGAAGTGTGGCGATGGTGCCGGGGTCGTCCTCGACGCCGGTGAAGACCAGGCTGCCATCTACCGCCTCGGCGCCCAGCGTCGGCTCGGCTTCGAACATGCGCCCGTAATGGCGTTCCACCTGCGCCATGTGGCCGGTGAAGGCCACGCGGAAGGCCTCGGCATCCGCGAAGCCCATGAAGGAGGCGATGCGCGCCACACCCTCCGCATCCTCGGGCATGCGGTGGGTCTGGCGGTCGGCCACCATCTGCAGCCGGTGCTCGAGGTTGCGCAGGAACACATAGGCATCCGCGAGGTCGGCGGCGGCGCGCCGGTCGATCTTGCCGGCGGCGGCGAGTGCGACCAGCGCGCCGAGGGTGGTCGGGTCGCGCAGCCCCGGGTCGCGCCCGCCCCAGATCAGCTGCAGCACCTGCGCGGTGAATTCGATCTCGCGGATGCCCCCGCGGCCGAGCTTCACGTCGTGGCCTTCCACCTGGACGGTGGCGTTGGCCCCCTTGGCCCCCTTGTGCGCGTGGATCTGTCGCTTGATGGAATGGATGTCGGCCACCGCGGCGAAGTCGAGGTGGCGGCGCCACACGAAGGGGCGGATCTCGCGCAGGAAGCTCTCGCCCGCCGCGCGGTCGGCGCCCACCGGGCGCGCCTTGATCATGGCCGCGCGTTCCCAGTTCTGCCCCATGCTCTCGTAGTAGGTGATGGCGGCCGGGATCGAGACCGCGAGCGGCGTGGCCGCCGGGTCCGGGCGCAATCGCAGATCCGTGCGGAAAACATAGCCCTCCGCCGTGCGTTCCTCCAGCAGCCGGACCATGTCGCGGGCGATGCGGACATAGACCGCCTGCGCCCGGTCGGCGTGGTAGGCTGCCGCCGAGGGCTCGTACAGCACCATGAGGTCGACATCCGACGAGTAGTTCAGTTCCCGCCCGCCGAGCTTGCCCATGCCGAGCACGACCAGGCCGGAATTCCGCCCCACCAGGCGCGGATCCGCCCGGGATGCGCCGGGCAGGCGCAATTCGCCCCGCGCGGCGGCGTCGCGCAGCAGGTGGGCGCAAGCCGCGTCGATCGCTGCCTCCGCCAGGTCCGACAGCGCCCCGGTTACGCGGTCGAGCGGCCACAACCCGGTGATGTCCCCGACGGCCGCCGCCAGCGCACCCTGCCGCTTGGCCTGGCGCAGGATGGTGGCGAGTGCCGCGCGGGGCGTGGCGGGGTCGATGCGCGACAGCGGGTCGAGCGCACGTTCGAACGCCGCATCCGGCCCGCGTTCTGCCAGCGCCAGCAGGGCGGCGGATTCCCGCACCGCGAGTTCCGCGAGATACGGGCTGTGCCCCCCCAGCGCGGCCAGCAGCGCCGCGCCCTCGGGGCTGGCGGCGAAGTCGCGTTCTGCCGCGCCGCGCTCGGCGAAGTGCTCGGCCGCCAGCCTCGCGGCGGCGGGGTCGAAGGGGCGGGGCAGGCGTTCGGTGCTGAAGCAGGCCGTCATGGCCGGGCAGGGAACAGGTGAGGCGGGCCGCGGGTCAAGCCGGGCACTTCCTGAACCGCCTGCTGCGGCTGGTGCTGGCCGCGGTTGTCCTGGCCACGGCCGGCGTCGCGGCGGCTGCCTGGCGGCTCGCGCAGGGCCCGGTGGAGGTGCCCTGGCTCGCCCAGCGGGCCGAGGCCGCCTTCAACACCGCCGATGCCCCCGCGCGGCTGTCGATCGGCGAAGCCTCGGTCGCCTGGGCCGGCTGGCGGGACGGCCATCGTTCCCCCCTGGAATTCACCCTGCGCCGGGTGCGCGCCGTCGATGCCGCCGGGGCTGTGCGGGCCGAACTGCCCGATGCGGTGATCTCGCTCTCGCCGTCCTGGCTGCTGCGCGGCCAGGTGGCGCCCCGTGCGCTCGAGATGCGCGGCCTCAGCCTGCGGGCGGTGCGCGGGGCGGATGGCGGCTTCAGCCTGGGCCTCGGCCTGCTGGCTCCGGCCGCGCCCGACGCACCCCCGCCGACCGGCCCGACCGGTGCCGAGGAAGCGGTGCAGACGATCCTGGCCGAGATGATGCACCCGCCCTCCGACGCCACGCCGCTGGCGGCGCTGCGGCTGCTGCGGCTGGCTGATACGCGGCTGGTGGTCGCCGATGCGCAGCTCGACCGCACCTGGTCGGTCGATATCGGCATGCTGTCGCTCACGCGGCGCGATCGCGGCGGGCTAGACCTCGTGGGCAGTGGCGTGGCGGCGCTGGGGCCCGAGCGCGTGCCGCTCCGCCTGTCCGGCATGATCGAAGGCGCGACCAGCGACGGCCGGCTGACCTTGAGCCTGCCCACCATCAGCCCCGCCGCGCTCGCCCGCGCCGCGCCGGTGCTGCGGCCGCTCGCGGCACTCGATGCGCCGGCCTCGATCGCGCTCGACGTCCAGATCGCGGGGCTGCGGCTGCCCTCGCGCGCGCAGGCGCGGCTGCGGGTGGGCGGCGGCGCCATCGACCTCGGCGCGCGCGGGCGCGTGCTGCTAGGCGCGGCGGAGGCGGACCTCACGCTCGACGGCCAGGTGCTCACGCTGGACCGCGCGGTGCTGCGGCCCGCGCCCGCGCGCGTCGGCGCCATCCCGCCCGTGATCGAGGCATCCGGCCAGGCGCGGCTCGATGGCGAGGCCTGGCAGGGCGAGGCGCGGCTGCGCGTGGACCGCCTGGCCTTGGGCGACCTGCCGCAGCATTGGCCCGCGGGCATCGCGCCCGGCGCGCGCGGCTGGCTTACCGCGAACCTGACCGCCGGTGTCGCGCGCGACGGTGCCTGGCGCATCGCCGTCGCCGGCGATGTCGCGACCGGCGCGGTACGCATCACGGCCCTCGAGGGCAGCGCGCTGGCCGAGGACGTGACCGTCCACTGGCTGCGCCCGATCCCGCCGGCCGAGGGCGTGCGCGGGCGGGCCAACTTCGCGCTCGATGCCATCACCATCGATGTCGCGGCGGGCCAGCAATCCGGCACCGGGATCGTGGTGCGCGAGGGCGCGGTGCGCATCGGCTTCGACACCGAACCCGAGACGGCGGAGATCAACCTGGTTGCCGCCGGGCCGCTCGCGGATGTCTGGGCCTTGCTGCGCCACCCGCGGCTGCGCCTGTTCGAACGCCGCCCGCCGCCGATCACCGCCATCACCGGCACGTTGCGCGAGGCGCGGCTGCAGGTCTCGCTGCCGCTGCTCAGCGAGGTGCCGACCGAGGCGGTGCGCGTGAACGCCTCGGGCCGCGGCACGGATGTGCGGGTGCCGCGCGCCATCCTCGGCCGCGACATCGAGCGCGGCGCCTTCGACTTCGCGGCCGACACCGAGGGGCTGCGCGTCAACGGCACCGCGACGCTCGCCGGCATCCAGCTGCGCCTGACTCAGGAGGCCGATTTCCGCCCAGGCCCGGCGGGCCAGGTTGTCGCGCGCGAAACCGCGGTGGGCCGCGCCGATGCGGCGCAGCTGGCCGGGCTCGGGCTCGACCCGCGGCCGCTGGTGGAAGGGCAGGTGGGCATCGACATCCGCGGCGAGACGCGGCGCAACGGCCAGGGGCGGATGCAGCTGCGCACGGATCTCACGGCGGCACGGCTGTCGGTGGAACCGCTCGCCTGGGCCAAGCCGCCCGGCGTGCGCGCGACCGGCGAGGCGACCATCGTGATGCTGAACGGGTCGCTCGTATCGATCGACGCCATCCGCGTGGAGGCACCCGATACGTTGCTGCGCGGGCGCGCGATCAACCCGCGCGACAACATCCCGCAGCGCATCGAGATCCAGCAGGGCAACCTGGGTCGCAACCGCTTCACCGCCGAGATCGCGCCACCCGCCGGTCGGACCGGCAACTGGACGATCGGCATGCGCGGGCCAGTGCTGGACCTGGTCCCGGTCCTCGCCGCCGCACCCCCGCCGGCGCAGGGCGCGCAGTCCTCGCCCGGGCCGGGCGCCGCGGTGGAGGCGCGCTTCGACCGCATGCTGCTGGCCCGCGACCAGGCGCTGACGGGCGTCAGCGCGACCACGCGCGTGGATGGCCATGGCGTGATCCTGGCGGCGGACCTGACCGGCACGGTGGCCGGCGGCAGCGCGCCCTTCACCATGCGCATCGCGCAGGAGGCGGCGCTGCGGCGCCTGCGCATCGCCACCGACGATGGTGGCGCCCTGTTGCGCGCCTTCGGCGTGCTGCGCACCGTGCAGGGCGGGCGGCTCGCGGTCGATGCCACCTATGCCAGTGCGCGACCCAACGCGCCGCTGTCGGGCAATGCGACGCTCGAGGATTTCGCGGTGCGCGATGCGCCGGCGCTCGCCAAGCTGCTGCAGGCCATGACGGTGTTCGGCGTATTCGAAGCACTCGACCAGCGCGGCCTGTCCTTCGCATCACTCACCGCGCCCTTCGTGCTGACGCGCGAGGCGCTGGTACTGAACGATGCGCGCGCCTTCTCGGTCTCGCTGGGCGTCACCGCCAGGGGGCGCATCGACCGGCTGCGCGAGACGATCGACATGGAGGGCACCATCGTGCCGGCCTATGTGTTCAACTCGCTGCTCGGGCGCATTCCCATCCTCGGGCGCATCTTCAGCCCCGAGCAGGGCGGCGGGCTGTTCGCCGCGACCTACCGGATGCGCGGCCCGCTGGCCGACCCTTCGGTGAGCGTGAACCCGCTGGCCGCGCTCACGCCCGGCTTCCTGCGCGGCATCTTCGGCATCGGGCAGGAGGCGGCGGGCAGCACCCCTGCGGCGCCGCGGTAGCGTGGCGACGCGCGCCGTCCTAGCCTTCGCGCATCACGCAAGGAGCACCATCATGGCGGGCATCGCGAAGGGCGCGGCGGAACAGGCGCTGATGGAGGCCGCGCGGCGCGTGCTGCCCGGCGGCGGCTTCGGCAATTTCGCGCCCGACATCGTGGTGGCCGAAGGCCAGGGCGGGCACGTGCGCGATGTCTCGGGCAACGACTACATCGACTACCTGCTGGGCTCCGGGCCGATGTTCATCGGCCACAACCACCCCGCGGTGACCGCGGCGGTGCTCGCGCAGATCCCGCGCGGAACCACCTTTTTCGCCAACAGCGAACCGGGCATCCGCCTCGCGGAAGCCATCGTGGACGCCGTCGCCTGCGCCGACCAGGTGCGCTTCGTCTCCTCCGGCAGCGAGGCCGACGCCTATGCGATGCGCCTGGCGCGCGCGGTCAGCGGCCGGCCGAAGATCGTGAAGTTCGAGGGCGGCTACCACGGCATGTCCGACTGGGGGATGATGAGCCTCGCGCCCAAGCGCCTCGCGAATTTCCCCGAAGCCGTGCCCGACAGCGCCGGCATCCCCGACGCCATCCGCAACGAGGTGCTGGTCGCGCCCTTCAACGACACCGAGGCCGCGGTGCGCCTGATCGAGGCCCGCGCGCAGGAGATCGGCGGCGTCATCCTGGAGCCCTTCCAGCGCCTGATCCCGCCGAAGCACGGCTTCCTCGCCGCCATCCGCGAGGTGACCGCGCGCCTGGGCATCCCGCTGATCTTCGACGAGGTCGTGACCGGCTTCCGCTTCGCCTATGGCGGCGCGCAGGAACACTACGGGGTGACCCCCGACATCTGCACGCTCGGCAAGATCATCGGCGGCGGCTTCCCGCTGGCCGCGGTGGCCGGGCGTGCGGAGATGATGAAGCATTTCGACCGCGCGGCGGTGGCCGAGGACGGCTTCCTGATGCAGGTCGGCACGCTGTCGGGCAATCCGGTCGCCGCGGCGGCGGGCCTCGCGACGCTCGAGGTGCTGCGCGAACCCGGCGCGTATGAGGGTGTCTTCGCCACCGGCCGGTCGCTGATGGACGGGCTGACTGGCCTGATCCACGAGGCCGGCATCCCGGCCCAGGTGGTGGGCGAGGCGGTGATGTTCGACGTGGTCTATGCCGATGGCGACATGCGCGACTACCGCGCCATCTGCCGCCAGGACACCGCGATGCAGAAGCACGTCAACGGCGTGCTGCGCGCGCGCGGGATCCTGAAGGGCGAGAGCAAGTACTACCTCTCCACCGCGCATACGGCCGAGGACGTGGCGCAGACGCTCGATGCCTTCCGCGCCGCCATGGCGAGCCTGCCGGCAACCAGACGGGTCGCCTGAGCGTATCGAAAATATCTCCGCCGCCTGCCATATGGACCGTGATGGACATTCAATACTGGCTGCCTCTCCTCGGCTTCATCGGCGCGAACTTCGTCGTCGCGCTGTCCGGCGCCGTCTTCAAGCCCGGCGCCTGGTACGAGGGCCTGGCGAAGCCGTCCTGGAACCCGCCGAACTGGGCCTTCGCGCCGGCCTGGACGGTGCTCTACATCCTGAACGCGGTGGCGGGCTGGCTGGTGTGGCGTGAGGTCGGCTTCGCCGGCGGCGCGCTGGCGCTCGGCGTCTATGGCGTGCAACTGCTGTTCAATGCGGGCTGGTCGGCGGTGTTCTTCGGGATGCGGCGGCCGGACCTGGCATTCGTCGAGGTCATCGGGCTGTGGCTGTCGATCCTGGCCACGATCATCCTGTTCCTGCCGATCAGCCAGACGGCTGGGCTGATCCTGCTGCCCTACCTGGCCTGGGTGAGCTTCGCGGCCTTCCTGAACCTGACGATCTGGCGGCTCAACCCGGTTCGCGCCTGACGGCGGCGTGGCGTCTCGCGGATCGCGCGGATGCGCGACCCGGGAGCACGGCGCGCAAGCCAAACGGCCGGAGGCCGCGCCCGGCGCCTGAGGGCACAAGAACGGATCGCGCAGCGATCCGGGAGCGCACGGCGCGCAAGCCAAGCGGCCGGAGGCCGCGCCCGGCGCCTGAGGGCACGATAACTACCGCGTCCCCCACATCCGGTCCCCGGCATCCCCCAGCCCAGGCCGAATATACCCGTGGTCGTCCAGCGCCCGGTCGATCGCCGCCGTCCACAGCGGCACGTCCGGATGCCGGTCGTGGAAATGCGCGATGCCCTCGGGTGCGGCCAGCAGGCACACGAAGCGGATGTCGGTGCACCCGCGCGCCTTGAAGCGATCCACCGCCGCCACCGCCGAATGCGCGGTCGCAAGCATCGGATCGAGCAGCAGTACCGTGCGCTCCGCCACGTCCGAGGGCGCCTTGAAGTAGTACTCCACCGCCTGCAGCGTCGCCGGGTCCCGGTACAGCCCCACATGCGCGACGCGCGCGGCGGGTACCAGCGCCAGCATACCATCCAGCATCCCCAGCCCCGCGCGCAGCACGGGGGCGAGCACCAGCTTCCGCCCGGCGATGCGCGGCGCCATCATGGGTTCGAGCGGTGTGGAGATCGGCACCTGCTCGACCGGCAGGTCGCGCGTGACCTCGTAGCAGAGCAGCCCTGCGATCTCGCCCAGCAGCCGGCGGAAGTCGCTCGATGCGCAGCTGCTCTCGCGCATCAGGGTCAGCTTGTGCTGCACCAGCGGATGCGTGACGTGGTTCACCTGGCCCGTCATGCCGCCGCCCGCCCGATCATCCCGCGCATTCCGCCACCCCTGTTTCCGGCTCCCCTGTTTCGCGCATCGCGCGGGCGCGGACCAGGGGGCGGTGCCGGGAAGGCTACGACGCAATTCACCTTAAGGTTGAAATTCGTATCGCCTTAATACACTCTGACGGCGATGCCTGACACCGGCCTCCGCCCCGACGCGCCGCTGCCCGCCCTGGCTCCCGCCGGGGAGGTGGTGGTCATCGGGCTCGGCTATGTCGGCCGCCCGCTGGCGCTGGAAGCCGCGGCCGCCGGCTTCGCGGTCACGGGCTTCGACCTCTCGCCCGCCGCCGGCGCCGCGGCGGACGACGCTTTCCGCGCCACCGGCGGGCCCGGCACGCTGCGCACCACCGCCGACCCCGCTGGGCTGCCGCCCGCCACCACCTGGCTGGTCTGCGTGCCCACGCCGCTCGATGCGGCCGGCCGGCCGGACCTGTCGGCGGTGCGGGCGGCCTTCGCCACCTGCCGCGCGCGGATGCCGCGCGGCGCGCTCGCCTGCCTCGTCTCGACCTGTCAGCCCGGGGCGACCAATGGGCTGTGCCGTGCCGCACTCGAACAGGAGGGTTGGCGCGTCGGGCGCGATGTGTTCCTCGCCGTGTCTCCCGAACGCGAGAACCCCGGCGATGCGCGGGGCGGCCCGCGGCGCATCCCGCGCCTGCTGGGCGCGCCCGACGCGGCCTCGATGGCGCGCGCGCGCGCCTTCTGGGACCGCGTGACCGACGCGGTGGTGCCGGTCAGCAGCCCCGAGGTCGCCGAATGCGCCAAGCTGCTCGAGAACACCTATCGTCTGGTCAATGTCGCGCTGATCGACCAGCTGCACGCGGCCTTCGCTGCGCTCGGCGTTCCGACGCGCGAGGTGGTGTCGGCCGCCGCCACCAAGCCCTTCGGCTTCGCCCCCTTCTGGCCGGGGCTGGGCGCCGGTGGCCACTGCATCCCGGTCGACCCGGCCTACCTCCAGCAGGAAGCGCGCGCGGCCGGCGCCCCCTCCCGCCTGCTCGACCTGGCGCTGGCAGGCAACGAGGCGCGGCCGGGCCGCGTCGCCGCCGCGGTCGCCGAGGCCTTCGGCGGCAGCCTGGAAGGCCGGCGCATCGTCGTCGCGGGGGTCACCTACAAGCCCGACGTGGCGGATCTGCGCGGCGCCGCGCCGGTCGCGCTGCTGCAGGGCCTCGTCGCGGCCGGGGCGCAGGCGCTGTGGTGCGACCCGGTGCTGGGCGAGGCGCCGCCGATGCTCGACGACATCCCGCGCGTGGCCGACCCGGCCGACGCGCAGGCCGACGCACTGGTGCTCGGCACCCCGCACCGTGCCTTCGACCTGGCCGTGCTGGCGGGTGCGGCGCCGCTGGTCTTCGACCCCTTCGGCCTGATTCCGCCCGATGCCGCGGGGCGCGTGCGCGCGGTCTGAACCGCCTCAGCGCGACGCCATGCGTTGCGGCAGCACCACCTGGTCGCCCAGCGCATACAGCGTGCAATTCCCCGGCAGCCTTTCGCGTTGCGCCATGGTCCGGCAGGCCGCGAGGGCGCGCTGCGCCGCGTCCTCCGGCGATCGCGCGCTGGTCGCCACCGCCACGCGGCCCTGCGGGTGCAGCGCCATGGCCTTGGCTCCGGGCTGCGCCGCATAGCCCATCACCTCCGCCATCTCCGCCCGCCGGCGCGCGGCGATGCCCGGCACCAGGGCAGGGTCATAGGCGCCGGCGTGCTGGATGCGCGGCATGTCGCGCCGCCGGTCGGCCAGCCCCGGCGGCACCACCGTGTCGTTCACCGCGACCAGGATGCAGGGCGTGCCGAAGGTGAGCTGGCAGCGTTCCAGCATCACCTGCTCGGCATCCTCGGACGAGGAGAAGCCCTGCACGCGGAAGCTGGTCTGCCGGTCCGGGTTCACCGCCAGCGCGCGGTGAGGGCCCGGCGCGGCCAGGTAGCCCTCGGCCGTGCTGCGGGCATGGGCGGGCGACACATTGGGCACGCGCCGCGCGAGCTCGACGGCGGTCAGGCGCACCGCGGCCGCCGCCGGCTGCGCCACCGCGGGCGCGGCCGGGGCCGGCACCGGTGCGGCCGCCGCGACCGCCGCCGGCGGTGCCTCCATGGCCGACAGCCGCGCGCGGGCCAGCGGCGCGAAGGTGCCGGCTGGGAAGCGTTCCAGATAGGCGCGGTAATCCGCCGCGGTATTGCCGGCGCGCACGCTCTCCCAGAACAGGATTTCGGCGCGGTCGTCGCGTGGTGCGGCGGCGGCGGCCGGGGGCTGCGCCTGCGGCACCGTGATCGCGGCGGGGATGAAGTAGAAGGCCCCTTCCATCGCGGAGTGCTCCCAGGGCACCTGGCGCCCGCCGGTGGCTTCGCGCACCTCGCGCCGCACCTCGGCCATCATGGAGCGCAATTCCAGCCCCGGCGTGCCGATCTTGCGCAGCAGCGCGGCGGTGAAGGGGCTGTGGGTGCCGTTGCCGTCCTCGGCCACCTCGCCAGGCGCGGTGGCGAAGGCGATCAGCGTGCCGACCGCCGCGCGCACCGGCGACAGGCCCGGCGCCGTGGCGATGCCCCGCGTGGCCGACGCAAGGCGCAGCCTGAACGGATTGTCGCGACAGCCGTCCAGCAGCACGATGGACACCCGCGCGGATTCCAGTTGCGCCAGCACGCTGTCGAGATCCAGCGCCTCGAAGCGCAGGTCGCGATCGTTGCGGACATCGGTCGTCACCGGCAGCAGCCAGTTGCGACCGCCGAATTCCAGCGCGTGGCCGGCGTAGAAGAACAGGGCTGCCTCGGCGCCCACCGCCCGCTGGCCCAGCCGGCGCACCGCCTGCTCCATGGCGTTGCGGTCAGGGTCCAGCACCAGGTCGGTGTCGAAGCCCAGCCGGCGCAGCGTCTCGGCCAGGGCGCGTGCGTCGTTGGCCGGGTTCGCCAGCGGCGGAATGGCCCGATAGGCACCCACCCCCATCACCAGTGCCACGCGCGCACCCGGCTGCGCGGCTGCCGGCAGGGCCGGCAACAACAGCGCGAAGGCGACAATGAGCGTGCGGAGGCCCCGGATCATGCCAAGTGGAACATAACACGAAGCCGCGAGGCCGCGCAGCATCGCGCGCAAGGGCCTGTGAAGTACTTCGCTGCGGCGCCGGGCTGCCGCCTTCGGGCGCGTGCCGCGGGCTGGCAGCCACGCGCGGCGACGCCCCGGCGCCGGGCTGCCCGGCGCGCGTTCAGCCTGCCGCGCTGCGCAGCGCCGCGACCAGCGCCAGCAGCGCAGGGGCCAGGTCGTCGCGGCCCGGCGGGGCGATCGCGGGCAACACCAGCGCGGCCTCCTGCAGCAACGCGCTGCGCCGCGCCGCGCGCGCTGGCACCGCGACATCGATCGCGCGGAGCATGTCGTGGTGCGCCGCCGCGTCGCGGTCATCCTCCAGCATCCAGCCCACCAGCGGGCCGGCGAAGCCCGTTGCGCGCAGCGGGCCGACCCAGTCCGCGCCGTCATGCGCCCGCAGCAGGCGCACCACCAGGTCCAGGCTGGCGGCGTCGGCCGGCGGACGCGCCGCGATGGCGGCCGCGATATCCTGCGATGCCAGCGCCGCCAGGGCCGTGGCAGTACCCTCGGCGGGCAACGTCTCGGCGGCGCGCGGATCAAGCACCAGCAGCCGCACCGGGGCCTGCGCCAGCGCCGCGCGCAGGCCCGCGCGGATCGCCGCGTCGCGCGCGGGCGGCGGTGCCGGCGCGGCGAAGCGGTCGCGGACCGCGACCTGCTCCGCCGCCACCCACGCCCGCCCGGCACTGCGCTGCGCCGCGTGCAGCCGGTAGAACACCACCGGCCAGGCCACCGAGGCGATGCGCGGCCCGGCCGCCGCCGCGCGCAGCCACAATTCATAATCGAACACCGCGCCGAGCGACGTATCGAGCCCCGCCCCGATCCGCTCCCAGAAGCGGCGCGCGACCAGTGCCTCGGGCTGCAGGAAGAAGTCGCCCTGCGCCCAGCGGCCGAACACGTCGGCCAGGCCCGCGGTCGTGAAACCCTGCGGCCCGCCCACCAGGGCGCGATGCACGCCGAGGACGCGCCGGGCGCGATGCGCCAGCGTGAAGCCGTGCACGATGTCGGTGCCAGGCGCGTCGCGGAATGCCGCGCCCAGATGGTGCAGCGCACCGGGTGCCAGCACGTCGTCGGCGTTGATCCAGCCCAGCAGGTCGGCCTCGCTGCCGGCCAGGCCCTTCAGGATCGCCTCCGCCGGGCCGCTGTCCGGGCCCACGATCACGTCGTGCAGCAGGTGGCGGTGGCGCGCCAGCAGCGCCGCGGTGCCGTCGGTCGAACAGGCGTCGACCACCACATGCTCGACCGCCGGATACCCCTGCGCGGCGACCGACAGGATCGTCTCCTCGAGCCACGGCCCCGGGTTGAAGCAGGGCGTCACCAGCCGGATGCGCGGCCAGTCCTGGCCCGGCGGCGGCGGCGCGGGCGGCCCTGCGTGAGGCCAGGTCCATTCGCCGAAGCGCGGCCAGGCGGCGCCGGCCATGCGCTCGGCGCCGCAGGCCGGCAGCGCGCTGACCAGCGCCTCGGCCCGCGGCGCATCCCCCGCCGCCAGCGCGGCCATGCCGGCGTTGAACAGCGCCGCCGGGTCGTCAGGGGCGGCCAGCAGCGCGGCCTCGAAGGCGATGCCGGCCTCGGTGCCGCGCCCGGTGGCGAGCAGCGCGAGCCCCTCGGCCATCGGGTCCGCCCCCGCGAAGCCCATCACGCGCCCGGCGTGGCGCGCCCCACCGGCCGCCAGCGCCGCCAGGCCGAGAGCGCGCACCACGCCGTCCTGCCCGGCATCGCCGGCCAGGCGCACCAGTTCCGCCAGATCGGCCGCCGGCAGCGCCCCGGCCGCGGAGATCGCGGCCTCGGCGAGGTCCGCCAGCAGCGGATCGTCCGGCGCCTCGTTCAGGCTGCGCCGATAGGTCGGCAGGCCCGCGGCCAGCAGCGCGCGCAGCATCACCGGGCGGGGGCTGGCGCGCCACACCGCGCGCAGCAGCGTGCAGGCCTCGGCCGGCGCCCCGTAGCGCGACAACGTATCCCCGAGCATGCCGATGCGGTCGGCCAGCACGGCGTCCGTGCCTGCCGCGGCCAGCAGCGGCGCGGCGGTGGCCACGGCGGTGGCCGGCGCGCCGCGCTGCGCCTGCAGCACGGCCATGCCGATGCGCAGCGCGGCATCCTGTGGGGCGGCGTCGATGGCGGCGCGCGCCAGTGCCAGGGCATCCGCCACATCGCCAGCCGACAGCGCCGCAGCGGCGAGGCGCGCGGCCGGCGGCAGCGCCGGGTCGGTCGCGTCCAGCCGCGCCAGCGCCCCCGGCGGCAGCGGCGCCATGGCGCGCTATTCCGCGGCGCGCATCGCGGGCGCGGGCAGCACGGCCGCCAGCGAGGTCCGCACCACGATCGCCCCGGGCCCCGGCGCGGCCAGCGCCGCCGCCAGCGACGGCATGTCCGCCGTGCCGTCGATGCGCGTCACCGGCACGCCGAAGCAGCCGCACCAGGCGGCGAAATCCGGGTTCTCGAGCGTTGTGCCGCTCACCCGCCCCGGATGTGCGCGTTCCTGGTGGATGCGGATCGACGCATAGGACCCGTTATCCGACAGGATCATCTTGAGCGGCACGCCACGCGCGACCGCCACGGCGAATTCGCCGCCGGTCATCAACGCCCCGCCATCGCCGACCGCCGCGATCACCTGCCGGCCGGGATACCGCAGCGCGGCCGCGACACCGGCCGGCACGCCGAAGCCCATCGCCCCGGAAACCGGGGCCAGCAGCCGCTGCGGCGGCGTCCAGGCGACCTTGCGGTAGAAGGGCGCGCCGAAGGTGCCGGCATCGAGCGTCACGATCGCGTCCGGCGTCGCCAGTTCCCCGATGCGCCGCGCGACCTCCGCGAAGGCGACGCCGTCGGCGTGCTGCGCCGGGCGGATGCCGCAATCCGCCACATGGATCGCGCGCAGGCGTGCGTTCCAGGCGTCGCGCGCCGGCGGCGCGGCGGGCGATTCGGCGCCGAGTGCCGCCAGCACCGCCGGCGCGTCGGCGGCCAGCGCCACTTCGGCCGGGAACTGCCAGCCGAGGAAGCGCGGCTCCGCGCACACATGCACGAGGCGCTGCCCCGCCGCCGGCCAGGTCCAGCCCTGCGTCGTGATGTCGGTCAGCCGCGTGCCCAGCGCCACCACCAGGTCGGCCTGCGCGAAGGCCTCGCGCTGCGCATCCGGGTTGCGCAGGCCGAGGTCGCCCGCATAGAGCGCGTGGTGGTTCGCGAACAAATCCTGGCGCCGGAAGGACACCGCGACGGGAACGCGCCACGCCTCCGCGAAAGCCTGCAGCGCCTCGCGCGCGCCGGGCCGGTCGAAGGCATGGCCGGCGAGCACGATCGGCCGCTCAGCGCCGCGCAGCAGGGACGCAAGGCGCGCCACGTCGGCGGCCGCGGGCAGGGCAGGGGCCACCAGCGTGGCCGGCACCTCGGCCGCGGCGCAGGGCTCGGCCAGGATGTCCTCGGGCAACGAGAGAACAACCGGCCCCGGCACGCCCTGCATCGCCATGGCATAGGCGCGGGCAATGAGTTCCGGCACCTGGTCGGCCGCCGTCGCCTCGCCCACCCATTTCGCGATGCCACCGAACATCCGCGCGTAGTCGATCTCCTGGAAGGCATTGCGGCGCAGGTCGCGCTTTTCCACCTGGCCGACCAGCAGGATCAGCGGCGTCGCATCCTGCTCCGCCGTATGCACGGCGATCGACGCGTTGCAGGCGCCGGGGCCCCGCGAGACCAGCACCACCCCCGGCCGCCCGGTCAACTTGGCATCCGCCACCGCCATGAACCCGGCACCCCCCTCGCTGCGGCAGGTCACCAGGTCGATGGCCGGATGCGCGTGCAGCGCATCGAGCAGCGCGATGTAGGATTCGCCGGGCACGCAGAAGGCACGGTCGATGCCCTGTGCAGCCAGGAAGTCGATCAGTCGTTGCGCGGCGGTGGTCATGCGGCGGCGTTTCCCTTGGGCTGTCATCCGGATAGCGCGGCGCGGCCGCTTGATCCATGCCGGGGGTGGCGGCGGCGGCGGTTCGCGCTAAAACGACACGTCCAAGACGGCACGTCCGGCCATACCGGGCGGCCCGCAAGCCATCGCCAGGGAGAATTTTCCATGATGCCGACACGCCGCACGACCCTCGGACTCGCCGTGGCAGGGCTCGCCGCGCCCGCCCTCGTGCAGGCGCAGGGGTCCGCCTGGCGGCCCTCCCGCCCGCTGCGCCTGATCGTGCCCTTCGCGCCGGGCGGGTCGAACGACATCGTCGGACGCATCATCGCCGAGCCCGCCGGGCAGATCCTTGGCCAGGCCATCGTCATCGAGAACCGCGCCGGCGCCGGCAGCGTGATCGGCAGCGAGGCCGCCGCGCGTGCGCCGGCCGACGGCTACACGCTGCTGATCAACAGCGCGCATGCCGCGGTGCCCGCCGTGGTCGCGCGCATGCCCTACAACGCGGTGACCGACTTCGAGGGCGTGGCGGTGGCCGGCTTCTCGCCCCACACGCTGGTGGTCACCCCGCGCTTCGAGGCCCGCACGGCGGCCGAGATGGTGTCCCTGGTGCGCGCCAATCCCGGGCGCTTCAACCTGGCCACCGCGGGCATCGGCAGCAGCGTGCACATCGCCGGGCTGGTGCTGACCAACCGGATGAACCTGCAGACCGAACCGGTGCACTATCGTGGCGGCGGGCCGGCCGTGGCGGCGCTGGTCGCGGGCGAATCGCAGATCGGCACGCCCACCATGGCGTCCTCGCTCGGGCAGATCCGCGGCGGCGGCGTGCGTGCGCTCGCGGTGTTGGCCGAACAGCGCAGCCCCGCTTTGCCGGACGTGCCCAGCGCGACCGAGGCCGGCATCCCGGGCGTGGTGCTCGAGGAGTTCTTCCCCATCACCGCGCCCAAGGGCACGCCGCCCGAGATCATCGCCGCGCTGGGGGCCGCCTTCCGCCAGGCGATCCAGCAGAGTTCGGCGCGCCTGACGGAACTCGCCGGCGTGGCCCCGCGCGAGGGCTTCGACACCAACGCCAAGGTGATGACCCTCGTGCGCGAGGGCGTCGAGGACTACACGCGCATCCTGCGCGCCGCCGGCGTCCAGCCGGAGTGAGGCGGCGGGCGGGGCGCGCAGCCCCGCCGCGGACCGCCCGGGCAGTCGCCGGGCGATCTACGCGCGCACGTCCGGTGCGCTTCACCCGCGCACCTCCGGTGCGTTTCACCCGCGCACCTCCGGTGCGACGCCTTGCAACAAGGCCGGCCGACAGACGCCGCGCCATCTGGGGAGACCAAGCCATGACCACCCGCCGCGCTGTCCTTGCCATGGGCCTCGCCACGCCGGCCATCGTCCGCGCCCAGGCCGCCTGGCGGCCCACGCGCGCGGTCCGGCTGATCGTGCCCGCGGCCCCCGGCGGGTCGAACGACATCGTGGGGCGCATCATCGCGGAATCCGCCGGGCAGATCCTCGGCCAGCCCATCATCATCGACAACCGCGCGGGCGCCGGCAGCGTGATCGGCTCCGAGGCCGCGGCGCGTTCGGCCCCGGATGGCTACACGCTGCTCATCAACAGTTCGCTCGCGACCGTGCCGGCGATGGTCTCGCGCATGCCCTACAATACGCTGACCGATTTCGAGGGCGTGGCGGTGGCCGGCTTCTCGCCGCACCTGCTCGTGGTGAACCCGCGCGTCGAGGCCCGCACCGCGCAGGAATTCGTCGCCCTGCTGCGCGCCAGCCCCGGGCGCTTCAACTACGCCTCGGCGGGTCTGGGCAGCGGCCCGCATATCGGCGGCCTGCTGTTCATGAGCCGCATGAACGTCGAGGCCGAGACGGTGCACTACCGCGGCGGCGGCCCCGGCATTGCGGCGATGGTCTCGGGCGAGGCACATTTCGGCACACCCACCATGGCGTCCGCCATCGGCCAGGTGCGCGGCGGGGCGCTGCGTGCGCTCGCGGTGCTGTCCGACCAGCGCAGCCCCGCGCTGCCCGACGTGCCCAACGCCACCGAAGCCGGCATCCCGGGCGTGGTGCACGAGGAGTTCTTCCCCATCGTGGCCCCGAAGGGCACGCCGCCCGAGGCCGTGGCCGCAATGGGCACGGCCTTCCGGCAGGCGATCCAGCAGAGCGCCGCGCGGCTGAACGAACTGACCGGCGTGGCCCCGCGCGCGGGCTTCGAGACCAACGCGCAGGTCATGGCGCTGGTGCGCGACGGCATCGATTCCTACACGCGCATCCTGCGCGCCGCGGGCGTGCAGCCGGAGTAGCGGCGGATGGTCGCGCGGGGGAGGGCTTTGCCCTCCCCGGACCCCACCCACCAAGGGGCAACGGCCCCTTGGATCGCGATCAAATCGGAAAAATTGGGGAGGGGCAGGGCGCGCGTTTCGCGACGGAGGCCCTGACGATGCCCCTCCCTAATTCCCCGGATCAAGTCGAGGGTTCCAAGGGCCTTTAGGCCTTTGGTGGGGGAGGTCCGGAGGGGGCAAAGCCCCCTCCGCGCCGCCAGGCCTCACAAACCTGGTCGGCGGCCGTGCCGGCGGTGTCGGGGCTGGCGTGGACGCTGGCTGGCTGCACGGGCGCCACGGCCGTGCCATGCTGTACTCACCAAGGCCGGCCGCCAGATGCCGCGCCACAGGGAGAACGACCGCCATGACCGCACGCCGCGCCGCCCTGGCGCTTGCCCTCGCGACCCCCGCAATCGCCCGCGCGCAGGGCGCCTGGCGCCCCGACCGCCCGGTCCGCGTGGTGGTGCCCTTCGCCCCGGGCGGGGCCACCGACGTGGTGGCGCGCGCATTGGCCGAGACGGTCGGCGCGCAGCTCGGCCAGACCATCGTGATCGAGAACCGCGCCGGCGGCGCCGCCGGGCTGATCGGCTCCGAGGCGGTGGCGAAATCCGCCCCTGACGGCCACACCGTGCTGCTGCACTCCAACGCCCATGTCATCGCGCCGAGCCTGGTCTCCCGTATGCCTTTCGACGTGCTGGGGGATTTCGCGTCGGTGGCGCATCTGGGCCGCGTGCCGCAGGTGCTGGTGGTGAACAACCGCCTGCCGATCACCGACATGGCGTCGCTTCTGGCCTGGCTGCGCGCCAATTCGGGCAAGGTCGACTTCGCCTCGGCCGGTATCGGCAGCGGCAACCACCTCGCCTCCGAGATCTTCCGCGCCGCGGTGCCCGACGTCCAGATGGAGATGGTGCAGTTCCGCGGCGGCGGGCCGGCCATGGCGGCCGTGATCGCGGGCAACGCGCATATGTGCATCGACCCGCTGGCCTCGGCGATCGGCCATATCCGCGGCGGGTCGGTGCGTGCCATCGCGGTGGCGGGGCCGACACGCGCGGCGGTGCTGCCCGACGTGCCCTCGGCCAGCGAATCCGGCCTGGCGGCCTGGAATGCCGAGGCCTGGTTCGGCGCCTTCGTGCCGGTCCGTACGCCGGCCTCCGCGCAGGCCACGCTGAACGCTGCCTTCAACGCCGGCATGCAGCGCCTCGCGCCGCGCCTCAGCGAGATGGGCGTCGAGGTGCAGCCGCAATACGCCAGCCAGGCCGCCTTCGACGCCTTCGTGCGGGCCGATCTGCCGCGCGTGGCGGCGGTGCTGCGCCGCGCGGGCGTGCAGCCGGAATGACCGCGCGACCGGGGCCATCCGCGTGATGCCGTGGCCGCCCCGGCGTGTAGGCGCGGCCGGGCCGCGCCGGACGCCCGCCGCGCGGGTCCTGCGGAAGCGCGACCCTCAGCCAACGACTGCCACACCACAGGGAGAAACCGCGCCATGATGCATCGTCGCAGCCTGATCGCCGCCGCCGCGGCCGCACCGCTCGTCGCACCCGCGCTGGCCCAGTCGCCCTGGCCCAACCGCCCGGTGCGCGTGATCGTGGGCTTCCCGCCCGGTGGGTCGCTCGACGTCATGACGCGCCTCGCCTGCGAATTGATGCAGCAGCGCCTCGGCCAGCCCTTCGTGGTCGAGACGCGCTCCGGTGCCTCGGGCAACATCGGCGCCGAGGCGATCGCGCGCGCCGCACCCGATGGCTACACCATCGGCACCGTCAGCATGCACAACCTGCTGATCAACCCGCTGCTGTTCCGCCAGCTGCCCTACAACCCGGACCGCGACTTCGCCTGGATCAGCGCCATGTGGGAGTTGCCGAATGTCGCCGTGGTGCCCGCGCAGCACGTGCCCGCGCGCACGCTGGCGGAGTTCGTCACCTGGGCCAAGGCACGCCCGCAGGGCGTCAGCTACGGATCCTCGGGCGTGGGCACCACCATCCACCTGTCGGGCGCATACCTGATGGCGCAGGCCGGCATCAGGGCCGAACACATCACCTTCCGCGGCGCGGCGCAGACCATCCCGGCCATGCTGGGCGGGGACATCCAGGTCGCAGTCGACAACCTGGCGTCCTACGTCTCGGTCATCCAGGAAGGGCGGATGCGCGCGCTGGCGGTCACCACCCCGCAGCGCTGGCCCGCACTGCCCGACGTGCCGACCTTCGCCGAAGCGGGCTTTGCCGGCCTGTCCTACGGCCCCTGGCACATGTGGGCCGGACCGGCCGGCATGCCGCGCGCCGTGGCAGACCGGCTGTCACAGGAAATCCGCACCGCCTTCGCCGACCCGGCGCTGCAACAGCGCGCCATCGGCATGGGCGCACGCCTGCTCGGCACCACACCCGAACAACTCGGCGAACGCCTGACGCGCGAAAAGCCGATCTGGGCGGAGATGGTGCGCATTTCCGGGGCGCAGCCGGAGTAGCAGGGGAGGGCTTTGCCCTCCCCCGGACCCCCAACCCACCAGGGGCTTAAGGCCCTTGGAACCCTCGACTTGATCGGGGGCATGAGGGAGGGGCATGGCGTGCCTGTCGCGTCGGCGTGGCCGACGATGCCCCTCCCTCATGCCCCCGATTGCAATCCCGCGGTCCAGGGGGCCGTAGCCCCCTGGTGGGGGAGGTCCGGAGGGGGCAAAGCCCCCTCCGCGTTACGACCCGCGCTGGAGCAGCGCCACCACCCCGCGCTGCCACGCCTCCCACGCCTGGTCGGCGGCCGTGCCCGCGGCGTCGGCTTCGCGGCTCGCCTGGTTCAGCCGGCGGCGCGCTTCCTGTTGTTCCGGGCCGGTGCGGTCTTCGGCGGCCTGGCGGGCGCGGGCCAGCGCCTGGTCTGCGGTGCGGTAGGTGCGTGCGCGCAGCCGTGCTTCGTCGAGCAGGCGGCGCAGGTCGCCCATCGCTTCGACCACGGCGGCAAGGTCGGCGCGCCCGGGCACCGCCTCCGGCGTGCGGGCCAGGATCTCCTGCAGGCGTTCCATGGTGCCGGGGCCGCCGGGCAGGCGGCGCAGGTTCTGCTCGATGTCGAATTGCTGCCAGCGCAGCAGCATCGGTTCGCCGAGCGAGGTGTCGTACAGCGGGATGTCCTGGCGGACGGTACGCTCGAAGGGCAGGCGCAGGGTCTGCGCGGACCCGTCCAGCACGACTTCGTGCCGCAGGCCGAAATCGCCTTCACTCACGATGGTGAAGCGAGGATCGGCGCCGGGGCGGCGGGGCACGTCGATCACCAGCGTGCCGCGCGCCCCGCGGGGGTCGATCGCGACAGCGGTTTCCTCGCGCCGCAGCACCTCGATCGCCACGAAGCCGCGGCGCAGCGCGATGCGCACCGGGCGTTCGGTGGTGGTCCCGGCCTGGCTGAACTGCACGTCGCGGTCGCGCGCGAAGGCCAGGATGCGCCCGTCGCCCGCGGGCATGGCGCGGATTTCGGCATCGCCCAGGAACACGCCTGCTTCCGGGCCCTCGGCTCCGTACACGGTGGCGAGTCCATCAGGCAGCGTGTGCTGGGATGCATTGCGGATGCGCACCGCCTGCAGCGGATAGCGCGCCGTCAGGTCCTGGATCCACCAGACGCGTTCGGCCGGCAGGCGGACATCGAGGAACGGGACGTTCGCCGTCTCGCCCGCGCGGATGGTGACGGGTTCCGCCAGCACGAAGGCGACGCGCCCGGCCGAGGCCTCGGCCGTGGCGGCCGTGGCGGGCGGCGCGGGCGCACCGCCGAGAGCCGCGCCAGGCGCATCCGGGGCGCGCGCGCGGGCGGCCATCTGTGGCGCCGGCGCGGCCATGACCATCGCCGGGGGCATGGCCGCCGGCGCCGGTGCGGGGATCGGCACGGGCCGCCCGCCGGTGTCCGGCGTGACCATCACCGCGCCCGCGACGCGCACCGGCATTTCGGGCCGTGCGACCGTGATCGGGTCGTAGATGCGCTGGCGGAAGGCGGCCGCCTCGCCCGAGACCAGCGCCAGGCGCACCGAATCCCAGTCGCTGCCGGACCCGTTCTCGACCACCGCCCAGCCCTGCAGCCGCGCGTTGGTGGGCGTGGCCGCAGGGGCCCCCATTGGCGGGACGAGCAGGCGGTAGGACGGCTTCCACAGCGGCGCGCCCGCCACATACAGCACCGCCACCTGCCGCGCCCGGTCGGCGCGCAGGCGGATTTCGATGCGGCGTTCGTCGTTGGACCGTGCGGCGGCCAGCGCCTCCGCCGCGCGGGCGACGCGCGCGGCCAGGCCGGTGTCGGTCAGTGTGACCTCGTCGCCCTCCCGCAGCACCACGGTGCGAAGGCCCGTGGGTGTGATCAGCGTGAGGCGCAGCCCGCCCGGCGTGCCCGCCACAGGCGGCACCTCGGCGGCATCGGCGATGCGCCCACGCGCGCCGCCGGCCTCGGCTTCCTGCCCGCGCAGGGCCGAGAGCAAGCGCACGCGGCTTTCGAAATCGTCGGGGCGCAGCGGCAGGCCGCGGAAGGCCTCGCCGGCCAGGTCCCGGGCGGGCAGGCGCAGGCCTTCGACGGTGCCGGCGGTATCCACCACGATCAGGCTGCGCAGCAGGTCGTCCACGTCGTCGGTCGGTGCGCGGAAGGTGACGGACCCATCCGCCGGCACCTCCCCCGCGCGTTCCACCTGCGCGAGGCCCGCGGAGGAGAGTGTCACGCTGCGCACCGGCAATTCGGTGGCGAGCGCGGTGGTCGCGCTCAGCAGAAAGGCGAGTGTCAGGCGGCGCATGGCGGTGTCCTTCTCCGGCGCGGAGCGTAGGCGCGCCCGCCCGGCGCGGTCCAGCGCTCGGGCGTGCGGCGCGTGAAGCGCTTCAGCCGAGCACGATGTCGCCCTGCGCCAGCAGCGCGCGGGCCTCGATGCGATCGGCGGGGATGAAGGGCAGGATCACGGCATCGCGCGCGCGCGGGTCGCGGATCGCATTCAGCAGCCCGTCGCGCGCGTTGAGCGGTTCGCCCGCGACGTAGAACTGCGTGACGAAGGGCGCACCGCCCGCGCGCGTGACCTGCACATGGATATGCGGCGTGCGGCCCGGATAGGGCGCGGGGCGCAGCGTGCGGAAGGCATAGGCGCCGCTGGCGTCCGTCAGCACGCGGCCATAGCCCTGGAAGTTGGCGTCGAAGCGCTGCGTGTCGGGCGCGCGCGGATGGCGATAGATGCCCTGCGCGTCGCATTGCCAGATCTCGACCAGCGCACCCGCCACGGCACTGCCTGCCGTGTCGGTCACGCGGCCGCGCAGATGCGCGACGGTGCCCATGGCCTGCGCAGCGGCGCCCTGCACGCGCACCAGGTCGGCATCGTTGTCGGCGGGGAAGGCCACGGGGTAGAAGGGGCCACGGGTCTGGCGCGGTGTCTCGACGCGCCCCTGCGCAAGGGCGGGCAGCGGCAGCAGCAGTGCGGCGCCGAGCAGCGGGCGGCGAAGGATGCGGAGCGTCATGCGCGCCATCCTGCCGCGGATGCGCGCGACGCGGTGTGACGAAGTGCGACGTGTCAGCGCAGCGCCGGGATCAGCGAGAGCACCAGCAGGACCGCCATGGCAATGTTGAAGCCGCGCAGCGCGCGATCCGTGCGCAGCAGGCGCGAGGCACCTGCACCCAGCAGCGCCCAGACCAACGTGCAGGGAAAGCCCACCAGCGCGAAGGCGCCGGCGATGGTCAGCGACTGGCGCAGCATGTCGCCATCCGGCGTGGTGAAGGTGGGAATGGCAGCTAGGGCGATCATCCACGCCTTCGGGTTCACCCACTGGAACAGCGCGGCGCCGACGAAGCCGAGCGGCGGCTTCGGTGGCCCTTCGCCCGGTGCGCCGGCGCGGGCGATCTTCCAGGCCAGCAACAGCAGCCATGCCGCCCCGCCCCATTTCAGCGCGGTGTGCAGCCAGGGCAGCGCGGCGAAGGGTGCGGCGAGGCCGAGCCCCACGATCAGCAGCATGGCGCCGAAGCCGATCGCGATGCCGCACATATGCGGCACGGTGGCGCGCACGCCGGCATTGGCGGCGCCGGCCGCGACCATCAGCACGTTCGGTCCCGGCGTGACCGACATGGCGATGGCGAAGCCGAGCAGGGCGAGGTGGTCCATGGGGCGATTTTAGGTCAGTAATACTGACATACACGTGCGCTCTTGCCGGGGCGGCGTTGCGCGTGTCGCATGGCGGGGTCCGAGTTCGAGGAGGAAGCGATGGCCGAGGATACACCCGAACAGCGATTGGCGGCGCTGGGATTGACGCTGCCGCCGGTGCCGAAGCCGATCGGCAGCTACGTGCCCTGGCGGCGTGAGGGCGACATGCTGTGGACGAGCGGGCAGGGGCCGCGGCGGCCGGATGGCGTGCCGGTGCGCGGAAAGGTGCCGAGCGAGATGAGTGTCGAGGATGCGTATGGGTATGCGCGTCTTGTCGGCCTCGGGTTGCTGGCGGCCGCGGCGGAGGGCGCGGGCGGGCTGTCGAAGCTGCGCTGCGTGAAGGTGCTGGGGATGGTGAATGCGACGCCGGAGTTCACGGATCATCCGAAGGTCATCAACGGCTGTTCCGACTTGTTCGTGGCGGTGCTGGGGGAGAACGGGAAGCACGCGCGATCGGCCGTGGGGTTCGTGAGCCTGCCGAACCAGATCCCGGTGGAGATCGAGGCGATCTTCCGCGTTCTCGATTGATGGCGGGGTCCGGGGTGACACTGTCACCCCGGTGGGGGTCCGGGGGCGGCGCCCCCGCTACACCCGGTTGCGCGTGACCAGCCTGCCGGGCTTTTCGCCGGTGGCGCCCTTGCCTGCGACGTAAGTCGGAGTGCCGTTCGCCCAGACTTCCTCGATCCCGTGGCTGGTTTGCTTGGGGTCCTCGAAGGTCGCGCGGTCGATCACGGTATCCGCGTCGAACAGCACCAGGTCGGCATAGGCCCCTTCGCGGATCTCCCCGCGGTCGAGCATCCCGAACAGCGACGCCGTGCGCCCCGTCATCTTGTGGATCGCCGTCTCCACGCTGAACAGCCGCAGCTCGCGAGCATAAAGCCCGAGCACGCGCGGAAACGTCCCCCACAGCCGCGGATGCGGATGCGCGTCGTGCGGGATGCCGTCCGACCCGATCACCGACATCGGATGCGCCATGATCCGCCGCACGTCTTCCTCGTCCATCTGCCAGGTGACCTGGCCTGCCGGCAGCAGGCGTTCGGCTGCCATGCGGATATCGGTGTTCCAGCCGCGCGCGATGTCGCTCAGATACTTCCCCGCCATCTCGGGATGCGGGATCGACCAGGTGATCATCACCTTCACGTCGTCGCGCAGCCGATCGGGCATCAGCACGGTGGAGCCCGCCGGGTAGGGGTACATGTCGAAGAACATGTCCTGGGTCTGGTTGATTGCCTCGATCAGCGGCAGCGTCTGCGTCGATCGCCCATAGTTCTCCGGCATCGAGCATTTGTGATGGCTGACCCAGACCGGCACGCCGACGCGCTTGCCGATCTTCGCCGTTTCCTCGATCGAAGCCAGCACCCGGTCGGCCTCGTCGCGCATGTGCGTGACATAGATGCCGCCCATGGCGCGCAGCGGTTCGGCCACCGCGATCACTTCCTCGGTCGTCGCATGCATGTTGGGCGGGTAGTACAGGCCGGTGGAGAAGCCCGACGCGCCCTCGGCCAGCGAGTTCTTCACCCGCAGGCGCATGTGCTCGATCTCGGAATCCTTGGCCACGCGCATCACGTCGCCATCCATGGCCTCGACGCGCATGGTCTGGTGGCCGACCAGGGCGTAGGTGTTCACCTCGCTGCCGCGCTTCTTCAGCTCATGCGCGTAGTCGCCGAAGCTGTCGAAGCGCCACCAGCCTTCCTCGCCGATCA
The DNA here is from genome assembly GCF_022846615.1 of Roseomonas fluvialis. Taxonomy (NCBI): domain Bacteria; kingdom Pseudomonadati; phylum Pseudomonadota; class Alphaproteobacteria; order Acetobacterales; family Roseomonadaceae; genus Roseomonas; species Roseomonas fluvialis. Next base: position 2,059,989 of record NZ_AP025637.1, read on the forward strand.
GGTCGAGCGGCGGCGGCGGCAGGCGCTTGAAGCGCGCGGGGGAGAGGCTCACGCCGCAATTGCCGACCACCACGGTGGTGACACCCTGGCTGATCTTGCAGGTCATGCAGTCGGGCCCGCACATCACCGCGCGGTCGTCATGCGTGTGGGCGTCGATGAAGCCTGGGGCGAGGGCGCGGCCATGCGCCATGATCTCGCGATCTGCGCTGGCACCGCCCAGGTCGCCCACCGCGACGATGCGGTCGCCGGTGACGCCCACGTCGCCCCGCCGGCGCGGCCCGCCCGTGCCGTCGAAGATGGTGGCATCGCGGATGATGAGGTCGCAGCGCAGCGCCATGGTCGGGGTCTTCCGGACAATCGTGACGCGCGAGCATGGCGCGGCGCCGCCGGGCGCGGAAGCCCCGGCGCAACGCGCTGGCTGCGGCTGCCCGGCTGCGCCTGACGCACCCCGGTTGAACGCGCGTGGATGGCGGCGGCGTCGCGGTGGTTCAGCCCATCGGCCGCTGCGCGATGCCGCCTGGCGCCGCAGTGGTTGCCCACGACGCGTTGCGACACCTTCGCCGGCGTGCCGCGCAGCGCCGGCGGACGTGCCGTCCGGCGCCGGGCATGTCAGGCGTCCTCCGGCACCTCGCAGACGAAATCCTCCGCCTTGCCCGCGGCGCTGCGCGGCAGGTCCGCAAGGTGCCGCACGCTCACCGCGAAGCCCTCGCCGAACTTCGCCCGCGCCCAGGCGGCCGTGGCAGCAACCTCGCCCTCGGTCAGCGGCGCCGGCGCGACCACCTCGACCCGCAGCGCCTCCAGCGCCGTCTGCACGATCCGGTACTGCCGCAGCCCCGGCACCGCGGCCACCAGCCCCGCCAGGTCGCCCGAGGACAGCAACGGCCAGCGCCGCCCGCCCCCCGGCAGGCGCAGCATGTTCTGCCGCCGCCCCAGGATGCGCGTGATCACCGGCAGCCCACGCCCGCAGGGGCAGGGTGGGCCGACTTCCGCGGCGTCGCCGATGTCGTAGCGGACCAGCGGCATCGCCAGGTTGTGCAGCGGCGTCACCAGCACGCGCCCGGTCTCGCCCGGGGCGCAGGGCGCGCCGTCGTCGCGCAGCACCTCGACCCGCACGCCCTCGGACTGGATGTGGTGGTGGCCCGGATGGTCGGGGCATTGCAGCGCGAGATAGCCGGCCTCGCGCGTGCTGTAGATGTCGACCACCGGTACGCCCCAGGCCGCCTGGATCGCCGTGCGGGCAGCCGGGCGCAGCGTCTCGGCGATGCAGATCACCTGGCGCAGCCGCGCCGGACGCGGCGCCTGCGCGGCCAGCGCCAGCAGGATGGTCGGATGCGAGAGCAGGTAGTCCGGGTCCTGCCGCGCCAGCCATTCCGCCTGGAGATCCGGCGGGGTGGTGACGTTCAGGCTGACGAGGCGGCCCGATTCGAAAAGCCCGGCGCTGGAGAAGCCCCAGCCCTGCTGCGAATCGCCCTCCGGATACGCCGCCTTGCCGTGCCCGCTCTCGCGGATCACGGCCATGCGGCCGGTCAGGTCGCGGCGATGCCACAGGTGGTCGCGCAGCGTGAAGGCGCTCCAGACAAGTTCCCAGACCTGGCTGCGCACCGCGCGCACCGGCCGGCCGGTCGAGCCCGAGGTGAAGACCTCGCGAAACTCGCCATGCCCCGGGGGCAGATGGTCGGCGAGCATCGCTTCGCTGGCATCCGCGGCCTGGATCTCGTCGCGCGTCAGAACCGGGATGGCCCGCCAGGCGGCCTCGAAGGCTTCGGCATCGTCAGGGTCGGGCAGCGCGGCTGGCAGGCGGGACGCGTAGAAGGGCACCTGCGCGCGCGCATGTGCCAGCAGCGCTGCCAATTGCCGCCGCTGTGCGCGCGCGATGCGCTCCGCCGGCCACCATTGCGTGCCCTGCAACTGGAACAGCAGCGCCAGCAGCGCCGCCCCCGGCCCGGCCGGCAGCGCGGGCCAGGCAATGCCCGGCATGGCGGAGACCACGTCGATCGGCGGCGTGTCGCTTCGCATGCGGCGTGATCTCCCGATATCGTGTCCCGCACATGACAGGACTGCCATGAAGCCGCCATGGCAGGATGAAACCCAGGACGCCATGCGTTGAATGCAGCGGAAGGGAGATACCCACAGTGATGCGACCCGTGGCGATCAGCGCCGTTCTGCTCGGCGTGGTGCATGTCACCTTCGGCGCGGCCGCCATGCCCGCCGCCGCAGCCGACCTTACCGAGGGCGCCGGCGTCACGCTGGTGCGCGCCGGTGCCAGCGGATTCCTGGATGTGCCGCAGACCCGCCAATCCGCGCTGCTGCCGGTGGGCGAGGGCGGGGAGGGCGGCCGCGGCCGCTGGCGACGCGGGGATCGTGGCTATGGCTATGGGTATGGCCCGCCGCCGCGCGCCTACTACTACGCGCCGCCGCCGCCGCGGTACTACCGCCCGCCGCCGCCGGTGTATTACGCGCCGCCGCCGCGCGCCTATTACTACGCGCCGCCGCCGCCCGTGTATTACGCGCCGAGCCCCGGGGTGAGCCTCAACTTCCGCTTCTGACACCGCGCTTGCATCGCGCGCGGTCGCCCGTGAAGCTTCGCCGATACGAAGCACGACGGGGAAACGCAATGACCAGCATCGACCGCCGCCACCTCCTGGGCGGCGCCGCCGCCGCGACCCTGACCGGCGCGCCGCGCGCCCGCGCGCAGGACCAGGTGATCCGCATCGGCGTGCTGGCGGATTTCTCGGGGCCCTACCGCTCCACTTCCGGCCCCACCAGCCTGGCTGCGGCACAGCAAGCCGTGGAGGATCTCGGCCTCGCGCAGCGCGGCATCAGGGTCGAGGTGCTGCAGGGCGACCACCAGAACCGCCCCGACGCCGCGCTGGCCCTGGCACGCCGCTGGATCGACCAGGACGGCGTCGACATGATGTGCGAGGTGAACAATTCCGCCATCGCCCTCGCCGTCGCCAACCTGGTGCGCGAGAAGGACAAGGTGCAGCTGGCGTCCGGTGCGGCGACCTCCGCGCTGACCGGCGCGCAATGCAGCACCCACACCATCCACTGGACCTACGACACCTGGATGTTCGCGAACGTCGTGGGTGGTGCGACCGTGCGTTCAGGCGGCGATTCCTGGTACTTCATCACCGCCGACTACGCCTTCGGCCACCAGCTCGAACGCGACACCGGCGGCTTCGTGCAGCGCGCCGGCGGGCGCGTGGCCGGTGCGGCGCGCTACCCCTTCCCGGGCACGACGGACTTCAGCAGCTACCTGCTGCAGGCGCAGGCCTCGCGCGCCAAGGTGGTGGGCCTGGCAATGGCGGCCGGCGACATGGTGAACTGCGTCAAGCAGGCGCATGAATTCGGCCTGACGCGCCGCGGCGCGCAGCTCGCGGGCATGATCATGTTCGTGCAGGATATCCGCGGCATCGGGCTCGAGGCCGCGCAGGGCATGGTGATGAGCGAGGTCTTCTACCACGACCTCAATGACCGCACGCGCGGCCTTGCGCAGCGCATCCTACGCCGCACGCCCGACAACATGCCCAACCAGGAACACGCCGGCACCTATTCCTGCTGCATCCACTACCTCAAGGCGGTGACGGAGGTCGGCGTCGCGCGCGCCAAGCAGTCGGGCATGGCGGTGATCGAGGCGATGAAGCGCATGCCCACCGACGACGACGCCTTCGGCCCCGGACGCATCCGCGAGGACAACCGCAAGATCCACCCCGCCTACCTGTTCGAGGTGAAGGCGCCGTCGGAAAGCCGCGGGCTGTGGGATTTCTACAAGCTGCGCGCCACCGTGCCGGCCGAAGACGCCTTCCGCCCCATCGCCGAGGGCGGCTGCCCGCTGGTCAGGACCTGACCCGGCGGGTCAGCCGTCCAGCAGCTTCAGCGCCGCCTCCGGCCCCGCCAGGATCTCGGTCAGCCGCGCGAGGTCCGCGACGTTCGACTGCGGATTGCCACGCAGCACGGCGAAGCTGTCGGTCACGCGGCGCAGCGCCGCGTCGTAGGCGCTGGCACCGCCCAGCGCGCGCCCCGCGGTCTCGAGCCGCCGCAGGCTGCGCGCCGTCGTCTCCATGGCGCGGATGCCGGCATCGTCCAGCCGCGCACCCGCCTTGGCCAGCGGTTCGATCAGGTGGTGCGTGGTCGATTCCGCGAAGGCATTGCGGCAGGCCTCGCCCACCGTCCGGCGCAGCGCGGCGACGCGGCCGCGTCGTTCGGGGCGGCGCCCGGCGGCCGACCCCTCCAGGTCTTCGATCGCCTCGGCGAATTCCTCGGCGAGCTGCGCGGCCCCCTGCGGGTCGCTGACCGACAGATCCGGCCGACATTCGTCGATCCATTGGTCGAGCACGCGGTCCGCCACCCCCGCCGGCCCGACGCGCGCCGCCGCCGCGGCCGAGACGACCGACCCGGGCCTGGCCGCCTTGGTCAGGATGGTCGCGAGGATCGCCTCGATCACCGACGCGTCCTCCTGCGCGGCCTGCAGCAGCGCGGCCTGCACCAGCGCATCCGGCGGCCCGTCGCGGGCATCGAGCAGCGCGTTCCACAGCGGGTCGGCATGGCGCCAGACCCCGGCCGCGAGCGCCGCGCAGTGCCGGAACTCGGCCTCGCCCAGCCCGGTCCCGGACCAGCTCGGCGCCGGCGCCAGGCTGGCATTCCCTGCCGCGCGCCACAATTGCCGCCCGGCCGCGTCCACCACGGCCAGGTCGGCGAAGCTGCGCCCGGCGAAGGCGGCTTCGATCGCCGTGGCCTCATGGCCCATCGCGATCCGCACCGCATCCCCCAGCGCCGGGAGCGCACTGCGCGGCAGCCCGCCATCGGCCCGCTTCCAGGCGCGCGAATCCATGATGACGCCATCGAGCGGCAGGAACAGCAGCCGCGTGAAGGCGATCGGTCGCGGCGGACGCAGCCGGCGCAGCCGCGGCCGCGCGGCATCGAGCAACCGGTCCGCCTCGCGCCGGTCGGCCATGCGGTCGAACACCGCGACCACGCGCGCCAGCGCATCATCCGAGGCCGAGGCCACCGCATGGGTCAGGCGACGATGCTCGGCGGACAGCGATACGGTCATGCGGCGCGCGACCTCAGGCGTTCGTTGCGCGCGACGATGTCGAGCATGCGCCCGCTGCGCCAATCCTCGTTCGCGCGGACCACGCGGCGCATGCGCGTCGGCCGGTCCCAGTCCTCCTCGATGCCGAGCCATTCCTCGACCTCGCGCGGCATGACGGGGGCGAGCAGCGCCATCTCCCACAGCGCGCCCTCGCGCAGGGTCGGGTCGGCATCGCGCCAGAGTTCCGTGATGACGTGCCAGCCATCGAGCAGCCAGTCGGGGCGCGAGGCGCGCCGGCCGAGATCGGTCGAATCCTCGCGCCAGCCGCGCAGCAGGCTCGGCGTGTCGGACAGCAGGCCATCAAGGTCCTTGAAGGCGGCATTGGCGCAGCCGAGCGTCAGGCGCGCCGCATCCACCACCAGCACCGCGGCATGCTGCTCGCCCGGGTCGGGGGATTGCGCGACGAACAATTCGATCTCGCCGATCATGGTCTGCAGCGCATGGACCAGGCCGCGCGCGCGCGAGACGCTCGTGTCGCCGGGGATGCCCACGCCGCAGAAGGCCGCCGCGATGGCTTCGAGCCAGGCGGCGATGATCTCGGCGCTCACGCCCAGGCGCGGGGCGAAGCGCGCCACCGCGCGGCGCGCCCGCTGCTCGATGTTCGCGGGCGTGTCGGCCTGCGGCGGCACCACCGCTTCCTCTCGCGATTCGGTGCGGCGGATCAGGTCGAGCAGCAGCAGGAAGTTCGCCCGCATGCGCGCCGCGCCGTCCTCGTTGACCGCGCGTGCCACGGCGGCGGCGGCCTCGCGCCCGGCCAGGCCCTCGGCGGCGACGGCGCGCGCCGTCTCGCGCACCGTGGGCGGGGAGACCACGGGCTGGTCCGACAGGCGCTGCCACAGCCGGCGGTCGTGCAGCGTGGGCGAGCAGATCTCGGGCAGGGCGGGCCAGGGCACGATGTAGTTGCCGCGACCGCCGGACGGGTTGGTGATCACCACCTCGAGCCCCGCGCGGCTTTCGTTGGGGCGGATGCGCGCGCCCAGCAGGAAGGGCGTGGTGAAGGGCACCGTCACCCCGCGGTCGAGGAAGGTCGCCGGCTGGTAGGCCGCGGTGCCGAAACGCTCGAGGACATCGGTGCGCACATCGCTCATGCCTGCGCAGTATCGCGTCAACGGGTAAAGGAGCCGTTGCGCGCCGCACGAGAGCCGCTGCCGCTCGCCTTGGCGCGCGTCAGCGCCGCGCGCCGGGTGTCTTGCCGAACCTTCCCACCCGACCAGGTGAGCCCACCTGATTGCGATCAGGCGCTACCGCCACACCCCCGGCCGCACCGACACCGCCACCAGCACCCCATAGGCCGAGAGCCCCAGCCCGATCGCCGCGAAGGCACCGGGCAGCCCGGTATCGGTGAATTCCGCCAGCGCCCAGCCGCCGCCCACCGCGAACACCAGGCGCGAGACCGAGGCGGCGAAGGGCCCGCGCATCCGCCCCGCCCCCTGGCAGGCGAAATACAGCGCCATGCCCAGGCCGAACGGCCCGAAGGACGGCCCGACCCAGCGCAGATAGACCACGATCGCCGCCTGCACCTCGGGATCGCCGGCGAACAGCCGCGCCAGCGGATGCGGGAAGATCGCCGCCAGCACGCCGATGCCCCCCGCCAGCCCGCCCGCGATCGCCGCCCCGCGCCAGGCGGTGGCGCGCGCCGAGGCCCAGTCCCCCGCCCCCACGCGCCGCCCGACCAATGAGGTCAGCGCCACGCCGATCCCGAAGCCGAGCGGGATGATCAGGAATTCGAGCCGCACGCCCACGCCATAGGCGGCGATGGCCGCGGTGCCGTGGCGCGCCACCAGCGCGGTCATCAGCACCACGGTCAGGTTCGCGATGGTGGCCATGACAGTTGCCACCACGCCGACCGCGAGGATGCGGCGGAACAGGTCGGCCCGCAGCGGCGCGCGCAGGTCTGGCACGAAGCCCGCGCCGCCGCGCAGGATCACCACGCCCATGCTCACCGCGGCCGCGGCGAAGGTGACCAGGTAGGCGATGGCCGCCCCCGCCATCCCCCAGCCGAAGCCCAGCATCAACAAGCCCGACAGCGGCGCCTCCAGCACCCAGCAGGCCGTCATGATGGTGGCCGGCAGGCGCATCCGCCCCGCCCCGCGCAACACCGATCCCAGGATATTCGCGAGCCACACCAGCACCGCGCCGGCGAACAGGATGCCCGCATAGGTAAGCGCGTGTTCCAGCGTGGCCCCGGTGCCGCCCACGGCGCGGAACAGTGCGGGGCCGAAGCCGAGTGCGAGCACGCTGGTCAGCACGCCCATCCCGAGCGCGATGACCACCGCGTGCTTGACCAGCGCCGCGGCTTCGTCGCGCCGCCCGGCGCCGATGGCGCGCGCCACGGCGGCCGCCACGCCGCCGCCCATGGCCCCGCCCGAGGTCATCTGCATGAGCATGAGCAGCGGCAGCACCAGCGCGTAGCCGGCCAGCGCCTCGGTTCCCAGGCGGCCGATCAGCGCGGCCTCGGTGGTCTGGGCGATGGCCTGGACGAAGGTGACCAGGATGGTGGGGGCCGACAGGCGCGCGATCTCGACGACCGGGGCGGGGGCGGGGGTCATGGGGCGCGCGTGATCATGACGGCCGCATCCGATCGACGCAGCGCCCGCGCCTTGGATGCCCTGGTGCAGGGCGTCATGGCGCAACCGCCAAGGGCCGACACGACCCCATCGGATCGCGGCCTTGCCGCGATCCGCGAGCGCGAAGCGCGACCGCGCCCAGACGGCCCGCCCTGCCCAGCGCAACAGTGCACGGCGCGCAAGCCAAGCGCACGGATGTGCGCGCCGGCGCTTGCGCAGAGTGCCATGGTGCACCAGCCAAGGTCCCACACCACCTCATCGGATCGCGGCCTTGCCGCGATCCGCAAGCGCGAAACGAGACCGCGCCCAGACGGCCCGCCCTGCCCGGTGCGACAGTGCAGGGCGCGCAAGCCAAGCGCACGGATGTGCGCGCCGGCGCTTGAGGCAGACCAACCTGCGCGCCGGCGCCTGCAGCGAAACAACGTCTCTTCACGCCACGCGGTGAAGCAGCGCTTCGCCCGCCGCCAGGCGCCGCACATTCTCCGCCGCGATGGCGAAGGACCGGTCGAAGGTCCCGGTGGTCATCCAGGCGACGTGCGGCGTGACCACCACGTTGGGCAGGCTGAACAGCGGATCGGCCGGGTCGACCGGTTCCTGCGCGAACACGTCGAGCCCGGCGGCGCCGAGATGCCCCGACCGAAGTGCGGCCACCAGCGCGGCCTGGTCGACCAGCCCGCCGCGCGCGGTGTTCACCAGCACCGCGCCGCGCTTCATGCGCGCGATCGCGCCGGCATCGATCAGCCCGCGCGTCTGCGGCGTTTCGGGAATGTGCAGGGAGACCACATCGCTTTCCGCCAGCAACCCGGCGAGCGTCCGGTAGCTGCCCTCGGCCTCCGGCTTCGGCGCGGTGGACGTATAGAGCAGCCGGCAGCCGAGCGCGGCGAGGACGGGCGCCAGCAGCGCGGGTATGGCGCCGTAGCCGACCAGCCCCACGGTGCGCCCGCCCAGTTCGAACAGGCTGTCCTGCAGGGCAGGCGGCTGCGCCCAGCCCTTGCCGGCGCGCGTGGCGGCATCGAAATGCGTCACGCGGCGCAGCGCGCCCAGCATCAGCAGAAGAGCCAGTTCCGCCACCGCGCGGGCATTGGTGCCAGGCAGGTTGCACACCGCGATGCCGCGCGCGCGCGCCGCCTCCAGGTCGATGGTGTTCACGCCGACGCCGATCTTCTGGATCAGACGCAGCCGCGGCGCGGCGGCGATGTCCGTGGCGGTCAGCGGCCGCAGCACATGCCAGATCGCGTCGGCCTGCGGCAGCGCGGCGGTGAAGGCGGCCTCATCGGTGTCGGAGACGACGGACAGGTCGATGCCCGGCAGCGTGGCCAGGCGCTGCGCCAATCCCGGCCCGGCGCGGTAATGCAGCAGCACCTTCACGGCGTTTCGCCTTGATCCGGCGGCAGGAGCGAGGCTATAGGAATTATATCCACAGCACCGCTGCGCCGACCGCCGTCGCGGCCGCTTGCGCGCGGGGCACTTCGCGCCTGACCTGCGGGATGGCGGGGCGCGTAAAGTCCTAAAGTCGTAAAGCGCGTAAAATGCGGCGTCCGACTCCTCACCGCCGCGACCGCCCGAGCACGGCGCCCCCGGCAAAGCGCGCCCGTGGGCCGAGCGCTTCCTCGATCCGCAGCGCCTCGTTCCACTTGGCCATGCGTTCCGACCGCGCGAAGGACCCCACCTTCAACTGCCCCACGCCCCAACCCAGGGCGAGATGCACGATGGTGACATCCTCCGTCTCGCCCGATCGCGCCGAGACGATGCCGGCGTAGCCGACCTCCTTCGCCGCCTCCCAGGCCGCTTTCGTCTCGGTCAGCGTGCCGCGCTGGTTGGGCTTGATGAGCACGGTGTTCGCTGCGCCGGTCTTCGCGGCCTCGCGCACGCGCGCCGCGTCGGTCACCAGGAAATCGTCGCCCACCACCTGGATGCGGTCGCCCACTTCGCGCGTAAAGGCGGCAAAGCCGGCGGCGTCGTCCTCCGCCAGCGGATCCTCGATCGAGGCGATGGGATAGGCGTCGATCCAGCCGAGCAGCATGCGGATCATGCCGTCGGTATCCAGTTCGCGCCCCTCCAGCCCGAGCCGGTAGCGCCCGCCGCGGCCGAAATCGGTGGCGGCGATGTCGAGGGCGATCGCCACCTGCCGGCCGGGCGTGAAGCCGGCGCGCTCGATGGCGGCGACCAGCGTCTCCAACGCCTGTTCGTTGGCCGTGAAGGCGGGCCACCAGCCGCCTTCATCCGCCACGCCCTGCAGCAGGCCGCGATCCTTCATGATGCCGCCGGCGGCGCGATAGACCTCGGCGGTCCAGTCCAGTGCCTGCGCGAAGGATGTCGCTTCCGGGCAGATCACCAGGAAGTCCTGGATGTCGACGCGCCGCCCGGCATGCGCGCCGCCACCCAGGATCTGGATCTGCGGCAGCGGCAACAGGCTCGCGTCGTCGCTGCCCAGGTACTTCCACAGCAGCATGCCATGCGCGTGCGCCGCCGCATGCGCCGCCGCCATCGACACCGCCAGCGTCGCATTGGCGCCAAGCCGCGACTTGTTCGCCGTGCCATCGAGCGCGATCAGCGCGGCATCCAGCGCGCCCTGGTCGGCGGCATCCATGCCGATGACGCGCGGCGCGATCTCGTCGTTCACGGAGGCCACGGCACCGGTCACGTCGTACCCGCCGAAGGCGGTGCCGCCATCACGGCGGTCGAGTGCCTCGCCGCTGCCGGTGCTGGCGCCGGCGGGCGCGATGGCCAGGCCGCGCGCCCCGCCGGCGAGCCGCACCTCGGCCTCCACCGTGGGCCGGCCGCGGCTGTCCCACACGCGGCGGCCGCGCACGGAAGCGATGGTCGTGGAACTCATGCGCCGATCTCGTCCCCCCAGGCGGCGCGCACGGTCCGGAGGCGGTCCGGCGGCGCCAGCAGCAGCGCGCGAGCCACGCGCCGCACGCGGTCCTTGTCCGCGTCGTCCGTCAGGTACTCGACCGGGCTCTTGCCGTCCACGCGGGCTAGCAGCAGCCCGGGCAGCAGGCTGGCGGCGCGGAATTCGAGCGTCGCCGGCGCTTCCCATTGCACGCCCGCGAGGTAGGCGGTCGCCAGCGCCTCGAAGCAGGTCAGGTAGGCGCCGGCGGCGCGCGGCGTCCAGAGGCATTTCAGGAGTAGGTGGTTCAGGCAGAAGGCGAGGTCGAAGGCCGGGTCCCCCCACCAGGCGCATTCCGCGTCGATGAACACCGGCCCGCGCGGGCCGACCAGGATGTTCTTGGGGCTGACATCGCCATGCACCAGCGTGAACTTCGTCGCCGCCGTACGCGCCACCAGCGCGGTGAGCGGCGCCGCGAGGTCCGGATGCGCCCGCGCGGTCGCGACCAGGTAGGGTTCGAGCCGGATGGCGTGGAACAACTGGTCGGTCGGGAAATCCGCCGACAGGGTCGGGTTGCGCGCCGCATGGGAATGGATGCGCGCGATGCGCCGGCCGACCTCGGCGGCGAAGCCGGCATCGGCGTGCCCGTCGCGCAGCCGCGCCTTCCACACCGGATGTTCGGCCGGCGGCAGCCATTCCATCGCGAGCGTGCCGGTCGCCTCGTGCTGGCCGAGCAGGCGGGGCACCGAACACGGCGCGGCCTCGGCGGCGCGGGCCAGCCAGCGTGCCTCGTAGCGGTTGCGGATCACCGGCGCCCGCCAATCCGCCGCGACCTTCAGCTTCGCCAGCGCGCGCTTGATGCAGATCTCGCGGCCATCGGGCAGCACCACGCGCCAGATGTCGGAGGACACGCCGCCGCTCAGGGGTTCCCCTTCCGCCATGGCATCGGGGGCGAGCAGGCCCATGGCGCGCAGCCCCTCGATCATCTCGGGCGGCATCGCCTGCAGCACTGCGGGCATCAGGCCTTCCTGCATGACGGTCGGGGTCTGGGGCTGCTCAGCGGCGCGAAACGCCGTCGCATCGCGGCGACCTCCGCCCCTGGCGTCGCGCGCGCGCGCGGAAGATTCCGCGCCGTGGGCGGATCGGATGACGGCGGAGTGGTGCCACGGTGTCCTCCCGAGCTTCCGGGCCCCGCGCCGCGAGGGGCCCGCAGGCAGCATGCCCGGCATGGCGGGCATCACCAACCGGATTTGCATTCCGGTCCCGATCCGCGTCATGCGCCCTGCCGTAACCCATGCTAGGAACCATCAGGTCAACCTGCGGGGCGCCGACGGATCGAGCATGGCCAAGGACGAGTGGGACATTCCCGAACACCTCCAGCCGGACCCAACCGAGTGGTCCTTCGACATCGAGGAAGCGCTTGGCAAGGTGGTCGGGTTGCGCACCCAGGTCCCGGCCGATGCCTTCACCGCGCGCGTGCTCGGCACCGAGCGCGAGGGCTCCGGCGTGGTGATCCGCGACGGTCTGGTGCTGACGGTCGGCTACCTGGTGACCGAGGCCGAGGGCATCTGGATCACCAATGCCGATGGCCGCGCCGTGCCGGGCCATACCCTGGCGGTGGACCAGGAGACCGGCTTCGGCCTGGTGCAGGCGCTGGGCCGGCTGGGTGTCACCCCGGCCGAAATGGGTGACAGCGAGGCGGTGCGGATCGGCGCGCCGGTGATGCTGGCGGCGGCCGGCGGGCGCCGCCATGCGGTCTCGGCCAAGTTGGTCGCGCGGCAGCCCTTCGCCGGCTACTGGGAATACCTGATCGAGGACGCGCTGTTCACCGCGCCGGCGCACCCGTCCTGGGGCGGGGCGGGGCTGTTCGGGCCGGATGGCAAGCTGATGGGGATCGGTTCGCTGATCCTGCAGCAGGGCGAGGAAGGGCGCAGGCTCGACCTCAACATGGTGATCCCGGTGCATCGGCTGTCCCCGGTGCTGAACGACCTGGTGACCATGGGGCGGGTGAACCGGCCGGCGCGGCCGTGGCTCGGCCTCTATGCCACCGAGGATGAGGAAGGGGTGGCGATCGCCTCGCTCGCGCCGGGCGGGCCGGCGGAGAATTCCGGCGTGCGCAGCGGCGACCGCGTGCTGGCGGTGGATGGCGCGGTGGTGACCGACCTGGCGGAGCTGTGGCGCGCCGTGTGGTCCTGCGGCCATGCGGGATCGACGGTGAAGCTGAAGCTCGGCCGCGCGCGCGGGTCGCGCGATGTCGCGGTGGTCTCGGCAGACCGGATGTCATTCCTCAAGCATCCGCGGATGCATTGATGGCAGGGATGCTGGTCGTCCCGCCCGGCCAGGGCGAACAGCACTGGCAACCGCAGCCGGCCAATGGCTGGATCGAGGTGCTGACATCGCCACGCTTCGCCGGCGCGCCGGCGGGGTTTTCCGCCGGGCTCCAGGAACTGCCGCCGCTCGGCAAGATCCGCGAGCACGCGCACCCGGCGCAGACCGAGATCTTCTGGATCATCGAGGGGCAGTGCCTCGCGCGCCTGGATGGCGTGGTGCGACGGATCGTGGCGGGCACCTTCATGGTGGCGCCGCCGCATGTGCGCCACGGCTTCATCAACGATGGCGGCGCGCCGTACCGGATGCTGTGGATGCTGGTGCCAGCCGGGCTCGAGGATTTCTTCATCGGCATCGGCAAGCCGCGCGTGGCGGGTGCGCCCGACCCCACGCCCTATCCGCGCCCGGCGGAGACCGGCGCGATCGAATTGTCCACCGTATTCGAGACGCTGGACCCGCCGCCCGAAGCGCCCTGGGACACCGCGCCGATCATCGATCCCGCCGTGCTGGAGGCGATTCGCCGGCAGGCTGTGTAGCTCCGCCGTGCCGGTCGCTGCCCGGCGGTGGTTGCCCCGGGCGGTGCGGCGACTATCTTGGCTTCGCCAGGGAGGCCGCCATGTCGCTCCGCCGCGTTCCGATCGCCGTTCGCTTCATGGTGCTTAACGGGCTGGTTGGCTTCGGCCTGGCCGCGATCTTCGTGGGCGCGGTGCTATGGGCCGACCCGGGCGGCGTCGGCCGCCTGATCCTGCGCGAGGGCGGGCTGCCGGTGATCGGGTTGCTGTGGTTCTTCACCGGACTGACCTTCGGGTCGGTGCAGATCGGCGCGGCGGTCATGCTGCAGGACGGGCGCGACGACGCGCCCCGCGGCGGGCGGCGGCAAGGCGTGACGCCCGTGCTGGTCCCGGTGCGCGCGCGGCGCTGACTCAGGCCTCGGCCAGGCCCCATTTGCGCGCCATCTCGGCGAAAAATCCGCTTTCGATCCGCAGCGTCACCCAGGTGTCGAGGAAGCGCAGCCAGGCGGCATCGTTCGCCGGCGCCATGAACGCCATCGGGATCGGGTTGCGCGGCGTGTCGCGAAAGATGGCGACCAGGTCGGGGTATTCGCGCGTGAGGAAGGCGGCCTCGATCACGCTGGTCATTGCCGCATCGACGCGCCCGCCGAGCAGTTCCTGCCAGTCGCGCGCCGGGCTTTCCACGCGCCGCAGCGTGGCGTTCGGCAACGCCTGCTGGACGAACTGCTCCATCGTGGTGCCGAGCGTCGTGCCGATGGTCACGCCGCGGGCGTTCAGCGCATCCCAATTGGCGAACTTCGTCGCATCCCGCCGGCGTACCAGGGGGATGAAGCCGGTGCGCCCCCATGGCAGGGTGAAGGCGGCCGCCATGGCGCGCGCCACGGAGATCGAGGTGCCCGTCATCACCACGTCGAACTGGTCGGCCTGCAGGCCGTTGATCAGCGTGCGCCAGTCTGTCGCGACGAACTCAGCGCGCAGGTTCATGTCGCGCGCCAACTGCTGGGCGCAGTCGATCTGATGGCCGCGATATTCGCGCGTGGCGGGGTCGCGCACGGTCATCGGGTTGAAGTCGCCGGTGGTGCCGATGCGGATGCGCCCGGCGGCCTGCACGGCGGCGAGCCGCCCCGCCGGGGCCTGCGCCTGCGCCGGGATCGCGATGGTGCCGGCAGCGAGCGCGGCGGCGGGGAGCGTGCGGCGGAACATGGAAGCGTCTCCGGGGTGGGCGCACGCATGATGCCATGGCGGCGCGTCGCCGTCCTGCCGGCGCTGCTGCTGCTGGCGGGCTGCGGGGGCAATTGGGGCTGGCATGTGGTGAACCCGGCCGACCCGCGCGGCCAGGCCAATCTGCGCTTCATGGTGGATGGGCTGTGGGCGACGGTGTCGCTGTCGGTCGCGGCCATGGCGGTGTCGCTGGCGCTGGGCCTGGCGGTGGCGCTGGCGGGGTTTGCGCGATGGCGAGTGCTGCGCTGGTTCAACCGCGTGTGGGTCGAGCTGTTCCGCGCGGTGCCGATCCTGGTGATGATCCTGTGGGTGTTCTACGGGCTGCCGGTGGTGCTCGACATCCGCGTGGGCATCTTCGCCGCGGCGGTGCTGGCGATCGCGGTCTGCGATTCCGCCTTCGAGGCGGAGATCCTGCGCGGCGGGATCCAGTCGATCGAACGCGGCCAGCACGAGGCGGCGCAGGCGCTGGGGCTGTCCGCGTGGCAACGCTACCGCTTCGTGGTGCTGCCGCAAGCGATCCGCCGCGTGCTGCCACCGATCGGCAACCAGCTGGTGTATGTCGTGAAGATGTCGTCGCTGGCGAGCGTGATCGGCTACCAGGAGCTCACGCGGCGGGCGAATGAGCTGGTGGTCACCGTGTTCCGGCCGCTCGAGATCTACACCATCCTGGTGGTCGAATACCTGGCGTTGATCCTGCTGATTTCCTGGGCGGTGCGGCGGCTGGAGCGGCGGCTCGGCGCCGACCAGCGGCAGGCGATGCCAGGCTAACCTGGTCGCACAGCGTCGTCCTGCGGCGTCAGCGCGCGGCCGGGGCCGAGCGCCCATTCCGCGATCTCGTCGCGCCGGGCGAACCACACGCCGGGATGCCCCGCGGCCCAGCGCAGGAAGCGTTCGACGGATGGCACCACGGCGGGGCGGCCGGCGACGAAATCATGCAGCGGCACGCTCATCATGCGCCGGCGCGTGGTGGCTTCGTCGTACAGCACCTCGAATTCCTGGCGCAGCATCTGTTCGTAGTCGGCCAGGCTGCGCTGCTGGTTCTGGAAGAAGTTCAGGTCGTTGACGTGGCCCATATAGGGCACCAGGCAGAAGTCGCGGTCGCCATTGACCTTCTGGATCCAGGGCTCGTCGCGGGTGCGGTCGTCGATGGAATAGATCAGGCCCAGGTCCTGCAGCAGGTCGTTGGTGTTGACGCTGCCCTGCAGCCCCTGCGCGTTGAAGCCCTTGGGCCAGAGGCCCGTGGCGGCGCGCAGCGCCGCGAAGCCCTCGCGCAGGAAGGCACGTTCCTCGTCCTTGGGGAGATGGAATTGCGGGGCGTGGCGGATGGCGCGGCCACCGGCCTCGTGGCCGCGCGCGACGATCTCGCGCGCCAGGTCCGGGTAGCGCTGGATGCTCTCGCCGATCATGAAGGAGGAGACGCGCACGCCGGTGCGGTCGAACAGGTCCAGCAGGCGCGGGATGCCTTCGCGCGCGCCGTAGCGGCGGTTCATGACGTTGGGCAGATGCGGGAAGCGCTGGCCGGCCTGCGGCGTGCCGGGCGGGCCTGGCTGCCAGGCGGCGGGCTGGCCGCCATCGGCTTCGAACATCATGCAGACACCGACCGCCAGGCGCGCCCCGCCGGGCCAGAAGGGGCCGCGTGGGCGGGCGGGCTGCGCGCGCGCCACGGCAGGCGCGGCGAGCAGGCCGAGCATCGCACTCGTCGCGGCACGCCTTGTCGCGCCTGGCCTTGCCGGTTTCTGCAACGCGGCCGCAGGGCATGGGTCAGGCATGTGCGTTGGCTTCCTCCTCGATGCCCAGCGCCGAGGAGAAGCGGTTGAAGAACCCGGTCAGCGTGATGCGCAGTGTGAGCTCGACGATCTGCGCCTCGGTGAAGTGTTCGCGCAGGTCGCGGAACAGGCGTTCGGGGACGCGGTGGCTGGTCTCCCAGGCCGCCACGCTGAAGGCGATCACGGCGCGGTCGCAATCGGTCAGTGCGGGGTGGTCGGTGCCCTCGGGCAGGGCTGCGACGACATCCGGCGGGATGCCCTCGACCGCCAGGAAGGGCTGATGGTGGGCGATGCAGTAGTCGCAGGCGTTCAGCTTCGAGACGACCACGATCGCCAGTTCCAGCGCACGGCGCGGCAGCGTGCCGGCCGCGCGCAACTCCATCAGCATCGGCATGAGGTGGCGCAGCGCGGCGGGCACATGCGCGAAAACCTCGAGCTGGCCTTCGAAGGAGCCGTAGGTGGTGGCGTAGCGGCGCCAGATCTCGGCGAGGTCGGGCGGCAGGGTCTCGGGGCGGATGGGGGTGACGCGGGGCATGGGCCGGATGCTGCGGTGCGATGCCCCTGGCGTCCAGTGCGGCGTGAATTCACTGTTGCGCAGCGGCCCGATGCGCCCAACTGTTCCTTCGTGAAGCCGGCGGCGACATGCCGGCGCAGGGAGAACGACCATGACCCAGACCGTCGCCATGACGGTGAACGGCCGTGCCGTCACCGTGACCGTCGATGACCCGCAGATGCCGCTGCTCTATGCGCTGCGCAACGACCTCGGGCTGACCGGGCCGCACTATGGATGTGGGTTGTCGCAATGCGGTGCCTGCACGGTGCACCTGGACGGTGCTTCGGCAAGGTCCTGCCAGGTGCCGGTCGCACAGGCTGCGGGCAAGACCGTGGTAACGCTGGAAGGCCTCGGCACGCCGGACCGCCCGCACCCCGTCCAGGCCGCCTTCATCGCCGAGCAGGCGGTGCAATGCGGCTACTGCGCCAATGGCATGATCATGGAAAGCGCCGCGCTCCTCGCGCGCACCCCGCGCCCGACCGAGGCGCAGGTGAAGGACGCTCTGGCCAACAACATCTGCCGCTGTGGCACGCACCCGCGCGTGGTCGCGGCCGTGCTGCGCGCGGCGCAGGGCTGAGGGGGGCAGGGCGATGAACGCGATCAGCAAGCGCGGCCTGCTCAAGGCCGGCGGGGCGATGATGGTGGCTTTCTCGATCGGCCTGCGCCCGAAGGGTGCCGCAGCCTGGACCGAGAAGCCGGTGGCGGCGGATGAGGTCGCGGCCTTCCTGTCGATCGACGGGCAGGGCGGGGTCACGGTCTATATCGGCAAGGTGGATATGGGGACGGGCATCCGCACCGGCTTCATGCAGATCGCCGCCGAGGAACTCGACGTGCCGATGGCGCGCATCCGCGTGGTGGAAGGCGATACGGCGCTGACGCCCGACCAGGGGCCGACCTATGGGTCGCTGTCCATCCAGAATGGCGGCGTGGCCTTGCGCGCGGCGGCGGCGACGGCGCGGCGGGAATTGCTGAACATGGCGGCGGAACGGCTCGGCGCACCGGCGGCGCAGCTGAGCGTGGCGGATGGCGCGGTCAGCGGCGGTGGGCGTTCGGTGTCGTATGCCGAGCTGGTCGGCGGGCGCGCCTTCACCATGAAGGTCGATACCAACGCGCCGATCAAGGCGCCGGGCGCGCGGCGGATCGTGGGCCGCTCGGTGGCGCGCGTCGACATTCCGGACAAGGTCTTCGGCCGCTTCGAATACGTCCATGACTTCAAGCGCCCGGGCATGCTGCATGGCCGCCCCGTGCGCCCGCCGGCCATGGGTGCGACGGCGCAGAGCGTCGACGAAGCCAGCATCCGCGGCATCCCCGGCGTGGTGCGCGTGGTGCACCAGGGCGCTTTCGTCGGCGTGGTGGCGGAAACCGAATGGGCCGCGATCCGCGCCGCGCGCGATCTGAAGGTGACGTGGTCGAACTGGGCCGGCCTGCCGGACCAGGCGCGGCTGTGGGAGCATGTGCGCGCCACGCCCGTCGCGCAGGTGCAGGTGACGTCCGACCGCGGCAATCCTGCCGCCGCCATCCAGGGTGCCGCGCGGCGCGTCAGCGCCACCTACGACTTCGCCATCCACACGCACGGGTCGATGGGCCCATCCTGCGCGGTGGCGGAATTCGGCGCGGACGGGAAACTCACCACGTGGTCGGCCAGCCAGGCGACGCACAACCTGCGCAAGCAGCTCGGCATGATGCTGGCGATGCCGGTGCACAATATCCGCTGTGTCTACCTGGAAGGGGCGGGCTGCTACGGGCGCAACGGACATGAGGATGCGGCGGCCGATGCCGCGCTGCTCGCCCGCGCCGTGGGCCGCCCGGTGCGCGTGCAGTGGATGCGCGCGGACGAACATGTGTGGGACCCGAAGGGTCCGCCGCACCTGGTCGACCTGCGCGCCGGGCTCGACGCGCAGGGCAACATCGTGGGGTGGGAGGCCGAGGCCTTCATCCCGAAGGGCGCCGGCGGGAACGTGGACCTGACGGCGGCGGAACTCGGCGGGCTGCCGCGCGAGAACCAGATTCACCCGGGCAACATCATCCACAACCTGGCGCTGCCCTATACCTTCCCGGCGATCAAGACGACCTGCCATCGGGTCGACACCACGCCCTTCCGGCCCTCCTGGATCCGCACGCCGGGGCGGATGCAGAACACCTACGCGAACGAGGCGTTCCTCGATGAGTGCGCCGCGGCGGCGAATGCCGACCCGGTGGAATACCGCCTGCGCGTCATGCCGCAGGACGACCCGCGCGGGCGGGAGGTGCTGGAACGCGTCGCGCGCCTGGCCAACTGGCAGACGCGGCCATCCCCGCAGCAGGACCGCACCGGCGACATCCTGCGCGGCCGCGGCGTGACCTATGTGAAGTACGAACTGGTGCGCACCTATGTCGCCGCGGTGGCGGAGGTCGAGGTCAATCGCCGCACCGGCGCCATCCGCGTGGCGCGCTTCTTCTGCACCCATGATTGCGGGCAGATGATCAACCCCGACGGCGTCAAGGCGCAGGTCGAGGGCAACATCATCCACACGCTGTCGCGCACGCTGAAGGAGGAACTGACCTTCGACCGCAGCACCGTCACCAGCCGCGACTGGGCCTCCTACCAGGTCATCACATTCCCGGAAGTTCCCGAGATGGTGATCGAACTGATCGACCGCCCGACCGAACGCCCCTGGGGCGCGGGCGAACCGGCGGCGGCGATCGTGCCCTCGGCCGTGACCAACGCCATCTTCGACGCGACGGGGGTGCGGCTGCGATCCGTGCCTTTCACCACGGCGAAAATGCGCGCGGCGCTGCAGGGGTCCTGACGCTTTACGCGCGCGTCGCCGCGGGGGTAGATGGCCGTCTTCAGACGGGAGACGGTCCATGCGGAACACGGAAGAGATCTGGCGCCTGGTCGATGCCAAGGCGCCCGACGCGATCGAACTCGCCGACCGCGTCTGGGGCATGCCGGAGCTCTGCTACGCCGAGGAACGCTCCTGCGCCGAGCACACCGCGCTGCTGGAGCAGCACGGCTTCCGCGTGACGCGCAACGTCGCCGGCATCCCGACCGCCGTGATGGGCGAAGCCGGCGAGGGCGGCCCGGTCATCGCGATCCTGGGCGAATACGATGCACTCCCGGGCCTGTCGAACGAGGCCGGCATTGCCGAGCACAAGCCGCTGCCGGGCGATGGCTCTGGCCACGGTTGCGGGCACAATCTGCTGGGCGCGGCCTCGCTGCTCGCGGCCTCGGCCGTGAAGGACTGGCTGGCCGAGAACGGCATCCAGGCGCGCGTGCGCTACTACGGCTGCCCGGCCGAGGAAGGTGGTGCGGCCAAGGGCTTCATGGTGCGCGAGGGGGCCTTCGACGATGTCGACATGGCGATCTGCTGGCACCCGGCCGCCTTCACCGGCGTTAACGAGGCGGTGTCGCTCGCCAACACGCGCATCGACTTCTCCTTCACCGGCCGTTCGTCGCACGCGGCGGCGGCGCCGGAACTCGGGCGCTCGGCGCTCGATGCCGTCGAGTTGATGAATGTCGGCGTGAACTACATGCGCGAGCACATGCCCTCGGACGCGCGCATCCACTACGCGTATCTGGATGCCGGCGGCATCGCGCCGAACGTCGTGCAGGGCACGGCGAAGGTGCGCTACCTGATCCGGGCGCGCGACCTGGTCGGGCTGAACCAGCTGGTCGCGCGCGTGCGCAAGATCGCCGATGGCGCGGCGTTGATGACCGAGACCACGGTCACCACCAAGGTCGTCTCCGCGGTGTCGAACCTGCTAGCGAATACGCCGCTCGAACAGGCGATGTACGACAATATGCAGCGCCTGGGCCCGCCGGAATTCGACGAGGCCGACCGCGCCTACGCGAAGCAGATCCAGGGCACGCTGTCCGACGAGGACATCGCCGCCGCCTTCCGCCGCCATGGGCTCGAGGTCGATCGCGACAAGCCGCTCTGCGACATCATCGTGCCGCTGGATGCCAAGGGGAAGGGCGGCGTGGGGTCGACCGACGTGGGCGATGTGTCCTGGGCGGTGCCCACGGTGCAGGCGCGCGGCGCGACCTATGCGATCGGCACGCCGGGGCATTCCTGGCAGCTGACAGCGCAGGGGAAGTCCGGCATCGCGCACAAGGGCCTGGTGCATGTGGCGAAGATCATGGCGGGCACGGCAGTGGACGCCATCACCAACCCCGACCTGCTGGCCGCGGCCAAAGCCGACCACAAGAAGCGCACCGATGCGCACCCCTATGTCTGCCCTCTGCCGGCCGACGTGAACCCGCCGATCAAGATGTCGGCGTGATGCGCGTCGCCCTCGTCACCGCCGGCGGGTCCGGCATGGGGGCGGCCGTGGCGCGTCGGCTCGCGTCCGATGGGTTTGCGGTCGGTATCCTCTCCTCCTCCGGCAAGGGGGAGGCGCTGGCTGGCGAACTCGGCGGGATCGGGGTGACGGGGTCGAACCAGTCGAATGACGACCTGCAGCGCCTCGTCGACGCGGCCATGGCGAAGTGGGGTCGGGTCGATGTGCTGGTGAACAGTGCGGGGCACGGACCGCGTGGTCCCGTGCTGGATCTGACGGACGAGGACTGGCACCGCGGCCTCGATGTCTACCTGATGAACGTGATCCGGCCGACACGGCTGGTCGCGCCGATCATGGTCGCGCAGAAGGGCGGGGCGATCGTCAACATCTCGACCTTCGCGACCTTCGAACCCGACCCGGCGTTTCCGACCTCGGGCGTGTTCCGCGCGGGGCTCGCGGCCTACACCAAGCTGTTCGCCGACAAGTACGCGGCGGACAACGTGCGCATGAACAACGTGCTGCCCGGTTTCATCGACAGCTTGCCGGTGCGCGCCGAACGCCTGCCGTCCATTCCCATGGGTCGCTACGGCAGCAGCGAGGAGATCGCGGCGACTGTGGCGTTCCTCGCGTCCGACGGCGCGGGCTACATCACCGGGCAGAACCTGCGGGTGGATGGCGGGCTGACGCGCTCGGTGTGACGGCGTGCAGGGCCGGGCGAGCGACCGCGTGCGTTAGCGTGATGCTGTGCGGCGAGACGGTGCTTCGCTTGCGCGGGTGAAGGGGAACGTTTAGAGAACATAGGACCATGCCCCGGTCCCTCCGCGAACGCCTCGCCATCCTGTCGGATGCCGCCAAATACGATGCGTCCTGCGCATCCAGCGGCACCACGCGGCGCGATTCCGCGGCCAGCGGCGGGCTCGGTTCGACCGAGGGGTCGGGCATCTGCCACGCCTATGCGCCGGATGGGCGCTGCATCTCGCTGCTGAAGATCCTGCTGACCAATTTCTGCATCTACGACTGCGCCTATTGCATCAACCGGTCATCGAGCAACGTGGAGCGCGCCCGCTTCACGCCAGACGAGGTCGTCTGGCTGACCATGGAGTTCTACCGGCGCAACTACATCGAGGGGCTGTTCCTCTCCTCGGGCATCGTGCGCTCGTCGGACCACACCATGGAGCAACTGGTGCGCGTGGTGCGGGACCTGCGCACGGTCCATGGCTTCCGCGGCTACATCCATCTCAAGACCATCCCCGACGCATCGCCGGCGCTGATCGAGGAGGCGGGCCTGTACGCCGACCGCTTGTCGATCAACATCGAGATGCCGACGGATGCCGGCCTGGCCGCGCTGGCACCCGAGAAGCAGCCCGCCGGCATCCGCCAGGCCATGGCCGACATGCGCATCCGCATCGAGGACGCGAAGGAACCGACACTGCGCACCAAGACGCGCAAGCGCTTCGCCCCCGCCGGACAATCGACGCAGATGATCATCGGCGCTGATGCGTCGAATGACGCGACGGTGCTCGCCACCAGCGCGCGGCTCTATGGCGGCTACGGGCTGAAGCGGGTGTATTATTCGGCCTTCAGCCCGATCCCGGATGCTTCCGCCACTCTGCCGCCGGTCAAGCCGCCCTTGGTTCGCGAGCACCGGTTGTACCAGGCGGATTGGCTGTATCGCTTCTATGGCTTTTCGATCGAGGAAGTGACGGCGTCGCGGCCGGACGGGATGCTCGACCTCGAGATGGACCCGAAGCTCGCCTGGGCGCTGGCGCATCGCGGGCAATTCCCGGTCGACGTGAACACCGCGGCGCGGGAGCCGCTGCTGCGCGTGCCGGGCTTCGGTGTGAAGACCGTGGCCGCCATCCTGGCGGCGCGGCGGCACCGGCGCCTCGGCCTCGATGACCTGGCGCGGCTGCGCGTGCCGCTGCGCAAGGCGCGGCCCTGGATCGTGGCGGAGGGCTGGACGCCGCTGCGCGAACTCGACCGGTCGGACCTCGCCGTATTGGTGGCGCCGCCGCCGCGGCAGATGGCGCTGTTCTGATGCTGGCCGTCGCGCTGGAAGGGCGCGGCGACCTCGCCGAATGGCGCGACGCGGCGCGGGCGCTGGCCATGGCGGGGGTGGCGCCGGAGCACGTCGACTGGCGCACGGCCGGCGCGGCGTCGTTGTTCGATGGCGCGATGCCGCTGCCGCCCGTGACCCGCCCGCCGCCTCGCGTGCCGCGCGCGTTCCTCGACCTCGCGGAGACCGTCATCTGCCACAGCGATTCTGGCCGCTTCGCCCTGCTGTACCGCCTGCTGGCGCGCCTGCAGGGCGACCCTGCGCTGCTGTCCATGGCCGCCGACCCGGACGTGGTCACCGCCGAGCGCCTGGCGAAATCCGTCCGCCGCGACTGCCACAAGATGGCGGCCTTCGTGCGCTTCCGCGAAACGCCGGGGGAGGGCGGGCGGCGGCGCTTCCTGGCCTGGTTCGAACCGGACCATCACATCGTGGCGCGCAAGGCGCCCTTCTTCGCACGGCGATTCGCCGACATGGACTGGATGATCCTGACGCCGAAGGGGTCCGCCGCCTTCGACGATGGCGTGCTGTCGGTCAGCACCGCGCCCGCGACGAAGCCGGCGCTGGAAGACGCGACCGACGCGCTATGGCTCACCTACTACGCATCGATCTTCAACCCCGCGCGGGTGAAGGTCGCGGCGATGATGTCCGAGATGCCGAAGAAGTACTGGCGGAACCTGCCCGAGGCCGCGCTGATCCCGGAGCTGCTGGCGCAGGCGCCGGCGCGCGTGGCGGCCATGGCGGCCCAGGCCGCGCTGCCGCCGCCCGCGCATCACGCGCGCATCCAGGCGCGGCGCCGCGCGGTGGAAGCGCCGGCCGCCACGACCGATTCTCTTGCCGCCCTTCGCGAGGCCGCGCGCGGTTGCACGCGCTGCGCGCTGCATTGCCACGCGACGCAGGCTGTCTTCGGCGAAGGCCCGGACCGCGCCGACCTGATGATCGTCGGCGAACAGCCAGGCGATCGCGAGGACCTGGCCGGCCGCCCCTTCGTCGGCCCTGCGGGCGCCGTGCTGGACCGTGCAATGGCCGCGGCGGGGATCGATCGCGCGGCGACCTACCTGACCAATGCGGTGAAGCACTTCAAGCACGAACCGCGCGGCAAGCGGCGGCTGCATGTCACGCCCAATGCCGATGAGATCGAGCACTGCCGCTGGTGGCTACGCCAGGAGATCGCGCTGGTGCGCCCGCGCCTGGTGGTCGCGATGGGCGCGACGGCGGTGCGGGCTTTGACGGGCGAGACGCCACGGCTGGGCGACATCCGCGGCCGCGTCCTGCCGCTCGAGGAGGACCGCGCGCTGCTGGTCACGACTCACCCCGCATACCTGCTGCGGCTGCCGGATGCGCGCCGTGCGGCGGAGGAGACGGCGCGCTTTCATGCTGACCTGGCAGCGGCGCGGGCGCACCTGGAGGCTGAGGCGCGGCGCGGGCCGGTGAACGCGTAGCGCCAAGCGGCCAACGCGCCGACCGGCCATCGGCAAGGCCGCGGCCGCGAAAGTGCCCCCCCGGGTGGTGAGGCGCATTGCCGCGCCGGCGCCCCGCTTGCGGTACCGCGATGCCAGCGTTGCGAATACGCCCGCGCAGAGCAGATCTCGATCGGATGGAATCGTGGATCGGGCGACGATGCTCGCTAGCCGAGGTCTACAGACGTTGCGGTGAGCGAAAGCGAACGGAAACGGCTCTGGGGTTAGCGCCATGCACACGCGGCGCGAACAGGCCTTGCCGCGCGCGACGGGTGCGCGCGGCGGCCCCCGCCGATCAGCTCTTGCCGGCGTAGGACTTCGCCATGCCCTCGCCGGGATCGGCCTGCGGGCCATAGGGCATGATGGGATACCGCAGCCCCGCCTTGGACAGCCCCAGCATCCCCTCGACCGCGACCGCCAGGTCGCCCGGCGGCAGCGCCATCAGCATCTCGTCGTCCGAGACCCCGCCGTAGCGGCGTTCCGCGTAGCACGGGATGGACAGGCAGGGCGCACGATCCCGCAGGGCACGGCCCCAGGAATCGGCGCAGGCACTCTCCCCGGTGATGGAGAAGTCGAAGCGCTTGTAGGTGCGCCACTGCAGCCCGTTAATGAACAGGATCATCTGCGCCGGGTTGGCGTAGAACAGGCAGATGTCGGGCGGGTCAAGCCGCGCGCTGCGCAGCGGGGAAACCACCAGGCCGGCATAGCGCGCGGGGACGCGCGGCATCTGCGCCTGGTGCAGCGCCGCGGCCTCGCGATTCTCGAACCACACGCCTTCGAACTTGCGGCCCGACAGGTACAGCTCCGAGGGTTCGTTCAGCCCGATCACGCCGCCGCAATTGGAGAAGCCCGGCACGTTGTCGTGGCTGATGCCCATGGTGAAGCCGGCGATGCGCGCCTGCGTCACCAGCTGGCAGGTGGAGAATTTGCGGCCTTCCGGCGGGCGACGCAGGCCGGGGATGGCGGCCATCTCGTCGGCGCTTTCGAACAGCTTCATGCCGAAGGGCAGGGTCCGCAGTCGCAGCAGTTCCGTGAGCTGGCGCGCGAGATCGGCGACATGCTTCGCGTCGAGCGGCGGCGCCTCGGCGGCCGGCGGGGCATCGTTCATGGCGGGTCCTCCTGGCGCGCGGCGTTCGGCGCCGCGTTCGGCCGGGGCGATCATGCACGGATGCCCGCACGCGTCACCATCGCCACGGGCCTGGCTGGCCGACCGCGGTTCGCGCGCGCCTCGCGGTCGGCCGTTCATGGCCGGTTCCGCGTGGTAGGATGGTCCGTCGGCGGTCACGCCACGGTGCAATGCAGGAAGCCGCCGGCCCCGGAGTAAGGGGGCCGGCGGCTTCGGGCGACGCCGGCTGGGGTCAGGCTGCCGGCGCGGCTTCCCGTGCGGCCGCCATGGCCGCGAAGGGGCATCCCTGGCCGCGACGGGCGCGGCGGATCTCGGCGGAGTAGTGGCCGGGCTGGTGTTCCTCGACCATCGCGGGCGTGACCACGCTCGAACGATACGCATCCCATTCCGCATCGCCCCATTGGGTGAAGGCGTCGGTGACGGAATGCGCGTTCATCACCGCATCGGCATAGGCGAATTGCGGGATGGGCTGGACCTGCAGGATGGGGCGCAGCTGATTGATCTCGACCGGCGTGTCGGTGCGCGTCAGGCGGATGTTCGTGAACAGCGGGCCGAACCACTTGTCGAATTCCACCACGCCTTCGAACTGCTCGTAGTGCGGGGAGCGCGGCAGGTTGGCCGGCGTGCGCGACAGCAGGGACCAGCCGGGCGCGGTGCGCACGAACAGGCCGGTCCACATCTGCACGACGCCAGGTTCGGGCAGGCCGGTCAGGAAGGGTGGCGAGAAGCCGCGGATATCCTCCGGCACTTCCTCATCGAAGCGGGCGCGGAAATGCGGGTACTGCACGGCACCAAGACCGAGCGGCATCCATTCATGCTCGAGCTCCTCGCAGGTCCAGAGCACTTCGTGCCCGTCCCACATCAGGCTGAGGTCGAGCGGCGCGGTGATGTGCCAGCCGAAGCCGGCGGCGGTAGTGACCGCATCGCAGTAGCGGAAGGCGCGCGTCGGCAGGCCGCCCAGGGCGGATCGATCGGCCCGCTCGGGTGCCGGGATGCCGGGGATCAGGCGGTGGAAGGCGACGATCGGCGTCTTGTCCGGGGCCATGGTGTGGGTCCTTGGCGGTGCGGTCAGGCAGACAGGGGCGGGGGCTCCCGCGCGGGGAGCCCCCAGCTCCGGGGATCAGCCGCGGCGCATGCCGGCGCCGATGCGGACGGTGCCCTTGTCGGCGACGGAGGCCTTCGGGGTGCGCATGCCGGCGCCGGTGCGGACCGCGCCCTTGTCGGCGACGGAAGCGGGGGTGCGCATGCCGGCGCCGATGCGGACGGTGCCCTTGTCGGCGACGGAGGCCTTCGGGGTGCGCATGCCAGCGCCGGTGCGGACCGCGCCCTTGTCGGCGACGGAGGCCTTCGGGGTGCGCATGCCGGCGCCGATGCGGACCGCGCCCGTGTCGGCGACGGAAGCCTTCGGGGTGCGCATGCCGGCGCCGATGCGGACCGCGCCCGTGTCGGCGACGGAAGCCTTCGGGGTGCGCATGCCGGCGCCGGTGCGGACGGTGCCCTTGTCGGCGACGGAGGCCGGGGTGCGCATGCCGGCGCCGGTGCGGACGGTGCCCTTGTCGGCGACGGAAGCGGGGGTGCGCATGCCGGCGCCGGTGCGGACGATGCCCTTGTCGGCGACGGAGGCCTTCGGGGTGCGCATGCCGGCACCCGTACGCACGGTGCCCTTGTCGGCGATGGAGGCGGGGATCGGGGCCATGGAGGTTCTCCGGGTTGAAGTCCTTGTTCTGGCGGCGCCAGACACCCGGAAGGTGAAGACATCATGCAGTCAGTTCAAGTAATCTTTCCTACTTGAAACTATTCTTTTTCCCAATATGATCATAAATAGGAAAACGATCACTGCAATGTGTGGTTGCACTGCTCAAAGGCCTTCACCATGACTCAAGCGAACGCTGCATTCATGCAGGGATGACGTCGATCACGCGAAAATAACGCTTCAGGATACAACCTATTGGTTATTGGCGACCCGAGATCATCGCGGTGCAGGCTCCGCCGACGGAGGCTGGTTTCGACTCGGCCGGACGACATCGACCGATTCCCTGCGTGCCCGTGCATCCCCGCCGGGCCGCCATGACTCAGGGTTGCAGAGCGGAGGTTTGGTAAACGCTCTCGCCCACGTTATGAGAGCGTGAGTATGTCAGACATCGTTGGCCGTCTCGGGCAGGACGACAGACCTTCCCGAGACCTCGAACTGCCCGAAGGCGCCCTCGGCGCCGTGCCGCCGATTCGCCTGCGCATCGCCATGCTCGGCCGCCTCGATGTGCGGTCTTTCGCAGGCGACCCCCTGCTCCCGCGCTCGCGCAAGACGCGTGGCGTCCTGGCCGTACTCGCCTTCGAATCGCCGGAGCCGGTTTCCCGCCAGCGCCTGGCCGACCTGCTCTGGAGCCGCCGGGGCGAGGAACAGGCCCGCGGATCGCTGCGCCAGGCGCTGCACGAACTGCAGGACGTGCTCGGCGACTGGGGCAAGGGGCTGATCGTCGCGACGCGGGAGACCGTGGCGCTGAACACCACCGGCGTCTGGATCGACGCGCGCGAGCTCCCGCGCATGGCACGCGACAGACCCGAAGCGCTCAACCTGCTCCAGGCCGAGCTGCTCTCCGACCTCGACAGCCTGGATGCCGCCTTTGATGCCTGGCTGATCGAACAGCGCCGCCGGCTGCGCGAAATCGCCCTCGATGCCGCGACGGCACGCCTTGCCGCCGCCGCCGGCGCCGAGGCGCGTGCGCAGGAAGCGCGGCGCGTGCTCGCCATCGATGCCGCGCAGGAACCGGTCTGGCGCACCCTGATCCGTGCCGAGGCCGAACGTGGCGACCGCGGCGCCGCCTTCGCCGCCTGGGAGGAATGCCGCCGCGTCTTCGCCGAACGCTTCCGCGGCGCGCCCTCGCCCGAGACCGCGGCACTCGCGGAGTCGCTGCGTGGCGAGGCCGCCCCGCCGCCGCGCCCGCCCAAGCGCAGCGCGGCGCGCGGCGCGCGGCTCGGCGTCATGCCCTTCCAGGTGCTGGGCAGCGGGTCAGATGCCGAGGTGTCGCTCGGCCTCGCCGGCGAGATCACCGCAGCCCTCGCGCGATTCCGCTGGCTGGTGCTGGTCGACAGCTCCTCGATCGCGGCGGTTGACCGCCAGGAAGGGCTGAGCGAGGAGCTCGGACTCGACTTCTCCCTGTCGGGCACGGTGCAGCGCGCGGGGGACCGAGTGCGCGTGACCCTGCGCCTGACCGACCACCGCCCGCCCGACGCCGTGGTCTGGGCCGAACGATTCGACCGCGACGCGGGCGATATCCTGACCCTGCAGGACGAGATCGCCGCCGAGGTGGTGGCCCGGGTCGACCCCGAGATCCTGCTGATCGAGGCGAACCGCGCGGCCACGCGCCCGCAGGTGCATGCCAATGCCTATGACCTGCTGCTGCGTGCGATCCCGGCGATCTACCGGCTCGACCGGCAATCCTACGAACTCGCCGGGACCCTGCTGACGGAAGCGACGCGGCTCGAGCCCGACTACGCCCCGGCCTTCGCCTGGCATGCCTATTGGCATCTGTTCCTGGTCGGGCAGGGCTGGGCGCCGGCCGGCACGGAGGTGCTGGCGAAAAGCGAGGAACTCGCCTCGCGCGCCGTCGCGCTCGACCCGTCGGATGCGCAGGCGCTGGCCATCCTGGGCCATGTGCGCGCCTTCCTGCACCACCGCGTGGCCGAGGCGGTGACGCTGTACGAACGCGCCCTGGCGCTGAACCCGAACCTGCCCATGGCCTGGGTGTTCTCGGCGCTTACGCTGTCCTACCGCGGCGAGCACGCCGAGGCGCTGCGGCGGTGGGAGAAGTACAAGAAGCTTGCGCCGCTGCACCCGCACGCCTTCTTCTTCGATGCCGCGCGGCTGGTGCCGCTGCTGCTGCTGCGCCGCTTCGAGGACGTGGATGCCGATGCGCGGCAGGTGACGGCGCTGCACGCCGGCTTCACGTTCCCCTACAAGCTGTGGCTGTCGGCGCTCGGTCACCTGGGCCGGCGCGAACAGGCGGGCGAGGTGCTCGCGAAGCTGATCGCGCTGGAGCCCGATTTCGACCTGCAGAAGGCGCGCCTGCGCTCACCGCTGCAATTGCCGGCGGACCTTGACTTCTACCTGGCCGGGCTGCGCGGCGCCGGGTTGAGTTGACCCGCGCTACAGCGGCCGGATCGCATCCCCCGGCCGGATGGTCCCGCCCTTCACGATGCGGCAATTCAGGCCCGACCGGTGGATCAGCGGCTTGAACACCGGTTTGCCCAGCAGGTCTTCCAGATACTGGCAGGGCACGTTCAGCCGCCCGCCCACCAGCACCACGTCGCCCACGCGGAATTCGCGCCCGACCAGGTGGTTGAGCGGCACGCCGGCGGTCGTCAGGTTGCGACGGGTCTCATGCGGGGCCAGGTCGATGCCGTGGTCGCGCTGGAGCGCATCCAGAGTCTCCATTTCGATCAGCGTGACCTGGCGGTTGGCGAAGGGGTTGTCGCCCGCGAGCGGGCGCCCGCTGTAGGTGCCGCGTTGGGTGGCGTAGCGGTCGCCCTCGATGCCCAGGCCTTCCACCAGGCGCGCGGCGTCCAGTTCGACCATGGGTGCGCTGGCCTCGGTCGCGACGTGGATCGCGAGCAGCACGCCGGTGAAATCATGGCTCATCGCAGCAGCTCCGCCGCGGCGCGGGTCAGCGCGCCATCCGGGCTCCAGAGGGATTCCAGCACGCGGAAATGGTCGGCGCCGGGGATGGGAATGAGTGGCCCGGGCGCCTGCGCCTCGGCCCGGATGCGATGGAAGACGCGGGATTGCCGGCGCAGTTCGGGCAGTTCGGCGCCGCCGTACGCGATGGCGATCGGCTTCATCACCACCGGGCGGCGGATCGGCGAGAGGTCGGCGATCTCGGCCTCGGTCAGGCGCAGCTTCTCGTCCAGGTAGGTGTCGCGGATCGGGCCAAGTTCGTGGACGCCCGACATGGCGAGCGCGGCGGTCACCGCCGGGTGCTCGGCGGCGAGTGCGGCCAGGTGCCCGCCGGCGGACCAGCCCGAGACCACGACCGGCCCGGCGATGCCATGCGCCGTACCTTCCGCCGAGAGCCAGTCCAGCGCGCGGCTGATCTGCCAGGCGATGGTCGTGAGCGATGCATCCGGCGCCAGCGTGTAGCCCGGCAGTGCGGCCGACCAGCCCATGGCCAGCGCGCCCTGGGCGAGGATGGCGAAATCCTCCCGCCGGTTGCGCTGCCAATAGCCGCCATGGATGAACACGAGGCACGGCGCGGATGGATCGGCGCCAGGGAACAGGTCCCACTTTTCCCGTTCCGCCGGGCCATAGGGCAGGTCGAGATGCCCCGCATGGGCTGCTCGGAATTCCGCCGAGAGCGCGTTGCGCGCGGCGATCTGCGCGGCGCTGTCGGCCACCATGTCGGTGTTGTTGTAGGCGTCGTCGCGGTCCTTCTGGGACCAGTACCGCCAGCCTTCCGCGAAGGCGTAGGGCGTACCCGCGGTCATGGCGTGATGACCCGGACCGGCGCGCCGGCATTGAAGGCGGCGATTGCCTCGACCGTGCCCTGGTAATAGGCGTGGTAGTTCTGCTGCGTCACGTACCCCAGGTGCGGCGTGAGGAAGGTGTTCGGCGCGCCCAGCAGCGGATGGCCGGGCGGCAGCGGTTCGATGTCGAAGACGTCGATGCCCGCGCCGGCGATGGTGCCGGCCTTGAGTGCCGCGATCAGCGCATCCTGGTCGATCAAGGGCCCGCGCGAGGTGTTCACGATGAAGGCGGTCTTCTTCATCTGCGCCAGATCCGCTGCGCCGATGATGCCGCGGGATCGGTCGGACAGGATCAGGTGCAGCGTCACCACGTCGGCGGTGGAGAGCAGCGTGGCCTTGTCGACGCGCGTCACACCCACCTCGGCGGCACGTTCGTCGGTCAGGTTCTGGCTCCAGGCGATCACCTTCATGCCGAAGGCCAGGCCGACCTTCGCCGTGCGCGCGCCGAGCTTGCCGAGGCCCACGATGCCCAGCGTCTGCCCTTCCAGCCCCCGCCCGACCGAGGTCTGCCACTGGCCCGCCCGCAGCGCCGCCTGCTGCGCCGGCAGGTCGCGCATCAGCCCGGTGATGAGGCCCCAGGTGATGTCGGTGGTCGGGTCCCCGAAGGAGGGCGTGCCGCAGAAGGCGATGCCGCGATCGGCACAGGCGGACGCGTCGATCGAGCGGTTGCGCGCGGCCGTGGTGATGAGCAGCCGCAGGTTCGGCAGGGCTTCGATCAGCGCGCGCGGGAAGGGCGTGCGTTCGCGCATGGCCAGGATGGCGTCGAAGGGGGCCAGGCGCTGCACCAGCGCGGCGCGGTCGGTGAGGGTGTCGCGGAACACCGTGACCTCCAGGCCCGGCAGCGTGTCCCAGGGCCCCATGGACATCGCGACCCCCTGGTAGTCGTCGAGGATGGCGAGGCGCTTGATGGCGTCGGGCATGGGGTCGTCTCCTGGTGGTGGCACGTGCATGGCGCGGGCGCGCGCCGGGCGCAAGCAGGCTCAGCCCGCCGTAATCCCCGCCAGCGCCGCGCGCAGATTCGCCGGCAGCGGTGTCGGCGTCTTCTGCGTCGCGCGATCCACATAGACATGCACGAAGTGGCCCTCGGCCGCGGCGACCTCGTCATCTCCGCGGAAGATGCCGATCTCGTAGCGCACCGAGGTATTCCCCGCCCGCCCGCAACGCAGCCCCGCCGTGACCGTGTCCGGGAAGGCGATGGGCGCGAAGTAGCGGCACTGCGTCTCCACCACCAGGCCGATCACCGGCGCGGTCGGGATGTGCAGGAAGCCGGTGTCGATCAGGAAGCGCGCCACCACCGTGTCGAACCACGAGTAGTAGGTCACGTTGTTCACATGCCCATACACGTCGTTGTCCATCCAGCGCGTGGGAATGGGCAGGAAGAAGCGATAGTCGGCACGCGTGCCGCGGCCCTTGGACACGCTCAGCCTCCCAGCGCGCGCGTGACGATCGCCTCGTCCACGCAGGCTTCGAAGGCGGGCGCGCCCTTGATGATGCCGGCCGAGCGCATCGCGCCCTGCAACTGGTCGAAGGCGGCGCGCGGGAAATGCGGCGTGGGGGACCACAGCGCGAGCGACTGGTAGCGTGCGAGCGACACCGTGAGCGCGGCCTGCGGCACCTCCGGGAACATGGGCGCGACGGTGGCGGCGATCTCGGCCGGTGGCGCTTCGGCGACCCAGGCCAGCGCGGCCGCCATGGCGCGGATCATGGCGGCGAATTCCGCCTGGCGCTCGGCGATGCGCGTCTCGGTCGCGTAGAAGGCGGTATAGGCCGATGGCCCACGATCGGCCGCGCGGTGCCACACCGACAGGCCCGCCGCTTCCGCCAGCGCCGCATGCGGTTCGAAGACCTGCGCGACATCGAGCCGCCCCTCGCGCACCGCGGCGATGTTCTCGGCCATCGAACGGTCTGTCACGCGGTCGAGTGCATCGGGGTCGATGCCGGCCTGGCGGATATCGTCCTGCAGGCACCACCAGGGGGTGGGGACCTCGCTGACCGTGCCGAAACTCAACCCCGGCAGGTCCGCCAGCGTGAAGCCCGGCCGCGCGCCGCGCCCGACCAGCAGGAAGGGGTCCTTCATCACCACGGCGCAGAAGGACCGCAGCGGGCAGGCGGGGTCGCGGTCGCGCAGCAGCATCGGGCGCATCGGGCCGGACCAGGCGATGTCGGCGGCTCCCGACAGGAGGTTGTCGGCGGCCTTGTTGGGGTCGCCGGCGGTGTCGCGCCGCACCTCGACGCCCTGCGCGGCGAAGAACCCGCGCGCCTCGGCCACGTAGAAGGGCGCGTAGAAGACGGCGCGGAAGGGTTCGTTGAGTATGATGGGCTGCATCGCGGGGTCCCCGGGGTGGTCGGCGCGCATCCTGCGCAGGCGCGCGGCGGTGCACCAGACCCGCCCCGTCTGCATGCCGCGCATGGCCCGCGCGCCAGACCCACCGATTCGCCGCTGGCGTCGTCTGGCAAGATCACGCCATAACCCCCTGCCCGGACAGGGGGGAGCCCCCGAGCCCTTCGCCGGGACTCGTGATGACGCTACATCTGGTGTGTGTCGGCGCCTTGGGCCACAATCCCTGGGTAGCGACCGCGCTGATCCAATGCCTCGGGAACCCCCATGTCCGCCGTGCCACGGCCCGAAACAACGCCCCGACTGGAGCCGTTCCGCCTGCGCGGAGCGAACTTCAACCTGCTGGTGCTGCGCCTGCTGGATCCGCGGCCGGAGGCGGTGGTGCCCGCGATCGGCGACCAGTTCCGCCGCGCGCCCGGCTTCCTGCGCTTCGCGCCCGTGGTGCTGGGGCTCGGGGACCTCGACATCCCGCCGGGCAATGTGGACTTCGCCGGGCTGATCGAGGGGCTGCGCGGGCTCGAGATCGTGCCGATCGGCACCACCGGCGGCACCCCCGAGATGCGCAACGCCGCCATGGCTTTCGGCCTGCCGCCGATCCGCAGCACCGGCGGCAAGGAAAGCGACGAACCCGCACCCGCGCCGGCACCCGCCGCCGCGGCCGAGCCCGTTGCCCCGCCGCCCGCGCCCCCACCGCCCGCCGGCATGGCGCGCCCGACCATGATCGTCGACACGCCGGTACGCGCGGGCCAGCGCGTCTGGGCGCAGGGCGGCGACCTGGTGGTGACCTCCACGGTGAATGCGGGGGCCGAAGTGATCGCGGACGGCAACATCCATGTCTATGGCGCGCTGCGCGGGCGGGCGATCGCCGGCGGCGGCGACAATGCCGAGGCTCGGATCTTCGCGCAGAATTTCGACCCGGAGCTCGTCTCCATCGCCGGCTATTACGCGGTGCGCGACGGGCTCCAGGGGGCGCCGATCGGCAAGGCCGTGCAGGTGCGCCTGACCGGCGAGCGCATGCGCTTCGACCCGATCGGGTAGGGGTTTCGCCGCGCACGGCGCAGGGGCGCGCGCGGCCGATGATTGAACGAGGAGGCAGGGGACATGGCACAGGTCGTCGTCGTCACATCGGGCAAGGGGGGCGTGGGCAAGACCACATCCTCCGCCGCCTTCGCAACGGGCCTCGCGCAGCGGGGCAAGAAGACCGTCGTCATCGATTTCGACGTGGGTCTGCGTAACCTCGACCTCATCATGGGGGTCGAGCGGCGGGTGGTGTTCGACATCGTCAACGTGATTTCCGGCGAGGCGCGGCTGAACCAGGCGCTGATCCGCGACAAGCGCGTGGACACGCTGTCGATCCTTCCCGCCAGCCAGACCCGCGACAAGGACGCGCTGACCAAGGAAGGCGTGCAGAAGATCATCGAGGAACTGGCGAAGGACTTTGACTACATTCTGTGCGACAGCCCCGCCGGCATCGAGAAGGGCGCGCTGCTGGCGCTGTACTTCGCCGACCAGGCGATCGTGGTGACCAACCCGGAAGTGTCCTCGGTGCGCGATTCCGACCGCATCCTGGGCGTGCTCCAGTCGCGCTCCAAGCGCGCCGAGGAGAAGAAGGACCCGGTCAAGGAACACCTGCTGGTCACGCGCTTCGATCCCGTGCGCGTCGAGCGCGGCGAGATGCTGAAGCTCGAGGACATCCAGGAGATCCTGTCCATCCCGCTGCTCGGCGTGATCCCGGAGAGCGAGAGCGTGCTGAAGGCGTCCAACACCGGCACGCCGGTGATCATGGATGCCGAGAGCATGGCCGGCCAGGCCTATGCCGACGCCGTCTCCCGCTTCCTGGGTGAGGAGAAGCCGCACCGCTTCCTCGAGGTCGAGAAGAAGGGGATCTTCAAGCGACTGTTCGGGGGGAGGGCTGCGTGATGAGTTGGCTCGACTTCTTCCGCGGGCAGCGCAAGCCCGACAGCAGCGCCTCCGCCGCCAAGGAACGGCTGCAGATCGTGCTTGCGCACGAGCGCATCGGCCGCACGCGCGAGGACTTCCTGCCGAAGCTGCAGCAGGAACTCGTCGCGGTGGTGGCGCGGTATGTCGCGATCGACCCGGGCAAGGTGAACGTGAATCTCGACCGCGGCGGGGACATGTCGACGCTCGCGATCGAGATCGAATTGCCGGCGCCGGCGGCGATGCGCGTCGCGGCGGCGGCGCGCTGAACGTAAGGGTGGCGGCGGCGCGCTGAACGTAAGGGTGGCGGCGGCGCGCTGAACGCAAGGGCAGGGGCGTGCTGACGCCCTGGCGCCCCACGCACCCCTGCGGCACACTCGGCCGCAGGGGGAAACATGGCCGACCGCATCGCCTGCACGCACACTGGCAGCCTGCCGCGCCCGCCTGCGCTGACCCGGCTGCACGCACGCCGCGCACGCGGCGAGGCGATCCGTGCCGATGAGGTTGCCGCCGCTGCCCGCGCCGCCGTCGCAGAGATCGTCCCGCGCCAGGTCGCCTGCGGCCTCGACATCGTCAACAACGGGGAGCAGGGGCGCGAATCCTTCGTGCTGTACCTGCGCGACCGGCTGACCGGCCTCGGCGGCGAAAGCCTGCGCGGCGGCTGGGCCGATGTCGAAGCCTATCCCGAATTCAAGGCGGAAGTGGTGGCCGCCAACGCCGGCAAGGAAACGGCGAGCATGACCGCCAACCTGCCCGCCGCGATCGGCGATGTGCGCTACATCGGCGCCGCTGCCATGCAGGCGGAATGCGCGGAGTTCCGCGCCGCGCTCGATGCCGCGCGGCCCGCGCCGGTGGGCGCCTTCCTGGCGGCGCCCTCGCCGGGCATCGTCGCCTCCGTCGTGCAGAACCGGCACTACGACACCGAGGAAGCCTACCTGGCGGCGCTGGCCGATGCGCTTGCACATGAATACCGCGCCATTCTCGATGCCGGATTCACGCTGCAGCTGGATTGTCCCGACCTGGCGCTGGAGCGGCACGGGTCCTACCAGGATCGCCCGCTGTCCGACTTCATCGCCTTTTGCGAGCGCGTGGTGACGGCCATCAACCGCGCCATCGCCGGCCTGCCGCGCGATCGCATCCGCCTGCATGTCTGCTGGGGCAACTACGAAGGCCCGCACGATGCCGACGTGCCGCTGGCCGAGATCCTGCCTGTGGTGCTGAAGGCCCGGGTCGGCGGCTTCGTGCTGCCCTTCGCGAACCCGCGCCACGCGCACGAACATCGGTGCTTCCTGCGCACGCCGCTGGCCGATGACCAGGTGCTGGTGGCCGGCGTGATCGACACGCTGACCAACTTCGTCGAGCACCCCGAAGTGGTGGCCGAACGGCTCGAACGCATCGCGCAGAGCATCGGCGACCCGTCGCGCCTGATGGCCGGCACGGATTGCGGCTTCGACACGGCCGCCGGGCGCGGGCGCGTCGCGCGCGACGTGGTGTGGGCCAAGCTGCGCGCCATGTCGGAAGGCGCGCGCATCGCCTCCGACCGGCTGTTCGCGGGGCGCTGAGCCGATGTGCTGGCTGTGCACGCTGCGTCGCCCGCCGCCGCCGAAACCACAAGAACCGTCAGGGAGAAAACCGATGTTCCGTCGCACCCTTGCTGCCCTTGCGGTGCTCGCCGGCTTCGCCGCGCTGCCGGCGGAAGCACAGACGCCCGCCTGGCCGCGTGGCCAGGTGCGCATCCTGGTGACCTATCCGCCGGGTGGCACCACTGACTTCGTCGCGCGCTTCCTGGCCCAGCACCTGCAGCAGCAGACCGGCCAGCCCTTCGTGGTCGAGAACCGCTCGGGCGGCGGTGGCGTGGTCGGCTGGACCGCGGCGGTGCGCGCCCCCGCCGATGGCACCACCTTCCTGCTGACCGACAATTCGCTGGCGACGGCGCCGCCGCTTTACCCGGCGCTCGGCTTCGATATCCTGACCGACTTCACGCCGGTCTCGCTCCTGGTGGACTACCCGACG
The DNA here is from genome assembly GCF_022846615.1 of Roseomonas fluvialis. Classification (NCBI taxonomy): domain Bacteria; kingdom Pseudomonadati; phylum Pseudomonadota; class Alphaproteobacteria; order Acetobacterales; family Roseomonadaceae; genus Roseomonas; species Roseomonas fluvialis. The sequence goes on from NZ_AP025637.1 coordinate 2,097,569, forward strand.
GTCTTCGTGGTGCCCGCGGAGTCCCCCGCGCGAACCTTGAGCGACTTCGTCACCGCGGCGCGCGCGCGTGGGCAGGACGCCGGCTTCTACGGATCGATGGGCGCGGGATCATCCCCGCATCTCTACATGGAATACCTGCAGGACGCGGCGAATTTCCGACTGACCCATGTGCCCTATCGCGGCATGGGCCCGGCCTTCGCCGACCTGCTGGCGGGGCGCGTCGGGCTGCTGATCGCGGCGCCGCCCACCGTGCTGGGCGCCGTGCGCGAAGGGCGTGCGCGCGCCATTGCCATCGGCACCACCGGCGCGCGCATTCCCGCCTTGCCCGACGTGCCGACGGCACGCGAGCAGGGCATCGATTTCACCTATTCCTTCTGGTACGGCGTGCTCGCCCCGCGCGGGCTCGATCCCGCCATCGTCGCACGCATGCAGCAGGAGATCGCGCGCTTCCTCGCGAACCCCGAGGTGCAGGAGCGCTTCCGCCAGCAGGGTGCGACCACCGTCGGCGGCGATGGCCCCGCCCTGCGCCGCGTCATGGAAGGGGAACTCGCGCGCTGGAGCGAGGTGATCCGCGTGAAGGGCATCACTTTGCAGAACTGAGCGCGGCCTCCGTCACGTCTTCCATCACCAGCCCCGCATAGCCGGGCGCATGGGTGATGGCGCCGGCGGTCAGCATCGCGGTCTGCAGGCGTTCCAGCGCCGCCGGCGGGAAGCGCGGGTTGGTCGTCCAGACGCCCAGCGTGCGGTAGCGGTCGATCGCGCGCCCCGCCGCGGCGCGGTCCAGCGCATCGAAATAGGGAGCGATGGTGTCGAGGATCTCGTCCGTCGCCGCCGCCGCAAACCATGCGAGCGTGGCGGCGAGGCCGCGCACCATCGCCTCGCAGGCGGCGCGCTTTTTCGCGATCACCTCGGCGCGACCATAGAAGGCGGTGTAGGAGGTCGGCCCGCGGCTCGCCTGCGCGTACCAGACATGGCCGGTGCCGGCGATCTCCATCGCACTCACCAGCGGTTCAAAGAGCTGCGCGACATCGAGCGTGCCGGCGGCGACGGCGGCCGCGTTCTCGCCCATCGTCCGGTCCGTCACGCGCGCGATGTCGTCCGGGTCGAGCCCGGCGCGACGGATGTCGTCCTGCAGCGTCCACCACGGCGTGGGCACTTCGCTCACGCTGCCCAGTGTCATCGTCGCGAGGTCCGTCAGTCGGAACTCGGGCCGCGGCGCGCGGCCCACCAGCAGGAACGGGTCGCCCATCACCACCGCGCCGAACAGGCGCAGCGGGCAGGCATGGTCGCGGTCATGCGCGAGCAGCAGGCGCATCGGCCCGCCCCAGGCGAGGTCCGCGCGCCCCTCCAGCACAGCATCCGTCTGCAGCGACGGGCCGGGGCTGTCGATGAACTGCACCTCCACGCGCTCGGCCGCATAGGCCCCGCGCGCGAGCGCCGCGTAGAAGGGCGCGTAGAACAGGCCGCGGAAGGGTTCCTGCAGGCGGATCTGGTGCATCGTCGCTCCGGGGCTGGTCAGGCGGGCAGGGTGGCGTAACCTGCCCTTGCCGCCAACCGGGAGACCCTGATGCTGCATCGACGCGCGTTGCTCGCCGCCCCGCTTGCCGCCCTCGCGGCGCCTGCGGTGGCCCAGGACCGCTTTCCGAACCGCCCGATCCGCCTGGTGATTCCGGTGGGTGTCGGTGGCGTGACCGACATCGTGGGCCGCATCATGGCCGAGGCGCTGAGCCCCATCCTGGGCCAGCCGGTGGTGCCGGAGAACGTGGTCGGCGCGGGCAGCGCGATCGGCGCCGCGGCGTTCCAGCGCCTGCCAGCGGATGGCTACGCGATCCTGATCGGCACGATCAACCACGCGCTGATGCGCGCGATGAACCCGGATTTCCCGCACGACCCGGTGGCGGATTTCCGGCCCATCGCGCTGGTGTCGCGCCAGCCTTTCCTGCTCGCGGTCAATCCATCGGTGCCGGCGCGCGACGTGCCGGAACTGATGGCCTGGCTGCGCGCGCAGGGCGATGCGGTGAATTTCGGATCGACCAACCCCGGCGCGGCGAACCACCTGGCGGGTGAATTGCTGAAGCAGGTGGCGGGCGTAAACTACACCATCGTGCCCTACCGCACGGCGGCGCTGGCGGTGCAGGATCTGGTGGCGGGGCGCGTACAGCTCACCATCGACAGCCCGTCGATGCTCGCACCGCTCATGCAGGGCGGGCAGGTGCGCGGGCTGGCCGTTTCTTCGCGCGAGACATCGCCGCTGCTGCCGGGCGTGCCCAGCATGTCGCAGGCAGTGCCCGGCTACGACCTGAGTGTCTGGCAGATGCTGTTCGTGCGGCCGGGCACGCCGGCGCCGGTGGTCGCCACGCTCGAGGCCGCGGCGGCGCGTGCATTGGCCGACCCGGCGGTCCAGGAACGGCTGCGCCGGTCGGGCGTGGACACCTGGGCGGACAGCTCGCCGACCGCGGCGCAGACGCTGCTGCGCGCGGAAGTCGATCGCTGGGCGCCGGTCGGCGCGCGCATCAGGGCAGGGGGCTGAGCCATGGCCTATGACGGCATCCGCGCGCACCGCCCGCTGATCATGGGCCGCCGCGGCGCGGTCGCGACCAACCATCCGGTCGCGACGCAGGCGGGGCTCGACGTGCTGCGCGCGGGCGGGTCGGCGGCGGATGCGGCGGTGGCCATCTCGCTGACGCTCGGCGTGGTGGAACCGCATATGTCGGGCCTTGGTGGCGATGGCTTCTATCACCACTGGTCGGCCAAGACCGGGCGGGCCGAGACCTTCGCCGGCACCGGCCAGGCGCCCGCGGCCGCGACGGTCGCGCGCTATCGTGCGGAGGGCGGCGTGGCGAACCGCGGGCCCCTGTCGATCCAGACTCCGGGCAAGCTGGCGGGCCTGGCGGCGCTGCATGCGGCGCATGGTGCGAAGACCTGGGGCGCGCTGTTCGGCGCGGCGGTCGAATCCGCGCGGGAGGGCTTCGCCGCAACCCACGCGCTGCGGCACTTCATCGGCGAGAACCGCAAGATCATCGAGGCCGATGCCACCAGCCGCGCCATCTGGCTGCCTGGTGGCGCAGTGCCGGCGGTCGGCACCATCATCGCGCAGCCGGCGCTTGCGGCGACGCTGCAGCGGCTGGCGTCGGCCGGCGCGGCGGCGTTCTTCGGCGGCGATGTCGCGCGCGACCTGGCGGCGGATTGCGTGGACGTCGGCGCGCTGGTCGCGGCCGGCGACCTCGCCGCCGTCGCACCGCTGCTGGCCCCGCCCATCGGCATCACCTGGCGCGGCTTCGAGGTGCGGCAGACGCCCGCGCCATCCATGGGCTTTGCCCTGCTGCAGATGCTGCGCATCATCGAGGCGGAGGACCTGGGCGCGCTCGGCTGGGGATCGCCCACGCTGATCCATCTGATGGTCGAGGCAAAGAAGCGCGCCTTCCTGGACCGCGAGGCCGAGGCGGGGCGCGACGCGCCGGACTTCGCCGCGCTGCTGTCGGACGCACGACGCAATGCGCACGCGGCCGCCATCGGCGCACGTGCTGCACACCTGCCGGTTCGCGCGATGGCCGAGGCCGACACGACCTACTTCTGCGTGGTCGATGGCGATGGCAATGCCGTCTCCGCCATCCAGTCGATCAACGGCGCGTTCGGCTCCGGCGTGACGGGTGCGCGCACCGGCATCCTGCTCAACAACCGCATGTCCTACTGGCACCTCGATGATGGGCACGCGAACCAGTTGGCCCCCGGGCGGCGCGTGCGCCACACCATGAACGCGCCGATGGTGATGAAGGACGGCAAACCCTGGATGGTCTTCGGCACGCCCGGCGCCGACAACCAGGTGCAGGTGAACTTCCAGGTGCTGGTCTCCTGCGCAGTGTTCGGCTTCGACCCGCAGCAGGCGCTGGAGGCGCCGCGCTGGACCTCCTCCCAGCCCGGCCAGGAGAGCAACTACCCGCATGGCGGCGAGGACGTGCTCACCATCGAGCGCGGCTTCGGCGAGGCCGCCATCGCCGGCCTGCGCGAACGCGGCCACCAGGTGAAGGTGGTGGGCGACCTCGAGGGCGCGTGTTCGGTCGCGGCCATCCGCGTGCTCGAGAACGGCGTGCGCATGGGCGCCTCCGACCCGCGACGCGATGGCTGGGCCGCGGCGTGGTGAGGCCCTTGCCCCCCGATGTGCGGCGCGCCTAGGCTCGCCGCGGGATGCTTCGCTTCTTCCTCCGTCGCTTCGCGGTCGCGGTGCTCGTCGCACTCACGGTGCTGACGCTGGCCTTCATGCTGACGAGGCTGTCGGGTGACCTCGCGATCTCGATCGCTGGGCCAAACGCGACCGCGGCCGACGTCGAGACGATCCGCCGCGTCTATGGCCTCGATCGGCCGGTCTGGGTGCAGTATTTCGACTGGCTCGGCCGCGCGCTGCAGGGTGATTTTGGCGAGAGCTATTTCTTCCGCGACCGCGTCGCCAACCTGATCGGCAGCCGCATGCCGGTGACGCTGACGCTGGGGCTGGTGGGGCTGGTCATCGCACTGGTGGTGTCGCTGCCGCTCGGCATCCTGGCGGCGGTGCGCGAGGGATCCTGGGTGGATCGCGCGGTCGGGCTGGTCGCGATCATCGGCCAGGCCATGCCGTCCTTCTGGCTCGGCCTTGTGCTGATGATCGTGTTCGGGCTGCAGCTGGGCTGGCTGCCGATCTCGGGCGTGGAGACGTGGGACGGCTACATCCTGCCGGGCGTGGTGCTGGCCTTCTCGGCGATCCCGTCGCTCACGCGCCTCACGCGGTCGGGCATGATCGAGGCGCTGTCGTCGGACTATATCCGCACCGCGCGGGCGAAGGGGTTGTCGCGCCTGTCCATCCTGGTCAAGCACGGCTTCCGCAACGCGGCGATCCCGGTGGTGTCGATCGCGGCGGTTCAGCTCGGCTTCATGCTCGGCGGGTCGGTGGTGATCGAGACGGTCTTCGCGCTGCACGGCGTCGGTTTCCTGGCCTGGGAGAGCATCAGCAAGAACGACTTCCCGGTGGTGCAGGCGGTGGTGCTGGTCCTCGCCCTCATCTACATCGCGCTGACGCTGCTGGCGGATCTGCTCAACGCCGTGCTCGACCCGCGGCTGCGCACGGCATGAGCGGCGCGGTCATGCCCATGACGCGCGGTGGGCGCCTGCTGCGCAACCCGGGCTTCGTGGTCGGAGCGGTGATCGTCGGCTTCACCGCGATTGTCGCGATCCTGGCCCCCTGGATCGTTCCCTATGATCCCTTCGCGATCGACCTGAACCGACGCCTTGTGCCGCCATCCTTCATGGAAGGGGGCGTCCCGCAGAACTTTCTCGGCACGGACCAGCTCGGCCGGGATTACCTCTCGCGGCTGATCTATGGGGCGCGGATCTCGATGGTGATCGGCGTGCTGACGGTCATCACCTCGGGGTTGATCGGCATCACGCTCGGCGTGCTGGGTGGCTTCTACGGCGGGAAGATCGACGACTTCGTGGTGTTCTGCATCACCACGCGGCTGTCGATCCCGGCCGTGCTGGTGGCGTTGGCGGTGGCGGCGCTGCGCGGGTCGTCCTTCATGCTGGTGGTGCTGGTGCTGGGACTGTTGTTGTGGGACCGCTTCGCGGTGGTCGCGCGGTCCACCACCATGCAGATCCGCAACCTGGACTACGTCGCAGCCGCCTGGTGCGCCGGCGTGTCGCGCTGGTGGGTGCTGACGCGCGAGGTGCTACCGAACATCGCCACGCACCTGGCCGTGGTCGCGACGCTCGAGATGGCGCTGGCGATCCTGCTGGAAGCCGCGCTGTCCTTCCTCGGCCTCGGCGTGCCGCCGCCGCTGCCCTCCTGGGGGCTGATGATCAGCGAAGCCAAGGAATACATGTTCTTCGAGGCCTGGGTCATCATCATCCCCGGTGCGGCGTTGTTCATCCTGGTGCTGGGGGTGAACCTGCTGGGCGATGCGCTGCGCGACATGATGGGCACGGACCTGTCGCGATGAGCGCCCTGCTGGAAGTGGCCGACCTGCGCGTCACGATCGGCTCGACCGCCGCGGTGCGCGGCGCGTCGATCACGGTGAACAAGGGCGAGACGCATTGCCTGGTGGGTGAATCCGGCTGCGGCAAGTCGATCAGCGCATTGTCCGTCATGGGCCTGCTGCCACGCGGATCGAAGCGCGAGACCACGGCGCTGCGCTTCGCCGGCCAGGAGATCGGTCGCTTCAACGAACGCGAGATGTCCCGCCTGCGCGGCGACCGCATGGCGATGATCTTCCAGGAACCGATGACCAGCCTGAACCCGGCCTATACGGTGGGGTCGCAGATGACCGAGGTGCTGCGCCGGCATCGCGGGGCCACGCGCGTGCAGGCCGTGGATCGCGCGGCGGAGTTGCTGGCGCGCGTGGGCATCACCGCGCCGGGGCTGCGGCTCGGTCAGTTTCCGCATCAGCTTTCCGGCGGGCTGCGCCAGCGCGTGATGATCGCCATGGCGCTGATGTGCGACCCTGAATTGCTGATCGCGGACGAACCGACGACCGCGCTCGACGTGACGGTCCAGGCGCAGATCCTGCGGCTGCTGGCGACGCTGCAGAAGGAGCTCGGGCTCGGCATCCTGCTGATCACGCATGACCTCGGCATTGTTGCGCGCGTCGCGGACCGGGTGTCGGTCATGTATGCCGGTGAGGTGGTGGAGAGCGCGCCGACCGCCGCGCTGTTCGCGGCACCGGAGCATCCCTACACGCGTGGCCTGCTCACCTGCGTGCCGGTGCCGGGCAAGGTGAGGCGCGATGAACCCCTGGGCAGCATCCCGGGCGTGGTGCCGCGCATCCAGCCAGGCTTCACCGGCTGCGGCTTCCGCGACCGCTGCGCGCAGGCAACACTCGCCTGTGCCGGCAGCATTCCGCGCCAGCAAGCCGGTCCCGACCACGCGACGCTCTGCGTCCTCCACCCCGGCTGGCAGGCCGCGGCATGACGGCGGCGATCGAGGTCCGTGGGCTAAGACGCGAATTCCGCGTGCGCCAAGGCGTCTTCGCGCCGCCCAAGCGCGTGATCGCGGTGGATGACGTGTCGTTCGCCGTGCCGCCGGGCAGCGTGCTGGGCGTGGTGGGGGAAAGCGGGTGCGGCAAGTCGACGCTGGCGCGCCTCATCCTCGGCCTGCTGGAACCATCCGCGGGTGATGTCGTGGTTGACGGACAGCGGCTGTCCGCAATGGACAGGCGCGCACGCGCGCGGCTGATCCAGCCCGTGTTCCAGGACCCTTTCGCCTCGCTCAATCCCAAGCGCCGGGTGCGCGACATCGTGGCCATGCCGCTCATCGCGCAGGGCGATATCTCCGGCCACGACATCGACCGCCGCGTGAACGAGGCGCTGGAGCGCGTCGGCCTCTCGCCGGACCAGGGCACGCGCTATCCGGCGCAGCTCTCGGGCGGGCAGCGACAGCGTGTGGCGATTGCGCGCGCGCTGGTGCTGCGCCCGCGCATCGTGGTGTGCGACGAACCGACCAGCGCGCTCGATGTCAGCGTGCAGGCGCAGATCCTGAACCTGCTGGCGGAGCTGCGGCGCGACCTGGGCCTGACCTACCTGTTCATCAGCCACAACCTGGCGGTCGTGGAACACATCGCGACCGAGGTGGCCGTGATGTACCTCGGCCGCATCGTCGAGCGCGCCGAAAGCGAGACGCTGTTCGCCGCACCGCGCCACCCCTACACGCGCGCGCTGCTGGCATCCGTGCTGACGCCGGAACCCGGGCTGGGCGTGCCGGATGTTGGGCTCGGCGATGTCATGCCCGATCCGGCGAATATCCCGCCCGGCTGCCGCTTCCACCCGCGATGTCCGGTGGCGATCGCGAAATGCGCCACCGAAGCACCGAGGCCCGCGAACGATGCCGCAGGCCTCGTGGAATGCCATTTGGCTTGAATGAACCTGGCCACTTCGGATCGAGGCTTCAGCCTCGATCCGCGACCGCGAAGCGCGACCGCGCCCACACCATCAGAGGGCGCCGGCGCATCCGTGCACGGCGCAAAGGCAGGCCGGCCGGACGGCCGGCGCCCGCAGTCTGAGGGCCAAATAAAGACTTCCTACTTCCACTTCGCCAGGTAGAAGCGGGGCAGCTCGTCTGCGAAGGTCGGGAATTCGAGCTGCCGCTGGAAGCCGAAGACGCTGACATAGGTGTGCAGCGGCAGCCAATACGCCTGTTCGGTGGCGCGCCTGAGAGCGGCATCGTAGGCCGCCTTGCGCACGGCCTCGTCGGCGGTCGACCCGCCTTCCTCGACCAGTCGCGTGAGCTCGGCGTCGCGCGCGTAGTCGTCCGCCCCGCCGGCGAAATAGTTGGGCAGGATCGCCGAGACGTCGTTAATGGAATAGGACCCCCACGAGCCCATCTGCATCGCGAGCTCCCCGCGCATGGACCGCTGGATCTGCGCGGCAACCTGCATCAGGTTGAGCCGGGCGCGGATGCCCACGGCCTGCAGATAGTTCTGCACGGCCTCCGACCATTGCCGCGGCTGCACGTACGACGTCAGCTCGATGTCGAAGCCGTTCGGGAAGCCGGCCTCGGCCAGCAGCGCGCGCGCCTTCGCCGGGTCGTAGTCGTAGCGCACCGCGGCATCCGCATTGCAGCCGAACTGCGACGGAAAGCACGGCCCCGATGGCACGCGGGACCCGCCGCCGACCAGGCGGTCGGCGATCTGCTGCCGGTCGATCGCGTGCCACACCGCTTGGCGCACCTTGAGGTTCGTCATCGGGTTGCCCGCGCCGCTGCGCCCCGCCGCATCCAGGTTCAGGAAGCCGACGCGCATCGATTCCTGCTGGGTCGCCTGCAGGTAGGGCAGCCGGTTCACGTTCGCGATCTGGTCGGGGTTCATGTTCCAGATCCAGTCCACGCGCTGGCCGAGCAACTCGGTCAGCTCGGTCGCCGCATCGCCGATGTAGCGCGCGACCAGGCGCTGGATCGCCGGGCGTCCCTTCGGCCCGCCCTGGTAGTAGTCGGCGAAGCGTTCGTATTCGACGCCGGCCGCGACATCGACCTTCGTGAATCGGTACGGCCCAGTGCCGATCGGCGCGCGGGAGAAGCCCTCGGCGCCGACGCGCTCGCGATAGGCCTTGGGCCAGATCGGCATGACCAGGGCAGCGTATTCCAGCGCCGCGGGCGTCGGCCGCTTCATCTTCAGCCGCACGGTCCAGTCGCCGGTCTTCTCGGCGCCATCGATCCAGTTGTAGTTCGACGGCGTGGCCACGCGCGTGTTGGGGTCGGCCACGGTGTTGATGGTGTAGACCACGTCGTCCGGGCCGAAGGCGCTGCCGTCGTGGAATTTCACGCCCTGGCGCAGCGTGAAGTCGATGGTGGTGGAGTCCACCCAGCGCCATTCGGTCGCGAGTGCGGGCACGATGCGGAAGGTCGCGGGGTCGCGATGCGTCAGCCCGTCGAAGGCCTGGTGGCCGATGATCAGCCCGGTGCGCTGGCTGTTGAAATACGGGTCCACGTTGGGCACGGCGTCGCGGAAGGCGATCCGCAGGGTGTTCGCGCTGCGCTGCGCGTGTGCCGGGCGCGCGAGGATCATCGGGGCCGCCAGAACCGCCGCGGCGCCCTGGCCCAGAACGCGTCGTGAGATCGTCATGTCGGTGCTCTCCCGTTGCTTGGCGACAGCCTAGGGACTGCGGCGCCCGCCCGGCAAGCCCGAGCCTTGCGGCCGGCTTCCGCGCCCGCCATACCAGCGCGCAGGGAGACGTTCGCGATGCGCACCCAGGTTGGGATCATCGGCGCCGGGCCGGCCGGCCTGCTGCTGGCGCAGATGCTGCACCAGCGCGGCATCGATGCCGTGGTGCTCGAGGCGCGGTCGCGCGACTACGTCGAGGGGCGCATCCGCGCCGGTCTGCTGGAACAGGGCTCGGTCGATACGCTGACCGAGGCCGGCGTCGCCGACCGCCTGCATCTCGAGGGGCTGGTGCATCGCGGGCTCGAACTGCGCTTTGGCGGTGCGGCGCACCGCATCGACCTCGCGGGGCTGACCGGCGGCAAGGTGGTCACCATCTACGGCCAGCAGGAAGCGGTGAAGGACATGATCGCCGCGCGCCTTCGCGCCGGTTTGCCGCTGCTGTTCGAGGTGTCCAACGTCGCGGTCCACGACATCGACACGAACCGCCCGCGCGTCTCCTTCCGCCATGATGGGCGCGACCAGGTACTGGACTGCGACATCATCGCCGGCTGCGACGGCTTCCATGGCATCTGCCGGGCCGCCATTCCGCCGGCCGACCTGCGCATCTTCGACCGCATCTACCCCTTCGCCTGGCTCGGCATCCTGTCGCGCTCGCGCCCGATGTCGGAGGAACTGATCTACGCGCGGCACGACAGCGGCTTTGCGCTCGCCACCATGCGCAGCCATGCCGTCAGCCGGCTGTACCTGCAATGCGCGCCGGACGAGGACCCGGCGCAATGGTCGGACGACCGGATCTGGTCGGAACTGCGCAGGCGCCTCGGCGCGGCCGACGGCGAATTGCCGGAGGGCCCGATCCTGCAGAAGGGTGTGACCGCCATGCGGTCCTTCGTCGCGGAGCCTATGCGCCACGGGCGCCTGTTCCTGGCGGGCGATGCCGCGCACATCGTCCCGCCGACCGGGGCGAAGGGCATGAACCTCGCGATCGCGGATGTACGCGTGCTGGTGCGCGCGCTGGATGCCTTCTTCGCCGGCGAGGGTGGCGACCTGATGGATGCCTATTCCGCGACCTGCCTCGAACGTATCTGGAAGGTGCAGCGGTTCTCCTGGTGGATGACGCAGCTGCTGCACCGCACGGATGGCGAGGACGCCTTCGAGCACCGGGTGCGCCTGGCGGAGCTCGACTACCTGACCGGGTCCGTCGCGGCGCGGACCACGCTGGCGGAGAACTACGTGGGCCTGCCCTACGCCGGTTGAGCGAGGATCGCCTCGACCACCTCCTGCACCTCGAGCGCCTCGCGCAGCGTGGCCAGGTGATGCGGCTGCCCGCGCGTCATGGCGGCGACGCCGTCGAGCTGCCGTTGTAGCACCATGGGGCGCATCTTCTCGTTCGGCAGCGCGTCGGGTGCCGCCGACCACACGCCATCGGCGCCACGACGCTCGGCAAAGGACCAGTCGCGCAGGCGGATCGCGCCGGCCGGAGTCTCCAGCCGCCATTCATTATAGTCATCGGCCAGCGTGGTGCCCACGCCACCCGACAGCGTGACCGGCACACCGCCGGCCGTCAGGCGCGCGGCAATCGCGGTCTCGGCGCGACCGGGGGCATCGAAGCGCGCCTGCGCGGCGTCGAGCGAAAGCGCGCCGAGCTGGCGGCGCGTCAGGAACAGGAAATGCGAGACGACCTCCCGCGTGAAGCCGCCCTGTTCGCGGCGATCGAGCCACGCCGCCGCATCGCGCTGCCACGATCGAGGCCAGGCCGCGAAGGCGACGGTAATGGCGGCCTCGCGCGGGGTGCCGATATCCGCGTGCCAGGCTTCGAGCTGTGCGACCGCGGGCGAGGACGCCATCGGGAAGTTCACCGCGCCACGCGCGCCCGCGGCTTCCGCCGCGGCGACGAAATCGCGCGCCGCCTGCGTGTCGACCGATAGCGGCTTCTCCAGGAACGCCGCCTTGCCCGCGGCGAACGCCGCCCGCGCATGCGCCAGGTGGAAGGCCGGCGGCGAGGCGACATACAGGCAGTCGCAGGCCGCGATCACCGCCTCGGCGGATGGCAGCATCGGCACGCCCGGCGCGGCGGCGGCCAGGCGAGCGGCGGCCTCCGGCGCCGGGTCCCACACGCCGGCGATGCGCACCTGCGCATGCCCGGCCGCGAAGCGCGCGAGCCGTTCCCCCATGATGCCGAAGCCCACGATACCGAGCGCGATCATGTGCGCAGCCCCCCTGTGTTCGTCGCCCTGTATCGCCGCCCGCGCCGCCGCGGTCTATCCTGCGCGCGCAAGCGATGGGGGAACGCATGTCCGAGACCGAAACGCCGGTGCAGATCACGCGCGAGGGGCCGGTGGTTCGCCTCACGCTCAATCGCCCGCAGCGCCGCAACGCGATGAACAACGCGATGGGCGCGGCGCTGGACGCGGCGCTCGATGCGCTGGAGGCGGACCATGACTCGCGCGTGGTGGTGCTGAGCGGCGCCGGTGGGCATTTCTGCGCAGGGCTCGACCTTGGCGAAGTGGCGTCCGGGGGCACGGAGGCCGAGCGTCTGGCTGCGCAGCAGGCGCGCAATCATCGCACGGGCCAGCGCTTCCTGCGCCTGTCGCGCCTGCCGCAGGTGGTGGTGGCGGCGGTGCAGGGTTCGGCGCATGCGGGCGGACTCGGCTGGGTGTGTTCTGCGGACATCGCGATCGCCACCGCCGATGCGCGCTTCTGCGCGCCGGAGGTGCGCCGCGGCCTGGTGCCGGCGCAGATCCTGCCCTGGTTGACGCGCCGCATGGGCCGCAGCGCTGCCACGCGCATGGTGCTGCGCGGCGATGTGATCGACGCGACGGAGGCCGGGCGGCTCGGCCTGGTGCATCAGGTGGTGGACGATGCGGCTGGGCTCGACGCCGCGGTTGGCACTGTGCTGGCCGACCTGCGGCAGGGCGCGCCGATGGCGCTCGCCGAGACCAAGGCGCTGATCGCTGCCCTGGGTCCGCTCTCGCCGGACGGCTACGCGGAAGCCGGCGCGCAGGCCTTCGCGAAATGTGCGGCGGGACCGGAAGCGCGCGAGGGCATCGCGGCCTTCCAGCAGAAGCGCCCGCCGGCCTGGGCAGGATGACTTACCGCGCACGCCCGACCAGCGCCGCCACCACCGCGAGCTGTGCGGCGACCGCCAACATTGGCAGAGTCCAGCCGCCGGTCAGCGTGACCAGCAGCGAGAATACCGACGGTCCGGCGACGTAGCCCAGGAAGACGAAGAGCGTGGTGCCCGACGTGACGTCGCTGACGCGATCGGGCGGGGCGACGCGCGCGACCTCGGCCAACGAGATGCCATTCCAGGACGCGCCGACGAAGCCCGCCAGCGCACATAGCGGCAGCAGCAGCGCGTCGGCCTGCGTCGGCAGCAGCGCCAACGCCGCCACGCTGCCCGCCGCGACGAAGCCCTGCACCACCAGGTTGCGCGTGGCGTTCCCGGTGCGGTCCGCGAGCCAGCCCAGCAGGATGCGCGCCACCACGCCCGCCACCTGCATTGCGGCAAATACGCCGCCGGCCTCGACCAGGCCCATGCCGCGGGTTTCGACCAGCCAGGTGACGGTGAAGGAGAACAGGCAGCCCTGGCACAGCGCGAAGGCGACCGACAGCGCAGTCAGGCGCGGCAGCAGCGGATCGACGCGCAAGGCGGCGATGGGTGCAGCGATGGTGTGCGCGGAGAGCACGTCGCGCAGGGCTATGCTGCGCGTCGCGTCGCGCTCGGCATCCAGCATCGATCGCAGCGGCTGGATCGCGGCGGCGGCAAGCAGCGAGGTGCCGACCGCCACCAGCAGGGCGGCGGGCCAGCCCGCGGCGATGGCAATGGGCGCCGCGACCAGCCCCGCCAGCGCGCCCCCCAGCGGCGCGCCGGCCTGCTTGACCGAGAAGATCAGCGTGCGGTGGTGCTTCGGCGCCGTCGCGGCGAGGATGCGGCTGCCCGCGGGCGGGGAGGGGCCATAGCCCACGCCCAGCAGCAGCGAGGCGAGGCCAATAGCGGCCACCGTGCCCAGGCCCGCGACGAGCAGCGCGACCGCGGCCAGCACCGCCCCGGCCTGCAGCATCCTGACCGGCCCCAGCCGCGCAAGGAAAGGCCCGCCCAGCAGCAGGAACAGCACCGTGCCGAAGGCCACCAGGGAGGAGAAATTGCCGATGCGCTCGGGCGCCAGGCCGGCGCTGGCGGTGATGAGCGGCGCCACCACGGGCAGCGTCTGCGTCATGAAGGACGCGACGGACTGCATCAGAAGGGTGGCCCCGAGGGCGGCGATCCAGGGTGCCATGATGCACAGCCTAGGCGCCATGCGCATGGGTGCAACACCCGCGCCGCGGCTTGCCAGCGGCGCGGCAGCGGCGGAGCATCCGGCGCATCACGCGCGGAAGGGAACGACCATGGCGCAACGCATCGGCTTCATCGGGCTCGGCATGATGGGACTGCCCATGGCGCGATCGCTGCTGGCACGCGGCTTTGCGGTGCTGGCCTGCGATACGGCAGCCGCGGCACGCGATGCCTTGGCCGAGCGTGCGGCACCCGGAGCGGTGCAGTTCGCGCCCGACCCCGCTGCGGTCGCGGCGGGCGTTGATGTGGTCGTGCTGATGCTGCCCAACAGCCGCATCGTCGCAACGGTGATGGAAGCGCTACTGCCGGCGCTGCGGCCCGGCATGCTCGTGATCGACATGGGATCCTCGGAGCCGGGCGAGACGCGGCGCTTCGCGGCGCTGGCGGCGGACCGCGGCGCGGGCTTCGTCGATGCGCCGGTTTCGGGCAGCGTGGCGAAGGCGCAGACGGGCACGTTGGCCATCATGGTTGGCGGTGAAGTTGCGGCCTTCGCGCAGGCTGAGCCGGTGCTGCGCGGGATGGGGGAGGCGATCATCCGCACCGGCGCCGTCGGCTCGGCGCATGCGATGAAGGCGCTGAACAACTTCGTCTATGCAGCCGGGCTCCTGGCCACCGCCGAGGCGCTGCGGATGGGGGAGGCGCTGGGGCTGGACCTCGGCATCCTGACCGATGTGATGAACGCGTCGTCGGGCCGGAACATTGCGACCGAGACCAAGGCGCGGCAGGAGATCATCCCGCGCCGCTACGCCGGCGGCTTCCAGCTCGGCCTCATGCGCAAGGACCTGGAGACGGCGGGCAGCATCGCGGAGGGCACGGGCGTCGATGCGCCCTCGCTCGCGCTATGCCGTTCGCTGTGGACGGATGCGGTGGAACGGCTTGGCCCCAAGGTCGACAATACCGAGATCCACCGCTTCCTGAACGAGCGGTAGGCGCTGTCGCCAAGCAGCCGATCCACCGCTTCGCCGTTGCCGCGTTTGCGGATCGGGCGCTACTCGAAGATCGCCACGGCGCGGATCGGGCTCGCGGTTCCGCCGCGGATCTTCAGCGGGAAGCCGATGAAGCGGAAGCGCCCGCGCCCGATCAGCTTGTCGAGGTTTGCGAGGCATTCCATGTGCGTGATGCCGCGCTCGGCGCAGGCCATGTGCGCCTGGAAATTGGGCTCGCCTTCCGGTGCGGGGCTGATCGCCTCGACGCCGAACATGCCGATGCCTTGGTCGGCCAGCCAATGGATCGCGGGCAGCGACAGCCCGGGGAAATCATGCAGGTAGCCGGGCTTGCCGAGCAGGCGTTCATTCGTCGCGAGCCACACCAGCACGGTGTCGCCCTTCTGGATCGTCTGGCCTGACTTCGCCACGGCCGCCTGGACTTCCTCCAGCGTCGCCGCGGTCTTCAGCGGAATGTGCGACAGGTCGATACAGAATGCGCTCGTGTAGAACTTCTCCAGCGGCATTTCGTCGACCGACTGCGCGCCGGGGCGCGGGTCGAAGTGCACGGGCGCGTCGACATGCGACCCGGCATGGTCGCTCAGCGACAGGAACATCGCCTTGCTGCTGAAGGTGGTGTTGCCGGCGTGCTTCTTCTCGCTGTGGTCGTTCCACACCGTCATCACCACCGGCGGGTGGCTCGGATGTGTTTGCGTGCGGTGAAAGATCTCGCGGCTGAGATCGATGATTTCCATGACTTCGTTCCCTCAGGCCGGCGCGTCGCACAGATATTGACGCAGGTGGTAGGGCTGCGCCGCGAAGGCCGGGCAGAAGGAGGAAACGACGGGTTCGAGCTTGTCGTAAAGGTCCTTGAACTCGACGTTCAGCGCCTCGAGCCGTTCGCGCGCCGCTTCAGCCTCCACGGCCAGCTTCGCCAGGTCGATGGTCAGCAGCTTGCGGTCCTGGACCACGA
Source organism: Roseomonas fluvialis (assembly GCF_022846615.1). Lineage (NCBI taxonomy): Bacteria > Pseudomonadati > Pseudomonadota > Alphaproteobacteria > Acetobacterales > Roseomonadaceae > Roseomonas > Roseomonas fluvialis. The sequence goes on from NZ_AP025637.1 coordinate 2,113,415, forward strand.
AGCGCCCGCCGATCATCACATGGCGCACGCCGGTGCCGTCTTCCGTGTGCACCACCTGGTTGACCGACCAATTGTGCGGGATCCAGTTGATGGAAGCCAGGTCGAGGAAGACGATATCCGCCTTCTTGCCCGGCGCGATCGCGCCGATGTCGTCGAAGCCAAGCGCACGCGCGGACCCCTGCGTCGCGGCGGTGTAGATTTCCTCGACGCCGGCCCAGTGCCGCGGGTCGGGCGTCTGGACCTTCGACAGCATGGAGGCGTAGCGCATCGCTTCGTACATGTTCTGGTTGTCGGAGCAGTTCGCACCATCGGTGCCGATACCGACATTCACGCCGACATCGCGTGCGCGGCGGAAGCGGAACATGCCATTGCCGAGGCGCATGTTGCTGCCCGGGTTGTGCGCCATCGACGCACCCCGGTCGCGCAGGATCTTGAGGTCGTCGTCATCCAGCCAGATGGCATGTGCGGCGACGAAATCCGGCCCGACCAGGCCGAGGCTGTCCATGTGCTGCACCAGCGTCTTGCCGTAGCGCTTGATGCCGACCAGCGCCTGCACCTTGCTCTCGCCGACATGGCTGTGCAGGCCGACCTTGTAGTCGCGCGCGAGATCCCGGCAGCCGCACATGAACGCGTCCGAGCAGTGGTGCGGGATGGTCGGCGCGACGGCCGCGCGGATGTCGTGGCCATTCCAGCGCCAATTCGCCAGCACGCCGCGCATCGCATCGACGGTGCGCTCCCAGGCCGGCAGGCGCAGCTTGTCCACGCGCGCCTGCAAGGGCGTGGGCAGTGCGTCATACAGGCCAGGGATGGCTTCATACACCGTGCGGTCGGCGACCATCGGCGCGATCACCGCGCGCATGCCGATGCCATGGTAGGCCTCGGCCACGGCATCCAGCCCTTCGGCGGACGGCATCGGGAATTCGTAGTAGAGGTCGTAGGCCGCGGTGCAGCCCTTCAGCACCATCTCTGCCGCGACGATCTGCGTGGTGAGCTTCTTGTCCTGCAGCGATCGCGACCCGCCGATCCAGGGTGCGGCCGCCAGCAGCAACTCCAGCGTCCACTTGTCGCCCTGGCCGCGCGCCAGCCCACCATGGCCGTGCGTATGCGCGTTGATCAGTCCGGGATGGATCAGGCAGCCCGTGGCATCGACTACCTTCGCGTCTGGCGGGGCGGCGATGCCGGCGCCGACCTCGATGATGACGCCATCGCGGACCAGCACATCGGCGGGTGCGGCGCGGCGCAGGCCCGCATCGGCCAGCAGCGCGCCGCGGATGATGGTGGTGCCGGGTTCGTTCGCAGCCATGGTGCGGTCTCTCGTCAGGCGGTGGGCGGGGCGGAGGTCTCCGCACCGCTCGACCAGGGGAACAGGATGCGTTCGGCAATGGACACGGCCTGGAACAGGACGATGCCCATGATGGCGAGGATCACCACCGCGCTGAAGGCCAGCGGCGTGCGGAAGAAGGCCATCGAGGTCTGGATCAGGTAGCCGAGCCCGGCATCGGCGCCGACGAATTCGGCGACCACCGCGCCGACCACCGACAGCGCCGCGGCCACCTTCAGCCCGCCGAAGACGAAGGGCACGGCGAAGGGCAGACGGATGCGCAGCAATTCCTGGATTCGCCCCGCGCGGCAGGCGCGGCCAAGTTCGATCAGTTCCGGCGGCGTCGCCATCAGCCCTGCGACGGACGCCACCACCAGCGGAAAGAAGGCCACCAGGAAGGTGACGATCACACGTGGCAATTCATTCGCGCCGAGCGCCACGATCAGGATGGGCGCGAGCGCCACCTTCGGGATGGATTGCGTGACCACCAGCAGCGGATAGATCGCTGCCGAGATAGCCCGCGACGACGCTATCAGCATCGCCAGCGGCAGGCTGACCAGCACCGAGGCCGCGAAGCCCAGCAGCACCGTCATCAGCGTGGACATCGTGTGTTCCAGCACCATCGGCCAGACGGCGATAGTCGCGGTCCAAATGGCCGATGGCGCCGGCAGAAGGAATTCGCGGATGCCGAAGAAGCGCACGCCGACTTCCCAGACGACGAACAGCGCGACCACGGCGATCCAGGCCGGCAGCGCGGCCTTGAAACGCGTCATGGTCTCACGCCGCGCGGGCGGCGCGTTCGCCGAAGATGTGGTCGCGGATGCGGCGTGCGCAGCGCTGGAACTCATCGCTTCCCTCCTGGTCGAAGGATCGTGGGCGGGACAGGTCCACCTGCACCACGTCCACGATGCGGCCTGGCCGCGGGGACATCACCACCACGCGGTCGGCGAGAAGAACGGCTTCCGGGATCGAATGCGTGACGAACAGCACGCCCATCTTCCGCGCCGCCCACAGGCGCAGCAGCTCGATCGACATTTCCTCGCGCGTCAGCGCATCGAGCGCGCCGAAAGGTTCGTCCATCAGCAGCAGCCGCGGGTCCTGCAAAAGGGCACGGCAGATCGCCACGCGCTGCTGCATGCCGCCCGAGAGCTCGCGGGGGAGTTTCGATTCGAACCCTGCAAGGCCCGCAGTCGCCAGCAGCTTCCGCGCGCGCTCCTCGGTATCGCTCGCCATGCGCCCCATCAGCCGCAGCGGAAAGGTCACGTTGCGCAGCACATCCGCCCAGGGCAGCAGCGTCGCGGCCTGGAACACCATGGCGGTCTCGGCGCGCGGGGTGGTCACGCGCGACCCGTCGATCAGCGTGGCTCCGCCGCTCGGCGGCACCAGCCCGGCCGCGAGCCGCAGCAGCGTCGACTTCCCGCAACCCGAGGCGCCGACGATGGCGACGAACTCGCCCTCCTTCACCTCGAGCGATACGTCGCGCAGGGCTTCCACGGCCGCACCGTCGCGGCCGCGGAAGGTCTTGGAGATGCCTTCGAACCGGATCACGGCAGCAGGCTGGTGTCGACCGCCTGGCGGTAGTCCCAGGCCGGGTCGATCTGCTGCGACGCCGCCACCTGTTCCCAAGTGAAGCGCAGCCGCTCCGGGTCCTGCCGGCCGAGCCCGGTCTGCCGCGCGTGATCGGTGAAGACATAGGACATGGTGGCGCGCAGCGAGCCCTGGCAGTCATCCAGTTCGACCTCGCGGTTGCGCTGCACGTGCAGGCGGCAGGCTTCCTCCTGATTCGCATTCGCCCAGGTCAGGGCGTTGGTCGCCCCACGCAGGAATCGGCGTACCAGGTCGGGGTTGCGCTGGATCGTCTCGTCGGTGGCCATCAGCGTGGTGGCGTAGATCGCGAAGCCCGTCTCGACGAAGGGCAGCACCACGATCTCCTCGCCCGCCCGCTGCGCCGCCTTGTTCTGGTAGTAGTGGTGGATCGCGAAGAAGGGCGCCGCATCGAGCCGGCGGCTGATCAGCAGCGCCGCCATCGCCGAGGCATCCGTGTTCACCCACACGATACGGTCGGGGTTGGTGCCGGCGCGGCGCGCTACCTCGGGGAAATACAGACGGTGGCTGTTGCCCGGCGTGATGCCGATGCGCCGCCCCTCCAGCCCCTGGAAATTCGTGATGCCGGAGGACCGCAGCACGAACATCGAATGCGGCGAATGCGTGTAGATCTGCATGATGGCGCGCACCGGCGTGTTCTGCCTGGCGCGCGCCGCCATCACCGCGCTGATGTCGGCCACGCCGAAGGCCGCGGTGCCCGCCGCCACCTTGTTGACCGTGTCGCCAGAGCCGTAGCCGCGGGTCAGCGAGATCTCGATCCCCTGCTCCCGCCAGGCGCCGCGCGCCGCACCCGAGAAGTACGCCGCGTGTTCCCCCGTGGGGATCCAATCGAGTTGCAGCAGAACCCTGTCCTGGGCGCGGGCAGCCGGTGCGGCCAAGGCCGCGAGCGCGAACAGCCCGGCCGCGATGCAGTTGCGCATCATCGTCCGTCTCCCTGTTTCGTTTGCTGCCGCGCGGCGTAGTCCCGGATGCGAAGCAGACGACGAAACGGACAGTCGCGCAACCCGCTACGTGTTGGCGCCCGACAGCGCTGCGATGACCGCCTGGGTGACCTGGTCGGTTGTCGCATTGCCACCAAGGTCGGGCGTCAGCACATCGCCGCGCGCGGTCACGACTTCCACCGCACGCATCAGGCGCTGCGCGGCGGCGGGTTCGCCCAGATGGTCCAGCATCATCGCCGCCGTCCAGAAGGACCCGAGCGGATTAGCGATGCCCTTGCCGGTGATGTCGAAGGCCGAGCCATGGATCGGTTCGAACATCGACGGGCGGCGCCGCTGTGGGTCGATGTTGCCGGTCGCGCCGATGCCGAGCGACCCGGCCAGAGCGGAGGCCAAGTCTGACAGGATATCCGCATGCAGGTTGGTGGCGACGACAGTGTCGATCGTGCCTGGCTTCATCACCATGCGCGCGGTCATCGCATCGACCAGCATCTTGTCCACCGTCAGCGCGGGATATTGCGCGGTGACCTCGGCGCAGACCTCGTCCCACATCACCATGCCGTGGCGCTGCGCGTTGGACTTGGTGACCACCGTGAGCAGTTTGCGGGGGCGCGACATCGCGACCTCGCAGGCATGGCGGCAGATTCGCGCGACGCCCTCGCGCGTGAAGACCGCGACATCCATCGCGACCTCGATCGGCAGACCGCGATGGGCGCGCCCGCCGACGCCGGCGTATTCGCCCTCGCTGTTCTCGCGCACGATTACCCAGTCGATCTGGCGGCCGAGATCCTCGCGCAGCGGGCCGCGCACGCCGGGCAGCAGGCGGGTGGGCCGCACATTCGCGTACTGGTCGAAGCCCTGGCAGATCGCCAGCCGCAGTTCCCACAGGGTGATGTGGTCGGGAATGTCGGGCGCGCCGACCGCGCCGAAGAAGATGGCGTCGAAGCCCTCGAGTGCCTTCAGCCCGTCCTCCGGCATCATCTTGCCGGTGCGGCGATACAATTCGCTGCCCCAGTCGAAGGTTTCGAAGGCGACGGAGAAGCCGCCCTGCGCCGCCGCGGTCGCTTCCAGCACGCGGCAGCCCGCGGCGATCACCTCGGGTCCGATCCCGTCGCCCCCGATGGCGGCGATCCTGTGCTGGCGCATGCGTTGTCCTCCTGTCCGGGTGCCCGTTTCGCGCGCGGCGGCGCGGCGCGCAAGCCCTCAGCGGCGCAGGCGTAGGTCCATCCCGCGCGCCTTCCAGCCGGCCTCGATGGCATCGAGGTCGAGCAACCCCGCCGGGTTCGCGCGCGACGGCCGCGTGTGCTGCGTTGGTTCCGCCTGCACGCGCCACAGCGCCAGCAAGCGGGAGAGTTCGACCAGCGGATCGGGGTGGTCGTCCACGCGCAGGTTGATGTCGGGGAAATCCTCGGTGGTCGTGATCATCAACGCGGCGGATTGGCGGCCGCGCTTGTCGCCGCCCTCGGCCTGGCCGGCGTGCAGCGCTTCCATCAGCCGTTCCGCGAAGGGCAGGTCGGTGCGCGCGGCAAAGACGTCGGCGGTGGCGTCGATCACGCGGCCATTCGCCAGCATGTTACCGGCGACCGAAAAGCCCTCGCCGGCGACCGACCCGCACCATTCCACGCAGTTGTCTCCGGTATGCGCGGCGACACGGCCCGCCGCATCGACCACATGGATCTGTCGCAGCCCGCGCCCCTCGTCGCCCGCCAGCGCGCTGTCCAGCGCCAGGCGCGGCGAGAGCCCGCGCGCTAGCGCCTCCAGCACCGCGGGGCCGAGGTAGCGGTTGCTCATCGATTGCGTGGACACCGCACCCACGCCGGTGCGGATGAACGGGCAGGCGGCACCCACTGCCAGGTTGCAGGTGGTGACCGCGACAGCGAAGGCGCCGGTCGAGGGATCATGCGCGACGATGGACCAGGTCATGGGCGGGCGGCTCCGTGCTGCTCGCCCAGTTTGCACCGTCGCGCCGCTGTTGACAGCAGGCCGCCCGGCCGCCGATGACAGCACCAATCAACGGGAGGACCAACGCCATGACCATCCGCCTCACGCGCCGTGCCATCGGCCTGGCAGCCGCCGCCCTGCCGGGCCTGGCGCATGCGCAGGCCGCCGCCTGGCCGTCCGGCCAGGTGCGCCTTGTCGTGCCCTTCGGCGCCGGTGGCGCAGTGGATACGCTGTCGCGCGCGGTGGCGAATGCCTTCGGTCCGCATTCCAACGGACACCCCATGGTGGTCGAGAACCGCTCGGGTGCCGGCGGGTCGATCGCCGGGCAGTTCACCGCGCAGTCGCGCCCGGACGGGCAGACGCTGATGATGGCGGACCTCGGTGCCAATGCGATCGGCAAGCTGCTGCAGCCGGGCCTCGCCTACGACCCCGCCACCGCCTTTACGCCCATCATCCACCTGGTGAACCTGCCGATCGTGGTGATCGTCCCGGCGGCGAGCCGCGTGCGCACGGTCGATGACCTGGCGGCGCTGGCGCGCTCGCGCGCGGATGGCATCCCCTATGCATCGCCGGGCGTCGGGCATGTCAGCCACTTGGCTTCGGAACTGCTGGCACAGAAGGCCGGCGTGAAGTTCACCGCGGTGCACTATCGCAGTGGCGCCGACGTGCTGCGGAGCGTGATCGCCGGCGAGACGGAGTTCTCCTTCCCCTCGGTCTCCACCGCGCTGCCCTTCATCCGCGAGGAGAAGGTGCGCGCGATTGCCATCGGCACGCCGCGCCCGGTCGCAGCGCTTCCCGGCGTGCCCGCGGTGGCGGCGCGCTTCCCGGGCTTCGAGGCGATGACCTGGCACGGCATCTCGGGCCCAGCCGGCATGGATGCGGCGCTCACGCAGCGCATCAACGCCGCCTTCCGCGCCATCATCACCAGCGCCGAGGTGAAGTCCTTCGTCGAGACGCGCCAGGCGGCCGAGGTGGTGGCCGGCACGCCGGCGGAATTCGCCGCACTGGTCGCCGGCGACATCGCGAAGTGGGGCCCGGTGATCCGCGAGGGCAACATCCGCGCCGAGTGATGCGTCGGCCCGCTTCCACCCGGAAGCAGGCCGATGAGGCTTCAGCAGCCGAGCTTGTCCGCCAGCTCCTCGAAGCTGCCGGCGATCGTGTCCCACTCCTGTTCGGCGCGGGTGTCGGTGGATTGTTCGGGGCCGTGCTCGGTCGGGCGCAGCACGAAGGCGGTGGCGAGCCCCGCCTTGCGCGCCGCCGCCAGGTCGCCGTTGTGGGCGGCGACCAGCGCGACCTCGCTCGGCGCCAGGCCGAGGATCTCGGCCGTGCGGAGGTACGCCTCCGGCTGTGGCTTGTAGGCGCGGGCGGGTTCGGCACCCAGGATGGCATCCCAGGGAATGCCCGCGCGCTTGGCCATGTTCGCCAGCAGCAGGATGTTGCCGTTGGACAGCGGCGCGATGAAGCGGCGCGACTTCAGCCGGATCAGCCCGGGGATGGTATCGGGCCAGGGGTCGAGGCGATGCCAGGCGCGGTTCAGCCACTGGCGATCGGCCTCGTCCGCCGTGATGCTGTGGTCCGCGAGCAGCGCATCGAGGTTCTCGCGGTGCAGCACATCCAACCGCGTGAAGGGACGCCGGCCGGAACGCACTTCCTCCATCGCCGGCTGGTAGCGCCGCCGCCAGGCATCGGCGAAGGCGTGCGGATCGACATCGCCGCGGCCATGCTTCGCGAGGACGGTCTTCGCATCCCGCGCGATGCCGGTGCGCCAGTCCACGACGGTGCCGAACACGTCGAAGACCAGCGCCTTCACGCCAGGCAGCGCGCTCATTCGGCGGCCTTCGCGGCTTCAGGCTGCGCCCAGCGCTGGTCGAAATCCCAGACTTCCGGGAAGCCCATCAGCTCCGTCATGCGCTTGAAACCGTAGGATTCGCCGATGGCGATGCTGTCGCCATGCTGCTTCAGGTGGCCGTACACACGCTCCATGGCCGCGGCCATCGCGAGGAAGCCCACCGCCGGATAGATCGCGATGGCGTAGCCGATCGCGGCCAGCGTCGCCGCCGGCAGCAGCGGCGTGCGCCCGCCCTCGACCATGTTGGCGAGCAGCGGCTTGGAAATGGCCTTGCCGATCGCGCGCATCTCCGCCTCGCTCTCGGGGCTTTCGATGAACACCACGTCGGCGCCCGCATCTCCGAACATCAGGCCGCGGCGGATCGCTTCCTCAAGCCCCAGCGTGGTGCGCGCATCGGTGCGTGCGACGATCAGGAAGTCGGGGCTCACGCGCGCCTCGGCGGCGACCTTGATCTTGAGCACCATCTCCTCGGCCGGGATGACGCGGCGGCCGGGCGTATGGCCGCACTTCTTCGGGATTTCCTGGTCCTCCAGCTGGATTCCGGAGATGCCGGCGGCCTCGTAGCCCATCACGGTGTGGCGCACGTTCAGCAGCCCGCCATAGCCGGTATCGGCATCGGCGATCATCGGCGTGCGCACGCCGCGCGCCATCTGGCCCATGCGCGCGACCATGTCGGTGTAGGTCGCGATGCCCGCATCCGGCACGCCCAGATGCGAGGCAACGGTGCCGAAGCCGGTGCCGTAGAGGCAGTCGAAGCCCATGCCGTCGGCGACCTTGGCCGAGATCATGTCGAAGATGCCTGGCGCGACGATGAACTTCCTCTGCGCGAAAGCCTGGCGGAGTGCCGGATGTGCCATGGTGGTTCGGTCCTATTGCTGCGATCGGATGTGGCCGGCCTGCGCGGCGGCGGCCCAGATGCGGTCGTCGCGCTGCATCGCTTCCAGCAGCGCCGGGGCGGGGCGGAAATCGCGCTCGACGCCGAGTGCGACCAGCCGCTGTTGGAAGGCGGCGTCGTCGAACACGCGCTGCACCGTGGCGCCGATGCTCGCGGCCAGCGCCGGGTCCATGCGCGGCGGTGCGAGCATCGCGACCCAGCCCGACAGGTCGAATTCCGCGACACCCTGTTCGGCGGCGGTCGGTACGTCGGGGAAGAAGGCGGAACGCTGCGCCGTCGAGACCGCCAGGATGCGCACGCGCCCGGTCTGCATGTGCGGCGCGGCGCTGACGGTGCTGGTCCAGCCCGTCGGCAGGTGCCCCGCGACGATGTCGTTCATCAACTGCCCGCCGGAGCGATACGCCACATCGGGCATGTCCACGCCGGCGCGGCGCGCGAGCTCCTGGCCGATGAAGGAGGACAGCGCCTCGGTGCTGCCGGTACCGACACGGCCCGGGTTGCGCTTCGCGTAGTCGATCATGGCGCGCAGGCTGTCGAAGGGCTGGTTCGCGCCCGCCACCAGCACCATCGTGTTGCGCGTCAGCATCGCGATCGGCGTGAAGTCGCGCACCGCGTCATAGGGCATCGAGGGCAGGTGATAGCGGTTCATCACATGCGTCGAGACCACTACCAGCAGCGTGTGCCCGTCGGGCTCGGCACGCGCCACGGCCTCCGATCCCACGACCCCGGCGGCACCGGCGCGGTTCTCGACCACGAAGGGCTGCGGCAGGGTCGGGCGCAGCGCCTCCCCCAGCGCACGCGCCAGGATGTCGGTGCCGCCGGAGGCCGCATAGGGCACGATCACGCGCACCGGGCGCGAGGGCCAGGTGCCCTGCGCGCGCAGCCGCGCGGGAAGCGCCAGGGCGGCGGGGGCGAGCAGCAGGTGGCGGCGGCGCGGACTCATGTCGTTTCTCCCTGGGGCGGACATTCCTCCGTCGGGGCGCCCCTGTAAACGCCCCGCATTCCGGGCCAGGATCGCCCCCACCACACCGGAAGGACACGCCCCATGCCCGCCACCGACATCGCCGCCATCGAGGCCGTTCTGCACACCTATTTCGATGGGCTGCACGAGGGCGACACGGCGAAGCTCGACGCCGCCTTCCACCCCTGCGCGCACCTGTATTCCGACAAGGACGGCACGGTGCAGGACCTGCCGCGCGAGCAATGGTTCGAATGGGTGCGCAACCGCCCCAACCCCAAGGCGCAGGGCCTGGCCCGCGACGACCGGGTGCTGATGATCGACCAGCCCGGCCCGGAACTCGCGATGGCCAAGGTGAACTGCCAGATCCCGCCGCGCTACTTCACCGACTACCTGGTGCTGCTGAAGACGGCCCAGGGCTGGAAGATCGTCAGCAAGGTGTTCCGCGCCGACGTGCGCGAATAGGTCAGTCCGACCGCGCGGTGTTCGCGCGGCCAAGGTCGCGCTGGATCGCCGCGGTGTCGTAGTATTCGCGGAACTCCGCGACACGACCGCCATCGACGCGCAGCACATCCACCTTGGTGTAGCCGGCCTCCGACCCATCCGCGTGGTAGCGCACGCGGATCGACGCCAGCACCGTCGCCCAAGCGCCATCGGCCAGGATGCGTTCGATGTCGTAGGCGGTGATGGTGCAGATCCCGGACAGGGCGGCGAAATACGCGCTGACACCCGCATGTCCTCGCCAGGCGCCGCACCAGGGCAGCGGCGCCTGCGCCACCGAATGCCAGTCGATGTCCTCGGCGAGGCTGGACATCACCGTCGGCATGTCGCCGGCGCGATACGCATCATACAGCGCCGTGATCAGTGCCCGGGTAGCCTCGGTCTGCATGCGCGCCTCCGTCCGGTTGGGGAACGGAGGCTCGCGCGCCGGGGCGCCCGCGATCAAGCGTTCAATCGACCCGCGCGCCGGAGGCGCGGACGATCGGCACCCATTTGTCGATCTCGGACGCGATGAAGGCGCGCGTGGCGTCGGGCGTCATGCCATTGGGGATGGTGTTGCCGAGCGCGATCAGCCGGTCGCGCACCTCGGGCGTGCGCAGCACCTCGGTGATCTGTTCATACAGGAACTGGCGGATCGGCGCCGGCGTGCCGAGCGTGGCGGACCACGGCGTCCAGGTGGTGGCCTGGAAGTCGGGCAGGCCGGCCTCGGCGCTCGTCGGCACGTCAGGGATCATTGCCGAACGCTGCGGCGTCGCGATCACCAGGCCACGCACCTGGCCGGCGCGGATGGGTTCCGTCACGAAGGAGATGGTGTCTGCCTGGAACGCCGTGCGCCCGGCCAGCAGGTCCTGGAAGGCCGCGGCGGATCCGCGATAGGGGACGTGCTGCGCCTGCGCGCCCATCAGGTGCAGCATCAGCGCGGCTGCGATGTGCCCCGTGGTGCCATTGCCTGAGGAGCCGAAATCGAAGCGGTTCGGATTGGCCGCGAGCTGGGCGCGGAATTCCGCGAGCGTGCGCGCCGGGAAATTGTTGTTCACCACCAGCACGATCGCCGAATGGCTGGAGATGGTGATGTGGTCCACGCCGGTCAGCGGATGCACGCGCAGCCGGTCGCCATACAGCCCGACATTCAGCGTATGCGACCCCAGCGCGCCGACCAGCAGCGTGTAGCCATCGGGCGGGGTCTGCGCGACCGTCTCGAAGGCTACCGTGCCGCCGCCTGATGGGCGGTTCTCCACCACGAATTGCTGGCCGAGGCGCTGCGACAGGCCGGTCGCGACCAGGCGCGCATTGATGTCGGCATTGCCGCCCGGGGCGAGGGCGACGACGATGCGCACCGGCCGGTTCGGGTAGTCGGTGCCCGGCGCGCGCGGTTGCGCGAAGGCCGGCAGCGCGGCCAGCGCCATCGCGGCGCCGAGGAGCGTCCTGCGGATCATGTTCGTTGTCCTCCCGTTCGTTCAGGCGATGCTATGTTCGAGGATGCCGACGCGCTCGACTTCCATGCGCAGCCGGTCGCCGGATTTCAGGTAGCGCGGCGGGTCGCGGAAATGCCCGACGCCCGCGGGCGTTCCCGTCGCGATGACGTCGCCCGGTTCCAGCGTCATGTAGCGCGACAGGAACGCGATCAGCGTCGTGACCGGGAAGATCAGGTCGCGCGTATTGCCGTGCTGCACTTCCTCCCCGTTCAGACAGCAGCGGATATCGAGCGCCCAGGGCTCGCCCACCTCATCCGCCGTCGCAATGCAGGGACCGATCGGGCAGAAACCATCCATGCCCTTGGCAAAGGACGTCATGGCCAGCGGCACGTCGAACTGGAATTCGCGCGCGCTGATGTCGTCCAGAACGGTGTAGCCGGCGACGTATTCGAGTGCGACGCCCTCGCTCACATCCTTCGCGCGGCGGCCGATCACGACGCCGAGCTCCGCTTCCCAATCCGGCTTCTTCACCGCGGGCGGGATGCGCACCGCCGCGCCAGGGCCGACCACCGACGAGGCAGGCTTGAGGAAGATGCGCGGTGCTTCAAGCTTTGGCCCGCCCACCTCCTTCGCGTGGTCACCGTAGTTGCGCCCGACGCCCAGGATCTTGCCCGGCTTCAGCGGTGCGAGCAGCCGTGCTGCCGAGAGTGGCGCACGCAGCGCCGCGTTGTCCGACCGTGCTGCGAAGGCCAGCGCGCGCGCGGCCGCGACCATCGCGGCCTCATCGGCGATCAGCGCCACCATGTCGTCGGGGATGATGTCGGTGGGGACTTCCCCGGCGGCACGCTGCGCGGCGGCCAAGGCCGGGCGTAGCGCCACCACGCTGTCGCCCACCAGCCCGCCCAGCACCCGGCCTTCCAGCGTGACCAGCCTCATGCCGCCAGCGCCGCGTAGTCGAGGCTCGCCATCACCTGCACGCGCAGGATGAAGCGCGGCTCGTCCGGGCCGTAATCGGCCACCGCATTGTGCAGCGTGCCGATATTGTCCCACATCAGCACGTCGCCCTCGTTCCATTCGTGCTCGTAGAAGAACTTCTCCTGCGCCTGGTGGCGGAACAGGTAGTCGAGCAGCGCATCGGATTCCGTACGCTCCATGCCCTCGATGTGCATGGCATAGCCGGAATTGCAGTAGAGCACGCGCCGCCCCGTGATCGGATGCACGCGCACCATGGGCTGGGAGACCGGCGGCTTCTTCGCGCGCTGCTCGGGCGTGAGCGGCCCGCGGATGGAACCGGGGCGGATGCGCATCATGTCCCAGAACTTCACGAAGTCATGGAGGGCGTTACGGCCTTCGATGCGTTGCTTCACCTCCGCCGGCAGGTCGTCATACGCCGCGTGCATGTTGCGGAACTGCGTGCAGCCGATCGCGCGGCCGTCGCGCCGCGGCACGCGCTTGGCATGCAGGACGTTGGCCAGCGCGATCTCCTTCGAATAGGACATGTCGGTGTGCCAACCCTGGCCGGCATCCGACAGGCCCATCGGCTTGCCCGCCGCATCCTTCATGTTCGACAGGTGCATCACTTCCGGATGCCCTTCGGCGTGGAACAGGTTCGCGACATTGACTTCCAGGTCGCCGAAGCGCGACCCGAAGGCCGACAGCGCGCCCGCATCCAGGTCCTGCCCCGGGAAGCACAGCACCCCGTACTGGCCGAGCGCGCGCAGTACCGTGCGGAAATCATCCGGCGCCAGCGGCCGAGCGAGGTCGATACCTGCCACGCGTGCGCCCAGCCCGGCATTGTTCGGGGTAATCTTCATGGGACGTTCCTCGGCGTTCCTGGACCCAAGGGTGCGACGCACCCCGCTGGACGTCAACGCACCGCGGCGGCTTCCGTCGTGCCCGCGGGCAGGGCAGCATGGCGGCATGTGGAACACCCTGGACAAGCCGCGCATCGTCGTGGTCGGCGGCGGCATCGTTGGGCTTTGCGTTGCCTGGCACCTGGCCTGGCGCGGGCTGAAGCCGATCGTGATCGAAGCGCGCAAGCCGCACGCTGCCTATACCGGCAATGCCGGCGCCATCAGCCATGGATCGGTCGCACCGTTGGCAATGCCCGGCGTCTTGCGCCAGGTGCCCAAGATGCTGACCGACCGCGAGGGCGCGCTGCATATCCCGGTTCGCTACTGGCTGCGTGCGATGCCCTGGCTTGCCCGCTTCGTGGCCTCGGCGCGGCCTGCACAGGTGGAGGCGGCGGCCGGCGCGATGGCCTCGCTGCTGTTCGGCGCGCTGGAGCGCCACCGGGAGATCCTCGCGGAGGAGGACGCGCTCGACCTGATACGCCAGGAAGGGCAGCTCTACGTCTATCGCTCGCCCGAACAGATGGCGAAGGACGAGCCCGCGCTGGCCCTGCGCCGCCGGCACGGGCAGCGGATGGAAGTGCTGGACCGCGCCGCGCTGGCCGCACTCGAGCCCGAGGTGTCGGACGCCTACACCGCCGCGCTGTTCCTGCCCGACCACGGGTCATCGGTGAACCCGGCGCGTTTCGCGCGCGTGGTGGCCGATGGCGTGCGGCGCATGGGCGGGGAGATCCGCAAGGGCGAGGTGCGCGCGCTGCGCACCGAGGGCCGGCGCGTGACGGGTGTGGTCACCGATGCCGGCGATGTCGATGCCGACCGCGTGGTGCTGGCGGCGGGTGCGTGGTCGGCGCGGCTGCTCGCGCCGCTCGGCATCAAGGTGCCGCTCGAAACACAGCGCGGCTATCACGTGATGCTGCCCGACGCCGGCGTGCGGATCGGGCGCGTCATCTCGCCCTATGACCGCAAGGTGTTCATCTCGCCGATGGAGGAGGGGCTGCGCGTGGCCGGCACGGTCGAGTTCGGCGGCCTGGACGCACCGCCCAACGAGGCGCGCGCCCAACTGCTGCTGAAGGATCTGCGCGCCGTGTTCCCGGAGGTCCGCACCGAAGGTGCGACGACCTGGATGGGCCATCGCCCCTGCCTGCCCGACAGCCTGCCCGTGATGGGGCCGGTCAAGGCGTGGGATGGCCTCTGGTGCGCCTTCGGCCATGGCCATCTGGGCCTGACCGGGTCCGCCCCGACCGGCGCCCTGGTGGCCTCGGCGCTGGCCGGTGAACGCCCCAACTTCGACTTCGCGCCCTTCGGCGTCGAACGCTTCCGCTGACCTGCGCTACGCGCGCGAGACCTGCCACGCCGCCAGCACCGCGATCGCCGCCGGCACCGCGAAATTCGCCGCAAGGATCGGAAGTTCCTGCATCACCGTGTAGCCGGCGCGGCTGACGCCGACCCACAGGTTCACGGTGGCGACGATCAGCCAGGCCGGCAGGAACACCTTGGCCCCGGTGGCCACGCCCGCCAGGCTGTGCCCCCAGAGCCAACCGAACAAAAGGAACACACCGAGCAGCAGGATCCCTGCGAGCATGACCATCAGCATGTGCATCGGCGCGACGTCCTTCCCATGGGCTGCCGAGCATATCGCAGGGCGTGGCGAAGGCGAGGCATCGCGCTACGCGGCCAGGTGCAGGATCTCCTCGAGGTCGGCCGCCCCGCGCACCGGGCGCGGATTGGTCGCGATCGGCGCATCGCCGGTCCACCGCGCCGCGAGCCCGGGAATGTCACCGGGCCCGATACCCTGTTCCGACAGCCGCGTCGGCAGGCCGAGCCCGCGCACGAAGGCCTCGATCGCCGGTCCCGCTTCCTCGCCGCCCAGGATATGCGCCAGGTCCCGCTGTCGGCCTTCGTTGACCGGTGCGTTCCAGCGCATCACCGCGTGCAGCATCAGGCAGGACGTGATGCCGTGCGGCACGCCCTTTGCCGCACCCAGGATATAGCCGATCCCGTGGCTTGCCCCGACCGGTACGCCCGACCAGCCCCCCATCACCGAGAGCCACATCGCCTGCTGGCACAGCGCGCGCGCGTCGAGGTCGTGGGCGTGGCGGTGTACGCGTGGCAGGCCTTCGGCCAGCATCAGCATTGCCTGGCGCGAGACGGCGTCGGAGAAGGCCTGCGGTTCGGTCGAGCACCAGCGCTCCGCCGCATGGTCCAGCGCGCGGATGCCGGAGGAGAGCAGCAGTTCGGCCGGCGTCTCGAGCGTGGCGGCCGGATCGAGGATGACCGCGCGCGGCACCATCCAGGGATCGAGCGCGCGGTACTTCCGCCCCGCGACGAGGTCCGTGTAGCCCGCATGCGGTGCGAATTCCGCGGCCGACAGCGTGGTGGGAATGGCGACCATGCGCGGGGCGGGCGGCGCGCCATCCCAGTGGCCCGGTGCGGCGCCGCGCGATGCCGCGGCGGCGACCAGTTCGCCGGCATCGGCGATGCCGCGCCACACCGCGAGGCAGGCCACCTTCGACCCGTCGATCACCGACCCGCCGCCGAGCGCCACCACCAGGTCGGCATCGCTGTCGCGCAGCAGCGCGGCGAGGGCCAGCACGTCCTCGACCGGGCTATGCGCGCGCATGGTGGCGAAGGTACCGGCCAGCCGCGCACCGATCGCCGCGGTGGCGGACGCGACCAGCGCACCGCCGGCCAGGGATCGCGTCGTGACCAGCACCACGCGCGACGCATCCGCGATTTCGCGCGGCAAGGCGTCGACCAGCGCCGCGCCATGGTGCACGCGGCCCTGCGCGGGCCATTGATGCAGATGCGCGCCCATTCCTGCGTCCTCCATGCGTGCCGGAAGGATGCGGTGGCGGGCGCGCGCCGGCAACTACTCCGCGGCCAGCGCCGCCTGGCGTGGCGGCACCAGGTGCCGGACGCGCGGCGCGACCTCCGACTGCAGCAGGCCGAGCGAAGTCTTCCACGCCTCGCTGCTCTCCATGTAGTCGAAGCCGAAGACCAGCAACTGGCCGAAGCCGCCGACTTCCTCGTAGATGCGCTCGATCTTCTCCGCGACGGTCTTCGGGCTGCCGATGATCCAGTTGTGCTTCGCGCAGTAGTCCACCGTCACGTCGGAATCCGGCACCGAAGGGTCGTGCTTCAGGTAGTCCTTGAAGCCGAATTGCGCGAGCAACTGCAGGAAGTATTCGCCCATCATGCGGCCCATGTGGGATCCCACCGACAGGCGCCAGGCTTCCTCGTCGGTCTCGGCGACGAAGACCTCGCGCACCAGGCGCCAGTCACCGCGCCAGGGCGTGCGGCCGGATTTGCGCGCACCGGCCTCGACGCTGTCCCAGTGCGATGACACGTAGGCCGGGTTCAGGTTCAGCGAGAGCGGCAGGAAGCCCCTTTCTCCGGCGAGCTTCAGCGTGTCGGAATTCTTCGACAGGCCGGCCACGCCGATCGGCGGATGCGGCGCCTGCACCGGCTTGATGTGGGGCTTCAGGAACCCGAACATCGTGCCCGGCTTGTCGACCTTCCAGAACTTCCCTTCGTAGTGGAAGGGTTCGTCCTCGCTCCAGAGGCGGAGGATGATGTCGAGCGCCTCGCGCGTCATGTCGCGGTTCGCCCCCGACATGCCGTCCACGTTGAACATCGCCCAGTCCGACGGCAGGCCTGATGCAGCGATGCCGAAGTTCAGCCGGCCCTCGCTCAGGTGATCCAGCATCGCGACACGGTTCGCGAGTTCGGCCGGGTGATGGTAGGGCAGCAGGAAGCCGCCGGGCCCGATGCGCAGGCGCTTGGTCTGCAGCAGCGCCTGCGCGATCAGCAGGTCAGGCGCCGGATGCGGTTCCCAGGGCGCGGTGTGATGCTCGCCGATCCAGGCTTCGGAGAAGCCCATCTCGTCGAGCCAGCGCAGCACCTGCAGGTCCCAGTCGTGGCCTTCCTTGAGGCCGCGCTCGGGCGGGTGCGACGGCATGGCGAAATAGCCGAATTCCATGGTGCGGTTCCTCCTCCGGATCTTGTCGTTGGAGGAAGCATCGCGCCGCATCGCGGCAGCCTGCAACCATGAAGCGAGTGATCGCGGATGAATTCCCCGTCAACCGCGCCCGGCGCGATCCGCCGCATTGCGCGCCTTGATCCGTGCGCGCGCCTCCTCCCACTGCGCGTCCGACCAGGCGAGCGCGTCGTGGAACCCCCCGCCCGCGGTCATCCAGTTGCCGCCATCGAGCGCGATGGTCTCGCCATTGATCCAGACCGGGCTGAGCAGGAAGGCGGCCAGGTCGCCGATATCCTCCGCGGTGCCCACGCGCCGCATCGGGTTGGTCGCGGCGGCGCGGTGTTCGGGGCTGTTCTCCCCGGGCCGCAGGCGCGCGAGCATGCCCTCGGTCGGGATCAGCCCCGGTGCGATCGCGTTCAGTCGGATGCCGTGCCGCCCCCATTCCACGGCGAGCGATTTCGTCATGGCATCCACGCCCGCCTTCGACATGGCGGAGGGCACCACGAAGGGCGCGCCGGTGCGCACCCAGGTGACGATGATCGACACCACTGCGCCGCCGGTGCCGTCCGCGATCCATCGCTTTCCCACCGCCTGCGTCACCTGGAAGGTGCCGTGGAAGACGATGTCGGCAATGGCGTGGAAGGCGCGCGGCGAAAGGTCCTCGGTGCGGCTGACGAAGTTGCCCGCCGCGTTGTTGACCAGGTGCGTGGCGGGGCGGCCTTCGTCCCACATGGCGGCGATGGCGGCGTCCACCGCTTCGGGGTCCTTGATGTCCACGGCGCGGGCATGGGCGCGGCCGGGATGCGCAGCGTTCATCGCGGCGGCCGCGGTGGCGAGAACATCACCACGCCGGCCCCAGATCTCGACGCTGGCGCCGAGTTCGATCAGGCGCTCGGCCATCATCCGGCCCAGGCCCGTGCCGCCGCCGGTGACCAGCACGCGCGCGCCGTCGAACAGCCCAGCGCGAAACATCGCCGCTACTCCGCCGCGGCGTGGAAGCGCGTGAAGTCGGGCTTGCGCTTCTCCTGGAAGGCGGCAACGGCCTCGGCGGCTTCCGGGCCGCGCAGCAGGGCGCCGAAGCGGGCGAATTCCTCGGTCATGTGGGCCGAGAGCGCGTCCTCGCCGGATTGGCGCAGCAGCCGCTTCGTCACGGCCATGGCGGCGGGCGGCTTGGCGGCGAGGCGGCGCGCGATGCCCTCCGCCGTCGCCATCAGCGCATCCACCGGCACCACGGCATTCACGATGCCCGCGCGCAGCGCTGTGGCCGGCGGGAAGGCGTCGCCCAGCATCAGCAATTCATTCGCCAACAACTGCCCACCACGCTGCGGCACCAGCAGCGAGGATCCGCCCTCCGGGCATAGGCCCAGATCGACGAAGGGCATGCGGAAGACGGCGTTCTCCGCGGCGTAGACGACATCGCAATGCAGCAGCAGCGTGGTGCCGATGCCCACCGCATAGCCGGCAACGGCCGCCACCACCGGCTTCGGGCAGGCGCGCAGCGCCGCCAGGAATTCCCGCGCCGGGGAGGGCACATCCGCCGCCTGGTCACCGCGCGCCTTGAAGTCGCCGACGTCGTTGCCGGAGGTGAAGCACTCCGTCCCGCCGGTGATCAGCACGGCGCGCACCGTCGATGCGCCGGCCGCATCGCGCAACGCGGCCGCCATCGCGCCGTACATGCCGCGTGTCAGCGCGTTCTTCTTCTCCGGCCGGGCGATGCGGATGGTGCGCAGCCCGGCATCGTCGGTGACCTCGATCTCGCTCATGGCGTTCCTCCGATGGCGTTCAGACCATGATCGGCGGAACCGCCTCCGCGATCCAGCGCGCAATCGCGACGGCGCGTTCATCCTGGTGTGGCTGCGTGGTGATGGAGATACCCAGCGGCAACCCGTCCACCGCCATGCGCGGCACCGTCACGACCGGGCAGCCCAGCCCCGAGGACGCCGTGTTCATGATCGGATTGCCCGTGGTGTGCAGGATGCGGTTGGACGATCCGCCGGTATCGCCCGGCATCGGCGTGGGGCCGCAGGCGGGCAGGCCGATGAAGCCATCGACCTCGCCGGCCATCGCGGCCTGGGCGCGGCGCATCTCCTCGCGCTGCAGCAGCCGCATGCGGTATTGCGCCAGCGTGACTGAGCAGCCCAGTTCGAAGCGCGCCTTCAGGCTCTCGCTCAGCGCATCGGGGTTCTTCGCCATCATGTTCGCGACCGACCAGGCGCTTTCGTAGGCGCAGACGTCGGTGGCCAGGCCCATCGCCCCCATTACGCGCTGCTCCAGCGCCTCGAGCAGCGGATGGTCGCCGCGGCGCAGGATCGCGATACCCTGCGCGCGCAGCACATCCAGCGCCTGCTCGAAGGCGGCGATCGCCTTGGGCTCGGCCACCGCCCAGCCCTCGGTTTCCAGCACCGCCAGGCGCCGCGGCACCACCGGCGCCGGCGGGTCCTCCCGCGTGAAGTACAGCCCCGGCGCGCCGGGATCGCCGCCCACGCGCTTCACGATCTCGACAGCGATCTGCCACATGTCCTGCGCGCTACCCGCATGGATGCCGACGGTCGATTGGCTGAAGCCCTGGCGTTCCCCGCGATTGATGCCGCCCTGGGTCGGCTTCAGCGCCCAGTTCGCGTTGAACGATGCCGGGCGGATGACGCTGCCCAGCACCTGCGTGCCGATCGCCGCCGGCAGCATGCGCGCGCTGATCACCGCACCCGAGCCTGACGACGATCCGCCCGGCGTTCGGCGCAGGTCGAAGGGGTGGCGCGTCGGCCCGGGATGCGACATGCCCAGTTCGGTGGTCACCGTCTTGCCCACGATCACCGCGCCGGCCTGGCGTAGCGCCTGCACCAGCGCGCTGTCGCGGCCCGGCCGGTTTCCCTTGTAGAAGGCGCTGCCCATCTCGGTCGGCAGGTCGCGGGTCTCCAGCAGGTCCTTCACGCCGATCGGCAGCCCGTCGATGGGCGACAGCGGTGCACCTGCCTTGTAGCGCGCCGCGCTGGCATCCGCCGCTTCGCGCGCACCGGCCTCGTTCAACGACGCGAAGGCCATGACCTGCGGCTCGACCTCCGCAATGGTCGCGAGGCAGCGTTCCAGATAGGCGCGCGGCGTATCGGACCCGTCGCGGAAGCCCGGCACCGCGTCGTGGAAGGTCAGCGGGCGAAAGCCATCCGGCGAATAGGTTTGCGGCGCAGGCAGGGGCATGGGGCGTCTCCTCGGATACACCATGCTTGCGCCCGCCCCGGCGCTTAGCAAGGTCATCGGGCTGACAGCGCCACCGCCTGGCGCGACGACGCGCGCCGGCCGGAGGTGCGACATGCCACGGCGCGTGATGATGGTGACGTGTGGATCGCGTGGCATCGGCTCGGCGACTGCGGTGCTTGCGGCGCAGCGCGACACGCTGACGATCGGCCTGTCGCTCGAGGTCGGCACCAACGGCATCCGCGTCAACGCCGTCAATCCCGGCCTGATCGACACCGAGATTTACGCCGCCGCCTGCGCGACCCCGACCGCGCGGCTTGTAACCGAGCGTTGCACCGCCCATGTCCAGTGGAATGCGCAGTCCGCAGCGGCCCGGCCCATTGTGGCGAGGCAAGCAGCTGCCCCACCGAACTGACCCGCGCGCCTGAGGTGCGGCCATGGCCCAGCCCTGAAGGAACGCGATGCCCGTCCTCGGCGTCCATCACGTCACGACGTATCGATACCGCCAGCCGGTCGCCTTCGGCGAGCACCGGATGATGTTCCGCCCGCGCGAGGGCCACGACCAGCGGCTGATCGAAGCGAAGCTCAAGATCACGCCCGAACCGGCCGAACTGCGCTGGCAGCACGATGTCTTCGGCAACAGCGTGGGCATCGCTCGCTTTACCGGGCGCGCGCGGGAATTGTGCTTCGACAGCCGCGTGCTGCTGGAGCACGCGCCGGTGAATGCGCTGGACTACCCGATCGGGCAGGACGCCGAGACCTACCCCTTCACCTACGATGTCGAGGACATGCCCGACCTCGCGCGGTCGATCGAGCGGCAATACGCCGACCCCGACCACGATGTCGAACGCTGGGCGCGCAGCTTCATCCGGCGCGATGGCGCCACGGGCACGCGGGACCTGCTCTCGGCGATGACCCACGGCGTGCGGCAGCGCTTCACCTACATCGCGCGCAGCGAGCGCGGCGTGCAGGAACCCCTGGTGACGATGCGCCTGGGCAGCGGCACCTGCCGCGACTTCGCGGTCTTCATGATCGAGGCGCTGCGCGCGCTCGGCCTCGCGGCGCGTTTCGTCTCCGGATACATCTATGGCGGGGCGCGCGGCGGCCGCATCGGCGGCGGCGCGACGCATGCCTGGCTGCGGGTCTATGTGCCCGGCGCCGGCTGGGTCGAACTCGACCCGACCAACGGCATCATCGGCAATCGCGACCTGATCCGCGTGGCCGTCGCCCGCGACCATCGGCAGGTGCTGCCGCTGCACGGGACATGGACAGGGTTTCCTGCCGACGATCTCGGCATGACCGTCCAGGTGCATGTCACGGAAGCCGAAACGGGATCGTGACTCCGCCGACGCGAAACCTGCGCGCCCCGCCGGCGTCTTGCCCAACGGAGCATCCCCGGATGCGTCGCACCCCTTCATAAGGACGTCATTATGCGGATCAGCGCCGGCTGCCAGATCGTCTACGACTGCCCACAACCGACGCCGATGCTGCTCATGGTCTCGCCGTATCCCGCGCGTGCCGTGGATCTGGTGGGTCCGCACGAGGTCGCCTTCGATCCGCCGATCCCATCCAGGTCCTACATCGACAGCTTCGGCAATGCCTGCACGCGCATCGTCGCCCCGACCGGCCGCCTGACGATCGCAACACGGCTGGTGATCGAGGATTCCGGCCTGCCGGACCCGGTCGAGCGCGCCGCCTGGCAGCGCACGATCGAGGACCTGCCGGACGACATGCTGATCTATCTGCTCGGCAGCCGGTATTGCGACACCGATCGCCTCTCGGATGTCGCCTGGTCGCTGTTCGGCCAGGGGCCTGGCGGCTGGGACAGGGTGCAGGCGATCTGCGACTACGTTCACCACCATATCACCTTCGGCTACGAGCACGCCCGCGCGACGCGCACGGCATCGGAGGCCTTCGCCGAGCGCCGCGGCGTCTGCCGCGACTACGCGCACCTGGCCATCGCGCTGTGCCGCTGCGTGAACATCCCCGCGCGCTACTGCACGGGCTACCTGGGCGACATCGGCATGCCGCCGCCCTATGGCCCGATGGATTTCGCCGCCTGGTTCGAGGTGTTTCTCGACGACCGCTGGCACACCTTCGACGCACGCAACAACCAGCCGCGCATCGGGCGCATCCTGATGGCGCGCGGGCGCGACGCGACCGACGTGGCGATCGCGACGACCTTCGGCCCCTGCACCCTTGCGGGCTTCAGCGTGTTCACCGACGAGATGACGGCATAGGCAGCCTGCGGCGCTGCGCCGGAGACGACCTTCCTGCGCTGCCTGCCCGGGCCTACCGGCCCCTGGCGTCTGCTGCGAACCCGCGGCAGGACAGCCCGGGCGACCCCGCCCTCAGGCGGCGGCCAGCACCGGCTTGCGGGCCGCGCAGAATTCCTCGACCGCGGCCACGAAGCGCGCGCAATCGGCATCGGTGACCGGCAGCATCAGCGCCACCATGCCCCGCCGCGCCAGGTAGATGCCCGCCGCCAGCATGTCGAAGAAGAACAACTCGCGCATCTGCTCCTCCGCCACGCTCGCCTTGTACGGCGCGGTGACCGGGCCGGGGCGGAAATGCGGGCTCAGCATCGACCCCGTGCCGGTGAAGTGCACCGCGACGCCGTGCCGCGCGCAAGCCGCGTTGACCGAGGCCTTCAGCGCCTCGCCCCGCGCGAAAAGTGCCTCGGCGGCGGCTTCGTCGAAGATCTCGCCGAGTGCCACGCAGCCGGCCGCCATCGACAGCACATTGTTGTTGAAGGTGCCGGCATGGGGCATGGCCCCGGCGCGATGGCCGTCGAACATCGCCATGATGTCGCGCCGCCCGCCGAAGGCACCGAAGGACATGCCGCCGGCCATGTATTTGCCGAAGGTTGTCATGTCCGGCGTGACGCCCATGCGCTGCTGCAGGCCGCCGAAGCCGTGGCGCGATGTCATCACCTCGTCGAACACCAGCACGGCGCCGGTCTCGGTGCAGGCTTCGCGGAGCGCGATCAGGAATTCCCGCGTGGCCGGGATGCAGCCGGCGGACCCTTGCATGGGCTCGACGATCACCGCCGCCAGCGCGTCGCCCGCCTCGCGGATCGCGCGCGCCGCGCCCTCGGCGTCGTTGTAGTCGGCGAAGCGCATCGGGATCGGCAGGTTGACCGGGCTGGTCGGCACGCCGACCGGGAAGGTGAAGACGCCGCCATGGTAGCCGCCGCGGAACGCCAGCACCTCGGTACGCCCGGTGAAGCCGCGCGCCCCGGCCAGCGCCATGATGTTGGCTTCCGTGCCGGAATTGGTGAAGCGCACCTGCTCGACCGAAGGAAACCGTGCGCAGATCAGTGCCGCGAGCTTGCCTTCGTTCTCGCCCACCGCGGCCAGGTTCACGCCGTGGTCCATCGCCGCCTTCACGGCATCGAGGATGCGGTGTTCCGAATGGCCGAACAGGCCGGCCGTGTATTCGCCGCAGAAATCGACGTAGTCGCGCCCGTCCGCGTCCCACACACGCGCGCCTTCGCCGCGCACCATGGCGGTGGGGAAGGGGGTGTAGAACAGCACCGTGCGGGTATTGCCGCCGGGCATGACCTCGCGCGCCCTGGCATGGATCGCCGCGCTGCGCGGGCGTGCGGCCGAATACGCCTCCCGCGCCTCGACCAGCGCGGCCTCGAGGTCGGAATTGCGCGGGTCGCGCGGGGCGTCGAGCGGGCTCATGGGGCATCTCTCCGACGGGGTCGCGAAGGCTCGCGCCGGCGTCCCGGCGCGTCAACCGGAAACGGGGTTGCGGCGGGGCGTGGCGGGGCTAGGCTTGCCGGCATGGCAACCGTGTATGGCATGGCGCCGTCCGGCAATTGCTGGAAGGTGGCGCAGATCCTCCGCCTCGTGGACATGCCCTTCCGCTGGGTCGAGGTCGACACCAATGGCGGGGAGACCCGCCGGCCGGAATTCCTTGCCCGCAACCCCTTCGGCAAGGTGCCGGTGCTGGAACTCGACGACGGCACGGTGCTGGTGGAATCGAACGCCATCGTGCTGCATGTCGCCGAGGGCACGCCCTGGCTCCCCGCCCCGGGCCTGGCGCGCACCCGCGTGATGGAATGGCTGTTCTTCGAGCAATACAGCCACGAGCCGTACATCGCCGTGGCGCGCAACATCCGCGCCTACCTCGGCACCGCCGCGCAGAATGCCGAACGCCTGGCGCGCTGCGACGAGGCCGGCGCGCGCGCGCTGGACGCGATGGAACATCGCCTCGCGCGGCACGACTGGCTGACCGATGCCGGGCCGACCGTCGCCGACCTGGCGCTGTTCGCCTACACGCATGTGGCGGATGAGGGTGGCTTCGACCTGGCGCGCTGGCCGGGCGTGCTGGCCTGGGTCGCGCGCCTCGCGGCGCTGCCCGGCATGGTCACGCTGAAGCGCGCATGATGCACGACCTGGCATGGCGTGCATGACGCACGACTTGGGATGGCGTGCATGACGCACGACTTGGGATGGCGTGCATGACGCACGACTTGGGATGGCGTGCATGACGCACGACTTGGGATGGCGTGCATGACGCACGACTTGGGATGGCGTGCATGACGCACGACTTGGGATGGCGTGCATGACGCACGACGCCATCGTCATCGGCGGCGGGCTGGTCGGTGCCGCCATTGCGCACGGGCTGCGCGGGCAGGGCCTGGGCACGGTCCTGCTGGACGAGGGCGACATCGCGCACCGGGCCTCCCGCGGCAATTTCGGCCTGGTCTGGGTGCAGTCGAAGGGCCTCGGCGCACCCTGGTACCAGCGCTGGACCCGCGGGTCCGCAGGCGAATGGCCGGGTCTCGCCGCCGACCTCGCGGCGCGCACCGGCATCGACACGGCGCTTTCGCAGCCCGGCGGCGTGCACCTGTGCCTGAGCGAAGCGGAATTCGACGACCGCGCCGAACGCATGGCGCGGATGCAGGCCGAATCGGGCAACCACGGCTACGACTACCGCATGATCCGCGCGCCCGAACTGCGCGACATGCTGCCCGGCCTCGGCCCGAAGGTCGTGGGCGCGTCCTGGACGCCCTATGACGGCCATGCCAGCCCGCTCGGGCTGCTGCAGGCGCTGCACCGCGCCTTCACCGAGGCCGGCGGCGCCTACATCCCGAACGCCAAGGTCACCGCCGCCACCGCCGCGCCGCATGATTTCCGGGTGGAGACCGCCGCCGGCGCCTTCGCCGCGCCGCGCATCGTGCTCGCCGCCGGGCTCGGCAATGCGGACCTCGCGCCGCTGTTCGGGCTGAACACGCCGGTCCGCCCGCAGCGCGGCCAGATCCTCGTGACCGAACGCGCGCGATCCATCCTTTCCATGCCCACCACCACCATCCGACAAACCGGGGAGGGCACCATCATGCTCGGCGACAGCATGGAGGAAGTGGGGTTCGACACGCGTCAATCCCCGCCCGTGATGGCCGAGATCGCACGACGCGCCGCGCTGTCCTTCCCCTGGGTCGCGGAACTCAACGTCATCCGCGCCTGGTCCGCGCTGCGCGTCATGGCGCCCGATGGCCTGCCGATCTACGACCAGTCCGACCGCTTCCCGGGCGCCTTCACCGCCAACTGCCATTCCGGCGTCACGCTGGCCGGCGCCCATGCGCGGCTGCTCGCGCCGATGATCGCCGCCGGCGCGCTCGACCCCATGCTGGCCCCTTTCTCCGCGAAGCGCTTCGATGTTCCGCGCGCGGCCTGAGGCGCGCCCCGCCACGATCGAGGTGCTGGTCGAAGGCACCCCCGTCCTGGTGCCGGAAGGCGCGTCAGCCGCTGCGGCGGTGTTGCTCGCGGGCCTGCCCGCGATCCGAGCGACGCCGGTCACCGGCAGCCCGCGTGCCCCGCTCTGCCTGATGGGTGTGTGCTTCGATTGCCTGGCCGAGATCGACGGCGTGCCGAACCGGCAATCCTGCATGGTGCCGGCAGCGCCGGGCATGCGCATCGCGCGCCAGCACGGCGCGCGGGCGGCGCGGCCGTGAGGCGCCGTTCAGCCGGCCGGGCGGAAGCGCCGCGCCGCCAGCACCGCCAGCACGACGAACACCACAAGCGTGATCCCCTGCGCGATGGCGAAGGGCGGATCCGCCTGCGTCGGCGCCAGCGCCGTTGCCGCCGGCACCTTGAGGAACACTTGCACCACCGCCACGAAGGCATCGAGCCAGGTGGCCAGCACCACGCACAGCACATAGGTGATGCGCCAGCGCCCCGCGAAGCCGTGCCGGTAGCGCCCCAGCATCGCCGCCGCCAGCGCCACCAGGGACACCACGCCGAAGATGTGCGACGGCAGGATGCCGGCAACGGGAAACAGGAAGCCCGTCGCGCTGGTCGCGACCGCCGTCGCCAGGAACAGCGCGGCCCATCCCGGCAGGTCGCGCGCCGAGGCCATGCCGAGGATCACGATGATCCCTGCGCCCAGCGCCACCAGGCTCAGCACCGTATGCGACCCGGTCAGGGTCATGACGTCGAAGTTCATGTCGTCGGATCCCGGTCGTTTGGCGCGAGGCCAGCCTGCATGGCGCGCCGTGGCGTCGCAACCGCAAGGGTGCTGCCGTGATCCACGACCTCGCCATCATCGGCGCCGGGCCGGCCGGCATGGCGGCGGCCGTGGAGGCGCGCGCCTGCGGCCTGTCCGTGGTCGTCGTCGATGAGGGCGCCAACCCCGGCGGCCAGGTGTTCCGTGCCGCCGAAGCCGCCGCCGCCGACCCCGCGGTCGGGCCCGAGATCGCCCCCGGCCTGCCCCTGATCGGTGCCTTCCGCGCCAGCGGCGCCGACCACCGCGCCGGCACCACGCTCTGGCACCTCGACCCCGACGAGGGCCTGCTCTCGCTGGCCGATGCGCAGTCCGTTTACGAGGCACAGGCCCGCCGCATCCTGCTCGCGACCGGCGCGCAGGAACGCCCGGTGCCGATCCCGGGCTGGACGCTGCCGGGCGTGATGACCGCCGGAGCTGCGCAGATCATGCTCAAGACGACTGGCGCCGTGCCCGCCGGCAGCGCGGTGCTGGCCGGGCAGGGGCCGCTGGTCTGGCTGCTGGCCGTGCAGCTCGCGCGTGCCGGCGCGCCGCCACTGGTGCTGGAAACCCGCACCACGCCGGTCGTGGCCGCGCTCGCGCAAGGCGGGCTCTGGGCCGGCCGCCGCGTGCTGCTGAAAGGCGCGCTGCTGGTGGCCGAGGCGCGCCGCCGCGGCGTGCGCGTGCTGCGCGGCGTGCGTGCCCTGCGCGCCGAGGGCACCGGCCGCGTCGAACGCATCGCCTGGGAGGGCGGCAGCGCGCCCTGCGACCTGCTCCTGCTGCATGAGGGCGTGATCCCGCAGACCCACGTCTCCCGCGCCATCGGCCTCGATCACGCATGGGATGCGGCGCAGCAGTGTTGGCGGCCGGTGGCGGATGGCTTCGGTGCTTCGTCGCATGGCCGCATCGCGGTGGCGGGCGACGGGGCCGGGATCGGCGGGTGGGAGGCGGCGGTGGCCGCTGGGCGGCTCGCCGCGCTCGATGCTGCGCGGCGGCTGGGCCGGCTCGACGACCACGGCTTCGACGCGCGCGTCGTGGCCCCGCTGGCCGCCCGCCGCGCCGCGCTGGCGCTGCGCCCGTTCCTCGATGCGCTTTACGCCCCGCCCGGCGCCGTGCTGGCGCCCGGCGACGCAACCATCGCCTGCCGCTGCGAGGAAGTGACCGCGGGCGCCATCCGCGCCGCCGCGCGCCTCGGGGCGACGGGACCGAACCAGCTCAAGGCCTATCTGCGCTGCGGCATGGGGCCGTGCCAGGGCCGGCTGTGCGCGCCGACCGTGGCGGCGCTGATTGCCGAGGCTCGCGGCATCCCGCCCCAGGCCGTCCCGCCCCTGCGCCCGCGCGCGCCCTACAAGCCGATCACGGTCGGCCAGATGGCAGGTGCGGAATCCGCGCAACACACCGCCCAATAACGCGACATCTGCGCAACAGATGATTGGCGATGCATCGTCGTTGCGTTACATGTACGGCATGCGCGCTGTTCTTGCCCTGCCTTTCCTGGCCTTCGCCACGCTTGCCCTGCCGGCTTCCGGTCTGGTCGGTCCCGCGCAGGCCCAGGCCGTTGCCGCCGCTGCCTCGGACGCCGCCGTTCATCGCCTGGCCGAACGGCTTTCGCGCCTGGCCGAGGATGGGCTCGATCCGCGCTGGTACGCGGTGCCCGCGGCCGACCTCGCCGCCGCCGACCCGGCCCGCTTCCGCGCCGAGACGCTGCGCGCCGCCCAGGCTGCGCTGACCGACCTGTTGCTGGGCCGCGCGGGGCCGATCCGCGGGCGTGTCGACCTGCGCCGCGACACCGCCGCGGTCCCGCTCGGTGCCTGGATGGCGGAACTCGCCTCGGCTTCCGACCCAGCGACCGTGATCGACCGCGCCGCGGACCTGCCGCCCGACGCCCGCGCACTGAAGGCGGAACTCGCACGGCTGCGCGCGCTGGCTGCTGCCGGCGGCTGGCCGCGCATCTCCGGGAATACCCGCGGCACGCTCGAACCCGGCACCATGGATGCCGCCCGCGTGCCGCAACTTCGCGCGCGCCTCGCGTCGATCGACCCCGGACTGGTGGAAGGTCCGGCCGCGAACAACCCGCTGTATGACGACCGGCTGCTGGCCGCGGTGCGGCTCTACCAGGCCGCTGAGGGGCTCGAGCCCGACGGCCGCGTCGGCCCGATCACCTGGGATGTGCTGAACACCCCGATCGAATCGCGCATCAACCAGCTGCGCGTCGCCCTCGACATGCGCCGCGCCCAGCCGGCGCAGCCGACCGAACGCCGGATCGAGGTCAACATCCCGCATTTCCGCCTGCACCTGCTCGAAGGGCAGCGGGTGGTGCAGGACATGGCCGTGATCGTCGGCCGGCGTGACCGCCAGACGCCGATGCTGAACGTCCGCCTGACCTCGGTCACCTTCAACCCGTCCTGGGGTGCGCCGGAGCGCAACGCCCGCGAGGACCTGCTGCCGCGCTTCCGGCGCGACCCGGCTGCCATGCAGGCCGCTGGCTACCGCCTGTTCCAGCGCATCGACGGCGAGGTGGTGCAGGTCGACGCCACCCAGGTCGATTTCAGCAATTACAACCGCAACCACTTCCCTTATTTCGTCCGGCAGGACGCGGGCGACCGCAATGCGCTGGGGCGCATGCGGTTCAACATGCCCAACAACGACGACATCTTCATGCATGACACGCCCGACCGGCACCTGTTCAGCCGCGGGCAGCGGGCCTTCTCGTCGGGCTGCATTCGGCTCGAACGACCCATGGAGTTGCTTTCCGAGGCGCTCTCGGGCACAGCGGGCTGGGACAGGGCGCGGGCAGACCGCGTGCTGGCCGGCCGCGCCACCACGGGGGCGACGCTCGCGCGTTCCATCCCGGTGCGGCTGCACTACACGACAACCATCGTGGAAGGAGGCCGGGTCGTCATGCGCACGGATATCTACGGCCTCGATGCCGACTACGCCCGCGCCATGGAGCGCGGCACACCGCAACGGATTGCCTCCGCCGAAGGGGGCAACGCGCGCGGCGCCGCGGCACGCTGATCCATGGCGCGCATGTTCCACGGGCTGCAATGCCCGTGCTGTGATCCCGTGGTCGCGAAGCGGCGGGAGGTGATCCGCGCCGGGCTTGGCGGCCTGGCCGCGCTGGCCGCGCTGCCGGCGGCTGCGCAGGCGCAGGCGGTGGCCTCCGGCGCACGCACCATCCGCATCCGCCGCGTGCAGACCGGCGAATCCTTCGAGGGCATCTATTGGCGCGACGGCCGCTACGACCGCGACGCGCTGCGCCGGCTGGACGTGCTGTTCCGCGACCCCTCCATGGACGAAACGACGCCCATGGACCCGCGCCTGTTCGACGTGCTGTTCACCATCGCCCGGCACGTCCGCTCGGATGAGTTCTACGAGGTTATCAGCGGCTACCGCGCGCCCGAAACGAACGCCGCGCGCGCGCGCCAGTCACGCCGTGTCTCGCGCGTGTCGCTGCATATGTCCGGCATGGCGGCGGATGTGCGTCTGCCGGGCACGCAGTCGCTCGGCATCGCGCGGGCGGCGGCGGACCTGCAGATCGGCGGCGTCGGCCTGTATCGTCGCGACGGCTTCGTCCACCTGGATTGCGGGCCGGCCCGGCGCTGGTAGCGGCTGTCGAGCGGCGGGTTCTTCGCCAAGGCACGACCGTCCTGGCGGACCAGGCGCAGCAGCACCATCCGGTCACGCGGAGTCGGTCTGAACGGCTGTGGTGCCGGAAAGCCAGTGGCATCTTGGGCCGGACATCCGACCAGGCCGGTTGCGGCTGGCCGGGCAGGGCTCTACCGCGCCGCCAGCACCCCCGCGCAGGCCTGCGGCATCCGTGGTGGCGGCCCCGGTGGGCGCGGTGCCGGCCGCCGCGCATCGGGCGTCAGCCACCAATCGAGGCTCGCATCGCAGCCATCGCCGGCCGGCGGCGGGCCGATGTCGCGGCATTCCGCCTGGCCGGCCGGGCAGGGCAGGCGGATGTGCATGTGCGAATCATGCCCCCGCCACGGCCGCACCCGGCGCAGCCACGCCTCGCCCCGATGCCGCCGGCACAATTCGCGCTTGATCGCGTGGTTCACCAGCAGCCGGTCCAGCCCCGGCCGTTCGGCGGCAAGGCGGATCAGCGCCACGTGCCGGTCGGTGAATACGCGGGTGTCGACGCCCGATTCGTCGGGCAGCACCAGGGAGGTGATGCGGATCTCCTCCCGCTGTGCCGGCGGCACGCGCGGCTTGGGGCCGAGATCGAGCCATACATCCACGTCGATGCCAGTCTGGTGGCTGGCATGGCCGAAGGTCATGGGCCCGCCGCGCGGCTGCGACAGGTCGCCGATCCACAGGTCGGGGAAGCCCTGCGCGCGGGCCGCCGCGGCGAAGCCCTGCACCCAGGCGATGGTCGCCGGATGCCCCCAGTGCCGGTTGCGGCCGACCCGTACCGCCTGCCAGCCAGGCCCGTCCGCCGGCAGTTGCACCGCACCGGCGATGCAGCCGAGCGACGTCCCGCCGATCACGCGCGGCGGTCCCGGCGCCGGCATCAACACCGCGCCCCAGACCTCGGCACGCGAGATGTCCTGCGCAGGCGCCACACCCGGCAGCCCCAGCACCACGACCACGATCCAGCACAGCCATGCCTTGCCCATGCCGCATTGCTAGCGCGTTTTCCGATCGGACGGCACGCCCGCTCCGCCGTTCGGCTTCCGGCGGCGGTGCCGGTGCGCCGGAGCCGATGCGGCGCGACGTGGCGCGCGGCAACGCCTCCGGCCACGTGCTTGCGGGCATCTTCGCCCGGTCAGATGATTCCCTCCGGTCGGGATCTGCTCTAGACCCGGCGCGGTACGTCGCCAGGACAGACTTCACGGAGTTCGCCGCGTGTCCCGTTACCTCGTCACCGGCGGTGCCGGCTTCGTCGGCAGCCATGCGGTGCTGGCCCTTCTCGACCGCGGGCACGAGGTCGTGGTGTTCGACAACCTCACCCAGGGCCACCGCGCCGCGGTGCCCGCCGCCGCCACGCTGGTCGAGGCCGACCTCGCCGACGCCGCCCGCGTGGCCGAGGTCTTCGCCACCTGGCGCTTCGACGCCGTGCTGCACTTCGCGGCGCTGTCGATCGTCGGTGCGTCGATGCGCGACCCGCTGCACTACATCGCCGAGAATGTCGCGCATTCGCTGAACCTCGCGAACGCCGCGGTGCGCGCCGGCTGCCTGCGCTTCGTGCTGTCCTCCACCGCCGCGCTGTTCGGCGACCCGGACCGCGTGCCGATCGACGAGGCGTGCCGGATCGCCCCGTCCAACCCCTATGGCGACAGCAAGCGCATGGTCGAGGAGGGCCTGGAATGGGCCGCGCGCATCCATGGCCTGCGCTACGCCGCGCTGCGCTACTTCAACGCTGCCGGCTCCGACCCCCAGGGCCGTGCGGGCGAGGACCACGACCCCGAGACGCACCTGGTCCCGCTGGCGATCGACGCGGCCCTCGGCCGCCGCCCGGCGCTGACGGTGTTCGGGGAGGACTACGCCACGCCCGACGGCACCTGCCTCCGCGACTACGTGCACGTCACCGACCTGGCCGAGGCCCATCTGGCCGCACTTGCGCGGCTCGAGACGCATGGGTCCTGCCGATACAACGTGGGCAGCGGTACGGGGGCCTCGGTGAAGGACGTGATCGCGGCGGTCGAGCGAGTCGGCGGCCGCCCCGTTCCGCATTCCATCGGCCCGCGTCGCGCTGGCGACCCGCCGGTGCTGGTCGCGGCCTCGGACCGGCTGCGCGCCGAGACCGGCTGGGCCCCGCGCTACGGCGCGCTGGACGATATCGTGCGCACCGCCTGGACCTGGCGCGAGGCGCACCCGAAGGGCTACGCCGACCGGGGCTGAACAGAGCCCCCTCGCGCCCGCCGTGGCGCGCGTGTAGAGCGACCCGGCGCATCTGCACGAAAGGGTGAGCGATGGCGGGCCGGCGGATCCTGGCGGTGATCGGGCACGAGATGCGGGAGATGCTCCCGCCCACCCTTTTCTTCGCGCTCGGCTTCAACCTGATCGTGCTGACCAGCCACCTGATGACCGGCAGCTACGGGCGGCAGTTGTTCACCTTCACCCTCGCCACCACCGGCGCGCTGCTGGTCGGCAAGGGCGTGCTGCTGGCCAATGCCATGCCGCTGCTGCGCCGCTTCGACAATGCGCCGCTGCTCTACCCGATCCTGTTCAAGACCTTCGTCTACTGGCTGGTGGTGCTGGCGCTGCGCCTGGTCGAGGCGCTGGTCGAAGGGCTGATCGCCGATGGCAGCGTGGTCGCCGCCTTCGACGCGGCCCATGCGCGCTTCTCCTGGGACCGCTTCGCGGCGGTGCAGATCTGGGTGCTGGTGCTGTTCCTGGTCTATGTCACGGCCGACGAACTGAACGCGCTGTTCGGCGAAGGCGAGTTGCGGCGCGTCTTCCTCACCTGGGCGCCAACGACCTTCAAGCGCAGCCGCCAGCAGCGCATGCGTGCCCTGGCGCGGATCGCACGCCTGGCGCGCGAGGAGGAGCCGGACACGCTGATCGACCGGCCCGGGCCGCCGCGCGACGAACTGCGCCGCCTGCTGGATTCGCTCGGCGAACGCCGCCCGACGCGCTGACAGGGCGCGCCGCGGCGGCCATACTGCGGCCAACCCCGCCCGCGCGCGGGGGCAGGGAGGTTCCGCCATGACCATCGCCGCCGGCCGCCGCGCCGTGATTGCCGCCGCGATCGCCACGCCGATGGCCCCGCGCATCGCCCGTGCAGCTTGGCCCGAACGCGCGGTGCGCATCGTCGTCGCCTTCCCGCCCGGGAGTTCGACCGACGTGGTGGCGCGCGCGCTGGCGCAGAAGCTGGCCGAGGGCATCGGCCAGGCAGTGGTGGTCGAGAATCGCGGCGGCGCGGGCGGCAACCTCGGTGCCCAGGCGGTGAAGGCGGCGACCGATGGCCACACGCTGCTGATGCATTCCACCGCCATCAGCGTGAACCCGACGCTGTACCGCAACGCCGGCTACACGCTGGACGATTTTTCCGCGGTTGCGGTGGTGGCGACGGCGCCCAATGCGTTCTTCGTCCATCCGTCGGTGCCAGCGACGACCCTGGCCGAATTGCTGACGTGGATGCGCGCCAACCCGGGCGCGGCGTACGCCCATTCGGGCACCGGCACCACGCCGCACCTGGGCGCCGAACTGCTGTTCCGCACGCTGGCCGGCGTGCAGGCCACGCCGGTCGCCTTCGGTCCGGCGCAGGCAGCGACCGCGGTGGTCGGCAACCAGGCGCCGATCGGCAGCACCTCCCTGCCGCCGGCGCTGCCGTTGATCCGCGAGGGGCGTGTGCGCGGTATCGCGGTGGCCGGCGCGCGGCGGGACCCGACGCTGCCGGATGTGCCGACGGTTGCCGAACAGGGCTTCCCGGGCTTCGAGGCCAGCACCTGGTTCGGGCTTTTCGCGCCCGCGCGCACGCCGACCGAGGGCGTGCAGCGCCTGCTGGCCGAGGTACCCCGCGCGATGGCCGCGCCCGACCTGGTGGCGCGGCTCGCGGCCCTGTCACTGACCGATCCCGGCCTGCATGGCGATGCCGCCGCTGCCTATGCGCGCGCCGAGGCGGCGCGCTGGGCGGAGGTGGTGCGCAGTTCCGGCGCGACGGCGGAGTAGCACCGCCACCCGCAGCGACCGACCGGGCGGGCCTGCCGTCGGCGCCAGGCCTCGCCCGCCCGGTCAGGCCAGCCAGCGATGCGCCCGCGCAGCCCGCACGAAGGCCGCAACCGCCGGCGGCTGTGGGCGCCCGCGCATGGTCGCGAGCGCAACGGTGCGTTCGACATGCGGGTCCGACAGCGCGCGCTGAATGGTTCCGGGGTGGGTGATCGAATGCTCCGGCATGAAGGCAAAGCCGAGATTGGCCGCGACCATCGCCTGAACCCAGTCCTCGCGCTCCGAACGGTAGCGCGCGTAGAGCTCCACCCCCTTCGCCCCGCATGTCGCCACCACCCGTTCGCGCATCTCGCAGGCCAGCCGGTCCACATAGGGTTGCCGCGTCAGATCCGTCAGCGCCAGCGCGTCGCGGTCGCGCAACGGGTGCTCGGGCGGCAGCAGCACGACGTAGCGTTCCGTGTAGAGCGGCTCGATCCGGCAGGTCTCCGCGGGAAGATCGAGAGGGTTGAGGATGGCGGCGTCGAGCATGTCGGCGTCGAGCCAGGCGCCGAGGTCGGCCGGGCGCCCTTCGCGGATCGCCACCTCGATCCCCGGATGCGCCTGTTCGAAGCCCGACAGGAAGCGCGCGAGGCGCACCGGCCCGAGGGTCGGCATGACTCCGACGCGCACAGGCGCCTGCTTGAGCAGCCTGAGGCTTTCCGCTGCGCTGCGCGCCGCATCGGCGCGATCGAGCACCTCGGCGAGCAGCGGTTCCATGCGCCGGCCGAGCTCCGTCAGGGTCAGGCGGTTATGCTCTCGGTGGAACAGCGGCCCGCCGAGTTCCGCCTCCAGCTTCTTCAGCGCGGCGGTCAGGGCCGGCTGGGAGACGTGGGATTGCTCGGCTGCGCGCGTGAAGGACAGCGTGCGCGCCGCGGCGATGAAGTAGCGGACCTGGTGCATCTCCATCGCGGCAGCCTGCGGAGCGCGCCGGCCCCGCGTCAACGAATCAACACGGGCCGGCGTGAAGGCGCCGCCTATGGGCGCATAGACGAAACCTGCTGTCGCCTCGTCCCCGCCACCGGCGAAGCTTGGGTCGATAGCGTCGAAGGAGATCGTCCCATGACAGTCTATGCAGTCGAGAGGTCGTTGCCCGGCGTAACGATGGAGGCGCTGTCTGGCGCTCAGGCGGCAGCGATCGTCGCCGCGGGGGAATCCACCGCGTGCGGCGAGCCGGTGCGCTACGTGCGTTCCGTCTTCCTGCCCGCCGACGCGCGCTGCGTCTGCCTGTTCGAGGCTGACAGCGCGGAGGCCGTGCGCCGTGTCAACGACGCCGCCGGCATTCCCTATTCGGCGGTGTCCGAGGCAATGGACCTGCCGGCCCCGCCCGGCTGACGCCGTTTCCCGAGACGATCGCGACGGAGGACGCCCATGTTCCAGCACGAAGTGCTGCTGCGTGCCGTCACGGCGGCGCAGGATGATGCCGGCATCGCTCAGGGGCGGTCGCCGGCCAGCCTCGCGGCGGGGCGCGTCGGGCGGCAACGCGCGACCGGGTCTCGGCTTCGGGACAAGACGGGCCCGGCCTTGGCGATCGCGGTCGCCGGTTGCCTAGTGCTGGCAGGGTGCGCGTCCGGGCCGCCCCCGGGTGAGCCGATGAGCGGCGATGCCTACCTCGCTGCGTGGCGCGGCAATACGAGCGTCGGCCGAACGCGCGATGGTGCGAACTTCTGGACCTATCTCTCACTGGGAACGGAGTATCGGGGCGTTGCCAACTACTTGGGTCGGGAAACGCACTACGCCGGTCAGGTTCGGACGTCCGAGAACATGATCTGCACGCAATCGCCCCAACTGCGCGGGGGCGAGGAGCGCTGCTTCGAGATCCGGCGCGAGGGCGACACTTTCCGCACGTACTGGGACGGCGAATTGTGGACGACCGCGACATTGGCCCCCGCAACCCGCGCGGGCTTTAGTCTCCGACGCTACCGCGCGGCACGCCCGCTCCAGGTGATGGTGCCGCGCGGGGTCGCCCTCAGTTCTGGAAGCGGAAGGCCCCGGTCTGGCCATCGGCCGGCGCGGCGTTGCCTTCGGCGGGCGCGGCAGGCGCGGCGGGCTGCTGCTGCTGGAGCTGCGCACGCACCCGCTCCTCGATCTGCTTGAGCAGGTTCCCCATGCCGTTCACCAGGCTGGGCAGCTGCGTGACCGGCACGCACAGCGTGGCGCAGGGCGAAGCCTTGCCGTCATTGCCGGTCACGGCCAGCGTGATGCGCGCGACGCCATGCGCTACCTGCGCCTCGATCACGCCGTCGGCGAAGACGGTCGGGCGGTTGTCGGCCATGTGAGTATTTCCCTGTTCTATTGTTCGCGGAAGGCACGCGTGAAGCTGTCGCGCACCGGCTGGGTTATGTAGCGCAGGAAGCTGCGTTCGCCGATGATGATCATCGCCTCGACCGGCATACCCGGCACCAGGTTCACGCCATCCAGCCGCGACAGCTGGTCCTGATCGATCAGCACATGCGCGCGGTAGTAGGTCATGCGCGTGCGTTCATCCATCGTGACGTCCTGCGCCACGAAGGTGACATGCCCGTGCAGGTAGGGCACCAGGCGCTGCTTGAAGGCGGGCAGCCGCACCTCCGCCTGCAGCCCGACATGCACCACGTCGATGTCGTTGGGCTGGATGTTCACCTCGGCGATCAGGCGGTCCTGCGCGGGCACCAGGTCCATCACCGCTTCGCCCGGGCGCACCACCGCGCCGATGTTGAACAAGCGCAGGTTCAGGATGGTGCCGTCCTCGGGGGCCAGGATGTCGCGGCGCACGGCCACGTCGCGCGCGGCGCGCAGGCGTTCCTCGACGTCGGCAAGGCGCGTGCGCGCCTCGCGCTGCTCGGCCGCGACCTCCTGGCGGCGCTGGCCGATGATGCCGGCGATGGTACTGCGTGCCTCCTGGATCGCCTGGGAGGCGCGGTCGAGCTGCCCCTGCAGATCCTCCCCCTGGCCTTCCAGCGCGGCGGCGGACCGCTGCAGCGCCAGCAGCGTGGGCAAGCGCTGCAGCCCCTGCTGGACCAGCGTACGGGTCAGTTCCTCCTCCCGCCGGATGAGCTCCAGCTGCTGGCGCTGGGCGCGCAGCTGGCCGGTGGCGCCGGCGGTCATCGCCTCCTGCTGGCCGATCCGCGCCTCCTGGACCGACACCTGCGCCATCAGGCTGGCGCGTCGGGCCTCGAAGACCGCGCGCTGGCCGGTCATGGCGTCCTGCGCGCGGGGTTCGTCGGCGTCGACCAGTTCGGGCGGGAAGGTGATGGTGTCGGCACCAGCCAGTTCCGCCGTCAGGCGCGCATCCTGCGCCATGAAGGACCAGCGCTGGCTGCGCAGCGTCTCGACATCCGATCCTGAGCGAACGTCATCGAGGCGCACCAGCACCTGGCCGGCGCGCACGCGTTCGCCGTCGCGGACCAGGATCTCGCGCACGATGCCGCCTTCCAGGTGCTGGATGGTGCGGCGCGTACCCTCGACCTTGATCATGCCGGGCGCGATGGCGGCTTCGGACAGGGGCGCGAGCGAGGACCAGGCGGCAAAGGCGCCGAAGAACATGCCGATCGCGGCGAAGCCGAACAGCACCGTGCCGCGGGTGCGCGGGCGCGGCGCGGCGGCGGGCATCTCGGGCAGGGTCAGGGTCACGGGTGGCAGGCGGCGGGGCATCACCTCCGGCGTGCGCGCGGCCTGCACCACCGGCGGCGCGGCGGGGGGCGGGGTGGGCACGGGTTCGCTCATGCCTGCGCCTCCCGGCCTTCGATGCGCCCCGGCGGGGGGGCGATCGGCGTGGCGGGCTTCATGATCTTCTTCAGCACCTCGGCGCGCGGGCCGAACATCTCGACGGCACCGTCGCGCATCAACAGCACCTTCTCGACCCCCTGCACCAGCACCGGGCGGTGCGAGACCAGCACCACCGTGGTGCCCTGCCGCTTGAGGTCCGCCAGCGCGCGCAGCAGCGCCGATTCCGCATCCCCGTCCAGGTTGGAGTTGGGTTCGTCCAGCACCAGCAACTTCGGGTTGCCGAACATGGCGCGTGCCAGGCCGATCTGCTGGCGCTGGCCGCCCGACAGATGCTGCCCGCCTTCGCCGATCTCGGTCTCGTAGCCCTTGGGCAGACGCAGGATCATGTCGTGGCAGCCCGCCATGCGGGCGGCGTCGAACACCGCGTCGGCCGGCGCCACCGCCATGCGGGAGATGTTGTCCAGCACGGTGCCGTCGAACAGCTCCACATCCTGCGGCAGGTAGCCGACATGGCGGCCGAAATCCTCGCGCTGCCAGGTGTGCACGTCCCCGCCATCGAGCCGCACCGTGCCCGAGGCTGGTGCCAGCGTGCCGGTCAGCAGCCGGATCAGCGTGGTCTTGCCCGCCGCGGACGGGCCGATGATGGCGAGGCTTTCACCGGCCTCGAGCGCGAAGGCGACCCCCTTCACCACGGCCACGTTGGTGCCAGGGAAGCCGTAGGTCACCCGCTCGACCGTCAGGCGCCCGGTGGGTTCGGGCAGGGCGATGCCCGGCGGGCGCAGCCGCGGCAACACCAGGAAGGCCTGCAGGCGCTTCCAGGATTGCCGCGCCTGTACCAGTTGCTTCCAGCCGCCGATCATCTGCTCCACGGGTGCCAGCGCGCGCCCCATGATGATGGATGCCGCGATCGACGCACCGGCGGTCAGTTGCTGTTCCAGCACCAGGTAGGCGCCGATCCCCAGGATCGCGACCTGCACCGCCAGGCGGAAGAACTTGGTGATGGCGAGCAGCGGCGCCGCGCGGTCCATCGCCTGGTTCATCGGGCCCGACATCTCGGCGACGCCCTTCTGCCAGCGCGCCATGACGGCCGGCAGCATGCCCATGCTGTCGATCACCTCGGCGTTGCGCACGATGGATTCGGCGCGGCGCTGGCTGCCCATGGCGGCGGTATTCGCCTCCCGCAGCAGCTTCGAGGTCGCCAGTTCATTGAAGATGGTCAGGCCCAGCAGCAGCGCCGCACCCACCAGCGAGACCCAGCCAAGCAAAGGGTGCAGCAGGAAGATCACGAACAGGTAGGCCGGCACCCAGGGCACGTCGTACAGCGCCAGCGCGCCCGGCGACCCCATGAAGCCGCGCACCACGCCCAGGTCGCGGAGCGCCTCCATCCGGTAGGCGCGGCCGCGCAGCTGGCTTTCCACCGCGCGGGCGAAGCCCTCGGGGGCGACCTTCTCCTCCATCCAGGCGCCGATGCGCTGCATGATGCGCGACCGCGCACCTTCCAGCAGCGCCATCAGCGCCAGCGCCACCATGGCAATGAGGGTGAGGTAGAGCAGCGTGTTCAGGTTCCGAGTGGACAGCACGCGGTCGAACACCTGCATCATGTACAGCGACACGGTCAGCTGCAGCACGTTGACCACGCCGCTGAACACGCCAACTGCGATGAACTGGGCGCGGCAGGATGCCATGGCGCGCGCCAGCGGCGTGGATGCCGCCGGGGTCTCGCCCAGCAAGACGCGTGGGTCAGTAGCCATGCCGTTCCGCCGTTGCCCGCCTCATCCCGGTTCCGCCTGCAAACTCGCCGCCTCTGGCCGCCCGGCCGTGGCCGCGCCGCCGGCCCCGCCTTCATCCCGCCTGGATTGGAGGGGAAACCGGATGCCGCGGTGACTTTCGACACCATATCACAGACTGCATCAACATCACCTTAGTGAGATCGCGGCGCCCCAGGGCCCGCGCAAGGGAGCGCCGGAAGGCCAGATGGACAGCGTCGAACCGCTCCGTACCGGGGTGGCGGGGGATCCCGCCGTGCTCGAACTCACCATCCTCATGCCCTGCCTGAACGAGGCGGAGACGCTCGGCACCTGCGTGCGCAAGGCCATGGGCTACCTGGCCCGCAGCGGTATCGTTGGCGAGGTCCTGGTGGCCGACAACGGCAGCACCGACGGCAGCCAGGAGATCGCCCGAAGCCTGGGCGCGCGGGTCGTCCCGGTGGCCGAACGCGGCTACGGCGCAGCCCTGATCGCGGGCATCGCCGCCGCCCGCGGCCGCTACGTCATCATGGGCGACAGCGACGATTCCTATGATTTCACCGCGCTCGACCCCTTCGTGGAGCGGCTGCGGGAGGGCTACCAGCTGGTCATGGGCAACCGCTTCCGCGGCGGCATCAAGCCCGGTGCGATGCCGCCGCTGCATCGCTATCTGGGCAATCCGGTGCTCTCGACCATCGGGCGCATCTTTTTCCGCAGCCCCGTGAAGGATTTCCACTGCGGCCTGCGCGGCTTCGACCGGGCCGCGATGCTGGCGCTGGACCTGCGCGCGCCGGGCATGGAATTCGCCTCCGAGATGGTGGTCAAGGCGACCGTCAACGGCCTGCGCATCACGGAAGTGCCGACCACGCTCTCGCCCGACGGAAGGTCGCGCCCGCCGCACCTGCGGTCCTGGCGGGATGGCTGGCGCCACCTGCGCTTCCTGCTGGTGTTCTGCCCGCGCTGGCTGTTCCTGGTGCCCGGCGCGGCGCTGTTCGCGGCGGGGTTGCTGGCGATGGCGGTGCTGCTGCCCGGCCCCGCGCGGATCGGCGGCCTGACCTTCGATGTCCATACGCTGCTCTATGCGGCGGGGGCGACGGTCATGGGCTTCCAGGCGGTGCAGTTCTGGGTCTTTGCCAGGATCTACGGCGCGAACCAGGGCGTG
The DNA here is from genome assembly GCF_022846615.1 of Roseomonas fluvialis. Classification (NCBI taxonomy): domain Bacteria; kingdom Pseudomonadati; phylum Pseudomonadota; class Alphaproteobacteria; order Acetobacterales; family Roseomonadaceae; genus Roseomonas; species Roseomonas fluvialis. The sequence continues at coordinate 2,154,616 of NZ_AP025637.1, forward strand.
GTGCCCGAGGCCAGGCGCCTGACCGCGGCACTGGCGCGCTTCGGGCTGGAACCGGCGCTCATCGTGGCAGGGCTGCTGGTGGTGCTGGGTTTCGGCCTGGGGGCGACGACGGTCGTAATCTGGGGCGGGGAGCGGTTCGGCGACATCCACGGCACCGCGGCGATGCGGCTGTCCATCGCTTCGGTCACGTCCATGCTGCTCGGCCTGCAACTAGCCTTCGGAGCCTTCTTCGTGGCGCTGCTCGGGATGATGCGCGCGCGCTAACGTCGCATCCATTCGCCCGGGCGCAGGTGCCCTCGCCGTTGCGGGGTATCGCGAGCCGCTTCTGCCGATCGGGCCAGTCCGTCCGGTCGGCAGGTCGTCTAGGCCCGCGCCCGGAACACCAGCTGGCGCGACAGGATGAAGTTGCTGAACATGCCGGCGATCGACCCTGCCGCGACCCCCAGAACGGGGTGCGTCGCCACCAGCGGCACGAAGGTGACGAGCGTCGCGTAGGTGCCGTAGTTCAGGACGAACCCACCCAGGTTCACCACCAGGAACAGCGCCCATTGCCGGTGCACCTGCTGCCCGCCGCCACGGTGGCGGAAGGTCCAGGCGCGATTCAGCGCCCAGGTCGTGGTCGCCGCCGTCACATAGGAAATGGCGCGCCCGCCATAGAGCCCCGCGCCCATCGCAAGCGCCCCGTACAGCACCGCGGTATCCACCACGAAGCCGACCGTTCCCACCGTGCCGAAGCGCAGGAATTCCCACGCCAGCCCGGCCAGGCGCGGCCCCAGCAGGCGGATCAGCAGCCGGTCGAGCGTCTCGGTCAGGGCCATGTTCGCGCTGTAGCCCGCCGGTGTGGCGTTGCGAAGGCACCCCCGCGCCTTGCCCGGCCCGGCACGCCCCGCCACCCTGCCGAGCGAACCCTGCACGAGGGACGGCGATGGTTGCGGTGATCGGCCTGGGCAACATGGGCATGGCCATGCTGGGGCGCCTGGTCGGCCCGGGAACGCCGCCGCGCGCCCATGACCTCGATGCGGGCAAGCGCGCCGCCGCCGCCGCGCTGGGCGCCGAGGTGCCCGACACCCTGGCGGGCGCGGTGGGGGAGGTGATCGTGCTCTCGCTGCCCAGCGAGGCAGCGACGGCGGCGGTACTTGCCCCTCTGCTATCGGTGCTCCCGCCCGGCGCGGTGGTGGCGGATACCTCGACGCTGTCGCCGGTCGCCGTGCGCGGCTTCGCGGAGCAGGCGGCCGCGAGGGGCTGCGCGTACCTCGATGCGCCGGTCTCCGGTGGGGCGGCGGGGGCGGCGGCCGGCACGCTCGCCATGATGGTGGGCGGCGACGCGGCGGCGCTTGCGGCGGCACGGCCGGTGCTGGACCGGCTGGCCACCCGCATCGTGCATATCGGCGGCTCGGGCGCGGGCCAGGTGGCGAAGCTGGTGAACAACCTGATGGTCGCGACCAACCTGGTAGTGGCCGGCGAGGCCCTGCGCCTGGGCGTGCGCGCCGGGGTGCCGCCCGAGGCCCTGCTGCCCGTCATCAATGGCGCGACCGGGCGTTCCGCCGCGACCGAGGTGAACTGGCCGCGCTGGATCGCCTCCGGCACCTTCGATTCCGGCTTCACGGCCGGGCTGATGCGCAAGGATGTGCGGCTGGCGCTGGGGTTGGCCGAGGCGGTGGGCGCGCCGCTCGATGCCACGGCGCGCGCCGCCGCGGCCTGGGACGGCCTGGCTGCCGCCGTGCCCGACGATGCCGACTTCAACCGCCTGGCGGCGGCCATTCTGGACGGAGCCACGCCATGACCGCGCAGGCCGCGCTGGACCGCGGCATCGCCGCGCTGCTCGGCGGGCGGGTCGGCTCGCTGGTCGATGGCGCGGTCGTCCCCGGCGGAGGCGCGCTGGTCGCGCTGACCGACCCGGCGACGGGCGCGGACCTGCTGCGCTACGCCGCGGCCGATGCCGCCACCGTTGCCGCCGCCTGCGCCGGCGCGGCGCGGGCGCAGCGTGCCTGGATGGCGCTGCCCGCCGCCGAGCGCGGGCGGCGCATGTGGGCGATCGGCGCCCTGGTGCGGCGCGAGGCGGAAGCGCTGGCCGCGCTCGAATCCGCGCAATCCGGCAAGCCGATCCGCGACGCCCGCGCCGAGGCCGCGCGCGTGGCAGACATGGCCGAATACTGGGCCGGCTGGTGCGACAAGATCGAGGGCCGCACCGTGCCCGTGCCGTCCGGCCATACCGTGATCATCCGGCGCGAACCCTATGGCGTGGTGCTGGCGGTCACGCCCTGGAACGCGCCGCTGTTCACCGCGGGGTGGAACGTGTTTCCGGCCCTTGCGGCGGGCAATGCGGTGGTGCTGAAGCCGTCCGAGTTCACGCCGCTCACGTCATTGGTCCTGGGGCGCTTGTGCCTTGAGGCGGGGCTGCCGTCGGGCCTGGTGCAGGTGGTCTGCGGGCCTGGGCAGGGGACCGGTGGGGCGCTGCTGGCCGCGCCCGAGGTCGCGCGCGTCACCTTCGTGGGTGGTCCGCCGGCGGGGGCCGCGGTGGCGGCGGCCTGCGCGGCGCGCACCATTCCATGCGTGCTGGAACTGGGCGGCAAGTCGGCCAACATCGTGTTCGACGACGCCGACTTCGGCGCCGCCGTGCAGGGCGCGCAGCAGGCGATCTTCGCCGGGTCCGGGCAGTCCTGCGTGGCGGGGTCGCGGCTGCTGGTGCAGCGGTCGTTGCATGACCGCTTCGTCGCCGCACTGGCCGAGGCCGCATCCCGCATCCGCCTCGGCGACCCGCTGGACGCAGCGACCGAGATGGGCCCCGTGGCGAATGCCCGGCAATTCGCGCATGTACGCGCCATGGTCGGCGGGGCGGATGGCGCGCAGGTGATCGCGCCGCCGGTCCCCGCGACACTGCCCGCCGGCGGCTTCTGGGTGCCGCCCACGCTGATCGCCGGGCTGACCAATGCCGCCCGCCCGGCGCAGGAGGAAATCTTCGGCCCCGTCGTCGCCGCTATTCCCTTCGAGGACGAGGCGGAGGCCATCGCCATCGCCAACGACACGCGCTTCGGCCTGGCCGGCGCGGTCTGGACGCGCGACGTGGGGCGGGCGCACCGCGTCGCCGCCGCCGTGCGCGCCGGCACCTTCTGGGTGAACGGCTACCGGACGATCCATGTCTCGGTGCCCTTCGGCGGCTTCGGGGCCTCGGGCTACGGGCGGTCCTCGGGGGCGGAGGTGCTGGCGGAACTCACCCAGACCAAGGCGGTCTGGATCGACACGGCCGAGGCACCCGCCTCCGGCTTTGGCCATCGCCCGGCCGGATACTGACCTTGCAGCGGTTGCATCCGGCGCCGCTGGATCGCGCGCGCGCTGGCCGCTAAGGTCCGCCCGGCTTCACCCAACGGAGACTTCCCCGCATGTTCCGTCGCGACCTGCTCGCCGGTGCCGCGGCCGGCGCCACCGCCGCCGCCCTGCCGCGCTTCGCCATCGCCCAGCCGGCCGCTGCCCGCACGCTGCGCTACGTGCCGCACGCCAACATCCCGAACATCGACCCCTTCACCAACACCGCCTTCGTGGCGCGCGACCACGCCTTCCTGGTCTATGACCAGCTCTATGGCATGGACGAGCAGTTCCGCCCGCAGCCGCAGATGGTGCAGGGCCATGTGGTCGAGAATGACGGCCTGCTGTGGCGCTTCACCCTGCGTGATGGGCTGAAGTTCCACGACAACACCCCGGTGCGCGGGCGCGACTGCATCGCCTCGATCCGCCGCTGGGGCCGGCGCGATGCCTTCGGCCAGGAACTGATGTCGCGCGTGGCCGACATGACCGAGGAAAGCGACCGCGTCTTCGCGATCCGCCTGAACCGCGCCTTCCCCAAGATGCTCGAGGCTTTCTCGAAGGTCACGACATCCTGCCTGTTCATCATGCCCGAGCGCCTGGCGAACGTGGACGCCTTCACCAACATCACGGAAGCCGTGGGCAGTGGGCCTTACCGCTTCGTGCAGAACGAATGGGTGCCCGGGTCTTCGCTGGCCTACGTGCGCAACGCGGACTACGTGCCGCTGTCGTCGGGCACCGCGTCGATGACCGCCGGTCCGAAGGTCGCGCATTTCGACCGCGTGGAATGGAAGATCATCCCCGACGCCTCGACCGCGGCGGCCGCGCTGCAGTCGGGCGAGATCGACTGGTGGGAACAGCCCACGGCGGACCTGTTCCCGCTGGTGGCGCGCAACCGCAACGTCGCGGTCGATGTCATCAACGCGACCGGGCTGATCGGCATCTTCCGCCCCAACCACCTGACCGCGCCGTTCAACAACCCCGCGGTGCGCCGCACGGTGCTGACCGCGATCAACCAGATCGACTTCATGACCGCCGTGATCGGCGATGCGACGGTGCAAGGCTACCCGACGCTCAAGCGCGAGGGGATCGGCTACTTCGCGCCGGAATCGCCCTCGGCCTCGACCGTCGGGCTCGACCGGCTGAAGAAGTCGATCGACGCCGCGCGCGCGGAACTGCAGGCCGCGGGTGCGATGGGTGCGCGCCTGGTGCTGCTGAACGCGACCGACCTCGCGTCGATCAACGCGGCCACGCTGGTCGGCGCCGACCTGTTCCGCCGCATGGGCTTCAACGTGGACCTGGTCAGCACCGACTGGGGCACGCTGGTGGCGCGCCGCGCGAGCAAGAACCCGATCGACCAGGGCGGCTGGTCCGGCTTCTTCACCTTCTGGTCCGGCGTCGACCACTGGAACCCCGCCAGCCACGCGTCGATCCGCGGGCATGGCGACAATGCCTGGCCGGGCTGGCCGACCATCCCGGCCATGGAAGCGCAGCGCAACGCCTGGTTCGACGCGCCAAACGATGCCGCCGCACTGGCCGCCACGACCGAGATGCAGCGCATCGCCTTCGACGAGGTGCCCTATGTGCCGACCGGCATGTACTACCAGCCGACGGCCTACCGGCGGAATCTGACCGGCATGCTGAAGGGGCAGCCGCCGCTGTTCTGGAACATCCGCCGCGCCTGAGCCGGCGTGCCACCGGGCTGCGCCGCGCGGCGCAGCCCGTCCAACATGACGATAACCGCAGGCCCGTTGCGCAGGGGCAGGGCCCTTGCACCGGGCCTGGCCCCTTGCACATGTGCGGGCGATCTGTTGGAGACTGCGCGCCATGCGCCGCCCCATCCTGCACCGCCGCACCCTGCTTGCCGCCGCATCCCTGGCGCTGGCGCGCCCCGCGCTGGGCCAGGGCACCGCCGGCGCGGCGCGCGTGCTGAAATTCGTCCCGCAATCCGACCTCGCGGTCCTGGACCCCATCGTCACCACCGCGAATGTCGCGCGCTACCACGGCTATGCGGTGTGGGACACGCTGTACGGCTTCAACCAGGACTACGCCGCGGAACCCCAGATGGCCGAGGGCCACGAGGTCGCGCAGGATGGCCGGCACATCACCATCCGCCTGCGCGAGGGGCTGAAGTTCCACGACGGCACGCCGGTTCGCGGGGCGGATTGCGTCGCCTCGATCCGCCGCTGGGCAGCACGCGACGCGCTCGGGCAAGTGCTGCTGACGCGCATCGAGGAACTGGCCGCGCCGGATGACCGCACCATCCTGCTGCGGCTGTCACGGCCCTTTCCGCAACTGTTCGCCGCACTGGCCAAGCCCTCCGCGCCGGTCTGCTTCATCATGCCCGAACGGCTCGCCGCCACCGACCCGGCGCGCCCGGTCAGCGAGATCATCGGCTCCGGCCCCTTCCGCTTCATCGAGCGCATCCCCGGCACGCGCGTGGTCTATGACCGCTTTGCCGACTACGTGCCGCGCGCCGAGGGCATCCCGACCTGGACGGCGGGACCCAAGCGCGTGCATTTCGACCGCGTCGAATGGCATATCAAGCCCGATGCGGCGACCGCCGCCGCGGCCCTGCAGGCCGGCGAGGTCGACTGGTGGGAGAACCCGCAGGGCGAGATGCAGGCCACGCTGCGGCGCAACCGCGGCGTCGTGCTGGAAGTGCCCGACCCGGTCGGCTTCATCGGCATGGCGCGGTTCAATGCGCTGCATCCGCCTTTCGACAAGCCTGCCATCCGGCGCATCCTGCTGGGGGCGATCGACCAGGATGCCTTCATGGCGGCGGTGGTCGGCGCCGACCGGTCGCTGTGGCGCGACGATGTCGGGATTTTCCCGCCGGGCACGCCGCTCGCGAATGATGCAGGGCTCGAGCCACTGACCACCGCGCGCGACCCCGACCGCGTGAAGCGGGAATTGTCGGAAGCCGGCTATGCAGGGGAGAAGGTGGTGTTGCTCGCCGCCACCGATTTCCCGACACTCGCAGCCATCGCGACTGTCGGCGCCGAGACGCTCAGGCGCGTCGGCATGGATGTCGAGGTCGTCTCGGGCGAGTGGTCCGCGCTGATCCAGCGGCGCGCGCGGCGCGACGCGCCGGAGCGCGGCGGCTGGTCGATGTTCTTCACCTTCTGGACCGGGCTCGACATGCTGAACCCTGGCGTGAACCAGGCGCTGCGCGGCACCGGGGACCGCGCCTGGTTCGGCTGGCCGACCATGCCGCGGCTCGAGGAACTGCGCGCCCAATGGTTCGACGCGCCGGACCTGGAGGCCGAGCAGCGCCTGGCACGCGAGATCCAGACCGAGGCGCTGCGCGAGGCGCCGTACCTGCCGCTCGGCCAGTATTTCCAGGCTACCGCCTATCGCCGCGGCCTGTCGGGCATGCTGAAGGGGCTGCCGGTGTTCTGGAACATTCAGCGGGGCTGAAGCCCCGCTGACTTTTTTTGCCCTCAGGCGCCGGGCGCCCGCATGCGCGGGCTTGGCTTGCGCGCCGTGTGCTGGTGCGCCGGGGGCTGCGGGCGGGTTGAGCGCGGTCGCGCTGTGCGCTCCCGGATCGTGCATCCGCATGATCCGTGCCTTGCGACCTCAGGCGCCGGGCGCCCGCATGTGCGGGCTTGGCTTGCGCGCCGTGTGCTGGTGCGCCGGGGGCTGCGGGCGGGTTGAGCGCGGTCGCGCTGTGCGCTCCCGGATCGTGCATCCGCACGATCCGTGCCTTGCGACCTCAGGCGCCGGGCGCCCGCATGCGCGGGCTTGGCTTGCGCGCGGTGTGCTGGTGCGCCGGGGGCTGCGGGCGGGTTGGGCGCGGTCGCGCTGTGCGCTCCCGGATCGTGCATCCGCTCGATCCGTGCCTTGCGACCTCAGGCGCCGGGCGCCCGCATGCGCGGGCTTGGCTTGCGCGCGGTGTGCTGGCGCGCCCCGATGCGGCTTGCCCATCGCGGCGCTGGCTGGTCTGATGCCACGGACAAGGCTCGGGAGACTGACATGAACCGTCGTGACCTGTTGAAGGCCTCCGCCGCCGCGGGGGCCGCCGGCGCACTGCCGCGTACCGCGACCGCACAGCCCGCGCAAAACCGCGTGCTCAAGATGGTGCCGCAGGCCAACCTCACGAGCCTCGACCCGATCTGGACCACGGCGAACATCACCCGCAACCACGGGCACATGATCTACGACAGCCTGTACGGGCTGGATGCCAACTTCGCCCCGCAACCGCAGATGGCCGAGGGGCACGTGCTCGACGATGGCGGGCGCACCGTCACCATCACGCTGCGCCCGGGGCTGAAGTTCCACGACGGCGAACCGGTGCGCGCGCAGGACGTGGTGCCCTCCATCACGCGCTGGATGAAGCGCAACCCCTTCGGCCAGAAGCTCGAGACCGTGGTTGATGCACTCGAGGTCGTGGACGATCGCCGCCTGCGCTTCAAGCTGAAGAGACCCTTCCCACTGCTGTTCAAGGCGCTCGGCCAGGTGTCGAACAGCCCCGCCTTCATCATGCCCGAGCGTTTGGCGCGCACCGACCCCTTCCAGCAGGTGCGCGAGGCGATCGGCTCCGGTCCGTTCCGCTTCAAGCCGGACGAATACAATTCCGGCAGCCTAGTCGTGTACGAGCGCTTTGCCGACTACGTGCCATCCCCGGTCGGCACGCCGAGCCTGACCGCCGGCCCCAAGGTTGCGCATTTCGACCGCGTTGAATGGAACATCATCGTCGATGCCGCGACCGCCGCCGCCGCGCTGCAGACCGGCGAGATCGACTGGTACGAACAGCCGCCGCCCGAGATCCAGCAGCTGCTGCGCCGCAACCGCACCATCGCGATCGAGGCGATCGATCCGCTGCCGTTGACCGGCATCCTGCGCTTCAACCACCTGCACGCGCCCTTCAACGACAAGAAGCTCCGCCAGGCGATCCTGCCCGCGATCGCCCAGGAAGACTTCATGCAGGCGATCGTCGGCACCGATGCTGCGACCTATCGCACCGGCGTCGGGCTGTTCACGCCCGGCACGCCGCTCGCGAACGATGCGGCGCTCGGCGCGCTGGCGGGCCCGCGCAGCGTCGACCGCGCGAAGGCGCTGATGCGCGAGGCCGGCTACACCAACCAGCAGATGCGCCTGATCGGGCCGACCGACATCCTGGCCCCTTCCGCCATGACGCAGGTGGGTGCCGACCTGGTGCGGCGCCTCGGCTTCAACGCCGATATCGTCCTGACCGACTGGGGCACCACGGTGCAGCGGCGCACCTCGCGCGAACCGGTGGAGCGCGGCGGCTGGTCGATGCTGTTCACCTCCTTCTCGTCGGTGGATTTCGTCGACCCGGCGGCGCATTTCCCGCTGCGCGGCAACGGCACCAATGCCTGGTTCGGCTGGCCGAACATCCCGAAGCTCGAGGAACTGCGCGACGCCTGGTTCGAAGCCCCGGACCTGCCCACCGAACAGCGCCTGGCGCGCGAGATGCAGACCGTCGCGATGGACGAACTGCCCTATGTCCCGGTCGGCTCCTACCTGTCGATGACGGCGATCAAGCGCAACCTCACGGGCCGCGTGCCCGGGCTTGCGCTGTTCTGGAACCTTCGGCGCACGTGAACGGGAGAGCGAACATGGAACGCAGGACCTTCCTGGGCGGCGCGGCGGGTGTCGCGGCAGCCGGCATATCGGCACCGGCCCTGTCGCAGGGTGCGGCGGCGCGCACGCTGCGCGTCATCCCGCAGGCGAACCTCACCAGCCTCGATCCGGTCTGGACCACGGCGGTGGTCACCCGCAACAACGCCTTCCTGATCTACGACCAGATCTGCGCGACCGATGCCGCGGGCAACGTGAAGCCGCAGATGGCCGCGGGCTGGGACATCAGCCAGGACCAGCTGACCTGGACCTTCACGCTGCGTGACGGGCTGATGTTCCACGACGGCGAGAAGGTTCTCGCCAAGGACTGCGTCGCGTCCATCGAACGTTGGCGCCGGCGCGACCCCTTCATGCAGGTGCTCAGCGCGAATGTCGCGGCGATCGAGGCGGTGGACGACACGCGTTTCCGCTTCCGCCTGCACCGGCCCACGCCGCTGCTGTTGATGGCGCTGGGCCAGACACAGTTCCCCTGCTTCGTGATGCCCGAGCGCATCGCACGCACCGACGCCTTCACGCAGATCCGCGACACCATTGGCTCCGGTCCCTTCCGCTTCCTGCAGGATGAATGGAACCCCGGGCAGCGCGCTTCGTGGGCGAAGAACGAACGCTACGTGCCGCGGCAGGAACCGGTCGATGGCTTGGCCGGTGGGCGCGTGCCGCGCATCGACAAGGTCGAGTGGACCATCATCACCGACCCCGCGACCAGCGCGAACGCCATCGCGCAGGGCGAACAGGACTACTGGGAATACCCGCTGCACGACCTGCTGCCGATGCTCCGGCGCAACCGCAACGTGGTGGTCGAGCAGCGGCTGATGGATGGCACCTACGGCATCGCGCGCTTCAACACGTTGCAGCCGCCCTTCAACAACCCGGGCATCCGCCGCGCGGTGGCGATGGCGGTCGACCAGCGCGACTACCTGCGCGCGGTGGCCGGCGATGATCCGGCCGGCTGGGGCGCCTGCGAAGGCGTGTTCACCTGCGACACGCCGCTGGCCAATGAGAACGGGTCCGACCTGCTGAAGGTGCGCAACATCGATCGCGCGCGCGCCGCCCTGCGCGAGGCCGGCTACAACAACGAGAAGGTGGTGCTGATCGCGCCCGGCGATTATCCGCAGATCAACGCCCTGTCGCTCATGACGGCCGATATCCTGCGGCGGCTGGGGATGAACCTCGAACTCATCTCGGCCGACTGGGGCACGCTGGTGCAGCGCCGCACCTCCCGCGAGCCGACCGAGCGCGGCGGCTGGTCGATCATCCACACCACGTCGTCGGGCCAGTCGCTGGCCTTGCCGGTGTTCCACCTGTTCCTGCGCGCAAACGGCAACGACGCCTGGTTCGGCTGGCCCAACGTGCCCGAGGTCGAGCGCCTGCGCGCCGAATGGGTCGAGAAGGGCGGCGACCCGGCGGAGAGCCGCCGCATCGCCGAGGCGCTGAACCGCGAGGCGATGCAGGCCATGTACTACGTCCCGCTCGGCTACTACTGGCAGCCCTCGGCCTGGCGCCGCAACGTGACCGGTGCCTTCCGCGCCCCGGCGACGGTCTTCTGGAACATGGGCAAGAGCTGACGCACCACCCGCGCGGCGTGGCACGGCATGTGCTGCGTCGCTGCGGGCGCGTTGGCGCGGGCACGGTCCACCGGCAGTCATGCTGGCGGGGGTGCTGGCCGCACGCTTAAGTTTGATGCAATGTGACTGCGAACCGGGCAGGCAATCCCCGCCCGTTCGAGACAGGGAGACGGTGATGGACCGCAGAACGTTCCTCAAGGCGGGTGCAGGCGTGGCGGCGATGGGCGGCATGTCCGCCCCCGCGCTCTCGCAGGGCGCCAACGCGCGCACGCTGCGCTTCGTCCCCCAGGCCAACCTCGCGAATTTCGATCCGATCTGGGGCACGCAGTACGTGGTGCGCAACGCCGCGGTGCTGGTGTGGGACACGCTGTACGGCTTCGACGAACGCCTGCAGCCCCAGCGGCAGATGGTCGAGGGCGAGGAGACCTCCTCCGACGGCAAGACCTGGACCTTCAAGCTGCGCGAGGGCCTGCGCTTCCACGATGGCGAGCCCGTGCGTGCGCGCGACGTGGTGGCCTCGATCAACCGCTGGATGCCGCGCGACCCGATGGGCCAGCTGCTGCGCGCCATCAACGTGGAGCTGAGCGCGGTCGATGACCGTACCTTCCGCTGGGTGCTGTCCGCTCCCTTCCCCAAGATGACCATGGCGCTCGGCAAGAACGCGACGCCGATGTGCTTCATCATGCCCGAGCGCATCGCCACGCGCTTCGACAGCTTCACCCAGATCAACGAGTATGTCGGCTCCGGTCCGATGCGCTTCGTGCGCAACGAATGGGTTCCGGGCGCGCGCGCGGTGTTCCAGAAGTTCGACCAGTACGTGCCGCGCAACGAACCCGCGTCGTGGCTGGCCGGCGGCAAGCGCATGATGGTGGACCGCGTGGAATGGGTCATCATGCCCGACCCGGCCACCGCCTCCGCCGCGCTGCAGAACGGCGAGATCGACTGGTGGGAGAACCCGATCACCGACCTGGTGCCGGTGCTGCGGCGTAACCGCAATATCGCGGTCGACATCGCCGACCCGCTCGGCAACATCGGCTCGTTCCGCATGAACCACCTGCATGCGCCCTTCAACAACCTGAAGGTGCGCCAGGCGGTGATGACCGCGCTGAGCCAGGACGACTACATGGGCGCGGTGGTCGGCAACGATCCCGCGCTGCGCAAGACTCTGGGCGGCTTCTTCACGCCCGACACGCCGCTCTATACCGAGGAAGGCGGCGAGATGCTGAAGATGGCCAACCTCGAACGCGGCCGACAGCTGCTGCGCGAGTCCGGCTACAACAACGAACCGGTCATCTGCGTGGTCGCGCAGGACCAGCCGATCACCAAGGCGCAGGGCGACGTCACCGCCGACCTGCTGAAGCGCCTGGGCATGAACGTGGATTTCGTCGCGACCGACTGGGGCACCGTCGGCCAGCGCCGCGCCATGAAGAACCCGCCCAACCAGGGTGGCTGGAGCATGTTCCACACCTGGCACGCCGGCGCCGACGCCATCAACCCGGTCGTCTACAACGCGGTGCGCGCCAATGGCGACGGCGCGTGGTTCGGCTGGCCGAACATCCCGGCTGTCGAGGCCGAGGTGCCGAACTGGCTGGCGGCGAACAATCTGCAGGAGGAACGCGCCGCGATCGGGCGCCTCAACCGCGCGGCGGTCGAGAACGTGGTCTATTGCCCGACCGGCTTCTTCCTCAGCTACCAGGCCTGGCGGCGCAATGTCTCGGGCATCGTGAAGGGGCCGATCCCCTTCGCCTGGGGCGTGTCCAAGTCCTGATGCACTGACAGGTAACCCGCGATCATGTTCGCCTATATCGTCCGACGCGTGCTCGCCACCATCCCCGTGATGGCGGTGGTGGCGCTGTTCGTCTTCTCGCTTCTGTATATCGCGCCGGGCGACCCGGCGGCGGTGATCGCGGGTGACCAGGCTACCCCTGAGGATGTCGAACGCATCCGCGCAAGCCTCGGCCTCGACCGCCCGTATCTCGTGCGGTTCGGGGCCTGGGTCTACGACATCCTGCGCGGTGACCTCGGGGTTTCGATCTTCACCAACCTGCCGGTGTCGCTGATGATCAAGCAGCGGCTCGAACCGACCCTGTCGCTGATGGTGGTGACGCTCATCCTTGCGGTATCCATCGCGGTGCCTATGGGCGTGATCGCTGCGGCGCGGGTGGGCACCTTCATCGACAAGTTCGTCATGGCCTTCGCGGTGCTTGGCTTCTCGGTGCCGGTCTTCGTGGTGGGCTACCTGCTGGCCTACATCTTCGCGCTCGAACTGGAATGGCTGCCGGTGCAGGGCTACACGCCCTTCGCCAACGGCTTCTTCCCCTGGATCGAGAACCTCATCCTGCCAGCCATCGCGCTGGGGTCGGTCTATATCGCGCTGATCGCGCGCATCACGCGCGCATCGATGCTGGAAGTGCTCCAGCAGGACTACATCCGTACCGCGCGGGCGAAGGGGGCGGGGCAGCGCTCCATCCTGTTCCTGCATGCGCTGAAGAACGCGGCGGTGCCGATCGTCACCGTCATCGGCATCGGCATCGCGCTGCTGATCGGCGGCGCGGTGGTGACCGAGAGCGTCTTTGCCATCCCCGGCCTGGGGCGCCTGACGGTCGATGCGATCCTGCGGCGCGACTACCCGGTCATCCAGGGCGTGGTGCTGCTGTTCTCCTTCACCTACGTGCTGGTGAACCTGTTCATCGATATTCTCTACACACTGTTCGACCCGAGGATCCGCTACTGATGGCCTCCGCATCCGTCCTCAGCCCGGGTGGCATCACGGCGGCGAATGTCGCCGTCGCGGCGCCGATGGGCGACATCATGCCACCGGTGAAGACGCGCAGCGGCTTCTGGGGCTTCATGTACCGCAACCCCACCATCGCGGTGGGCGGCACCATCGTGCTCGCGATGGTGCTGATGGCGATCTTCGCGCCGCTGCTGACCTATGCGGACCCGACCTCGCTGGCGCCCGCGCGACGCACGCGCGAACCTTCGGCGCAATACTGGTTCGGCACCGACATGCTGGGGCGCGACGTCTATTCGCGCGTGATCTACGGCGCGCGGGTGTCGCTGATCGTGGGCTTCTCGGTCGCCATCTGCGCATCCGTCATCGGGCTGACCATCGGCCTGGTGTCGGGCTTCGTGCGCTGGGCGGACAGCATCATCATGCGCGTGATGGACGGCATGATGTCGATCCCGCCGATCCTGCTGGCGATCGCGCTGATGGCGCTGACGCGCGGGTCGGTCGGCAACGTCATCCTCGCCATCACCATCGCGGAAGTGCCGCGCGTGTCCCGCCTGGTGCGTGGCGTGGTGCTGAGCCTGCGCGAACAGCCCTATGTCGATGCCGCGGTGGCGGCGGGCACGCGTACGCCGGTGATCATCTGGCGGCACATCCTGCCCAACACCATCGCGCCCATGACCGTGCAGGCCACCTTCATCTGCGCGGCCGCGATGATCACGGAATCCATCCTGTCCTTCATCGGTGCCGGCACCCCGCCGATCATCCCGTCCTGGGGGAACATCATGGCCGAGGGCCGGGCCCTGTGGCAGGTGAAGCCCTACATCGTGTTCTTCCCCGCGATCTTCCTGTCGATCACGGTGCTGGCGGTGAACATGCTCGGCGATGGCCTGCGCGACACGCTCGACCCGCGCATGGCGAAAAGGATCTGATGCGGTGGCGCTGCTCGAAGTCGAAAACCTCCAGACGCATTTCCGCGGCGTCGATGGCGTCAACCGCGCCGTCGATGGCCTGAACTTCCAGGTCGAGGCGCGCGAGACCGTCGCCATCGTGGGCGAATCCGGCTGCGGCAAGTCGGTCACCGCCATGTCTATCCTGCGGCTGATCCCCGAGCCACCCGGCAAGATCGCCGGTTCCATCCGATTCGAAGGTCGCGACCTGCTGAAGTGCTCGGACCGCGAGATGCGCGCCATCCGCGGCAACGAGATCAGCATGATCTTCCAGGAGCCGATGACCTCGCTGAACCCGGTGCTGACCGTGGGCCGGCAGATCGGCGAGACGCTGCGCCTGCACCAGGGCCTGTCGGCCCAGGCCGCCGAGGCCCGCGCGGTCGAGATGCTGGACTTGGTCGGCATCCCGGAAGCCAAGCGCCGCGTGCGCGAATACCCGCATCAACTCTCCGGCGGCATGCGGCAACGCGTGATGATCGCGATCGCACTGGCGTGCAATCCGAAGCTGCTGATCGCGGACGAACCGACCACGGCGCTGGACGTGACCATCCAGGCGCAGATCCTCGATTTGATGCGCGACCTCAAGCGCACGGTGGGCGCGGCCATCGTCATCATCACCCATGACCTGGGCGTGGTGGCCGAGGTCGCGGAGCGCGTCATCGTCATGTACGCCGGCCGCAAGGTCGAGGAAGCGGCCGTCGGCCCGCTGTTCCGCAACCCGCGCCACCCCTATACGCAGGGGCTGCTGGGTTCGATGCCGAAGCTCGGTTCGTCGCTGACGGGCACCGAGACGCGGCTGCAGGAGATCCCGGGCCTGGTGCCGAGCCTGAAGCGCAAGCTCGATGGCTGCGTCTTCGCCTCGCGCTGCCCGCACGCGACCGACCTCTGCACCAAGGTCGCGCCCGCGCTCGAGGAAAAGGCACCGGGCCACATCGCGGCCTGCCACTACGCCATCAAGGACGCCGTCGCCGCATGAGCACCCCGATCCTCGAGGTCAACGACCTCAAGAAGCACTTCCCGATCCATGGCGGGTTCTTCGGCGGGCGGACCGGCTCGGTCTTCGCAGTGGATGGCGTCTCCTTCTCCATCAACAAGGGGGAGACGCTGTCGCTGGTGGGCGAATCGGGCTGCGGGAAATCCACAGTCGGCAAGGCCATCCTGCGGCTGTTCCCGCTCACCTCCGGCCAGGTGATCCTGGACGGCAAGCGCATCGACGACATGGCGGCCGGCACGCTGCGGCCCATGCGCCGGCGGATGCAGGTGGTCTTCCAGGACCCCTTCAGCAGCCTCAACCCGCGCATGCGTGTGCGCGACATCCTGGCCGAACCAATCCGCAACTTCGGCCTCGCCAAGGACTCTGCCGACATCGAGCGCAAGGTGGCCGAACTGATGGACCGCGTGCGCCTGCCGCGCGATGCGGTGGGGCGCTGGCCGCATGAATTCTCGGGCGGGCAGCGGCAGCGCATCTGCATCGCGCGCGCTCTGGCGGCCGACCCGGACCTGATCATCTGCGACGAGGCGGTCTCCGCGCTCGACGTGTCCGTGAAGGCGCAGATAGTGAACCTGCTGCAGGACCTGCAGAAGGAACTGGGCCTCGCGATGCTGTTCATCAGCCACGACCTGGCGATCGTCGAACACATGACGCACCGCGTCGCTGTGATGTATCTCGGCAAGATCGTGGAAGTCGCGCCGAAGCGTGCACTTTTTTCGGCGCCGAAGCACCCCTATACCGAAGCCCTGCTTTCCGCCGTGCCGGTGCCCGAACCCGGCGCGCAGCGCGAACGCATCATCCTGACCGGCGATGTGCCGTCCCCGATCAAGCCGCCCAAGGGCTGCCGCTTCCACACCCGCTGCCCCTATGCCTTCGACCGCTGCCGCAAGGACGAACCCCAGCTGCGCCAGACCGAGGAAGGCCACTGGGCAGCCTGCCACCTGCACGACCGCCCCGCCGCGGAGAACCCGCTGTCCGGCGCGCGCGGTGCGGCGGTGATCGCACATCACTGACCGCGCTGTTGCGAGCGGTTCGCAATCTTCGGACCGCCTCGCTGCGCGCGCTGTCGGACGCTTGACGAAGCGGGGGCTGCAGGGCGAGGCTTGCGCCATCACGCCCGGGCGCCACATGCCCGAAATCCAGACACAAGCTTGGGGAGACGCGCAATGCCGCAGGTCACGCTGACCGTGAACGGCCAGACCCACACGGCGGAGGTCGAGGGCCGGACCCTGCTCGTCGAACTGCTGCGCGAGAAGCTGCGCCTGACCGGCACGCATGTCGGCTGCGACACCAGCCAGTGCGGCGCCTGCGTGGTGCACATCAACGGCGAGAGCGTGAAGTCCTGCACCACGCTCGCCGTCATGGCGAATGGTGCGAACGTGACCACCATCGAAGGTCTTGCCGCCGCCGATGGCACGCTGCACGCCATGCAGGAGGCCTTCCGCGAATACCACGCCCTGCAGTGCGGCTTCTGCACGCCGGGCATGGTGATGTCCGCCATCGACCTGGTGAACAAGCACCCCGACGGCATCACGGAACAGCAGATCCGCGAGGGTCTCGAAGGCAACCTCTGCCGCTGCACCGGCTACCATAACATCGTGCGCGCCATCGCCGCGGCGGCGGACGTGATGCACGGCAAGCGCAGCGAGATCGCGCGCGCGGCCGAATAGGGCCGCGTCGCGCCGCGAGGCGCGCGGACCGCGCAGGTGCGCCCCAGGGCGCGCCGAACGCGCAGGCGCGCAGCAGGGCGCGCGGACCGCGAGAGGGCGCGCAGATGCGCCCCAACAACCGGCCCGGCAAATCCCGGGCGATACAACAATTGGGAGCGAAACGACCATGAACGTGGTGGCACCCTTCGAGGGCATCGGCGCCAGTCTGCGCCGCAAGGAAGACTTCCGTTTCCTGCGCGGCCGCGGCGCCTATACCGACGATTTCAACCGCCAGGGCCAGCTGCATGCGTGGATTCTGCGCAGCCCGCATGCCCATGCGCGGTTGGCCGCGGTGGACACGTCGGCGGCGGCGAAGATGCCCGGCGTGGTCGCGGTCTTCACCGGCGCCGACATGGCGAAGGACAATATCGGCGGCCTTCCTTGCGGCTGGCAGATCCACAACAAGGACGGCTCGCCGATGGCCGAGCCGCCGCATCCGGTGCTGGCGCAGGACAAGGTGCGCCATGTGGGTGACCCGGTCGCCGTTGCCATCGCCGCCACGCGCGAACAGGCGCGCGACGCGGCCGAAGCCATCGCCGTCACCTACGATGTGCTGCCCGCCGCCGTGAACATGCTGGACGCGGTGAAGCCGGGGGCACCGGCGGTGCATGATGGCGTGGCGGGGAACCTCTGCTACGACTGGCACATCGGCGACAAGGCGGTGCTGGATGCGGCCTTTGCGCAGGCGCACAAGATCGTCTCGCTCGACATGGTCAACAACCGGCTGATCCCGAACGCGATGGAACCGCGTGCGGCACTGGGTGAGTTCGACCAGACGACCGGCGACTACACGCTGCACACCACCAGCCAGAACCCGCACGTCATCCGCCTGCTGATGGGCGCGAACGTGCTGCACATCCCGGAATCCAAGCTGCGCGTGGTCGCACCCGATGTCGGCGGTGGCTTCGGGTCCAAGATCTACCACTATGCCGAGGAAGCGATCGTCACCTGGTCCGCCGGCAAGCTCGGCCGGCCGGTGAAGTGGACCGCCGACCGTTCGGAATCCTTCATGTCGGACGCGCATGGGCGCGACCACATCTCGAACGCGCAACTCGCGCTCGATGCCAACGGCAAGATCCTCGGCCTGAAGGTGCACACCCACGCGAACATGGGCGCGTACCTGTCCACCTTCGCGCCCTGCGTGCCGACCTACCTGTACGCCACGCTGCTGGCGGGCACCTACACCACGCCGGTGATCTATTGCGAGGTGAAGGCGGTCTTCACCAACACCGTCCCGGTCGATGCCTATCGCGGCGCCGGCCGGCCTGAGGCGACCTTCCTGCTGGAACGCCTGATGGACGTGGCGGCGCAGGAGACCGGCATCGACCGCGTCGAACTCCGTCGGCGCAACTTCATCCAGCCCGGCCAGTTTCCTTACCAGACGCCGGTCGCGCTGCAATACGACAGCGGCAACTACCAGGCGACGCTCGACCAGGCGCTGGTCACCGCCGACTGGGCCGGCTTCGAAGCACGCCGCGCCGAAGCGGCGAAGCGCGGCAAGCTGCGGGGCATCGGCATCTCGACCTACCTCGAGGCCTGCGGCATCGCGCCCTCGGCCGTGGTGGGCTCGCTCGGCGCGCGCGCCGGCCTGTACGAAGTCGGCACCATCCGCGTGCACCCCACCGGCAGCGTCACGGTGCTGACCGGCGCGCACAGCCACGGCCAGGGCCACGAGACCACCTTCGCGCAACTGGTCGCCGACAAGCTCGGCGTGCCGACCGCGCAGGTCGACATCGTGCATGGCGATACCGCCAAGGTGCCTTTCGGCATGGGCACCTACGGGTCGCGCTCGCTCGCCGTCGGCGGCTCCGCGATGATGAAGGCGATGGACAAGATCATCGCCAAGGGCAAGCGCATCGCCGCCCACCTGATGGAAGCCGATGTCGACGACATCGAATTCGACCGTGGCACCTTCCGCGTGGCGGGCACCGACAAGACGAAGGCGCTGGTCGACATCTCCGTCGCCGCCTATGTGCCGCACAACTACCCGATCGAGGAACTCGAACCCGGGCTCGAGGAAACCGCCTTCTACGACCCCAAGAACTTCACCTATCCCGGCGGCTGCCACATCGCCGAGGTCGAGATCTGCCCCGACACCGGCAAGGTCTCCATGGTGAACTTCACCGCGGTCGATGATGTGGGCCGCGTCATCAACCCGATGATCGTGGAAGGGCAGGTGCAGGGCGGCATCGCGCAGGGTATCGGCCAGGCGCTGCTCGAGACCTGCGTCTACGACGCCGACGGCCAGCTGCTGTCGGGGTCCATGATGGACTACACGATGCCGCGCGCGGACGACCTGGCACCCGTGTCTGTCGCGACCCATACCACGCTGTGCACGCACAATCCGCTGGGCGTGAAGGGCTGCGGGGAGGTCGGCGCGATCGGCTCGCCGCCCGCCGTCATCAACGCCGTGGTCGATGCGCTGCGCGACTATGGCGTGCGGACCCTGGACATGCCCGCGACACCGTCCAAGATCTGGCAGATCGTCAATGGTGGCCGCCGGATGGCGGCGGAATAGACAACCGGAAGGCCCGCCGGGCCGGGGCCGCGCAGCCCCGCCCCGCGGTCCGCGACGCAAGGAGCGACGACCATGTATGATTTCGCCTACCACAAGCCGGGCTCCGTCGCCGATGCGGTGAAGCTCCTGGCCGATCCGGACGCCAAGGCCATCTCGGGTGGGCACACGCTGCTGCCCGCGCTGAAGCATCGGCTCAACAAGCCCTCCGCGCTGGTCGACCTGTCGGGCATCGCGGAACTGAAGGGCATCAAGCGCGTCGGCAACGCCATCGTGATCGGCGCGCTGACCCGCCATGTGGATGTCGCCACCAGCGCCGAGGTGAAGGCCGCGATCCCCGCGCTCGCGTACATGGCCTCGCATATCGGTGACGTGCAGGTGCGCAATCGCGGCACCATCGGCGGGTCGGTGTCGAACAACGACCCGGCGGCGGACTACCCCGGCGCGGTGCTGGGGCTGGGCGCCACGATCCACACGAGCAGCCGCAAGATCGCCGCCGACGACTTCTTCCTCGGCATGTTCACCACCGCGCTGGAACCCGGCGAGATCCTCACCGCCGTCGAATTCCCGATCGTCGACAAGGCCGGCTACGCCAAGATGAAGAACCCGGCCAGCCGCTACGTCATGGCGGGCGTCTTCGTCTCGAAGGCCGGCGGCACGGTCCGCGTCGCGGTGAACGGCGCGGGCCCCTGCGTGTTCCGCCAGGCGGCGATGGAGGCCGCGCTCGCCGCCAACTGGTCGCCCGATGCGGTGGCGAACATCAAGCAGGCGCCGGACGACCTGAACTCCGACATCCATGGCAGCGCCGAATACCGCGCCCACCTGGTCGGCGTGATGGCGAAGCGCGCGATCGCCGCCGCCGGCTGACACGTATCGCGGCACCGCGAAGGGCCGGGCGCGCCACGCCCGGCCCTTTTGCGTTCCGGGCCGCTGCGCGTCATGCTCGCGCAAATACCGGGAGTCGCATGCGATGGAGATCGACAACCCCGACGTGATCGCCGAGGCCCGTGCGGTCTTCGACCGCTACGAGGCCGCGATCGCCGGCAACGACACAGATGTGCTCGATGCCTCCTTCTGGCCGGACCCGCGCACCGTGCGCTTCGGCGTGACGGAAATCCTGTATGGCATCGACGCCATCCGCGCCTTCCGCGCCACGGTGAAGACCTACGCCGCGCGCATCACGCGAAAGGTCCACATCACATCCTTCGGCCGCGACTTCGCCTGCACGCACCTGGAATACGAACGCGTCGGCACCGGCCTGGTGGGGCGCGAGACCAAGATCATGGTGCGCCTGCCCGACCACGGCTGGCGCGTGGTATCCGCGCATGTCTCGCTGCTCGCGGGGCATGATCCCGGCCGCACGCAGAAAGGGTGAGGGCGCCATGGGCCAGACCGTCGAGTGCTTCTACACCCTGTCCAGCCCGTGGATGTATTTCGCGGGACCGCAACTCACCGACATCGTGAAGCGCCAGGGCGCGACGCTGGTGTTGAAGCCCTATGATTTCCGCCTGGTCATCAAGCACACCGGCGGCATCCCGCTGCGCACGCGTCCCGAACCAAGGCAGGACTATCACGCGCTGGAACTGGACCGCTGGTCGCGCCACCTGAACATGCCCATCAAGCTGAAGCCGAAGCACTATCCGCCGACCGACCAGCGCCCCGCCGGGCGCATGGTGATGGCCGCGCAGGCGCGCGGGATGGACGCGCAGGCGCTCAGCCACGCCATCCTGCACGCATTGTGGGTCGATGAACGCGACATCGCCGACCCGCGCGTGCGCGTGGCCATCGCCGAGGACGAAGGCCTGCCCGGCGATGCCCTGCACCGCGAGGAAGAAAGCCAGTCCGTCATGGCCGAATGGGACCGCAACAACCAGGAGGCCGTGGCCCGCGGCGTCTTCGGTGCGCCGACCTTCTTCTGCGACGACCTGTTCCTCTGGGGCCAGGACCGGCTGTTCTTCCTGGACCAGTACCTGTCCGGCGTGCAGGTGCAGTCCGGCCCGTCCAAGGTGATCGGCAAGACGCGCGCCTCATGAGCCGCCACGTCGCGATCATCGGTGCGGGCATCGTCGGCGCGTGTTCGGCCATCGAGGCGTTGCGCGAGGGATACCGCGTCACGTTGATCGACCCGGCCGACCCGGGCGGCGAACAGGCGGCCTCCTACGGCAATGGCTGCTGGCTCAGCCCGATGTCGGTCATCCCGCCGGCCGTCCCCGGGCTGTGGAAGAAGATTCCGAAATTCCTGGCCGACCCGCTGGGCCCGCTGGCCATCCGTTGGTCCTACCTCCCGCGCGTTGCCCCCTGGCTGGTGCAATACCTGCGCGCCGGCTGGACCTGGGCCCGTGTCGAGGACGCCGCGCGCGCATTGCGCCCACTGGTGGTCGATGCCCCCGCGCTGCACGCCGCCCTCGCCGAGGAAGCCGGCGTCGGCCACCTGATCGAACGGCGTGGGCTGATCTACATCTATCCGTCCCGCGCCGATTTCGCGGCCGAGGCCAAGGCCTGGGAGATTCGCCAGAAGGTCGGCGTCCGCTGGATGGAACTCGACGCGAATGACCTGCGCCAGCGCGAACCCGACCTCGACCGCCGCTACACCTTCGGCGTCATGGTCGAGGAAGGCGGGCACTGCACCGACCCCGGCGCCTATGTGGCTGCGCTGGTGGCCCATGCGGTGGGGCAGGGGGCGTCGCTGGTGCGCGCCCGCGCCACCGGCTTCCGGGTCGAGGGTGGCCGCCTGCGCGCGGTCACGACCGACCAGGGAGAGGTCGCCGCCGATGCCGCCGTGATCGCTGCCGGGGCGCACGCCAAGCCGCTCGCCGCCGCGCTGGGCGATGCCGTCCCGCTCGAGACCGAGCGCGGCTACCACGCCCAGTTGACAGACCCCGAGGTCGCGCCGCGGCACGGCCTGATGCCCTCGGATGGCAAGATGTCGATCATGCGCACGGCGGGCGGGCTGCGCTGCGCCGGCCAGGTCGAGATCGCGGGCCTCGAGGCCGCGCCGAACTGGAAGCGCGCCGAAATCCTGCGCGACCACCTGGTCTCCTGCTTCCCCGGCCTGCCGCGCGACCTGCCGGCCAGCCGCGTGAAGGTCTGGATGGGCCATCGCCCCTCCATGCCGGATGGCAAGCCCTGCCTGGGCCCGTCCAGTGCCACGGCCGACGTGATCCATGCCTTCGGCCATGGCCATACCGGCCTGGTGGCGGGCGCGCGGACCGGGCGGATCGTGGCCGCGCTGCTGGGCGGGCGGGCGCCGGAAATCCCGATCGGATCCTTTGACCCCCGCCGATTCGCGTAAGGCGCGAGAACCCCTTTTTCACTCGCTTTCCCATTTGCGCAGTGCCATCTTGACACGTAGCGGCCCTGCATCCCGCAGGATCGCCTCTAGTTTGTGGACCTGCAGGAACGTGTCTGAATTCGATAATCAGGGTGGCGCCGGGCCGATCGAGGCCGAGGTGAAGTGGTACAATGGCCGCAAGGGCTTCGGCTTCGTGCTTGGACCGGACGGCACCGACGTCTTCTTCCATGCCTCGGCCTTGACCGAGGCCGGGATCGAACCCCCGGACACCGGCGACAAGCTGGTGTGCGAAATCGGCACGGACCGCCAGGGCCGTCGCCTCGTGACCCGCATCGTTGAGCTGAAGCGTGGCGAAGGCGGCGGCGCCGGTGCGCGCCCGCCCCGGCGCGACTTCGGCGATCGTCCGCCGCGGCGTGACTTCGGCGGCCCGGGTGGCGGTGGTGGCTTCGGCGACCGTCCGCCGCGGCGCGACTTCGGCGGCGGCGGCGGCTTCGGCGACCGTCCCCCGCGGCGCGACTTCGGCGGCGGCGGCGGCGGTGGCTTCGGCGATCGTCCCCCGCGGCGCGACTTCGGTGGCGGCGGTGGCTTCGGCGGTGGTGGTGGTGGCTTCGGCGATCGTCCGCCGCGCGCCTTCGGCGACCGTCCGCCGCGGCGCGATTTCGGCGGCCGGGACGAAGGTGGCCCGACCTACGACGTGGCCGGCACGGTCAAGTGGTTCGACCAGGTCCGCGGCTTCGGCTTCGTCACGCCGGAAGATGGCGGCCAGGACGTGTTCCTGCATTCCTCGGTCCTGCAGCGCGCGGGCAAGCAGGACGTGCAGCAGGGCGAGAAAGTCTCGCTCGAGGTGCGCGACGGCCAGCGCGGCCGCCAGGCCGTGAACATGAAGGACTGATCCTTCGCGGATCGGTTCGGGACAGCCCCGCGGTCGCAAGGCCGCGGGGTTTTTCTTTGCCTGGCGTTCAGTACGCGGGGCGCATGGTCGGACGCGACGGCACGCGAGCGCCACCGCACACCCTGTCGGACCGCGCAGCGGATCCGGGAGCGCACGGTGCGACCGCGCCCCGTCTGCCAGCCGTCCCAGCGCGGACCGCGCAGCCAGGCCAGCGCATGCCGGTGCCCGGCGACAGGGGGCGCACAAAAAATCTTCGCGCTTAACGCTCGCTTCATCACTCGGCGCCACAGTAGCAGCGCGGCGGGAATATCCCGTCCGAGTGAAGGGAAGATCCCGATGAGCCTCAATTCGGTGAACACGAATCTCGGCGCCATGGTGGCGCTGCAGTCGCTGAATCGCACCAATGAGGCGCTCAACGCCACGCAGAAGCGCGTCTCCACCGGCTATCGCGTCTCCGACGCGAAGGATGACGGCGCGGCCTTCGCCGTCGCGCAGTCGGTCCGGGCGGATGTCGCGGGCCTCACGGCTGCCAATGAACAGCTCGGCGGCGTGAAGGGCGTGCTCGACACGGCGCTCGCTGGACTGCGCAAGGTCTCCGACACCATGATCAAGGTGCGCGAGACGCTGGTGCGCCTGGCCGACGACACGCTCAACACCGACCAGCGCGCGCAGTACGAGGCACAGTACGAGGCGCTGCGTACCCAAATCACCAACTTCATCGAGGATTCGACCTACAACGGCCGGACCCTGCTCTCGACCACCGCGCCGGCTGGCGGGGACATCACCACCACCCGCAACGAGGCCGGCACCACCTATACCCTCACCGCCGTGGACGGCGCGGGCACCATGATCGTGGCCGCCGCACCGACCGATGCCGCAGGCGCGCAGGCGGCGCTCGGCGCCGGCGGGGACTGGGGCACGATCAACACGGTCATCGCGAATGCGCTGAACCAGTACGGCTCCGATGCGCGCTACGTCGATGCGCAGATCGGCTACAACCGCGACAAGCTCGATGCGTTGGATGGTGGTCTGGGCGCGCTGATCGACGCCGACCTCGCGAAGGAATCGGCGCGGCTTCAGGCGCTGCAGATCCGCCAGCAGCTGGGCACGCAGTCGCTGTCGATCGCCAACCAGGCGCCGCAGTCGCTGCTCAGCCTGTTCCAGGGTTGATCACGGCAAGCGGCCGCACACCGCGCGGGTCGCGGTGCGATCCGGGCAGGCAAGGCGCGACCGCGAATAGCCGACATCCGGCCTCGGCGCGCCGGTGCACGGCGCGACGGCAAGCCGCCGGGATGCGCCGCGCCGGCCGTCCGAGGGTCACCCAGGGCAGAGTCCCGCTCGGATGGAATCATCTGGCCGGGTGACGATGGTCGCTACAGCAAACGACTCTAGACGAAGCGCCGGGGCCGCAGGCCTGCGTGGAAATACGTGATCATCGAATAGATGTCGTAGACGGGCAGCCCCACCGCCTCCGCCAGCGCGGCCGCATAAGGCGGCATGTTGGTGCATTCCAGCACGATCGCGCCGACCTCCGGATGCGCCGCCACCAGCGCGCGGCCGGCCTCGAGGATGTCCTGCTCGGCCAGGCCCACATCCAGGTCGGTCTTCGCCGCGCTGATCAGCACGCGGAAGAATTCGCGTCCGCCCTCGGTTCCCACCACTGGAATGTCGAGCGGCACCCCGGCGGCCTGCAGATGCGCCGGCGTCAGCGACCCCTTGCTCACCGTCACCACGCCCACCCGCTTCCCCGGCGGCAGCGTCGCCTGCACCCAGGGCACCTGCATCAGCGAGGATGTCGCGACCGGAACGCCGACCGCCGCCGCGAGCTCCGCCTGGAACAGCGACAGGAACCCGCAATTGGTGGTTATGGCCTCCGCCCCCAGGTTCACGAGGTCCTGCGCGGCGGCGATGAACTCCGGCAGCAGCCCGCGCGCACCCTGCAGGACCACGCGTTCGGGCGTCGCCCCCCGCACCACGCGGAACAGCACAGGGAACGGCCAGGTCTCGCCGTTGCCCATGTCGCCCGGAATGCGCGGGAAGCGCGCCTCCAGCATCAGGATGCCGAGCGGCGCGCCATAGATGGACTTCCCGCCGCGCGCGATCCGCGCGAGGCTCGGGGCAGGAGAGGGGGCGTTCATGGCTGGCAAGGCTAGCGCGCTTTGCGACCTGTCGGTATCGGCACCGGCCCGCCCCCGCCCACCCAATCACGGGGTCCTGGATGGGTGGGTGGGAGCAGGCCGGTGCCGTCCGGTCGGAAAACCCGGTAGAACAGCCACCGACCGGGTGGAACCGCACCTGGCCGTCGGCCGCCGGCCCTGTCCAGGATCGGCCCGGGGCACGCGCCGCGGCCCTGCCAGCCATGCCGCCTTGCCCTGAATGAAGGAGACCGGGACATGATCCGCCGCAGCATTCTCGCCGCCGCCCTCGCCGCCGCCGCCCTGCCTGCGCTGGCGCAGGATGCACCCTGGCCGAACCGCCCCATCACCCTCATGGGCGGCTTCCCGAACGGCGCGGGCACCGACATCTATGCCCGCCGCCTGGCCGAACCGCTGGCGCGCGCGCTCGGCCAACCCATCGTGATCGACAACCGCACCGGCGCGGGCGGGAACATCGGCTCCGACCTGGTCGCGAAGGCGCGCCCGGATGGCTACACCTTCTACATGGGCACCGCGGGCACCCATGCGATCAACGCGGCCCTCTACCGCTCGCTGCCCTTCGACGTGCTGCGCGACTTCACGCCGGTGGTGCTGCTGGGCGACGTGCCGAACGTGCTGATCGTGAACCCGGAGCGGCGCGCGAACCTCACCAACTGCCAGGCGGTGCTCACCGCCGCGCGCGCCCGCCCGCAGGCGGTCTCCTACGGCTCGACCGGCAATGGTGCCTCGACCCACCTGGCCGGCGCGCAGTTCGCCACCGCCGCGGGGCTCGATCTGCTGCACGTGCCCTTCCGCGGGCAGCCCGGCGCGATCGCCGCCCTCCTTTCGGGCGACATCGACCTGTTCTTCAACCAGACCGGCGCCGCGATGGGCCCGATCCGGCAGGGCCAGGTGCGCGCGCTGTTCGTCCTCACGCGCGAACGGCTCGCCGCGCTGCCCGACGTGCCCACGGTGGGCGAGGCCTGCGGCCTGCCGCCGATGGACACCTCCACCTGGTACGGCATTTTTGGCCCGGCCAACCTGCCCGCACCCATCGTGACGCGCATGAATGCCGAGGTGAACCGCATCATCGCCACGCCCGAGTTCCGCGAATGGCTGATCCAGAACCAGGCCATCACGCCGCCCGCCGCCCCCAACACGCCCGAGCAGTTCCAGCAGACCCAGCGCGCCGACGTCGCCCGCTGGGCCGAGGTGGTGCGCCGTTCGGGCGCGACAGTGGATTGAGGCAACCGGTGACACGGCAGGGGCGGGTCGGCGCCGTCACGCGTCGGCGGGCGCAAGTCGGATGATGCGACTGCGCCGCCGTGACCTGGTGGTTGCCGCGCTCGCGCTGCCGGCGGCGGCGCGCGCGCAGCCGATCGCGCCCGGCAGCGGCCGCATCGAGGTGCCCGAACCCGCCGGCGCCACCGCAGCGCCCATGCCCGTCTGGTTCCACCGCCCCGCCGGCTGGACGGCGGCCGGCAAGGTGGGCGTCGTCATGCACGGCCTGCAGCGCGATGCCGACCGCTACCGCGACGAATGGCGCCCGCTGTCCGACCGCGACGGCTTTCTGCTGCTGGTGCCGGAATTCGGCCGCGAGAAATTCCCCGGCACGCGCTGGTACAATTTCGGCAACCTGCAGGACGAGGCTGGCCGCGCCATGCCGCCCGAGGCGTGGTCCTTCCATGCCTTCGACCGCGTGGTCGCCGCTGCCATGCAGGCCGCGGGCGCCACACGCCCCGGCTACGTGCTCTATGGCCATTCGGCGGGCGCGCAATTCGTCCATCGCTTCCTGCTGCTGACCGGCGCGCCGCGGGCCGAGGCGGTGGTGATCGCCAACAGCGGCTCCTACACCCTGCCGCGTTTCGACCGCCCCTTCGTCGAGGGCCTGGGCGGCACCGCGGCCGACCCTGCCGTGCTGCGCGCGGTCTTCGCCCGGCCCGTCATCCTGCAACTCGGCGAGGCCGACACCGACCCCAACCATGCCAGCCTGCCGCGCCAGCCCTGGGCGGTGGCGCAGGGCAGCCACCGCTTCGCGCGCGGCTGGCATTTCTTCGATACGTCGCGCCGCGCCGCGGCCGAGGCTGGCGCCCCCTTCGCCTGGCGTGTCGTCACCGTCCCGGGCGTGGGGCATTCCAACGCCGGCATGGCGGAGGCCGCCGCACCACTGCTGTTTGGCTGACGCGCGCCGTCAGCGCGGCGCGATCGTCAGGAAGGCCAGCAGCGCCGCGACGCTGATGGCGAGGATGATGCGCTGGCACAGGATCACGTCGCGACGCCCGGCGATGCGTGTCGTCTCCCAGTCCATCCCCTGCCGCATAGGCTGGTTGAACATGAAGAAGCGATGCGTGGCGGCGTAGTAGGCGCCGAACGGCACGTCCCGCCCGGCGCGGCGCCAGGCCAGCCAGCTCACCACGAGGCCTGCCAGCCCAGCACCGCCGAGGGTGACGGCGGCGACCAGCAGGATGTGCACCCAGGCGTCGCTCACCCGGGCACCAGCCTCCCGCCCTCCACCCGCAGCCCGCGGTCATGGAACTTCGCTACCGCCGGGCGGTGCGCGATGGAGATGATCGCCGTTCCCGGCAGCGCGTCCTTCACCTTCGCGTACAGCCGTTCCTCCGCGCCGGGGTCGAGGCTCGCCGTCGCCTCATCCAGGAACAGCCAGTCGGGCTTCAGCAGCAGCGCGCGCGCCAGCGCGAGGCGTTGCTGCTCACCGCCCGACAGGCGCCGGTCCCAAGGCTCGTTCTCGTGCAGGCGACCGACCAGTTGCGGCAACTCCGCCGCCTCCAGCGCCGCCGCGACATCGGCATCGCTGAACCCTGCCTCGTCATCCGGGTAGCAGACCGCGCGCTTCAATGACCCGAGCGGAATGTAGGGCCGCTGCGGCAGGAACAGCGCGCGCCCGGTGGCGGGCAGCGCGATCCGCCCCGATCCGAAGGGCCAGATGCCGGCGATGGCGCGGAACAGAGTGGACTTCCCCGACCCAGACGCGCCTGTCACCACCACGCTCTCGCCCGGCGCCACCGCGGCCTCCGCGCCCTGCACCAGCACGCGCCCATCCGGCAGCGACAGCGTCACGTCCTGCACCGCCAATCCTGCGCCATCGCCCTTCGCCGCGACCGGCCCGCCCTGCGCCGTGCGCGCCGCCGCCACCGCGCGCGTGAAGCCGGTCAGGCGCTCCACCGTCGCGCGCCATTCGGTCAGTCGCGCATAGTTCTCCACGAACCAGGACAGCGAATCCTGCACCTGGCCGAAGGCGCTCGAGGTCTGGATCAGCCCGCCCAGCGGAATGCGCCCCGCGAAATACGCCGGCGCGGCCACCACGATGGGAAAGATGCTCGCCACCTGCTGGTACCCGACGGTGAACAGCGTCAGCCGCTTGGTGGCGGACATGATGCCCCACCAGTTCTCCATCAACGCGCGGAAGCGCTGCGTCAGGCCGCGCTTCTCGTCCGCCTCGCCGCCATGCAGGGCGATGCCTTCCATGTTCTCGCGGAAGCGCACCAGCGCGTAGCGGAAATCCGCCTCGACCTTCTGCTGGTTGAAGTTCAGCGCGATGAGGCGCCGCCCGATCAGGTGCGCGAGCCAGGTCCCCACCACCGCATAGACCAGCGCCACACACACCATGTAGCCCGGGATCGTCACGCCGAAGACCGTCACCGGCCCCGACAGCGACCACAGCACCAGCACGAAGGAGAACAGCGTCACGACCGACCGCATCAGCCCCAGCCCCAGGGCGAGCGTGTCGTCCACGAATAGCCGCGCATCCTCGGCAATGCGCTGGTCCGGGTTGTCCGTCACCGGGTCGGTCAGCGCCATGCGGTAATACGCGCGCCCGTCCAGCCACTGGGTCAGGTAGACCTCGGTCAGCCAGCGCCGCCACCGGATCTCGAGCGCCTGGCGCAGGTACAGCGCATAGACCGCGATCAGGATGTAGGTGAACGCCACGATCGTGAAGGACGGCAGGAAGCCTTCATCCGGCGTCACGTGCCAGGTGAACAGCAGCGCCATGAAGGCTTCCGAATCCTTGGCCTCCAGCGCGTTGTAGAAGGCCCGCTGCCAGAAGGTGAGCACCACCGTCATGCCCACCAGCGACAGGTTCAGCCCGACCACGGCGGCGAGCAGCGCGCGCGCCCGCCAGCGATCCTCGCTCGACCAATAGGGCCGCGCGAGCGCCCAGGCGTCGCGCAGGAAGGGGCCGATCCGCCGCATGCGCGCCTCCTCAGCCGCGCCGCAGGCGCTGCTCGAATTCCGCCAGCCAGGCCATCACCCGCGCACGGTTCGCACCCAGGTCCGACCAGCCGACCAGGCTGCGCGAATACAGCCACAGCCCCGTGCCCCCGCCCGTCGGCGCCACCTCCGCCACCACGATGTCGGGGTAGTTCATCAGGCGCGTGCGCGCGACCCATTGCGCCTGGCGCCGCTCCACATAGTCGGCCAGAGCGAACACCCGCGGCTGTCCCGCCGCCACCGCGCGAATGGCATCGAAGGCGGCATCGACCGCGACCGGAAACGGGTCACGTTGCAGATGCCCGACGCCCGGCGCGCTGGTGGGGGTCAGCAGGCACGTATTGGGCGAGGCCGGCAAAGCCAGCGTGGCGAAATCCACCGGCGCCGGCGCAGGCACGCCCGCCGCCCCACGCGAGAACAGCATCCCGATCATCCCCGTATCCTCAACCTGATGACACCGCGGATCTCCGCCTCGGGATCCACCGGCTTGCCCTTGCGCAGGATCTCGATGCGCCCCTCGCGCGCGAGCACCGCCGCCTCGCGCCGGATGCGCGGCATCAGCTTCTGCCAGTCGTCGGGTTCCAGCGCGCGCGCGACTTCGGACGGGCAGATGGATTTCGCCGCCCCACGCGCTTCGGTCTGCGCCAGGATGGCGTCGCGGATGGCGGGCTCGCTCATGGCGCGATCCATCCGGCCGACAGCACGCCATCCGGATCCCAGGCGAAGCGCGCGCGCCGGTGCCCCGCCGCCGCCAGCAGCAGCCAGTCCATCGCATCGATGCGCAGGCTGAGCGCGGCGAAGTTCACCGCGCCGGCGGTGGCATCCTGCGGTGCGTCCGGCGGTGCGTCGACCGGCGCACCCGGCGCATGCAACGTGGCATAGGTCATGCGGCTCATCTCCCGGCTCGCGGTCCAGGCGGCCTGCGCCACCGCATCATCGACGTGCAGCGTGGTAATGCCCGCGACGCGCAGCTGCACCTGCGCCCCGGCATCATAGACATGCAGCGCGGCGCGCGGGTCGGCGGCAATCTCGCCCACCTTGCCGCTGCGCCGGTCGGTGTGCACGCGCAGCAGCCGCGCGGCGGGGTCGAAGGCGCGCAGCACCACCGTGCGCAGGCTCGGCGCGCCATCGAGCCCCCGCGTCGCCAGCGTGGGCGTATGGAACGGGCTGCGCCGGTCGGCGACGCCGCGCGAGAGCAGTGCGAAGGCCTGCGCCAGCGCCTCCTGCGGCGTGGCGGGCGGCGCCGGGCGAGTCATGCCACCGCGGCGGCCAACGCCGCCCCGCTGTCCCACGCGGCTTCGGCGCGCCCCGCCAGGCACCAGTCGCCGGCCAGGCCGATCCGCTGCGTCGCATCCCACAGACAGGGCTGGCCGAGCGATGCCTCCAGCAGCGAGTACCGCCAGCGATGCGCGGCCGCGTACCGCGGCGAGGGCAGCGGGGCACCGGCCAACGCCGCCAATTCGCCCAGCAGCGCTGCGACGATCGTCTCCGCGCGGTCTTCCAGATGCGCCCGCGTCCAGCCCGGCCCGGCCTGCACGACCCAGCATTCGGTCCCGCCGTCGCGCCCGGGCTTCGACGAATCCCGCGCCGCCCAGCCTATCGCGTGGCCATCGGGGCGCAGCGTATCGGGCAATGGCAGGCGCGTTTCGAAGGATGCCATCACCGTCCAGCACGGCGCGTACCGCACGCCGCCCAGCGCCGCGGCGTAGCCCGGCAGCAGGTCGAGCACCTGGGGCGCCGGCACCGTCACGAGCACGGCGGAGAAGGGCCCGTCCTCGACCGGCGGTGTCGCGGGCAGCGGCGCGCCGGGCTTCGCCTCCCGCGCATCCCAGTGCTGCACGCGCCAGGCGCCCGGTTCGCCCACCACGCGCCCGACATGGCGCGACGCCACAATGTCCAGGCCCTCCGCCAGCGCGCGCGGCAGCGCCGACATCCCCGGCACGCCCACCCGCCGCGCGGCATCCGGCCAGGGCTGCGCGCCGGCAGCCGCCAGCGCCGTGGCGAAGTCCGCGCCCTCCGCCCGCAGATACTGCGCGCCATGGTCGAACTGCAGCCGGACGCCATCCTGCTCGGCGCGGCGAGTCGCCAACCGGCCCCCCGGCGCGCGGCCCTTGTCGAACAGGCGAACGGGCACTCCATGCGCGGCGAGCGCGCGCGCAGCGGAGAGGCCGGCGAGGCCGGCGCCGATGATGGCGATCATGGCTGCGGGTATGGCGGTATTCGCGGAGGGCGCAAGACTCCGAGGGGGCGTCGCCCCCTCGGGCTCCCCCACCAGGGGGCTACGGCCCCCTGGACCGCGAGAACCTAGGCGTACTCACGCTCCACCAAAGGTCCGGGAGCAGTCGCGATCTCGCGGATGATCTTGCGGCGGACGGCACCGGCAAAGGCGTCATAGCCTTCGGCCACCATCAGGAAGGCACCGGGGCCGCCGATGACCTGGTCGCGGTAGTACTCGTCCACCGGCGGGATGCCGGCCAGCAGGGCCGAGGGCTGCGGCGTCTGGTCCAGCACCGCCAGGCCATTCAGCACGATGCCCTTGCCCAACGCCTCCTCCCGCGCCACGGCCAGCGGCCGGCCGGAATTGTTCACCCCGTCGCCCGAGATATCGACCACCTGGCGCAACCCCGAATACCGCGTGCCGAACTGTCGCGCGGCATAGTCGATCGCCCCCGAGATCGAGGTGTAGAGATACGTCTCGCGCGACGCGCCCTCGACCGCGGCGGCGAAGCGCGCGCAACTCGCCGCGCCGTCGAGGCGCATCCACGGCACCAGCGTGTGCTGGATGTTCCAGTCCGACCAGACGAACAGCGTGACCGCGATGGCGCCGAGCGGCCCGCCGGCAATGCCCTCGGCCAGGCGCGGGTCGCGGAAGGCGGCCGCATAGCCGGTCATCTGCATCTCCATCTCCTGCGCATCGACCGACCGCGAGACATCGACGGCGAGCACGAGCTCGACATCGACCTCCTCCGTGGCATGGGCGGAGCGGGCGGCGATCAGGGCCGGGGCGGCAAGGCCGGCGGCGAGGATCAGGCGGCGGGACAAGAGGGTGCGCGACATGGGGAACACCTCCGATGGGGCCGTGCGTCCGGGTGCTGTCCTTCCTCGCGCCTTCTGTCCGAAGGTCGACGCCTGGAATGCCAGACGGCATTGTGCGGCGCAACAAGAGAGTGAGCGATTCTGACCAATTTTGCGTAAACGACTAGCAGATCGCACGCGCGGCGCTCAAGGCCACGGCGTCAATGGTCAGATTGCACTGGAAGGAGGCAACGCGGGCGCAGTGGCGGCGTTGATTTAATTCCTATACGCCTGCCGTCGATGGACCGGCAACAGAATTCGTAAGCGGTGCACTGACACACATAGCCCCGTGCGCACCCTGCTCGATGCGCCGTCGCCCCTGGCAGGCCCTCTCCGGCCATAACGTACTGGTAACGTCACTGTGTCACCATCGTCACACTCGCCCGCCCCGCTGCGGATCGGGCCGCAGGGCTAGGGTTCAAACCCAATCAGGCCCGATGTGGATGGCCGAGGTTCGCGTGGCAGGCCGCCAGGACGGACGCGCTGCCGATGCTGGTGGCATCGGCAAGCGGCCTGACGCCGCGGATGCCGCGCGAGACCGGCCAGGCGCCCGGCAGATGATTGGGTTTGGATCCTGAGGCCCCAGGTCACGCGAAGCAGGCGCCTGGCATCACCGATGCCCGCGAACGCCAGGAAGGGCTTGAACGGGCCGCCACGCCCTGACGGCACGGCGATGCTCCCTTCAGAACCCGCCCCCCGCCGCCAGCCACGTCGCTTCCGCCGCTGTGCTGTCTCGGCCGAGCGCCACGTTGCGGTGCGGAAACCGCCCGAACCGCGCGATCACCGCCCGGTGCCGCCAGGCATAGTCGATCGTCCCGTCGGGCTTCGCCATGCGCGCATCGTCGCGCAGGCCTTCGAACAGGGCGACCGAGACATCCTGGTCAGCCATCGATTCCGAATGCTCGAAGGGCAGGTACAGGAACACGCGCTCGGTGCGCGCCAGTGCCAGGTCGAAGCGATGCGCGAGCACGACATCGCGCGCGATCGCGCGGGCATGCGCGTCGCTCGCGAAGGCTTCCGCGCTGCCGCGATGCAGGTTGCGCGGGAACTGGTCCAGCAGCACCAGCAGCGCCAGCGCGCTGTCAGGCTGCGTTGCCCAGTCATCCAGCGCGCCCTCCCGCGCCGCCTGCGTGGCCACCGCGAAGCGGTCGCGGATGGCGGCATCGAAGGCGTCGTCACGCTTGAACCAGGCCTCGCGGAAGGTGTCGGGCCCCTCCGCGAACCAGAAGCCCAGCACATCTGCCGGCGTGGTCATGCCAATGCCCTTTCCAGCAGCCGGACGGAATGGATCGCCTCCCGCCCCGCGAGATCCCCGATCTGGTGCCGGCAGGATGTCCCGTCCGCCACGATGAAGGCCGCCGGCGCCGCCGCACGCACCGCCGGCAGCAGCGAGAGTTCCGCCATCGCCTTTGAAGCGGACAGCGTCTCCGCCTGGTAGCCGAAGGCCCCGGCCATGCCGCAGCACGACGACGCAATGGGTGTCACCGTCAGCCCCGGGATGCGCCGCAGAAGTGCCAGCGCTGGCGGAAAGGCGCCGAAGGCCTTCTGGTGGCAATGGCCATGGATATGCGCCTCGCCGGGAAGGGGCTTCAGCGGTAGCACGGCCTTCTCGCGGTCGAGGAATTCGCTCAGCAGGAAGGCGCGGTCGGCCAGCGCGCGCGCGGCTTCGCCCGGCAGGAGTGCGAGGAATTCGTCGCGCAGCGTGGTCAGCGAGGACGGCTCGATGCCCACCACCGGGCTGCTCCAGGCCGACAGCGCCTCGACTGTCCGCCGAGCTTCCGCGCGCGCCTGGTCGACCAACCCGGCGGCGAGCAGCGTGCGCCCTTCATCCAGCGGCCGCATCCCGCGCGGCGGACGTGCCACGGCGGGGTCGTATCCGGCGGCGCGCAGCACGCGGATCGCAGCGCGCAGATTATCTGGTTCGAAATACCGGTTGAAGGCGTCGGGCAGCAGGATGACCTCGCGCTCGCGCCCGTCCGGCGCGCGCAGCTCGGCATCATGGAAGGCGCCCCAGGCGAAGCGGGGCAGGGGGCGGTCGGCCGCCAGCCCAAGCAGCCGTTCGGACAGCGTCGCCAGCCCCGGCACCCAGCCGCGCGCATTGGCCACCGGCGGCAGCAGCGACGCCCAGCGCGCCCAGCGCGGCAGTGTCGCGATGATGCGCTCCCGCCAGCCGATGCCATGCACTTTCGCGCGCGCCGCCAGTACCTCGATCTTCATGCGCGCCATGTCGACGCCGGTCGGGCATTCGCGCTTGCAGCCCTTGCAGGAGACGCACAGCTTCACCGCCTCGGCCACCTCGTCCGAAGCCAGCGCGCCCGGCAACTGCCCGGTCAGCGCGAGCCGCAGCGTATTCGCCCGCCCGCGCGTGAGGTGCTGCTCGTCGCGCGTCGCGCGATAGGACGGGCACATGACGTTCGCATCGAACTTACGGCAGGTACCGTTGTTGTTGCACATCTCGACCGCGCTCAGCAGCCCGCCGAGCGGCCCCGGATACTCTGACCAGTCGAGCACCGGCGTGATCGCCCCGTCCGCCGCATAGCCGGGCGCGTAGCGGAACAGCGAACGGTCATCCATGCGCGGCGCGCGCACCACGCGCCCTGGGTTCAGCAGCGCATTCGGGTCGAAGGTATCCTTCACTTCCTCGAAGGCGCGCGCGATGCGGCTGCCGAACATCGTCTCGTTGAATTCGGACCGCACGATGCCGTCGCCATGCTCGCCCGAATGGCTGCCCTTGTATTCGCGCACCAGGGCGAAGCATTCCTCGGCGATGGCGCGCATCTTCCGCACGTCCTCGCCGTCCTTCATGTTCAGGACCGGCCGCACGTGCAGGCAGCCGACACTGGCATGCGCGTACCAGGTGCCCTTTGTGCCGTGTTTCGCGAACACGTCGTTCAGCCGTTCCGTGTAGTCGGCCAGGTCCGGCAGGGCGACGGCGCAATCCTCGATGAAGGACACCGGCTTCCCGTCGCCCTTCATCGACATCATGATGTTCAGCCCGGCCTCGCGCACCTCCGCAATCGCGGCCTGGAAACCGGCATCGGTGGCGCGCACCACGGCATCCGGATAGCCCAGGTCCGCCATCATCTCCTCCAGCCGATCCAGCGCGGCCAGCAGCGGCGCATCCTCGTGCCCGTGGAACTCGACGATCAGCAGCGAGTCCGGCTCGCCCTTCACCATCCGGTCGATGGTGGCGCGATAGATCGGGATCGACCGCCCCAGGTCGATCATCGTCCGGTCCACCAGCTCGACCGCCTCGGGATCCAGCGTGACCAGGTGCTGGGATGCCGCCATCGCCGCGCGGAAGCTCGGGAACTGGCAGATGCCCAGAATCTTGCGCGGCTTGATCGGCCACAGCTTCAGGTCCAGCGCGGCCGAGAACGCCAGCGTCCCTTCCGAACCCACCAGCACGCGCGCGAGGTTGCCGCGCCCTTCCGCCCGCGCCGCCGGCGTCAGTGATTCGATGTTGTAGCCACCCACGCGCCGCAGCTGGTTCGGGAAGCGCGCCGCGATCTCCTCAGCTTCCCGCGCACCGAGCGCGCGCAGCCGCTGGATCAGCTCCGCCGTGGCGGCAGGGACGTCGCCGCCCAGATTGTCCGGCAAATCCCCGAACACGAACCTTGACCCATCCGCCAGCAGCGCATCAATGGCGGTCACGTTGTCCGCCATCAGCCCGTAGCGGATCGACTTCGACCCGCAGGAATTGTTCCCGGCCATGCCACCGATGGTGCAGCGCTGCCAGGTGGAGGGATCGACCGGAAAAAACAGCCCATGCGGCTTCAGCGCATCGTTCAGCGCGCCCAGCGTGATGCCCGGCTGTACGCGCGCCATGCGCGCATCCGCATCCACCTCGACGACCTCGCGCAGGTACTTCGTGCAGTCCAGCACCAGCGCGCGGTTCACCGTCTGCCCGCATTGCGATGTGCCGCCGCCGCGCGCCAGCACCGGGATGCCTTCGTCGCGACACAGCGCCATCGCCGCCTGCACATCCTCGATGCTGCGCGGGACCAGCACGCCATAGGGCTCGACCTGGTAGATGGAGGCATCGGTTGCGTAGCGGCCGCGATCCGCCGCGCCGAACAGCACCTCGCCGCGCGTCTCGCGCCGCAGCCGGCCGGCGATGCGGCTGTCACCCAGGCCGGGTCGGTTCGTCGAGACTACGTTCATGCTGGCATCCCGGACTGCGCGGCGGCGCACAGCGTCCGCCCGTGATGCCGGTTTAGCCGCCCCGTGCGCGCAAGTCCGATGGATAGTTGTGATCGGTCTCACAAGCGGGGCTCATCGCCCGGCACATGGCCAGCAATCTATTTATAGCGGCACCACGCTTTCGCAACGCTTGCGGAACAGCCAATCGTGAGATGTCCCACGCCCCGCAAGACCCTCAGGCTCGGCCCGGTGCAAGCCAGCCTGGCCGCCGGCCGCGATGGCGCCGAGCTCAGCCTCGGCGGGTCCACCTGGCACCGATGGTACAAGGGCGTGGCCGACCGGCGCCATGCCGCGCGCGACGTCTCCTGGAACGCCGCCCTGCCCACCCCACCCGTCGCCGCGCCGGATGCCGCCACGGCGGCGCTGGCCCAGCGCGTTGCCTCGGTCGGCTGGTACCAGACCATCGACCTTGGCCACGGGTGCTCACGCCCGGCGAGTTCAACCACATCCCGCATCTGGCGAAATACGGCCTGCCGGCGGATCTCAGCGGCAAGCGCGTGCTCGACATCGGCACCTTCGACGATTTCTGGGCCTTCCAGTTCGAAAAGCGCGGCACCGCCGAGGTGATGGCGCTCGATGTCGAGACCTTCGGCGACATCGACTTCCCCCCGCCGGTGCGCGCGACCATGGATGCGCAGACGCTCGCGACCCCGCTCGGGCGCGGCTTCGCCACTCGGCCACCCATCCCAGGATACTGATGGGGGTGGACAGGTGCGGGCGGCGGGCCGGTGCCGCGCTTGCCAAGCAGGGCGCTTCGTGTGGATCGCGCCCGCTCATGGGCGCGACCAGCCGAACTCATTGGCGCCCGCGCGCATCCTCGGCCATGTAGTCCCCACACGAGAGGGACGTCCCATGGCCTATTTCCAGTCGAAGCCCACCGCCGGGCGCCATTTCCTGCAGATCCCCGGGCCCAGCAACGTGCCCGACCGCGTGCTGCGCGCCATCGACAACCCGACCATGGACCACCGCGGGCCGGATTTCGGGATCTTCGGCAAGCAGTTGCTCGAGAAGGTGCGCCACGTCTTCGGCACCAAGGGCCATGTCATCATCTACCCGGCTTCGGGCACGGGCGCCTGGGAAGCCGCGCTGGCCAACACGCTGTCGCCCGGCGATCGCGTGCTGATGTGCGAGACCGGCTGGTTCGCGCATCTGTGGCAGGAGATGGCCGACCGACTCGGCATCGTCACAGATCTGGTGCGTACCGACTGGCGCCGCGGCGCCGACGTCGCGCAGATCGAAGCCCGCCTGCGCGAGGACAAGGCCCACGCCATCAAGGCGGTCTGCGTGGTGCACAACGAGACCAGCACGGGCGCCACCTCCCGCGTGGACGAAGTCCGCCGTGCGATGGACGCCGCCGGCCATCCCGCGCTGCTGATGGTGGACACCATCTCCTCGCTCGGCTCGATGGACTATCGCCACGACGACTGGGGCGTGGACGTGACGGTCTCCGGCTCGCAGAAGGGGCTGATGCTGCCGCCCGGCCTGTCCTTCAACGCGGTGTCGGATAAGGCGCTCAAGGCGAGCGAGAGCGCGAAGCTGCCGCGGTCCTTCTGGGCCTGGCAGCCGATGCTGGCGGCCAACGCCACAGGCTACTTCCCCTATACGCCCGCGACGAACCTGCTCTACGGCCTCGATGCCGCGGTGAACATGCTGCTCGAGGAAGGGCTCGAGAACGTCTTCGCCCGCCATGACCGTCACGCGGAAGCCACGCGCCGTGCCGTGCGCCACTGGGGCTTCGAGATCCAGTGCGCCGAACCCCGCCACTACTCATCCGTGCTGACCGCGGTGCGCCTGCCCGAGGGCCACAGCGCCAACGCGCTGCGCGCCACCATCCTCGAGCGGCACAACATGTCGCTCGGCAACGGCCTTGGGCAATTGAACGACCGCGTCTTCCGCATCGGCCACCTGGGCGATTTCGGCGACCTGCAGCTGGTCGGCACGCTGGGCGGCGTCGAGATGGGCCTGCGCGCGGCCGGCGTGCCGCACAGCCCCGGCGGCGTGCAGGCGGCGATGGACTACCTGTCGGGCAATGCCTGACCGCGTCGCGGCCTTCCGCCGCGGTGCGAGGGCGGGCAGCGCCCCGCCGCCACACCTGGCGGGGCCGCTGCTGGCGCTTTGGTGGGATGCGCGCGGCGACTGGACCCGCGCGCATGAGGCTGCGCAGGCCGGCGAGGATGCCGCCAGCGCCTGGGTGCACGCCTACCTGCACCGCAAGGAAGGCGACCTCGCCAATGCCGGGTACTGGTACCGGCGCGCTGGCCGGCCGGTGGCCACGGGGCCGCTCGACCAGGAATGGGCGTCGATCGCGGGCGCGCTGCTGCCCTAGCGAGGCGCGCCTCAGAACAGCGCGGCCACCTTCGCGTCGTGGAAGCGCTGCACCTCGATCGCGTAGCCGGCCGGGTCCTCGAAGAAGAAGTGCTCGCAATAGGTGCCGCGCTGGATCGGCGTCAGCGCCGGCACGTCTGCCGCCAGCATGCGCGCGTGCCAGCCCGCCACGTCCTCGGCCACGATGGTCAGCAGCACGGCGCTTTTCGGCTGGTGGCGCAGGTGCCCTCGCGTGCCGTCCACGATGCCGAAGTACGACCGCCCCGCGACGCGATAGATGCGCGCCATCCCCTGGTCGAGCACCAGTTCGAAGCCCAGCACGCCTTCGTAGAAGGCGGCCGCGGGGGCGATGTCGTCGTAGTAGAAGAAGGTGATGGCGTAGTCGGCCGGCATGGTGCGCTCCGGTGGATGCGCGGGCAGGATGCGCCGCGCCGCGCGATGCCGGAAGCCCGTCTCGCGGACCGCTCGACAATGCGCCGTGGCGTGTGGGCCGGCGCCGGCATGCCCGAACCGTCTTTCAGGGCGTGTCCCAGCGGTCGCAGAAGGCCGCGGCGTCATCGGACTGGAAATCCGCCAGGCGCTCCATGATCACCTCGAAGGGCCAGTCCCACCAGGCGATGCGGGCGAGCCGCGTGGCGACCTCCGGGGCGAAGCGGTCGCGGATGCGCCGTGCCGGCACGCCG
The DNA here is from genome assembly GCF_022846615.1 of Roseomonas fluvialis. NCBI lineage: Bacteria > Pseudomonadati > Pseudomonadota > Alphaproteobacteria > Acetobacterales > Roseomonadaceae > Roseomonas > Roseomonas fluvialis. Next base: position 2,194,816 of record NZ_AP025637.1, read on the forward strand.
CCCACGATGGCGTAGGGTGCCACATCCTTCGCCACCACCGCGCCCGCCGCCAGCACCGCGCCGTCGCCCACGGTCACGCCGGCCAGCACGGTCACGCCATGCCCGATCCAGACATCGTGGCCGATCGTGGTGCGCGCGGCGCGCCGGCGCTCGAAGAAGCCGGCGTCGCGGGCCTTCGTCGCGTCGTAGTATTCCGGGCAATAGGTGAATCGGTGCTGCGCCGCGCGCTCCATCGGGTGGTTCGGCGGGCCGATGCGCACATGCGCGGCGATGGCGCAGAACTTCCCGATGCTGGCATCCGCCACCTGGCAGTCATGCCCGAGGTACGAGTAGTCCCCGAGCGTCGCGTATTCCATCGACGACCGCTCCAGCACCTCGCAGCAGCGCCCGATGGTGGCCTCGCGCAGGCGCACGCTCGGGTGGATGACCGTCTCGGCGATCTTGGGTCGGGCAGGCGGGTGGTCCATGGCGGCGGTCCTGGGGCGTCGTGCGCGAGCACAGGGCGGGCGCGCAGGCGCGTCAATGCGGATGGGCCGGCACGGCATCCGCGTGGCGCCGGCAAGGGCAGGGCGGGGCACGCGACGGCGCGGCGCGATGTCGCCGAAGCGTCACGCAGCCCGCCATGCCCGGCCGTGCCCATGCGGCTTGCGCCGCCGCCGCCGGCGCGTCCATCGTGCCCCTGACGCGCAAGGAACGCCCATGCCCGACACTGCCGCCATCGAGGTCTGGACCTGGCCCACGCCAAATGGCCACAAGGTCCACATTCTGCTCGAGGAGTTGGTCGAGGCCGGTCACGGCCTGCCCTGGCGCATCATCCCCGTCGCGATCGGCAAGGGCGAACAGTTCCGCCCGGAATTCCTCGCCATCACGCCCAACCACCGCATCCCAGCCATCGTCGATCCCGACGGGCCCGGCGGGGCGCCGCTGCGGCTGTTCGAAAGCGCCGCCATCCTGATCTACCTGGTCGAGAAGGCGGGCTCGCCCCTTATCCCGGTGGACCCAGTGGCGCGCTATGCCTGCCTGCAATGGCTGATGTTCCAGATGGGCGGCGTCGGGCCGATGTTCGGCCAGTACGGCCATTTCGCGAACTACGCGGCGGAGAAGATCCCCTACGCCATCGAACGCTACACCAACGAGGTCGCGCGCCTGCACCGCGTGCTCGACAAGCGCCTGGGCGAAAGCCCGTATCTGGCCGGGCCCGACTACTCCATCGCCGACATCGCGACCTTCCCCTGGATCCGCAACCCCGAACGCCGCGGCGTTGATCTCGGTCAATATCCGAACGTGGCGCGCTGGCACGATGCCATCGCCGCCCGCCCGGCGGTGCAACGCGGGGTCGCGGTGCTGGCCGACAACCAGCGCCGCGGCACCATGACCGATGCCGAGCGTGAGATCATGTTCGGCAAGACCCAGTTCACGGCACGCTGACCCCGCCGCGGACCAACAGGAACGCCAGGAAACCCATGGCCGAGATCGACCACATCGTCATCGGCGCCCGCACGCTCGACGAAGGCGCGCGCTACATCGAGGACCTGCTCGGCGTGAAGCCCTCCAGGGGCGGCGCGCATCCCGGTGTCGGCACGCACAACATGCTGCTGGGCATGGGTGCGGGCTGCTACCTCGAGGTCATCGCCCCCGACCCGGCGCAGCCCGAACCACCGCATCCGCGCCCCTTCGACCTCGACGACCCATCGCTCCGTACCATGCTGGAGGCAGAGCCGCGGCTGATCGCCTATGTCGCCTCCACCCCGGCGCTCGATGCCGTGATCGCGCGGCTCGGTCCCTCCCACGCCGGGGAGATCAAGGCGATGTCGCGCGGCAATTTCGCCTGGCGCATGGCCTTCCCGCCGCAGCGCCAGGACATGGACAACCTGATCCCGCCGCTGATCCAGTGGGATGGTGAGCGCGCCGGCAAGCATATCCGCGATTCCGGCTGGCGCCTGAGCGCGTTGGAAGCCGAACACCCGGATGCGCAGGCCCTGCGCGGCGCGCTGGGCGACCGCGGCCTGGGCGATGCGGTGAAGGTGCGCCCCAGCCCGCATCCGCGCCTGATCGCCCAGTTGCGCCACCGCGACGGTCGGGAGGTGACCCTGACCAGCGCCTGAACGGCGCGCAGGGTCCTCAACCTTCCGTCGATGATCGACCTGTAGCATCTTGGGTCGTGCGTTCCGCGCGCACCGCCATGAGGAGCCGAATGCAAGGATCACCCCGCAAGCCGGTACCGCCAGACGCTGGCCGGTGGCAGGTTGAGCGGCGTCCAGGCTTCGCGCCGGGCGGTCAGGCCCAGCGCGCGCCACGGCAGCGGCGACGTGATGCAATAGGTGTACAGCAGGAAGCCGCGCCCGGGTGCGACAGCCTCCACTGCCGCGACGAATCGCCGTTGCTGCTCCAGCGGCAGCAGCACCAGCGGGATGCCGCAGATCGCCGTGCCGATTCGCCCATGCAGCGCGGCGGGCAGCGCTTCGGGCAGGGCGAAGGCGTCGCCCTGCACCACGCGCACGCCGGGGAAGCGGCGCGCCAGGTGCTCGGCCATGTCGGGCACGATCTCGACCACCACCAGGCGTTCGGGCGGCACCCCGCCATCGAGCAGCGCGCGCGTGATCGCGCCCGTGCCGGCGCCCAGTTCCACCACCACCTCGTCGCCGCTGCGTTCGATCAGCGCGGCGATGCGCCGCCCGAGCGCGGGAGAGGACGGCACCACCGACCCCATCTGCAGCGGATTGGCCGCCCAGCGGCGCAGGAACAGGCCGAGGCCACCACCGCGCCCGTGCTTCGGGCCTTGCTCGAGGGTCAGTCCGGACATCGCGTTCTCCATGACAGAACTGTTTCAGATCAAGGATTTATCATCGCGCTGTCGCTGATAGGGCGGCCCCGCCGGACGGGCCAGTTACCGTTCCGTGGCGAGGTCGCGCGCGCATGACCGCCCGCGTGCTCGTGGTCGATGACGTGCCGGCCAACCTGCGCCTGCTGGAAGCCAAGCTGCGCGCCGAATACTTCGAGGTGGCGCTGGCCGCCTCGGGGCCCGAGGCGCTGGCGCTCAGCAGCGCCTGGGCGCCCGATGTCATCCTGCTCGACATCATGATGCCGGGCATGGACGGCTACGAGGTCTGCCGCCGGTTGAAGGCGCAGCCCGGCACCGCGCATATCCCGGTCGTGATGGTCACCGCGCTCACCGAACAGGCCGAGCGCGTGCGCGGCCTGCAGGCGGGCGCGGACGACTTCATCTCGAAGCCGGTCGACACCGCGCTGCTGTTCGCCCGGCTGCGCGCGCTGCTGCGCGTGAAGCAGGTGCTCGATGCCTGGCGCATCCGTGGCGAGACCGCCCGCGACATGGGCTTCGACGCGACCGACGTGCCTGAGGACGTGTTCATCGGCGCGCGCCTGCTGCTTGCCGGCAGCGGCGTTGCCGAGGCCGAGGCGGTCGGCGCGGCCCTCGCCGCCGACGGCATCCTGCTCGACCATGCGCCGGACGAAGCCTCCGCCTGGGAACGCCTGCAGGACGAGACACATGACCTGGCGCTCCTCAGCCTGCCCCTGGCCGGCGGCGACGCGCTGCGCCTCGCCTCCCGCATGCGGGCGCGCACCGAAAGCCGCGACATGCCACTGGTGCTGCTGGCCGCCGAGGACCAGCGCCAGGCGGTGCTGCGGGCCTTCGACCTCGGCGCCTCCGACCATGTGATGCGACCGGTCGACCCGCCTGAACTGCGCGCGCGGGTGCGCAACCAGTTGCGCCGGCGCCGCTACCAGGAATTGCTGCGCGAAAGCCTCGACCGGTCGCTCGAACTCGCGGTGACCGATGCGCTGACCGGGCTGCGCAACCGGCGATATGTGCGCCGGCACCTCGATGGGCTGCTGCGCAGCGGCGCGTCGGTGGCGGTGCTGCTGATCGACGTGGATCGCTTCAAGCCGCTTAACGACCGGTATGGCCATGCGGCCGGCGACGTGGCGCTGAAGGTGGTGGCCGATGCGCTGCGCGAACACCTGCGCGCGGTCGACATCGTGGCCCGCTACGGCGGCGAGGAATTCATGGTGGTGATGGCGAGCGCCGGGGAGGAAGAAGCTGGCGCCGTGGCCGAACGCCTGCGCGCCGCCATCGCCGAGCGCCCGGTCCCGGTGCCCGGTGCAATGCTGAACCTGACGGTGAGCATCGGCACCGCCATCACGCGCGGGCCGGTCAGCGCAGACCGTCTGGTCGCGGCCGCCGACGCTGCGCTCTATCGGGCGAAGGAGAGCGGTCGCAACCGCGTCGAATCGGCAACCGCCGAGGACTGGAGCGCGCTGGCCGAGTAGCGCCGCGCCGGCCCCATCAACGCAGCACCAGCGCGACCGGCGCGGCCTAGGTGCCGCCCCCGCTCACGCGCCGTGGTCGATCCCGGCGGGTGCTACTTGATCTTCGCTTCGCGGAAGACGACGTGCTTGCGCGCCACCGGATCGTACTTCTTCTTCTCCATCTTGGAGGTCATCGTCCGGGTGTTCTTCTTCGTCACGTAGAAGTAGCCGGTATCGGCGCTGCTCACGAGACGAATGAGGATGGTATTCGACTTGGCCATGTCATGACTCCGTGGCCCGCGGGCGAAGCCGCCCCGGGCGCGAGGGACCGGAAACTAGCGTCCGCCGCGCCCACGTCAAGGCCTGCCTGCGGCGGTGCAGTCGGCCCCCGAAGCGCCGGTGCGCCACCATGTCGGATCGCGCAACGATCCGTCAGCGCGCGGCGCGACCGCGTCCAAGCCGCCCGTCGGCTCCCGCGCAGCCGTGCAGGGCGAGCAAGCCAAGGCCGTGGAGCGGGCGCGTCACGCCGAAGTCGCGACGCGGCCGGGGGCAGCGTGCGAATCCGCTACCTCGCCAGCCCCGCCGCCATCGCAGCCGGGTCCGCCGCCAGCGCCCGCGCCAGCGGCACGTCCCCCTCGCGTGGATCCCCCGCCGGGCACAGGGCGCGCAACGCCTCCGTCTCCGCCAGTGGCACCGGGTGGCGCAGCGCCCTCTGCCGGGCCTGCGCCGCACCCATCGGCCGCGACCCGGTGCGCAAGGCCGCCAGCCCCTGCGCCGCCGCCTCGGGCCCGGCCGCGGTGCATAGCCCCGGCAGCACGCCCACCCCCTGCAGCGGCCATCCCGCCGGCATCACCAGGCGCGACCAGGACATCAGCAACTCACCGCCATCGGGCAGCGGCACCACCAGCTGCACCAGCCCCTTGCCGGTGGTGCCGGTGCCCAACACCACCGCGCGGCCGCGGTCGCCCAGGCTGGCAGCCAGGATCTCGGCCGAGGAGGCGGTTCGCCCATCCACCAGCACCACCAGCGGCAGCCCCTCCGACAGGTCGGGCCGGCCGGTGGCGTAGATGCGGCTGGCATCGGGGTGGCGGCCCACCGTGCGGAAGGCCTCGCCATCGCCCATGAACACGTCCGCCACCGCCGCCGCCTGCGCCAGCAACCCGCCGCGATTGCCGCGCAGGTCCAGCACGATGGCGCGCGGCGGCCGTTCGGCCAGCCCGGTCAGCACCGCGGCGGAGACCTGGCGTTCGGTCTGCGCCGTAAAGGACGGGATGCGCAGCACCAGCGTGTCCTCGATGCGCTCCGCCACCACCGGGCTGCCGATTGGCAGGGAGCGGATCAGCGTCACCTCGCGCCGGCTGCGCCCGGCCTCGATCAGCAGGGTGACGGGCGTGCCGGCGGGGCCTTCGAGCAGCCCCGCGGCCACGCCCGCGTCGCGACCGCGCAGCGCCACGCCGTCGATCGCGAAGACCCGCGTGCCGACGCGCAACCCAGCCGCCGCGGCCGGCCCCTCGGGGTTCAGCGCGACGATGATCGTGCCGGCGCCGCTGCGCGGGGGCGCCAGGCGCAGGCCCAGCCCCGCCTCGCCGGTGCGGCGTTCCCGCGCGGCCTGGGCCTCGTCGGGGGTCACGTAGCGGCTGAAGGGGTCGAGGTGGCCGAACACCGCCTCGAAGGTCTCGGCGATCAGCCGCGGCGCGCCGGCGCTGCGCAGCGGCGGGGATGCCGCCCAGGCCGCCTGCTGGAACAGCGTGAGCGTATCCGCCGCGGCCCCGCCGGCCACGGCCGGCGCCTCGCGCGGGTCGGGGGCCGGGACGGGCCGCGCCAGGATGCGCCGGTCGCCGGTCAGCAGGGTGATGTCGCGCGTGGTGCGCGCCACGCGCAGCGCGGGGTCGATGCCGGCCATGCCGGCCATGCCCCAGGCCAGCAGGTCCGCCGGCGTCGCGGCCTCGAGGTGCCGTTCCAGGATGGCCGCGAAGCCCGCACCCAGCACCAGGCGCATTTCCTCGCGCGGGTAGGGGGCGTTGCGCACCGCCTCCTGGGCGGTGGCCAGGGCCGGCAGCAGCAGTGCCAGCAGCAGCGCGATCAGCGACGCGCGCGGCCACCCTTGCCTGCGGGGCGCTTGCGGCCGCTCCCGGGAATGCCCTGCAGGATATGGAACACCATGCCGCCGGTGCGCGGCGTGGCTTCGGCGAGTCGGGCCTCCACCGCCTGTCCCAGGCTGAAGGTCAGTCGCGTCCTGCGACCGGCCAGCGTCTGCGTGGCCTCGTCCAGATCCCATCTGTCATCCGGCAGTGAGCCGAGCGGCACGATCCCGCTCGCCCCGTTCTCCTCCAGGGTGACAAACAGGCCGAAGCGAGTCACTCCGGAAATGCGCGCATCGAAGGCTTCTCCGATACGTGTTGCCATGAAGGCCGCGAGGTAGCGGTCCACCGCATCGCGTTCGGCCGCCGCGGCGCGGCGTTCGGTGCTGGTGATGTGCTCGGCGGTGTCCGGGAAGCGCGCCGCCTCGCTCTCCTGCAGGCCATCAGTGCCGAGCTTCAGGCCGCGGATCAGCGCGCGGTGCACCAGCAGGTCGGCGTAGCGGCGGATCGGGCTGGTGAAATGCGCGTAGCGCGGCAGCGCCAGGCCGAAATGGCCGAGGTTGTCGGGCGCGTAGGCGGCCTGGGACTGCCCGCGCAGCACCGCTTCGTTCACCAGGCGCGCCTGCGGCGTGTCACGCACCTTGTCCAGCACGCGGGCGAAGTCGCGCGGGTGCAGCCGGTCGGCCTGCGGCAGGGTGATGTCGAAGGTGCCGAGGAACTGCCGCAGACCTTCCAGCTTCTGGTCGGACGGGCGGTCGTGCACGCGGTACATGCAGGGCTGCGAGAGGCGCTCAAGTTCCTCCGCCGCGCAGACATTGGCGGCGACCATGAATTCCTCGATCAGCCGGTGCGAATCGAGCCGCGCCCGGGGCGCGACCTCGGCCACGCGGCCGTGCGCGTCCAGCACCACCTTGCGCTCCGGCACGTCGAGGTCGAGCGTGCCGCGCTTCTCGCGTGCGCCCAGCAGCGCGCGGAAGGCGCCGTAAAGGCGCGCGATGTGGCCCTCGGGTAGCGTGTCGGCCGGCGAGGGGGCGGTTGCCGTGGCGGGGCAGGCGGGCTTCGCGCCCGTGGATGCTCCCGCGGGGCTCGCGCCTTGCGCTTCTGCGGCGTCGCTGGCCTGGCCGGTGCCGCGTGAGGACGCACGCGCGTCCGCCGTCACGGGCGTTGGCGTACCCGCAGGCGCATCGGCCGCCGCCTGCACCTGTTCGTAGGTCAGCCGCGCGACCGAACGCATGATCCCGCGCCCGAACTGATGCGACTGCTTGATGCCCTGCCGGTCGAAGCGCATGTCCACGAACAGGCAGCCGCGATCCTCATCGGGCCGCAGCGAGCACCAGCCATTCGACAGCGCTTCGGGCAGCATGGGCACGACGCGGTCGGGAAAATACACGGAATTGCCGCGCGCCCAGGCCTCGCGGTCCAGCGCCGAGCCCGGCGTGACGTAGTGCGCGACATCGGCGATCGCGACCAGGATGCGCCAGCCGTCGCCGTCCGGTTCGGCGAAGACCGCGTCGTCGAAGTCGCGCGCATCGGCGCCGTCGATGGTGATGAGCGGCACGTCGCGCAGGTCGGTGCGCCCGCGCGCCGCCACGCCGCGCGCGCGTTCGGCCTGCTGCACGGCCTCGGCCGGGAACACGTCCGGGATGCCATGGGCGTGGATGCACACCAGCGAGACCGATCGCGGCTCCCCCATCACGCCGAGCCGTTCGACGATGCGCGCGGGCTTCGCGCCGAAATGCCGGATCGAGGGCAGGGGTTCGGCGAGCACGATCTCGCCGGGCTTCGCGCCCCCCTCCTCGCCGCGCGGAACCTCCCAGATGCCCTTCTGGCGGCGGTCGGTCGGGATGATGCGCCCTTCCTCGAACACGCCCAGGATGCGCGCGGGCGGTGCGCCGGCGATCCGCTTGAAGGTACGCCCTTCGTACTTGCCCGGGCCGATCGGCTTGAGGCGCGCAAGCACCCGTTCGCCCGCCGTCAGCGCGCGCTGCCCGCGCGGTTCGGGGTGCATGTAGATGATGGGCGGGCGGCCCTCGCCCTGCCATTGCAGCGGGCGCGCGACCGGGTCGCCGTCGGGGTCGGTGCCGGTGATCTCGACCGGGGCGATCTCGGGCAGGTTGCCGGGCGCGATGATGGCGCGCTTGCCGGCGGGCGTGGCGCCGCCCTCGGCCGCGAGTTCGCGCATCAGGGCGCGCAGGTCCTGCCGCTGGTCGGGCCATAGGCCGAAGTGGCGTGCGATGTCGGACTTGCCCACGCGGCCGCGCGCCTGGGCGAGGAAGGCGCGCAGTTCGGCCTTGGTCGGCAGCGGCGGCGGTTCGGACGGGCGCGCGGCGGCGCGGCGGCGGGATGCGGCGGCCGGGCGGACGGTGGCGCGTGGTTCGGCGGCGGGCCCGCGCTTGGCGGCGTCGCGCGCACCGGTGATGGGCCGGGGCGGCGCGGCGTCGGCATCGTCGTGTGTGCGGCGGGGCGTGTCGAAGGGGGCGTCGCCGCCGGTCGCATCATCCGCGGCGTTTCGCGATGCGTGGTCATGGGCGCTGTCCGAGGCGGGCCCCCGCGCGTGTCGCGTCGTGCCTTCGTGCGCGCTTCGCGCCTCATCATTCCGCGCGTTTCGCGCGACACCGCGCCGTCCGCCCCGTTGCGCGGCATCCTGCGGATCCTGCGCGCTCCGCGCTGCGGCGTCCTCCGGCGCCGCGCCGCGCCTGGCCGGTCGCGCGGTGCGCGCCGGTGCCGCCTGCGGCGTGTCGGACGCCTCTGCGCGACGGGACCCACGCTTCGCGACGGCGCCGCGCGGTTCGCCAGCGGCCGCGGTGTCGCGCTCGCCCTTCGATGCCGCGGCGATCCGCGCGGCACGGCCACCCGCCACCGCCACACCCTTGCGCGCCCGCGCCTTGTGTCCCTTGGGCGGTGGCCCGCGCCGGACCATCAGCGCGGCGACTTGCCGGCAGGCTTCGGCTTGGCCTTGGCGGCCGGCCTGGCCTTGGCGGTAGCGGGCTTGGCCTTCGCCGCCGCGGCGCGCGCTGGCGCCTTGGCCGGGGCGGCCTTGCGCGGCGCGGCCGTCTTGCCCGGCGCGGCGTCCCCGGATGGCTTGCGCGCGGCGGCCTTGGCCGGCGCCGCCTTGCGCCCGGCCGGCCCGCGCGGCTTCAGCGCCTTGCCCTTCTCGGCCAGCAGCGCCACCGCATCCTCGAGTGTGATGTCCTCCATCGCGACGTCGCGCGGCAGGTTCGCCACCGTCTTGCCGTGCTGGGCATAGGGGCCGAAGCGGCCCTTGCGGACCGTGACCGGGTCCTTGTCCTTCGGATGCGGGCCCAGTTCGCGCACCCGTGCCCGCGCATCGGCCAGCAGCGCCAGCGCGCGGTTCATGCCCACGGCCAGAACGTCGTCGTCCTTGTCGAGCGACTTGAACACCGTGCCCGCCCGGACATAGGGGCCGAAGCGGCCGAGGCCGGCAGTTATCTCGTCCCCGGTCTCGGGGTCGCGGCCGATGATGCGCGGCAGGGATAGCAGGCCGAGCGCCTGGTCCAGCGTGACGGTATCGGGCGCCACGCCATTGGGAAGGCTCGTGCGCTTCGGCTTGGTCGGCTTGCCCTTGGCATCGGTGCCAGGCTCGCCGAGCTGGATGTAGAAGCCATAGGGGCCGCGCTTGAGCGTGACCTTCTCGCCGGTCGCGGGGTCCTCGCCCAGCTCCTGCTCGGCCGGGGCGGCGCCCTCGCCGGTGCCGGAATCGACGCCGAAGGGGCGCGTGTAACGGCATTCCGGGTAGTTCGAGCAGCCGATGAAGGCACCCGTCCGCCCGAGCCGCAGGCCCAACCGCCCATTGCCGCAGGTGGGGCACACGCGCGGATCCGTGCCATCCGCCCGTGCGGGGAACATGTGCGGGCCGAGATCCTCGTCCAGCGCATCGATCACATCGCGGATCTTGAGGTCCCGCGTAGCTTCGACCGCGGCGGAGAATTCGCTCCAGAAGGCGCGCATCACGGCGCGCCAGTCGGTCTGGCCGGCCGAGATCTCGTCCAGCTTCTCCTCCATCGCCGAGGTGAAGCCGGTGTCCACGTACTTGTCGAAGAAGCGCACCAGGAAGGTGGTGACCATCCGCCCGAGGTCCTGGGCGATGAAGCGCCGCTTCTCGAGCGTCACGTATTTCAGATCCTGCAGCCGCTGCAGGATCGACGCGTAGGTCGAGGGCCGCCCGATGCCGAGCTCTTCCAGCCGCTTGACCAGCGACGCCTCGGAATAGCGCGGCGGCGGCTGGGTGAAGTGTTGGCTGGCGGTGACGTCGCCCCGCTTCAGCGCATCGCGTTCCGCCATGGGGGGCAGGATGCGCGTGTCGTCGTCCTCGGTCGGCTCGGCGGTCTTCAAGCCCGCGCGGGCATCGGCGGCGCGGTCGTCCTCGTCCTCGCGGTAGAGCTTCAGGAAGCCGTCGAAGGCCACCACGGAACCCGTCGCGCGGAAGCGCAGCGCTTTATCCGAGCTGTCGATGTCCACCGCCGTCTGGTCCAGTTCGGCCGAGGACATCTGCGACGCCACGGCGCGCTTCCAGACCAGCTCATACAGCCGGGCCTGGGCGCCATCCAGCTCGCGCGCCATCGCTTCGGGCGTGCGCGTCACGTCGGTCGGGCGGATCGCCTCGTGCGCTTCCTGCGCGTTCTTCTGCTTGGATGTGTATTCGCGCGGCGCGGCGGGCATGTAGGGGGCGCCGAAGGCCTCCTTCACATGGTCGCGGATGGCGGCGATCGCCTCGCGCGACATCTGCACGCCGTCAGTGCGCATATAGGTGATGTGCCCGGCCTCATACAGCGCCTGGGCCGTGCGCATCGCCTGCTGCGCGCCCATGCCGAGCTTGCGCGATGCCTCCATCTGCAGCGTGGAGGTCATGAAGGGCGGCGGCGGGTTGCGCCGGGTGCGCTTCTTCTCGACGGACGCGACCGCATAGGTCGCCGCTTCCGCGCGCGCCTTGGCCGCATTCGCCGTGCCCGCATCATGCAGGTCGAACTGGTCGAGGCGCTTCCCGTCCAGATGCGTCAGCCGCGCGTTGAACGGTGCGCCGGCGGGGGTGAAGAACTTCGCCTCCAGCGTCCAGTATTCGCGCGGCTTGAAGGCCTCGATCTCGGCCTCGCGCTCGCACAGCAGGCGCAGCGCGACCGACTGCACCCGGCCCGCGGAGCGCGACCCCGGCAGCTTGCGCCACAGCAGGGGGCTGAGCGTATAGCCCACCAGGTAGTCCAGCGCGCGCCGCGCCAGATACGCATCGATCAGCGGGATATCGAGGTCGCGCGGATGCGCCACCGCATACTGCACCGCGCGCTTGGTGATCTCGTTGAAGGTGATGCGCTGGACATCCTTGCCCTTCAGAGCACCGCGCTGGCCCAGCATGTCCTTCACGTGCCAGGAAATGGCCTCGCCCTCGCGATCCGGGTCGGTGGCGAGCCACAGCCGCTTCGCCCCCTTCAGCGCGGTCGCGATCTTGGCGACCTGCGCCTCGCCGCGCCCATCCTTGCCCCAGACCATGGCGAAGTCCTGGTCGGGCAGGACCGCGCCGTCTTTCTCCTCGAGGTCGCGGACATGGCCGAAGGAGGCAAGCACGGTGAAGTCACGCCCGAGATACTTCTCGATCGTCTTGGCCTTGGCCGGCGATTCCACCACGACGACGTCGGTCATATTGATCCAGGGTCACCCGTTCGTGCTGCGCATGACGCGGTGGCCGGGCAGAAGTTCCACTCGGCCCTCCAGCTCCAGGTCGGTCAGCACGGCCTGGAGTTCGGGAGCCGTCAGGTGGCAGCGTCGCAGCACCTCGTCAACCGATACCGGTGACATTCCAATCAATTCAAGTACTTCGCTCGACCCTTCCGGGGGCGGGCCGAGGGCGTCGGACGGGTCCTCGGCGGTTTCGGCGATCCGGCCAGGGTCGAACAGAGGCCCGGCGCTGGGCTGTTCGGGCAGGTGATCGAGCACATCCTGCGACGTCTCGGTCAGGTGTGCGCCCTGGCGGATCAGGTCGTTCGACCCCCGGCAGCGCGGGTCGAGCGGCGAGCCAGGCACGGCGAAGATCTCTCGCCCCTGTTCCAGCGCCAGGCGCGCCGTGATCAGCGTGCCGGATCGGTGCGCGGCCTCCACCACCACCACGCCCAGCGACAGCCCGGCGACGATCCGGTTGCGCTTGGGAAAATGCCGGTTGGTCGGCGCGGTGCCGAGCGGCGCTTCCGCGACCACGGCGCCACGTGCCGCGATCCGCGCGATCAGCGCGGCGTTCTCGGGCGGATAGGCGATGTCGATCCCGCCCGGCAGGACACCGATGGTCCCGCCCGTGCGCAGCGCGCCCTCATGCGCTGCCGTGTCGATGCCGCGCGCGAGGCCCGAGACGATGGTCAGCCCCTTGGCGGCGAGGCTGTCCGCGAGGTCCGCCGCCACCCGCAGCCCGGCGGCCGAGGCATTGCGCGCGCCGACGATGGCGACGGCGGGAGCGGCGAGCAGCGCGGCATCACCCAGCACCGCGAGCACCGGCGGCGCATCCGGCAGCAGTGCCAGCAGCGGCGGATACAGCGGGTCATCGAGGTACACAAATCGTCCGCCGAGCTTCGCCAGCGCCGCAGCCTCACGCTTCGCCTCGGCGATCGGCGGCGGGACGTAAGGCGTGGTGCGGCCCGCCGAGAGCGCGGGCAGGGCGGCCAACGCGGCGTCGCCGTCCCGGTGGCGCGCGACGAGCTTGCGGAAGGTGAGGGGCCCAATGCCGTCGGTGCGGGCGAGGCGCAGCAGGGAGAGGGTCATGTCGCGGTATGCGCCCGTGACGCGCGCCGCACCTTCGCCAGGCGCCCGTCGATGCTGCCGCGGGCGCCACCCGTGGGCGGACGCCGATCCCCGGGGCCGACGGAATCGTAGGTGTTGGCTTGGGGCCTGGAGATCATCGCGACAATTTATATGAGATAATTCAATCAGAAGGCGAGATCGTCCTGTCACGGATTTCCCTCGCGGAGCGGCATCGCCGTTTGGCGATATGCTCGACGGCTGATCCGCCGCTCAGGACGGTTCGGTGAAACGATGCCGCCTGCCGCTGTCGTCGGTGAGGCTGGGCGTGCTCGCTTCCCCCGAAGCTCGTCGAGGGTGTTTGTCTCCTGTCGTCGCTTTCTTTGTTCTGATTGCACCGGTTCTTTCGCTCTACGCGATCATCGCAAGATGCATTGCCCGGAAACATTGGGCGAAGCTCAGGGGGCGAGGTTTGTTCAACGAATTCTACGCAAGCTATGGAACATACGGGATAGTCCATAATCGTTACCAGTCGGGCGCTTCGTTCCTGAATCATCTGACCGGCAAGCCGGATCGGTCCACGACGGAACGGGACAGCATGCCTTGGACGAAGTACGGATCATCAAGGCTGGCCAAGACGATCTGGGAGATCTCCGCGGCTTTTTGACTGTGCTCGCCTTCGCAGGGTGGTTCGCAGTCCTGATCCTTGATGTCACCTCGCGATGACGTAACCGCATGCCCCGCTGCGCCAGTGGCGCTTCCGCGCCCCCCCCCCCGGGTGCATCGCTCCGATCCTGGGCTACGCTGCCCAGGACTGCTCGGAGGAACGGCATGCTCACCGACCGCTACGACCTGCCCGTCTCCACCGCCTCCAGCGCCGCGCGCGACGCCTACGTCCGCGGCCTCGACCGCTTGCTGATGCTGCATGACGGCGTGCTCGACGCCTTCGACGCGGCGGTGGCCGCCGACCCCGGCTTCGCGCTGGCGCATGCTGCCCGCGCCCAGGTGCTGCTGATGTTCGCCGACGCGCCGGGTGCCCGTGCGGCGCTCGACCAGGCCGAAGCCCTGCTGCCAGGTGCGACGGCGCGCGAGGCGAGCCAGGTCCGCTTCTTCCGCACCATGATGACCGAGCCGGTCGCCACGACGATCGCCGCGCTCGAAGCCCACCTGTCGCAATGGCCGCGCGATGCGATCGTGCTGAACACCACGGCCAATCCGAACGGGCTGCATGGGTCGTCGGGCGAGCGCGGGCAGAAGGCGCGCCTGGCCGCGCTGATGACGACACTCGCACCGCATTACGGCGATGACTGGTGGTTCGGCTCCAGCTACGCCATGGCGCTGAACGAGGACGGTCAGCGCGACGCCGCGCGGCCCCTCATCGCGCGGTCCTACGCACAGCAGCCGGCCAGCGGCTGGATCGCCCATTCCCAGGCGCATCTGTTCTACGAGGATGGCGAACCAGGTGCGGCCCGCGCCTTCCTGGCGGAGTGGCTCAAGACCTACCCGCGCGGCGGCATCCTGCATGGCCACCTGCACTGGCACCAAGCGCTGAGTGCGCTGGCCGAGGGCGACCTGGCGGAGGCGGCGCGGCTGTATCGCGCGGCCTTCTCGCTGGCCGGGCACAGCGGGTTGCCGCGGCAGAAGCTGCAGGATGCGGTGTCCTTCCTCTGGCGCATGGAACTGGCCGGCGCGCCGCGGGATTATGCCGCCTGGCGCGAGATGCATGATTTCGCGGTCAGTCACTTCCCACGCGCCGGCGCGTCCTTCCCTGATTTGCATGTCGTGCTGGCGCAGAGTGTGGCCGGCGACGGCGAAGGGCTCGAGGCGCGAATCCGGCAGATGGAGGAATTGGCGCGGGCCGGGCGCTATCCCTCGGGGTCGGTGATCCCGGCCGCGTCACGCGGCTTCACAGCCTTCGCGCGCGGCGATTTCGACGCGGCGATCGAGGCGCTGGAACCGCTGCTGGCCGAGAGCGAACGTATCGGCGGCAGCCGGGCGCAGACGGATTTGGTGGAGTTCACGCTGCTGAGGGCGTGTGTGGCGGCGGGGCGGGTGGAGGACTTGCGTCGGGTATTGGGAGTGCGGCGGCCGGGGCCGGGGGGGATTCCGGTGGCGGGGGTGCATTGAGCGGAGGAGGTTATGGGGGCGCTGCCCCCAGACCCCCGCCGGGAACTGGGTCCGCCGCTTGGCGAGTCGCGCCGACGGCAGGCAGGCTTCAAATCACGCACGCGATGGCAGCGGCGGCTCCCCGCGCAGCGGCGCCACGGCCTGACGCGTCAACGTTTCCAGCACCGTGAGCATGAGGGACGGAACCTCCCGTCGCTCCACCAGCAGCGCGAAGGCATCGCCGCGCGTCCAGGCCTCGGACGGGACCGTGGAGGACCGCTGCCACCGTGTCGCATAGTTGACCACAATCAGCGATCGGCCCTGCCGAGGCGACGACGCGGGGCCCATCGCGTCGCGAATACTGATGGTGGGCCAGATGTTCAGATCCTGGGCCTGTTCCGCTGGCGGCCGCTGGTTCCAGGCCAGGCGTTCCTCCTGGCTCCATATGCGCGGGAACGGCGTTCGCACGAGACGACCGGATGGATCGACCGAAGCTGGGCTCGGCGGGCCGATCGCCTCGCGCGCCACCTCGTTGCAACGCAGTAGCGCGGCCGTCCCGAAGCTCGGCGGAACGAGGCTGTCCGGTCCGGTCTGTTGGCCGGTGGTGGCGTCGGACGCTTGGCTCCAGACGCGTTCAAAGACCTCGACGACGGGATAAATGCGGATGGCACGCACGTCCCGCAGCATCGCGACTGAGGGCTCCGACCGAACCCAGATCGGCGGGAGCGAGGACGGAACAGCATACTCGGCACACCCGGGGCCGACGGCTACGGCAAGGCCAAGCCCACCGAGAAGTTGACGGCGTCGCATCGCTACAAGTCGCTCCCCGGTTTCAGTGTTACGATGCGCAGAGCGCGCGGTTCCGCCCAGGCGCGCCTCGGACCGCCGCGATCATCTCTCGCCCGACCGCCGCCCCGCAACGATCTCGCGCAGCTTTTTCCTTGTCACCGAACCATGTTCTTACTATGTTCTCATCCGCTCTTTGAAGCCGTCCATCCGCCCGATCATCACCCGCAAGGGGTGCGAACAGACGTGTCCAAAGCTTGCTTCCGCAATGTTTCTGTTACGGGGCAGAGGGGCTGCAAGGATGAGACCGCTACGTCTCAGCGTCGCGATGGTCCGTGCCCGCGTTCACGGAGAGTGTCCGCCAGACCAAGCGCACGCGCATCTCGACCGCCGCGAAAACCATCCCGCGCCGCTGCCCGCCAATTTGTCCGAAAACGCGATGCGGCTCACTTCGCCGCAGCGCTTCGCAGACCACCGCCGGCTCAACCCGATCCTGTTGTCCGAAAACGTACAAAGCTGCCGGCTGCCCTCGGTCAGCAGAAAACCCCCTGCCACCCGCGGCCAGCCATTTGTCCGAAACCGCACCCTACCGCTTCTCCCCGATCCGCGGCTCCGTTCCGGCCAGCAACCGCCGGATATTCCCCTCATGCCGCCAGACCACCAGCACTGCCACCAGCAGCGCCATCAGCGCATGCTCGGCATCCGAGAACACCAGCGCCAGCAGCGGCGACGCCGCCATCGGCACCAGCGTCGCCACCGAGGAAATCCGCACCACCTTCGCCGTCACCAGCCACAACGCCACGCAGCACAGCGCCACCGGCCACATCGCCGCAGCGCATACCCCCAGCGCCGTCGCCCCGCCTTTCCCGCCGCGAAACCCCAGCCACACCGGCAGCGTATGCCCCAGCACCGCCGCCGTGCCCGCGACCAGATCCTGCTCCGGCGCCACCCAGCGCAGCAGCAGCACCGCCACCACGCCTTTCAGCGCATCCAGCAGCAGGGTCGCCACCGCCAGGCCCTTGCGCCCGGTCCGCAGCACATTCGTCGCGCCGATATTCCCCGACCCGATCGCCCGGATATCCCCCAGCCCCGCCCAGCGCGTCAGCAAAAGCCCAAAGGGGATCGACCCGATCAGGTAGGCGCCGACCAGCGCCACCAGGAACCCCATCGACGGGTCGGTGATCATGCCCCAAAGACCCGCCGCCCGGCCTTCCAGGTGCCGAGCACGCGTCCCTCCAGCGCCCGCCCGTCAAACGGCGAGTTCTGCGCCTTCCCTGGCAGCTTCCCGGCCTCGACCATCCAGCCCCGCTCTGCATGGAACAGCACCAGGTCCGCCGGCGCGCCCACCGCCAGCCGCCCCACCGGCAGCCCGAGCAGCGCCGCCGGCCTGCACGTCAGCAGACCCAGGGCGGCCAGCATGGACAGATCCCCCCCATGCACCCGCGCCAGCGTCACGCCGAGCAGCGTCGCCAGACCCGCGCCCCCGGCCTCGGCCTGCGCAAACGGCAGGCGCTTGTCGTCCGCATCGCGCGGCTGGTGGTCCGACGCGATCGCATCGATCGTGCCATCCGCCAGCGCTGCCACCACCGCCTGCCGATCCGCCTCCGTCCGCAACGGCGGCGACAGCTTAGCGTAGGTCCGGTAATCGCCGATCGCCGTCTCGTTCAGGTCGAAATACGGCGGCGCCGTGTCGCAGGTGACGCGCAGGCCCTCGGCCTTGGCGGCGCGCACCACCTCCAGCGCCGCGCCGGTCGACAGATGCGCGAAATGCACATGCCCGCCCGTCAGCCGCGCCAGCGCGATGTCGCGCGCCACCATCATCGCTTCCGCTGCCGGCGGGATGCCCGGCAGGCCAAGCCGCGTCGCCAGCTCCCCCTCCGTCGCCGCGCCGCCGATGGACAAGGACGGCTCCTCCGGGTGCTGCACCACGAACGCCCCGAAGGCCCGCGCATACGACAGCGCGACGCGCATCATCCGTGCCGAGCCGATCGCCTTGGCGCCATCGGTGAAGGCGATCGCCCCGGCCTCGCGCAGCAGCCCGAACTCCGCCAGTTCCTTCCCCGCGCAGCCCGCCGTCGCGGCGCCATAGGGCAGCAACGCCACCGACCCGGTCGCCTCGCCGCGACGGATCATGAAGGAAAGCAGCGCCGGGTCATCCAGCGCCGGGTCGGTATCCGGGAGCACGCAGAGCGTGGTGATCCCCCCCGCCGCCGCGGCCTGCGCGGCGCTCGCGATGCTCTCCCGGTGCTCGGCGCCCGGCTCGCCCAGGTTGGCGCGCAGGTCGACCAGCCCGGGCGCCAGGCACGCGCCGCCGGCATCCAGCGTCTCCGCGCCCTCGGGCGCTGACAGCGCCGGCCCGACATCCACGATAGCCCCACCGCGCACCAACACGGCCCCCGCCGCATCGAGGCCGGAGGCGGGGTCCAGCAGCCGGGCATTCGTGATCAGCAGGTCGAGCATCGCCGCCGTTATAGCCGCCCCCGCGAGTCCCGCCAGCCGCCCCCATGGGGTCGTTCGCGCCGACGCGTGTCGCGCCACGGGGCGGCTGGCCACTGCGCCGGTGCGCCCCGGCTGTCGGTCCGGGCAACCGGCCGTGGCGACGCCGCCGCGCTCGGCGCACATCGCCTCGGGCTGTTATCCACCGCCATTGACTCACTTCGCCCACGCCGTTGCCCTGGCCTCGACCATTGCCCGCGGCCGGACCGCTGCCTTGCCCGAAGGACCCGCCCATGCCGATGCTGAACTCCCCCCAGGGCTACGGCAGCCTGACCAAGGCGCTGCACTGGATCGTCGCCGCCCTGTTCGCCGTGCAGGTCGCCGCCGGCCTGGTGATGACGCGCCTGCCGGACGAATCCGGCACCGCGCGCGATGCCATCTACAACTGGCACAAGACGCTGGGCCTGGTGGCGCTCGCGGTCGCGCTGGTGCGGCTCTGGGCGCGCCGCGCGGGGGAATTGCCCCCTTGGGCGCCCGGGCTGACGGTTCTGGACCAGCGCATTGTCCATCATGCCGAGCGCGGATTGTACCTTGCGATGTTCGTCATGCCGGTCAGCGGCTTCGTCTACGTGATGGCCGGTGGGTATGGCGTGCTGTTCGCGGGCGTTCTGGCGCTGCCTAACCCGCTGCCGCGATGGGCGTGGCTCGCGCTGGCCGGCAAGTGGACGCACATCGCGGGCGCGCTGCTGCTGGCGGCGGCGCTGGCGGCGCATCTGACGGTCGTGCTGCGGCACACGCTGCTGCACAGCCACGGTCTACTCCGGCGGATGCTGCCGGGGCAGTGAGTGCCGGGTCCGTAACCGCGCCACATAGATGATCGCGCGGAGCGCCAGCAATTCCATCGCCCATGCGAGGAACGCCACGAACCAGAACGTGACCTGTATCGGGTGCGGCCACCATGGATCGGCCGCGGACCGCAGCGGGAAGACGATCAGCGCCAAGCCCACCAAGGCCGTGAAGACGGCGGCATGGACCTTGAGGAACGAAAGCGCGCCTGGCCGCTGTACACGCCCGACAAGCAAGGCCGGAATAGCGCTGAGAGCGAGCAGCGCGATGGCGTTCTCCAGCAGGTTGCTCAGCGCTGTCACAACCGCTTCTCGAAATACACGCGCCGGTGGCCTGCCTCGCTGCCGCGATGCGTCTCGATGAAGCCGAGGCGCGGGTACATCGCGACGTTCTCGACCATCTTCTCGTTGGTGAACAGCCGCAGCACCGCATGGCCGCGCCGACGCGCCTCAGCCTCGGTGAAGGCGATGAGGCGCTTGCCCACGCCCTGGCCCTGCGCGGTGGGTGCCACGGCGATGTTGTAGAGCATCAGCGCGTCGGGCTCGTCCTCGAGTACCAGCGCGCCGACCAGCGCGCCGTCCTGCTCCAGCACCCAGGCCTCGCCGGCGGCGATGCGCGCGCCGTAGTCGTCCTGCATCGGCGCGGGTTCGCGGCCCAGACGCGGGATGTAGATGGCATAGGCCGCGCGGACCAGGTCGCGCAGCGCGCCGGCCTCGTCCGCATGGGCAAGCCGCGGCGCGCTCACCGGTTCCGCGGCAGCCGCCGCGCCAGGATGTCGAGCACCGCCATCCGGCACGCGACCCCCATCTCCACCTGCTCGCCGATCACGCTGCGCGTCGGGTGATCGGCGATGGCGCTGTCGATCTCCACCCCGCGGTTCATCGGCCCCGGATGCATCACGATGCTGTCCGGCTTGGCCACCGCCAGCTTCTCGGCATCCAGCCCGTAGAAGCGGAAAAACTCCCGCGCCGAGGGAACGAGCCCGCCGGCCGCCATGCGTTCGCGTTGCAGGCGCAACATCATCACGACGTCCGCGCCGGCGAGCCCCGCCTTCATGTCGGTGAAGACCTCGACCCCAAGCCGCGCCGCATCCGCCGGGATCAGCGTGGGTGGGCCAACGATCCGCACCCGCGCGCCCATCGTGCCCAACAAATGGATGTTCGACCGCGCGACACGCGAATGCGCGATGTCCCCGCAGATCGCCACGATCAGGCCTTCCAGCCGCCCCTTGTGCCGCCGGATGGTCAGCGCATCCAGCAGAGCCTGCGTCGGGTGCTCATGCGTGCCGTCTCCGGCATTGATCACTGCGGCGTCGACCTTCTGGCTCAGCAGGGCCGGGGCGCCCGACTGCGCGTGGCGGATCACCAGCAGGTCGCATTGCATCGCGTTCAGGGTCGATGCCGTATCCAGCAGCGTCTCGCCCTTGTTCACCGACGACGTGCTGACCGACATGTTGATGACGTCCGCGCCCAGCCGCTTGCCGGCGAGTTCGAAGGAGGTGCGCGTGCGCGTGCTGTCCTCGAAGAACAGGTTGATCAGCGTGCGGCCCTTCAGCAGGTCGCGTTGCGTCTTCCCGCTGCGGTTCAACAGCGCATAGGATTCCGCAAGGTCGAGCAGATCCGCGATATGCGGCGGCTCGAGGCCCTCGATGGCCAACAGGTGCTTCGATGGATGCGACACGGCCGGACCCCGGAGACGCTGCGGCCCCCAGCCGCGGCGCCGGTGCAGCGCCGCACGGCCCGGGGCCCGGGGGCCGTCATAAAGCGGCGGGCGGGATTCGGCCAGCGTCAGGCCAGGCGCAGCGCGGCGCGCAGCCGGGCGGCCATGGCGCGCTGGTCGTCGGGGTCGCGGCCCTCGCGGATCATGTGCTCGGCACCATCGGCCGCGACCAGCATGGTGTGCCAGTAGGGGTCGCCCTCATCATCCTTGCCGGCGCGGACCTCGATGGCGGTGATCGCGCCTGGGGGCCAGGTCTCGACCTCGCGCCGCAGCGGCGTGCGGCGCACCAGCGTCGCGGTGCCGTCGGTCGCGACCGACAGGCTGGTGCAGGGCTTCGACATCACATGCCCCGCCACGGTCAGCCCGACGATCCAGAATCCCGCCAGCACGCCCTGCTGCAGCAGCGCCGGCTGGGAGGGGTGCGGCCCGTCGCGCCCCATGATGAAGGTGAACAGCCCCACCATGCCGAGCCACACCGCCATGAAGCCCCAGCCCACGGCGGCCATGCGGTTGCGGATCTCGAAGGCGGGCGCGGCCATGCAAGACTATCGTAGCGCGCCCTGTTCAGTGGCGCGAGACATCCAGCGCCGTCTGCAGCATGTACGCCGCCGCGGCGCGGTCCACCGCCACGGCGCGCTTGGCGCGCGTCAGGTCGGCCTCGCTCACCAGCATCCGGTTCACCGCGGCCGAGGACAGGCGTTCGTCGAACAGCGCGACATCGATGCCCGTCGCGTCGCTGAGCGACCGCGCCCAGTCCTTCGCCGCCTGCGCGGCCGGGCCCATGGAACCGTCCATCGACAGCGGCAGGCCGACCACGATGCCCCCGGCGCCCTCCTTGCGCGCGATCGCGACGATTTCGGCCGCGTTTGCGGCAAGCTTGCCCCGTTTGAGCGCGCCATAGGCGCTGGCGAGCATCAGTGTGACGTCCGACAGCGCCACGCCGATCACCTTCGCCCCGGGATCGAGGCCGATGAGGCGCGCATGGCGGGGCAGGGCGGCGCGCAGGTCCTTCAGGTTGATGATGGCCATGCACGGCCTTATGGTCCGCCCCCCGTTTCCCTGGAAGACCCGGCTATGTCCCTCGATACCGCCACCGTGCGGCGCGTCGCCGCCCTTGCCCGCATCCGCCTGCCCGAGGAGGAGGTCGCCCGTGTGCAGGGCGAGCTCAACGGCATCCTGGGCTGGATCGAGCAATTGCAGGCGGTGGACACGGACGGCGTGAAGCCCATGGCCGGCGGCACGCCCCAGGGCATCGCGGCGATGCCTTTGCGCGACGACGTGGTGACCGATGGCGGCATCGCGGAGAAGGTGCTGGCCAACGCGCCGGACCGCGAGGGCGTGTATTTCGGCGTGCCGAAGGTGGTTGAGTGATGCATCCGACCGACTTCACCCTGGCCGGCGCGATCGTCGCGCTGGACGAAGGTGCCATCAGCGCCGTGGAACTGACGCGCGCGCATGTGGACGCGATGGAGGCGCTGAATCCGCGCCTGAATGCCTTCATCACCACGACGCCCGAAGCGGCGCTCGAGGCCGCGAAGCAGTCCGACGCGAAGCGCGCGCGCGGCGAGGCCGGGCGGCTCGAGGGCATACCCCTCGCCATCAAGGACCTGTTCTGCACCGAGGGCGTGCAGACCACGGCGGGGTCGAAGATCCTGGGCGGCTTCATCCCGCCCTACGAGAGCACGGTGACGTCGCAGTTGAAGCGTGACGGCGCGGTGTTCCTGGGCAAGGCGAACCTCGACGAATTCGCAATGGGGTCGTCGAACCTGACCTCGGCGTATGGGGGTGTCGTGAACCCCTGGTCGCGGCGCAACGACCCGGATGTGCGGCTCGTTCCTGGCGGATCCTCGGGTGGCTCGGCGGCGGCGGTGGCGGCGCGCATGGCGCTGGGCGCGACCGGCACCGACACCGGCGGGTCGATCCGCCAGCCGGCGGCGTTCTGCGGCATTGCGGGCATCAAGCCGACCTATGGGCGGTGTTCGCGATTCGGGATCGTGGCGTTTGCGTCCTCGCTCGACCAGGCGGGGCCATTCGCGCGCACGGTCGAGGATTGCGCGATCCTGCTGCGGTCGATGGCGGGGTTCGATCCGAAGGATTCGACCAGCGCCGACAAGCCGGTGCCGGACTTTTCTCGCGCCTGCACGCGATCGGTGAAGGGGCTGCGGATCGGCGTGCCGAAGGAATACCGCCTGGACGGCACGCCGCCGGAGATCGAGCGGCTGTGGCGACAGGGCCTCGATTGGCTGCGCGAGGCGGGGGCGGAGATCGTCGACATCACGCTGCCGCACACGAAATACGCGCTGCCGACCTACTACATCGTGGCCCCCGCCGAGGCGTCGTCGAACCTCGCGCGCTACGACGGCGTGCGCTTCGGGCTGCGCGTGGCGGAGAAGGATTCCGACCTGCGCGACCTGTACGAGCGCACGCGCGAAGCCGGCTTCGGCCAGGAGGTGCGCCGGCGCATCATGATCGGCACCTATGTGCTGAGTGCCGGCTACTACGATGCGTACTACCTGAAGGCGCAGAAGGTGCGGGCGTTGATCGCGCGCGACTTCACGCAGGCCTTCGGCCAGGTGGATGCCATCCTGACGCCGGCGACGCCGAGCGCTGCCTTCGCCGAGGGCGAGAACTCGGACGATCCGATCAAGATGTACCTGAACGACGTGTTCACGGTGACGGCGAACCTGGCGGGGCTGCCGGGGCTGTCGGTGCCGGCGGGGCTGGACGGGCAGGGGCTGCCGCTCGGGCTGCAGGTGATCGGGCGGCCTTTCGACGAGGAGACGGTGTTCGCGGTCGGCGCGGCGATCGAGCGGGCGGCGGAGTTCAAGGCGCTGCCGGCGATCCGGGCCGGGCTGTGAACGCGATGCTCGATGCCGCGGCGAGCCTGGCGCTGATCCGCCGCGCCGCGGCGGCGCGCCGCTGCGTCAGCTATGGCGCGGTGGCGGACGCGAGCGGCGTGCCGTGGTCGGTGGCGCGCCGGCGGATGGACCCGCATCTGTTCGCGCTGTGCCGGGACGCGACGGCGCGCGGCTGGCCGCTGGTCTCGGCGGTGGTGGTGGATGTGCGATCGGTCGCGCATGGGCGGATGCGCGGGCGGCCGCTGGTCGGCTTCGCGCGCTGTGCCGAGCGCTGCGGGCGCATCGTGGGTGGGGACGCGGCGGCGTTCCTCGCCGAGGAACAGGAACGCGTCTTCGCCTGGGCGAAGCAGGAGGGTGGCGATGTCGTACACCATTGAAGGCAGCACCGGCCCGTGGGAGCTGGTCATCGGTCTGGAAGTCCACGCGCAGGTCGTCAGCAACGCCAAGCTGTTCTCCGGCGCGGCGACCGAGTTCGGCGCGGAGCCGAACAGCCAGGTGTCGTTCGTCGATGCCGGCTTCCCGGGCATGCTGCCGGTGATCAACCGCGAATGCGTGGCGCAGGCCGTGCGCACGGGCCTGGGGCTGAACGCGCAGGTGAACCTGTGGTCGCGCTTCGACCGCAAGAATTACTTCTATGCGGACCTGCCGCAGGGCTACCAGATCAGCCAGTTCGCGCACCCGATCGTGGGCACCGGCGAGGTCGAGATCAGCCTGTCGGACGGCACCACCAAGACCATCGGCATCACGCGCCTGCACCTCGAGCAGGATGCGGGCAAGTCGCTGCACGACCAGCATCCGACGAAGTCCTTCATCGACCTGAACCGGTCGGGTGTGGCGCTGATGGAAATCGTGTCGGAACCCGACATGCGGTCCCCCGAGGAAGCCGGCGCGTATCTGACCAAGCTGCGACAGATCCTGCGCTACCTCGGCACCTGCGACGGCAACATGGAGGAAGGGTCCATGCGCGCCGACGTGAACGTGTCGGTGCGCCGCGCGGGCGAGGGGTTCCGCACGCGCTGCGAGGTGAAGAACGTCAACTCCATCCGCTTCGTGATGCAGGCCGTCGAGGCCGAGGCGCGCCGGCAGATCGACGTCTGGGAATCGGGCGGCGAGGTGAACCAGGAAACCCGGCTGTTCGATACGTCGCGCGGCATCACGCGGTCCATGCGGTCGAAGGAGGACGCGCATGATTACCGCTACTTCCCGGACCCCGACCTGCCGCCGCTGGTGATCGAGCAGTCCTGGGTGGATCAGCTCAAGGCCGCGCTGCCGGAACTGCCGGACCAGCGCCGCGCGCGCTACGTGAACGACTACGGCATCACGCCCTACGACGCGCATGTGCTCACGCTCGAGAAGGAAACCGCCGCCTACTACGAGGCCGTGGCCAAGGGCCGCGACGCCAAGCAGGCGGCGAACTGGGTGATGGGCGACCTGTTCGCCGCGATCAACCGCACCAAGACGTCGATTGCCGAACCGCCGGTCTCGGCGGCGGATCTTGGCGCGCTGCTTGACCTGATGGCGGACAACACGCTGTCGGGGAAGCTGGCGAAGGAAGTCTTCGAGGCGATGGTCGAGACCGGCCGCGCACCCGGCGTGATCGTCGAGGAACGCGGCCTGAAGCAGGTGACCGACACCGGTGCGATCGAGGCGGTCATCGACGGCGTGCTCGCCGCCAATGCCGACAAGGTGGCGGAATACCGCTCGGGCAAGGACAAGCTGTTCGGCTTCTTTGTCGGCCAAACCATGCGGGCCATGCAGGGCAAGGGGAACCCCGCCCTGGTCAACGAGGTGCTGAAGCAGAAGCTTGGCTGACAGCCGCCTTCCCCTGCCGCGCCCTGGCGTGCTTCGCTGACGCCGGGGAGTGCGGGGAAGTACCATGGAGAGTGAGTCGCCGGCGCCCGACCAGCGCCATGCCGAGACGCTGCACCTCGCCGAGCGCGCGGCGGTGCTGATCCTGCTTGCGCTGCTGCTGTACGGCGTGTTCCGGGTGCTCGAACCCTTCGCCATGGCGGTCGCTTTCGGCGCCTTCATTGCCATCGGCACGTGGCCGGCGCGGGATTGGCTGGTACGGCACGGCGTGCGGCCCGGGCTTGCGGCTGCGGCGCTGCTGCTGGTGTTGGTGCTGGCCGTTGCATTACCGCTGCTGCTGATGGCGCCGGGGCTGGCCGAGCAGATCGGCACCATCGCGCTGCGGGCCCGCGGCCTGATCGAGGAACTGCCCGCGACCGCGCCGGCCTGGCTGACCGACCTGCCGGTGGTGGGCGACACCGCCGCGCGCGCCTGGGTGCGGCTGCATGGGTTCCAGGGCAACATCAATGCGCTGGTCGCGCCCTATTCCGGGCAGATCGCTCGGATCCTGGTGGAACTCGGCCAGGCGGCGGCGGGCAGTATCGTGCAGGTGCTGCTGGCGCTGCTGGTGGCGGCGATGTTCTGGACCAGCGGCGACAGCATCGCGGCGCAACTGCGCGACATCGCCGAGCGCCTGGGCGGAAAGACCGGCGTGGCGTCGATCGAGGCCGCCGGCGGGGCGGTGCGCGGCGTGGCCTGGGGTGTGGTCGGCACCGGCATCCTGCAGGCTGTGCTGATGGGGATCGGGCTTGCCATCGCGGGCGTGCCCGGGGCCGCGGTGCTGGGCTTCCTGACAATGGTGTTCTCGATCAGCCAGGTGCTGAGCCCGCTGGTGGTGGTGACCTGGGTTGGCGCGGCCGCCTGGCTGTACACCGAGGGGCAGACCGGCTGGGCGATCTTCATGCTGGTCTGGGGCATCCTGCCGGTGTCGGGCAGCGACAACATCGTGCGGCCGCTGCTGATCCAGCGCGGCAGTGCAATGCCGCTCGGCCTGATCATCCTGGGCGTGTTCGGGGGCTTGATCGCCTTCGGGTTCCTGGGGCTGTTCGTCGGACCGGCGCTGCTGGCGGTGGCGCATGGGTTGCTCCGCGCCTGGCGGAGGGCAGCCTGACCGGCGCGGTGGACGCTGGGGCGCCGGCGTGCGAAGCGGACGCATCATCGCCGTCAGGGGGATCGCCGCATGGCTATCGAGTTGTGGACCTGGAACACGCCCAACGGGCGCAAGATCAGCGTGGCGCTGGAAGAAATGGGCCTCGCCTATACGGTGAAGCCCGTGAACATCAGCAAGGACGAGCAGTTCAACCCCGACTTCCTCGCATTCAGCCCGAACAACCGCATCCCCGCCATCAAGGACCCCGACGGGCCGGGCGGGCAGCCGATCACGGTGTTCGAGAGCGGGGCGATCCTGCTGTACCTGGCGGAGAAGACGGGCAAGTTCCTGCCCGCCGACCTGCGCGCACGCGTGCCCGTCTATGAATGGCTGAACTGGCAGATGGGCGGCTTCGGGCCGATGCCGGGACAGGTGCACCACTTCATGATGCAGCCCGACGGTCCGGCGAAGGATTACGGTCTGAACCGCTACGGGAAGGAGACGCTGCGGCTGTATGGGGTGCTCGACAAGCGCCTCGCCGGGCGGGATTTCGTGGCGACGGCGGGCGAGCCCTCGATCGCGGATTTCGCCATCCTGGGCTGGGCCTGGCGGGCGGAGCGGCATTTGCCGACGCAGGGCAAGGCGATGTCGGACTACCCGAACGTCGCGCGCTGGTACGACGCGCTGATGGCGCGGCCAGCGGTGAAGCGTGGCATGGAGATCGCGCTGTCCTGACAGCGGCGCGGCGCGCGGCGCATTTGCCGCAGCGCGCCGTGTTTGACGCTGCGCGGCTGGGCCGGTAGATACGACCTCTCAAACGCCGTGAGACTTTCCACTCCTGCGGAGGGGTGGCCGAGTGGCCGAAGGCGGCGGTTTGCTAAACCGTTATAGGATGTCAAGTCCTATCGTGGGTTCGAATCCCATCCCCTCCGCCACCACCCCTGCCGTCCGACGTCGGGCGCGGCACTGCCCGCTTTCTGCGTTCAGGCACAACTCGTCCGCGACGACCCCGTGTGCAGCAACGCATTCACGGCGATTACGTTCGCCGCCGGGGCGCCGCCGGTTCCGCCTGCGGCAACGGCACGGACTCATCCGCAGCGCCGTCCGGCACCGCCGCCCCCTCAACGCGGGCCAGTTCGATGCCGAGCGCCGTCGCACCGATGACCTCGCATTCCTGCACCACCGACCGACCGCGATCCAGGATCAGGTGCAGCCGCGTGCCCAGCGCCAGGCCGGGCCAGCCGGCGATCACGAAGCGGCCGCGCAATGCGCTGCGCAGGATGGTCGCGTGGCGCTGGCCGCCGATCAGCACCGCGCAACGTTCGTTCGCGTGCGATCCGGATGCGTCGGTCGCGTGCAGCATGGCCAGCCCCTTGCGCCTGGCGCGTGCGGCGCCGCGGCGGGAGAGTTTTCAGGACGAAGCCTCAAGGAGAGGTTGATGCCGGCACGGCGCGCTATTGCAGCGCGGGCGTGCCCGGCGCGGCGTGCACGAGTTCCACGCCTTGCAGCGTCGTGCGCGTCACGCGGCAGTCGCGCACCACCACGTCGTCGCGATAGATCACCAGGCGCAGCTTGTCTCCGGGCCGCAAGCCTGCGACGCCGCCGACCACCGCTGCGGTCGGCGAGAGCATGCGCAGCACACCGTCGCGCCGCTGCCAGCCGACCAGGACCGAACAGGTTTCGTCGAAGGCGTACTGCAGGGCCGTGGGGTCGCCCGTGATGCCCAGGGCGGCGGGCCGCGTCGCGGCCAACGAGGGAAGGGTCGTCATCGAGGGGCCTCCTGCCACCGAAGCGCCGCGAAGGCGCACGCCCCAGTGGTAGGATGGCCGGGCTAATCGACGGTTAAATCAGCGGCCCGCGCGCGGTGGCGCGACGAAAACGGCCGCTCGCGCGCATCACTCCGCCGCCTTCAGCTTGTCCTGCGTGCGGGTGTCGAAGTCCGCGGCGTCGTGGCGCTCGTGCAATTGCGTGGCGGGGTCGCCCTGCACGCGGTTCACCATGCGACCGCGCTGCACCGCGGGGCGTTCGCCGATCATGTCGGCCCAGCGGTTCACGTGCCGATAGGATTGCACGTCCAGGAATTCCGCCGCGCCATAGAGCCAGCCCTTCACCAGACCGCCATACCAGGGCCAGATCGCCATGTCGGCGATGGTGTACTCCGCGCCCGCGATGAAGGCGTTGTCGGCCAGCTGCCGGTCCAGCACATCGAGCTGGCGCTTCACCTCCATGGAGAAGCGGTCGATCGGGTATTCCATCTTGAAGGGCGCATAAGCGTAGAAGTGGCCGAAGCCGCCGCCGAGATACGGCGCGCTGCCCATCTGCCAGAACAGCCAGGACAGTGTCTCGGCGCGCGCGGCGGTCTCGGTCGGCAGGAAGGCGCCGAACTTCTCCGCCAGGTGCATCAGGATGGCGCCCGATTCGAACACGCGGATCGGCCCGGGACCGCTGCGGTCCACCAGGGCCGGGATCTTGGAATTGGGGTTCGCGGCGACGAAGCCCGAACCGAACTGGTCGCCCTCACCGATGCGGATCAGCCAGGCGTCGTATTCCGCGCCCGCATGCCCGAGCGCGAGCAGCTCCTCGAGCATGATGGTCACCTTCACGCCGTTCGGCGTGCCGAGCGAATAGAGCTGCAAGGGGTGCCGCCCGACCGGCAGGTCCTTGTCGTGCGTGGGGCCGGCGATGGGGCGGTTGATGTTGGCGAAGCGGCCGCCATTGGCCTTGTTCCACGCCCAGACCTTGGGCGGCGTATAGTCGGCGGATTGGCTCATGATGAAGCATCCTGATCAGGGTAGGTGGGATATCGGGGCGCAGCGGGGGCATCGCCAGGGGGGCAGCGGCGCGCGCGGGCTTGCCGATGGCCCTACGGGCCACAAATCATGGCCTTCCATGAAGATCGCGCGACGCATGCTGATCCTGTTCGTCATCCTGTGGCTGGTGCCGATCGGCATTGCCGCAGCGCTGCACCAGCGCCAGGGCATCGGCACCGCCTGGGCGGCGGCGGACCGGTCGAGCATCGGCCACCTGCCGCCCGCCGGCGAACACCCGGGCGCGATCGTGCGGGTCTTCGCCGCGCCCACGGTGCGCTGGCGCGGCATCTTCGCGGTGCACACATGGATCGTGGTGAAGCCCGAGGGCGCCGCCGACTACACGCGCTACGACTACACCGCCTGGGGCGAGCCGATCCGCGTCAACGGCTTCGTGCCGGATGGCCGCTGGTTCGGCCGCGCGCCCGAGATCGTCTTCGCTGCCGATGGCGATGCCGCCGCGGCGCTGATCCCGCGCATGCGCGCCGCGATCGCGGCCTATCCCTGGCGCGAGCGCGGCGATTACCGCGTCTGGCCGGGGCCCAATTCCAATACCTTCGTTGCCGCCGTGCTCGAGGCGGTGCCCGAGGCGCAGGCCGTGCTGCCGCCCAACGCGATCGGCAAGGACTACCCCCATGACGGGTGGTGGCTGCGCCGCACCGGCTCCGGGACCGGGCTCCGCCTGTCGCTCGGCGGATATGCGGGTGTGACGCTGGGCTGGATCGAGGGCATCGAGGTGAACATCCTCGGTGGCGTGGCAGGGATCGACCTGCGGCGCCCGGCGGTGAAACTGCCGGGGCTCGGGCGGATCGGGATGGCGCAGGCCTGACGCGCGGCATCGCACGGTGGCTGGTGCTCGCCAACGGCCGTGCGGATCGGCGCCCTCGCGGCCTTAGCGCGCCCCATTGCGCCGCCGCCCGGAAGGCCGCCGAATGCGCGGGCCGCCATCTCCGGGACCCACCACATGCGATCGACGCTTCTGACACCACGCTGGACCTGGTGCGCCGAGGGCGGGCTGCGGGAGAACCACGCCGTGCTGATCGGCGCCGATGGCGCGATCCAGGATGTGCTGGCAGATGCCGCCGGCATCGACGCCGAACGCATCGACCTGCCCGACGCGCTGCTGTTGCCCGGCCTGGTGAACCTGCACAACCACGCCGTCTCGGCGCCGCTGTTCCGCGGCCTGGCCGACGACATCGCGCCGGGCGACCTGCCGGGGCACATCGTCTTTTCGCTGCTGATGCCGATTGGCGACCTGGCGGCCGAGATCATGACGCCGGAGGAGATCGGCGACGTGGCCGAGATGGCGCTGCTGGAAGGGTTGCGCTGCGGCACCACCACCGTGCTCGACGTGTTCCGGCTGCAGCAGGCGCCCTTCATCGAACGCGCGCGCGCGCTGGGCCTGCGCAGCTATTCCTGCCCCTACCTGTTCTCGACGCCGGGGCTCGACATGGCGGCGGATGGCACGCCGCTCTACCGGCCGGAGGGCAGCGCCGATCCCGGCTTCGATGCCATCGTCGCGCTGTTCGACCGGCATGACGAAGGCCAGCGCGGACGCACGCGCATCGGGTTCGGGCCGCATGGGCCGGATTCCTGCACCCCCGAACTGCTGCGGCGCGTTGACTCCAAGGCGCGCGAACTCGGCACCATCGTGTCCATCCATGCCGCGCAGAACCTGCATGAGATCGACCTGGTGCGGGCGCGCCACGGCACCGGATCCTTCAAGCACCTGCGCGGCCTCGGCCTGCTGCGCGACGGCGTGGTGCTGGCGCATGCGATGTACGCAACGGATGAGGAGCTGGAGATGGCGCGCGCGGGTGGCGCCGCGGTGGCGTCCTGCCCGCTGGCCTTCGCGCGCAGCGGCCGTTTCGTGCCGCTGGCACGCTTCGAGGCCGCCGGCGTGCGGCTTGGCATCGGCACCGATGGCGTGACGCTGGACATGGTGCAGGAGATCCGCACGGCGTCGATCTTCGCCAAGGTACAGTCCGGCACGGCGCATGGGTTGTCGGCCGAGCGCGTGCTGCGCGCCGCCACGCGCGACGCGGCGCTGGCGCTGGGGCGCGACGACCTTGGCGTGATCGCGCCCGGCGCGCGGGCGGACCTGGTGGCGTTCGACCTCGGTTCGTCGCGCTACCAGCCGGTGTGGGACCCGTTGAAGGCGCTGCTGACCAATGGCGCGGCGTCCGACTTGTCGCTCGCGATGGTGGAGGGCCGCGTGCTGTTGCGCGACGGGCGCGTGACGGTGGCGGATGAGCGCGCGGTCACACGGCGCGGCGCGCGGGCGGTCGAGCGCGTCTGGCAGGAGGCGCTGCGACGCGGGCGGATTCCGCGAAGCGTGGCGGCACGCGCGGGACGCCCTGCGCGATAGCGCGGCGAAGCCAGTGGCGCGTCCGCGCCCCATGCGACGCAGCAATGCCCCGCGGCGCGCCGACGATGCGCGATGGCGCACGGCCTGAATGGCGCGACTGCCCCACGCCATCCGCCGACGCGGCGCCGGATGCGGCTTGACGAGCAAGGAGCCGCCGCCAGTCCGCGGCTTCCGTTCGCGCCGCGCGCGCCTTACCGTCATCACGTTCGGGAGACAACAGCATGATCATCAGGCGAAGGCCCTTCATCCTCGGCGGTGCATCCGTGTTCGCCGCGCCGGCCCTCGGGCAGGGCACGCGCCGGCCGCTGCGCGTCGTGGTGCCGTTTCCCCCCGGCGGCGGGGTGGACAGCCTGGCGCGCGTGCTGGCGGACCGGCTGCCGGCCGTGCTCGACCAGCCGGTCGTGGTTGACAACCGCAGCGGCGCCGGCGGGCTGATCGGCGCCGATGCCGTGGCGAAGGGCCCGCCCGACGGCACCATGATCGGCATTATCGGCGCCGCGACGCTGTGTGCCGCGCCCTTCCTGCAGGCCTCGATGCCGTTCAGCCCGACGCGCGACCTGCGTCCCGTCACGCAGATCACCGATGCCTCGGTGCTGCTGGTGGTGAACGCGCAGCGTGCGGCCGAACGCGGCTGGACCGACCTGCCGGCGACACTCGCCTGGGCGCGCGCCAATCCGGGCGCGCTACGCCTGGCGCATTCCGGCGTGGCCACGGTCAGCCACCTGACGCTGGCGGCGCTCGGCCAGGCGGCGCAGGTGCAGATCACCGAACTGCCCTATCGCGGCGGCGCGCAGGCCACCACGGATGCGGTCTCGGGCGTGCTGGACGGGTCGGCCGACCTGCCGACGGCGCTGATCCCGCATGTCGAGGCGGGGCGGTTGCGCGCGCTGGGTGTCTCGAGCCGCCGACGCTTCGGGCTGCTGCCGGATGTGCCGTCCTTCGCGGAATATCCGGCGCTTGGCCTGGGCGACATCGACATCCGGTCGTGGAACGCGATGATGGTGCCGGCCGGCACGCCGGATGCCGAGGTCGCGCGCCTGTTCGCCGGGCTGCGCCAGGTGGGCACGCAAGCCGGCTTTCGCGATGCGCTGCGCCCGCTCGGCTACGACCCCGCGGTCAGCGACAGTCCGGAGGCGATGGCGGCGATGATCGCGAGCGAGACGCCGCGTTGGCAGCGCCTGGTGCAGATTTCGGGCGCGCGGGTGGATTGAGAAGCGCCGCAATACAGCCTGAACGTCAGACCGGCTTGACTGCCCAGGCCGCGATGATGGGAGCCAGGCTTTTCACCGCGTCAAGGGCGGCCCTTCGTGACCGAGGGATCGTCCATAAGTCCCGGGCTGACGCGGTGACCGACTACGATTGTGCGAACCAGTCGGCCACGCGCCGCGCCGCGCGATCAATGATTTCGGGCTTGTCATAGTAGTCGAGATGCGGGGTCTCGTCCCAGACGATGTACTTCCGCGTGGTCGTCGGAACAGCGTCGAAGTGTCGCTTCGCGGCGGTCGGCAGGAAGCAGTACTGCCCATGGATCATGAGCCAGGGCTTTGACATGGCGCGAGCTGAGGTGATGGATTCGTAGTCGAGCAAATCAGCGTCGCTCATGACCGCATAACGGTTCTCCCATAGCCCCCTTTCGGCCCAGGGGTGATACCAGTCCCAGACGAACTTGCCTGGCATGCCGACATTCATGTCGTGCTCGTCGACACCCGCCACGTATTGAACGTCGCCGGTGGCTTCATGGCGCTGCTTGGCCGCCACCCCGGCCGCCTTTCGCGCCGTGAGGCCGTCCTCGGTCAACCAATCGATGTCGCCCTCGCGGTCGCGGTAATGCCCGGCGATCGTCGCCAAACCTTTCACGGCAGGTGCCTCCGCGGCGGCCTTCAATGCCTCTGAGCTGCCTTGGCAGATGCCCAGGACAAACATCCGCTCAGCGTCGATGTCGTGTCGGGTTGCAAGATACTGCAGCGAGTTCTTGAGGTCCTCGACTTTTGCCGCGGGGTTCTCCCAACACCGGGGCTCCCCGCCACTTTCACCGCGGTAGCGCGGGTCGAAGGCGAGCGCGGCGTATCCGAGTTCCGCAAGCTTCCTGGCGTATTGAGTGGGCGCCTGTTCCTTCTGGAAGGTCATGGGGCCGATGATGGTCACCGCCGGCGCCGGCGCCTGTGCCGGGAGATAAAGATCGCCGACACAGACGGTCTCGCCGCTCCTGAACGTCACTTTTTCGAACGTCTTGTTCGGCCCCACGGCAGACTCCCACGGCAGGAATGAAACGCTCCCGGCATCTTGGCTGCCCGCTGGCGCGACGCTTGAAGATTCTTGCGGCTTTCCAGAACATGGAGGCGGGTCGAGTCACGCAGGGAGGCGCGCCCAGTTCATGGTGACCGCACGCAGCGCCGTACCGTTTCGGACCGGCATTTCGCGCCGTCCGATCGATGCTCTCGAACCTGCCATTATCCATCACAGCAGCCGCGCCCTGGGGTGGGACGGGATCACGGCCGAGATTGGCTCGCATCGTGGGTGGATCGTCGATGACCTCGTGGTCGATGGCTACTACCTGGCCGTCAACATCGACGACCGGCCGCTCGTCATCGAAAGCCGCGAACGCGGCCGCTTCGTTCGAAAAGTCGTTCCGCCGGGAACTTTGGTCATTCATCCCTACGGCGAGGCCTTCTCCTTCAGGGTCGGCGCTGCCGCGCGATGGGCTGGGGTTGTGCTGGCTCCTTCCCTCGTTCGGCAGGTGTGCGACGGTCGTCCTTTCGGCTGCGCAGCGCAGTTCGGGGTTCGCGATGCGGCCCTGCTGTCCGGGGTCAACGACGCAATCCGGCACCTGCAGGACGGGACCGGCCAGGTCCCAGGACCAAGCGAAGCCGCGCTGCTGCTTGCCGCGAATCTCGCAGTGCCGCCGCATGGTCGACCTATCCCGCAGCGTCGTGGAGGTCTGTCCTTGACGCAGATCCGTAGGGTCGAAGACTTTGTCGAAGGCAATCTCGCCGGCGGGCTCATGCTGAGCGAACTCGCCGGGGCGGCTGGCCTCAGCCTCTGGCACTTCGCGCGGGCCTTCAAGGCTGCGACGGGCCAGACGCCGCATC
This sequence comes from Roseomonas fluvialis, assembly GCF_022846615.1. Lineage (NCBI taxonomy): Bacteria > Pseudomonadati > Pseudomonadota > Alphaproteobacteria > Acetobacterales > Roseomonadaceae > Roseomonas > Roseomonas fluvialis. The sequence continues at coordinate 2,229,854 of NZ_AP025637.1, forward strand.
AGTTCGTCATGGCCCGGCGGCTGGCGCACGCCCTGCGGCTTCTCGCGCGCACGTCCCAATCGATCACGTCAGTGGCTGTATGCTGCGGGTTTTCAGATCAAGCACACCTCACGCGCTGCTTCAGGTCCCGCTACGGGACGACCCCGGCCGCGTACAGGCGGCTGAGCAGGACGTAGCACGCTCAGTAGCGTTGCCGCCCCGCGGTGTCCTGCTTCTCCAAAGCGGCCTGCACGTCGGGGCACGCCATCGCACGAGCGGACGTGGCCGACGCGTGCCGTAGACAGCGGTCGTGGTGCCGCGCGGCTTGCTGCCGCCGGTGCGGCGGCCGTGCGTGGCCGGACGTCCGTCGATTCCGTGCCGCGCTACCGCCGCGGTGGAGGCGGCGGTGGACGGCGCGGCGCGGGCGGCGGCGCGCTGCGTCGTACGGGTGCCGCGCCGCGGGCCTGGCTCCGGGCCGTGCCCCGCGCCGGCGCACCGCGCCCGCGCGTGACAACGCGCGGCGGCGGCGGCGGCGGACGACGGATCAGGAAGCGCTGCTGCGCCGGCGGCGTGATCATCCAGCGCGCCTGCAGCGTCGCGTCATCGGGCACGTCCTCACCGAGCCGCGTCAGCCCTTGCCGGGCGCGGCGCTTGTGCTCGTCGGTCAGGTTCTCCCAGGGGATCGGCCCGGGCGTATAGACGGCCTCGGGATCCGGGTCAGGGGTGGACACCACGACAGGGGCAGGGGGCTCCGGCGTGGCGCAGGCGGCGAGGGCCGCGAGCATCGCGAGCAGCGCGGCGCGCCGGCCATTGACGGGTCCGCTCATGCCGCAATCTCCACCATCACCGGGACATGGTCGGACGCCTGCGTCCAGTCCCGCGCATCCTTCAGGACGACGTGTTGCTGCAACCCGCCGGCCAGGTCCGGGCTGACCCAGACATGGTCGAGCCGCCGGCCGCGGTCTGCCGCGCGCCAATCCCGCGCGCGGTACGACCACCACGTGTAGAGCTTCTGGTCGGCGGGGACGAAGTGGCGCAGCGCGTCGTACCAGCCGCCGGCCTGCTGCCATGCCGTCAGCGCGGCGACTTCGATAGGCGTGTGGGACACCACGTCCAGCAACTGCTTGTGCGACCAGACATCGTGTTCGAGAGGGGCGATGTTGAGGTCGCCTACCAGGATGGCGCGCCGCGCCGGTCGCGCGGCCGACCACGCGGTGGCCTCGGCGACAAAGTCCAGCTTGTGGCCGAACTTAGGATTGGCCTCGCGGTCCGGGACGTCGCCGCCGGCCGGGACGTAGAAATTGTGCAGTTCGATCGGCCCGCCCGGCGCGTCGATGGTGGCGCCCAGATGCCGGCAATCGCCGCGCGAGCACCAGTCGGGGTCGCCATCGCGCGCCAGAATCGGGCGCCTCGAGAGGATGGCAACGCCGTTGTAGCCTTTCATGCCGCGCACCAGGCGGTGCGTGAAACCGAGCGCATCCGCACCCTCGTGCGGGAAGAACTCGTCCGGGCACTTGGTTTCCTGGAGGCAGATGACGTCCGGCGTGAGCGCAGCCACGAGGTCCTTGAGCAGCGCCAGCCGCAGCCGCACGCTGTTGATGTTCCAGGTGGCGATGCGCAGCGTGCCGCGCCCGGCGGCGGCCTTGCGGGGCATCAGACGATCTTCGTCCTCACCTCGCCCACGCCCTCGACGAAGCCTTCCAGCACGTCGCCGCGGACCACGGCGGCGACACCCTCGGGCGTGCCGGTCATGATCAGGTCGCCCGGGGCCAGTTCAACCAGCTCGGACAGGTTCGCGATGACTTCCGGCACCGACCAGATCAGCTTTGACAGGTCGGAGGTCTGCGTGACCTTGCCATTCACCTTGAGCTCGATCTTGCCCTTGGACGGGTCGATGCCGGCGGCCGGCACCAGCGCGCCCATGGGCGCGGACTTGTCGAAGCCCTTGCCCATGTCCCAGGGGCGGCCGGTCTTCTTGGCCTCGTTCTGGATGTCGCGGCGGGTCATATCCAGGCCGCAGCAATAGCCCCAGACATGCTTCAACGCGTCGGCGACCGCGATGTTCTTGCCGCCCGTGCCGATGGCCACGACCAGTTCCATCTCGTGGTGCAGCGACTTCGTCACCGTCGGGTAGGGCATGTCGGCGTCGTTGATGACCACCGAATCCGCCGGCTTCGCGAAGTAGAAGGGCGGTTCGCGGGTCGGGTCGGACCCCATCTCGATGGCGTGCTCGGCATAGTTGCGCCCGACGCAGAAGATCCGCCGGACCGGGAACATGGCGTCGCTGCCCTTCACGGGGATAGCGGCAACCGGCGGCGGGGCGAAGACATAGGCGACCATGCGGGCGAGGCTCCGGATCGGGATGGAATGCTGCCCTATACCCCCCTTGCGCCTCAGCCGAAAGGCGGTGGACGCACCACGGCGAACCTCAACCAGTTTCTGAACTTCGTGCCGCAACTTCGAGTATTCAGGGCCAATGGACAAAAAAGGTGCGCCCGGTCAGGGGGGTGACCGGGCGCGGTATTTTCTTCCGATCGGAATAGTCGGGCGAGCCGGCAGGGGATACCGGGGTTCGTCCACCGGGGTGGTTGTCCCCGGCAGATCGAAGACTACGCCTTCAATCGTTGAAAATCAAAACGCAAAAACATGGAAATGGCGTGACGCTGGTCACGCCCGAAGGCTATTCGGCGGCCTGCGCCAGGCCGGGGTCCGCGGTGCGGGCGGCGCGGTGCGCGGCGCAGGCCCGCCCGAAGGCCTCGAAGATGGCGCGGCTGTCGGCGTCGTGTTCCCAGTCGTATTCGGGGTGCCACTGCACACCCAGCGCGAAGCCGCGCGCGCCATCCACCCGCACGGCTTCGACCGTGCCGTCGGGCGCCCAGGCCTCGGCGACCAGGCGCGGGGCCAGGCGCTGCACGCCCTGGTTGTGGAGCGAATTCACAGCAAGCCGCCCCGCGGCACGGCCGCCGGGGGTCAGGACGGCACCGAGCGCGCCCTCGCGCTCGATCCGGACCGCGTGGGCCTTGCCGGTGCGCACCTTAGGGATCGGCTGGTCGGACGGGGTGGAATGGTCCATCCGCCCCGGCAGGTCCTGGATGCGCTGGTCGAGGCTGCCACCCAGCGCCACGTTGAGTTCCTGCATGCCCCGGCAGATCGCGAGCAGGGGCACGCCGTGGTCGATTGCGGCGCGAATGAGGGGCAGGGTGGTGTCGTCGCGGAAGCGGTCCTCGGGCGTGCCCTCGGCATGGGCCGGGCCGTCATAGTAGCCAGGCCAGACATTCGACCGGCTGCCGGTCAGGATCAGGCCATCGAGGTGCGGCAGGAGTTCGGCGGATAGGTCTTCGCCGGCGGCCGGCAGCAGCACCGGGGTGCCCGACACCGGCCCGCGCACCACCCGGATGTAGCTGTCGGAGGCGGCATGGTTCGGCGTCCCGAAGATGCCGAAGGGCTTCTGGCAGCAGGATATGCCGACGAGAGGTCTCATGGATCACTACACTTCCGCGACGCCGTGTCAGGATCAAGGCGCGTGGTAGGTTTTTCGTGAATGCGGGGCATGCGTTGCACGGATGCCATGCAACCGGGCCCCGCAGGCGCCTGGAACGCGGGCGTCAGCCGCAGGCATCAGCCCCCTTGGGGCAGCCCGAACCCGCCAGGTTCGAAGAAGCGTGGGTCGTTGAACTGGAACAGTCCGGCGGGGAAGCGCAGGCCGGTCTCGATTCGCGAAAGGGTCACGCGGGTTTCGCGCCGCTGCGCATCGGTCACCGCCCATTGGCGCAGTTCGAGCGGGTCGGGATTGAAGACCAGCGTCAGGCGGCCCTCGTTCGGTTCCGAGGTGCGGAACACCGTCACGCGCAAGAAACCTCCCGAGCGTTCCAGGCCCGCCACCGTCACGTCTCCGGACAGCCGCACCTCGCGCCGCAGCAGGATGCCGAGCGGCGTGCGGCTGACCAGCAGCGTGGTGGGGGCGCGCAATTCGCGGTCATACATCAGGAACTGCCCGCCATCGGCGACCAGCAGCAGGGGCTCGGGCGGGTCGTATTCGAAACGCATGCGGCCCGGGCGCCAGATCCAGGCCGTGCCCTCGGCCGCGGCGCCGTTCTGCGCGATCTGGAGGAAGCGCGCGCGCAACGTCGTCAAAGCGTTGAGGTAGGCCTCGATCCGCGTGAGGTCGGCACGATCGCGGTCGGACAGTGCCGGAGCAGCGGGCGCAGCGGCGCGTTGCGCGAGCGCGGGCGTGGCGAACAGGAACGGCGCGATCAGGGCGGTACGGCGATTCATGATCGTCATGTGGCGCGCGGGCGCGTCCGGGGGAAGGGGCGTAAGGGCCTCCGTTCCCCCCACGTCCGTGTTCAGCGCGGGGCGGCCGGTCGCTGGCCCGGCATGCCCTGCGGCATCTGCATCGACTGGTAGCCCTGCGGGCGCTGGAACTGCGCGGGGTCTTGCGTACCGTAGGCGACGCGCACCGCCTCCATGCGGCCCTGCTGGCCCTCCGCCTGGCCCTGCGCTCGCAGCATCACGCCATCGGCGGTGATGCAGGCCTCGCCGGACTGCGAGGGCCCCTGGTAGCGCCAGACGGTGCAATCGGTGCCGGCGATCTTTTCGGTCCCGCCACGGGTGAATCGGGCGTTCTCGAAGTCGCGCTGCATGCCGGCTGCCTGGGCCATCGGCACGTCCATGATGGTGCGCATCGCTTCCATCACCATGAAGCCGCGCTGATTCTGGTGGTCGGCCACCATGTAGCCGACGCCGCCAGGCATGTTCATGCGCATCATGCGCGTCGCGGCCTGCCACTGCATCGTGAGTTCCGCCTGCTGGCCCTGGCCGGCGACACGGTAGGTCACAGCCACGTCGCGCGTGGGGAAGATCTGCGGGCGGTCCTGCGCCTGAGCCACGACCGGCAGGGCGGCGGCGAACAGGGCGGCGGCGAGCATAGTGCGCATGCGGGGTGTCTCTCTCGTTGCGATGGGCCAGTCTGCACGCAGGACTGTGGCGCGCGCATGAAGGGATTCAGGCAGCGGCGCCCTTGGTCAGGAATCGTTCGAAGGCGGCGAGGGTTTCGTCGCTGACATGGTGCTCGATGCCTTCGGCATCGGCCTCGGCGACCTGCGGGGGCACGCCGAGCGCGGCCAGGAAGGCGACCACGGTGAGGTGCCGCGCACGCACCCGGCGCGCAAGGTCGTGCCCGGCCTCGGTGAGGAAGACGCCGCGATAGGGCTTGGAATGCGCGAGCCCGTCGCGCTTCAGCCGGCCGATGGTCTTGATGGCGGTGGCATGCGTGACACCCAGGCGCCTGGCGATGTCGGTGGGGCGGGCCTCGCCCTCGCGCGACAGCAGGTCGGCGATGATCTCGACGTAGTCCTGCGCGAGCGCCGAGGCCCGCGCGGTGCGGGCGGAAGCGTGGCGGGCGGCCTCATCGGGCGGCGCGGTCTCCGGGTCGGACATACGGATGGCTACCATGTCTGACGCATAAATGGAATTTGTAGCGTATGCTTCACCCCGCCGCCGTACGGCGGCGGCGCAACAGCCCGTGCCTGGGCGAGGCCAGCAGCGCGGCCACGAACAGCGCGCTCAGCGCCAGCACGATCGACCCGGCGGTCGAGGCATCGAGCATGAAGCTCACCTGGATGCCCACGACCGTCGCGGTGCAGGCGGCAGCCACCGACACCCACACCATCCGCCCGAAGCGGTCGGCCAGCAGCAGACCGATCGCGCCCGGCGTGATCAGAAGTGCCACCACCAGGATCACGCCCACCGCCTGCACGCCGGCGACGATGCTGGCCGCCAGCACCGCCAGCAGCAGCAGGCGCAGCCGCCCAACGTTCAGCCCGGCGATGCGCGCCTGGCCTGGGTCGAAGCAGAACAGCACCAGGTCGCGCCCGCGTACCGCCAGGATCATCAGGCCCACACCGGCGATCACCAGGGTCTGCCAGAAATCCTCCGCCTCGATCCCGAGGATGGAGCCGAACAGCACATGGGAGAGATGCACGTTGGACCGCACCTGAGTCAGCAGGATCAGGCCCACGGCGAACATGCCGGAGAACACCACGCCCATCGCAGCGTCCTCCTTGATGCGGCTGGTCGCGCGGATGGCGCCCGATGCCAGTGCGCAAGCGAAGCCCGCGACGAAGGCGCCGATGACCAGCGGCGCGCCGACCAGGTAGGCGATGACCACTCCGGGCAGGATGGCGTGGCTGACCGCATCGCCCATCAGCGACCAGCCCTTCACCACAACGAAGCAGGACAGGATGGCGGCGAGCACCGCCACCATCAGCCCCACCACCAGCGCATCGACCATGAAGCCGTGCGTCCATGGGGCGATCAGGGCGCTCATGCGGTGGCGGCCCTGGCGGCGCGGCGGCTGGCGAGGATTCCGTGCTTGGGGGCGAAGACCAGCGCAGCGACGAACAGCGCGGCCTGGAGCGCCACGATGCTGCCGCCCGTGCTTCCGTCCAGGAAGTAGCTGAGATACGCCCCGGCGACGCCGGTGAAGGCGCCGATGCACGCTGCGAGGCCAGCCATGTGCCCGAAGCGGTCGGTTAGCAGGTAGGCGGTCGCACCGGGTGTCACGAGCATGCCAATCACCAGGATGGCGCCGACCGCCTGCAGTCCGGCCACCGCTGTCGCGGCCAGCAGCACCAGCAGCAGGATGCGCATCCGCGCCGGGCTGCCGCCGGCCACCACCAGCTGCACGGGGTCGAACAGGGAGAGCATGAGGTCTCGCCCTCGCAGCAGCAGCGCGCCCAGCACCACCACGGCGATGATCGCCATTTGGATCATGTCCTCGTCGGCGATGCCGAGCACGTTGCCGAAGACGATGGTGCGCAGCCGCACGTTCGACGGGAAGATCGACATCAGGAACAGGCCGAGGCCGAAGAAGCCGGTGAAGACCACGCCGATCACCGCATCCTCGCGGATCGGCGTGCGGTCGCGCAGCCCGGCCATCGCCAGGGCCGCCAGCATCCCCGCGGCGAAGGCGCCGATGGCGAAGGGAATGCCCACCAGCCAGGCCAGCACGACGCCCGGCACGACGGCATGCGACAGCGCATCGCCCATCAGCGACCAGCCCTTCAGCACCACGTAGCAGGACAGCAGGCCGGCCACGCCGCCGACCAGCGCGCTGATGCCCATGGCGCGCATCATGTAGTCGTACTGGAAGGGAACCAGCAGTTCCTCGAACATCGTCAGATGTCGCGTTCGAGCCGGCCGATCACCAGGCCGTCGGGGGCCATGACCAGCGGGCGTTCGTCATCCGACAGCACCACCACCGCATCGGCGGGCAGGGGTGTCGCGCCCGGCAGCGAATGCTGGCGCAACGCACCCCCGAAGGCGCGGATCAGGTTGGGCGCGGTGAAGACCTCGGCGGTCGGGCCCGCCGCGAGCACCGTGCGGTTCACCAGTACCACCTGGTCGCAGAAGGTCGGCACCGAGCCGAGGTTGTGGGTCGAGACCAGCACGATCCGCCCTTCGTCACGTAGCGCCTTCAACAGGGTGATGATTGCTTCCTCGGTGGTGACATCGACGCCGGTGAAGGGTTCGTCGAGCAGCAGCAACTGCCCGCCCTGCGCCAGGGCGCGCGCCAGGAACACCCGCTTGCGCTGCCCGCCTGATAACTCGCCGATCTGCCGTTCCGCGAGATCCGCCATGCCCACGCGGTCGAGCGCGGCCGCCACCTCGCGATGGTCGGCCGCGCGCGGGATGCGCAGCAGGTTCATGTGGCCGTAGCGGCCCATCATCACCACGTCGCGCACCGAGACGGGGAAGGTCCAATCCACCTCCTCCGCCTGCGGCACATAGGCGACCAAGTTGCGCTTCAGCGCGGCCTCGACCGGCCCGCCCGCCACCAGCACGCGCCCCTGGCCCGGGCGCACCAGGCCCATGATCGACTTGAACATGGTCGACTTGCCGGAGCCGTTGATGCCGACCAGCCCGCAGATGGTCCCGCCATGCAGCGCGAAGCCGGCATCCTTCAGCGCGAGATGCCCGTTCGGATAGGCGACCGAGATGTTCTCGACCGCGAGGCTGATCGGTTGGGCCAGCATCACCGCGCGGCCGGCGCGGCGGTCAGGCCGCGCAGGATGGTCTCGGCATTCGCCTCTAGCAGCTTGAGGTACGTGGGGGCGGCGCCATCCGGGCCGGTCAGGCTGTCGACATACAGAACGCCGCCGAAGCGTGCGCCGGTCTCGCGCGCCACCTGGCGCATCGGGCGGTCGTTCACCGTGGATTCGCAGAACACCGCGGGCACGCGCGACCGCCGTACCGCGTCGATCAACGCGCGGACCTGGCGGGGCGAGCCCTCATCCTCGGAGTTGATGGGCCACAGATAGGCCTCGCGCATGCCGTAGTCGCGCGTGAGGTAACTGAAGGCGCCCTCGCAGGTCGCCAGCACACGGCGCTCGGCCGGGATGGTGGCGAGGCGTTCGCGTAGCCGCGCATCCACAGCGCGGATCTGCGCGGCATAGGCGGTGGCGTTCGCCTGGAAGGCGGCCTCGTGCTGGGGTTCGACGGCGGTCAGCGCGCGGCGGATATTCTCGACATAGATCAGCGCCAGGGTGGGCGACATCCAGGCATGCGGGTTGGGCTGGTTGGCGTAGGGGCCCCCGCCGATGCCGACCGGCGTGATGCCGAGCGTGAGCACCGCGTCGCGCACGCCGTTCACGCGGGAGAAGAACCGTTCGAACCAGCGTTCGAGGCCGAGGCCGTTCCACAGCACCAGGTCCGCCGCCTGCGCGCGCACCACGTCGAGCGGGGTGGGTTCGTAGTCATGTATCTCCGCGCCCGGCCGCGTGAGGCTTTCGACCAGCACAGCGGTGCCGGCGACGTTCTGCGCCATGTCGGCCAGCACGGTGAAAGTGGCAACCACGCGCTTCGGGCGCGCCGGTTGCGCCAGTGCGGGTGCGGCGACGGCTGCGAGCGTGACGGCGAGGAGGGATCTGCGGGGGAGGACGTGCGTGCGCATCGAGGGCTCCACGGAGGCTTCGACCGGATCATGTAGTCCTGGCTACAATTCGCGCAAGGGTCAACATTCAACGCCGCCATGCGGCGCCGGCCCCTGGCCTCGCGCCGGCATCCCCGCCATCATGGATCCATCGCAATTCCGGGTGTTCCTGCCATGACCGCCGAAGGCCCCGCGCAATCCCGCGCGCCCGTCGCTGCCGAGACCCTGTCCCAGAAGCGCGCCGCGCCGCCGGTGCCGCCCAGCCTGCAGGGCTTCCTCTCGCTGCATGATTTCGAGGCAGCGGCGCAGAAGCACCTGCCGCGCATGCTGCATGGCTACATGGCCGGCGGGGTCGAGACCGATTGGTCGCTCAACGACAATCGCCGCGCCTTCGCCGAATGGGGCTTCATCCCTCGCTGCCTGACCGATGCGCGCGCGCGCCATACGAAGGTGAGCCTGTTCGGGCGCGACTACGATGCGCCCTTCGGCATCCCGCCGATGGGCTCGGCCGCGCTGCTGGCGTATCGCGGCGACATCGCGCTGGCGCAGGCGGCACGCGCGAAGAACATTCCCTACATCCTGTCCGCGTCCTCGCTCATCAAGATGGAGGACGTGGCCAAGGCCAACCCCGACGCCTGGTACCAGGCCTACCTGCCAGGCGAGCCCGCGCGGATCGAACCGCTGGTCGACCGCGTCATTGCGGCAGGGTTCAAGACCTTCGTCCTCACGGTGGACGTGCAGGTCTCGTCGAACCGCGAGAACAACATCCGCAACGGCTACACCATCCCGCTGAAGCCCACCTTCCGGCTGTTCTGGCAGGGCGCGACACATCCGCGCTGGGCCTTCGGCACCTGGTTCAAGACGCTGCAGAACCACGGCATGCCGCATTTCGAGAACATGGATGCCGGGCGCGGCCCGCCGATCCTCTCGCGCGACCTCGAGCGCGCCTTCGGTGCCCGCGACGGGTTGTCCTGGCCGCACCTGGAACTGATCCGGAAGCGCTTCCCGGGGAAGCTGCTCATCAAGGGCGTGCTGCACCCCGACGACGTGGTGCGCGCGAAGGAGATCGGCGTGGACGGCTTCATGGTGTCGAACCATGGCGGGCGGCAGCTCGATGGCGCCGTCTCCGGCCTGCGCATGCTGCCCGAGGTGGTAAAGGTCGCGGGCGGGCTGCCGGTGATCTACGACGGCGGCATCCGCCGCGGCACCGACGTGATGAAGGCCTATGCGCTGGGGGCGGATTTTGTCTTCGTCGGGCGGCCGATGCTCTGCGCGGCGGCAGTGCGCGGGCAGGCGGGGGTCGAGCGCGCGATCGACCTGCTGCAGGAGGAGATCCATCGCGACCTGGCGCTGGTCGGTGTGAATACGATGGATGCGCTGGGGCCGGAATTGCTGATGAAGGCGTAATGGAGGGGCGCTGCCCCTCCCAGCCACCCCGCCAGGGGGCTACGGCCCCCTGGACCGCGAACAATCAGAAGCGATCGGGCGGGCGCCGAAGGCCGAGATTATCCCGCAAGGTCTGGCCCTCGTAGTCACGCCGGAACAGGCCGCGACGCTGCAATTCCGGGATCACCAGGCGGGTGAAGCGCTCCATGCCCGTCGGCACCACCGGCGCGGCCACCATGAAGCCGTCGCAGCCCTTGCCGACGTACCATTCCTCCATCCTGTCGGCGACCTGCTTCGCATCGCCCGTGAACATGTTGCCGGCCATCTGCGGCAGGATGCGCCGATAGGTCTGGCGCACCGTCAGACCCTCCTGCTGCGCCACTTTCACGATGGCACGGCCGATGCCGGTATGGCCGACATGCTCCTCGTCGAAAGCCGGCATCGGGCCATCGAGCGGGAAGGACTTCATGCTGCGGCCGACCATCTTCGACAGGTAGTCCACGCCGACCGCAGGCGGCACCAGGTCGTCCAGCTCAGCCGCGATATCGGCCGCCTGCTGCGCCGTGTCGCCAACGATGATCGTGACGCCGCTCAGGATCTTGAGGTCGTCCGGCCCGCGCCCGTACTTCGCCAGCCGCGCCTTGAAGTCGGCATACATCGCCTGCGCGGCGGGCAACGTCGCCTCGATGGCAAAGATGCAATCGGCATGGCGGGCGGACAACTCGCGCCCGGCCTCGGACTGCCCGGCCGAGAACACCACCGGATGCCCCTGCGGCGGCCGTGGTGCGTTCAGCGGCCCCGCCACCTGGAAATGCTTGCCCTTATGCGCCAGGACACGCACGCGCTCGGGGTTCAGGAAACGCCCGCTCGTCTTGTCCTGCGGGAAGGCGTCGTCGGCCCAGGAATCCCACAACCCCTTCACCACCTCGGCGAATTCATTGGCGCGTTCGTAGCGGTCGTCGCGGCCGACATGCTCGGTGTGGCTGAAGTTCAGCGCATCGCCGGGGTTCGACGTGGTCACCAGGTTCCACCCCGCACGCCCGCCGCTGAGATGATCCAGCGAGGCAAAGCGCCGCGCCACATGGAAGGGCTGGTCGTAGGTCGTGGTGGTGGTCGCCACCAGCCCGATATGCTTCGTCACCATCGCCAGCGCCGACAGCAGCGTGACCGGTTCGAACACGCCGGGGCGGTCGGACGGCGAGGTCGCGGCGAACAGGTCCGGCTTGTCCATCTGCCGCACGCCGTTGCCATCGGCCAGGAACAGCAGGTCCATCTTGCCGGCCTCGGCGATCTGCGCGAGGCGCACGGCATTCGCGATATTCGCCGCGGGCCGGTCCCAGGCATCGGGGTGGCGCCATTCGCCCACATGGCTGCCCTGGGCATTGGCATTGGCGGCGAGGATCATCGGCATGGGCGCGTTCCGGTCGCTAGAGCAGATCCTGATCAGGTCGAATCACCTGATCGGGTGAATAGGCTTGCGAGACCGCAAACCTGGAGACGGTGCCGTGAGCCAAGGCAAACGGGATCGGCTCCACGCGCGGATGCTGCTTGCATCGGCCGGGCCTGTCCATCATTTTGAATTCAATTCTGCCATGACCCGTGCCCCCTATCTGCGCCTGCCCAAGCCGCGCGCCGGCGCGCAGGACCGCCACGACAGCCTGCCGCATTTCGTCGCGGCGGAACTGCGCGAGGCCATCCTGTCCGGCGCCATCCCGCCCGAGGCGCTGTTGCGGCAGGAGGACATTGCGTCGCGGCTCGGCGTCTCCCGTCCGCCGGTGCGCGAAGCGCTGCGGCAGTTGGCGGCAGAGGGCCTGGCGGAATCCCGCCCGCGGCGCGGTTATGTGGTTGCCGCCCTCGACCCCGCCGATATCGCCGAGATCTTCGAGATCCGCGCCCTGTTCGAGGAACGCATCGGCCAGGCCGCCGCGCGCCACCGCAGCGACGCCGACATCACCGCGATCGAGGCCGAGGCGGCGGCGATGGAGGCGCTGCCCGCCGGCACGCCCGAGGGCGGCCGCGCCTTCGCCCTGCACAACCGCCGCTTCCACGACCGAATCCGCGCCGCCAGCGGCCGGCGCGTCACCGGCGAATTGCTGGGCGTGCTGGCCAACCGCGTGGAACGCTACATCCGCCTCGGCGGGCAGATCGCCAACAGCCGCGCCCAGGTGAACCGCGAGCACCGCGACATCCTGGCCGCGCTGCGCGATGGCGACGCCGACCGTCTCGGCCTGCTGCTGCGGCTGCATGTACATGATGCCGGGGCGCGGCTGCTGCGCACGCTCGGGAAGGCCTGACGTACGCCCGCGGGGTGCCGTGCGTTCCAGCGCTGGACCAGCAGCCGGCCCGCGCGGCTTGAGTTTTGAATTCAAATCAGGCCCAATCCCCGAGGAACGCCGCGCCGGCAATGACCGGCCCCAGCCGGAGCCACCCATGACGACCACCACCCGCCGCAGCGCCCTTGTCCTGCCCGCCACCGTCGCGCTCGCGCGGCCGGCTTTCGCGCAGACCTTCCCGACCCGCCCGATCCGCGTGATCGTCCCCTTCGCCCCGGGCGGCACGACGGACCTGATGACGCGCCTGGTGGCGGACAACCTCGGCGCGCCGCTTGGCCAGCAGGTGGTGGTCGAGAACCGCGCCGGCGCCTTCGGTGTCATCGGCGCCGATGCGGTCGCGAAGGCGCCGCCGGATGGCTACACATTGCTCGCCGGCAGCCCCGGGCCGATGGCCGTGAACGGGCACGTCTATCGCAACCTGCCCTATGACCCGGCGCGCGACCTGTGCGGCGTCTGCATGGTGGCGAACATTCCCTACGTCATGGCGGTGCCGGCCTCGCTGCCGGTGAACACCGTGCAGGAGTTCATCGCCCTGGCGCGCGCGCGTCCGGGCAGCCTGAACTTCGCGACCTCCGGCATGGCGTCGCGGCTGACGGTCGAGATGTTCCGCGCCATGGCCGGCGGGATCGAGCTCGAGATGGTGCAGTACCGCGGCGGCGCGCCCGCGCGCACCGACCTCATCGCCGGGCGCATCCAGTTGGTGATCGAACAGGCGCCTGCTTTCCTCGAGGATTTCCGCGCCGGGCGGCTGCGTCCACTCGCGGTCGGCACGAAGCGCCGCTTCTCGCTGTTGCCGGATGTGCCGACGATGGAAGAGGCCGGGTTGGCGGGATACGAGGCGAATGCCTGGATGGGCTACGGCGCGCCGGCGAACACCCCGATCGAGATCCGCCGCCGCCTCGCAACCGAGATCGACCGCATCGTGAAGGCACCCGCGATCAGCGAACGCCTGGTTTCCTGGGGTGCGGAACCGCTCGGCGGCACGCCCGAGGACATGGACCGCATGCTCGCCGAGGATCGCGAGCGTTGGGGCCGTGTCGTCCAACTCGCGGGGATCGAGAAGGAGTAGGGCAGGCCCCTGATCGGCGGCTGCTCGGCTAGGGTGCCCTCGATAGACCGGCCGGCGCGCCGCGGCGGCGCGCTATTCCGCCGCACGCTTCGCCACCAGCGCATTGTCGGCGCCCAGCCGCGGCGCCGGCCCCTGCATGCATGGCCGCTCGCCATCGAAGGACAGCGGCATCGACACCAGCGAGAAATCCTCGCCCGGCACCTGGTTCACCATGCCCATCGCCTGCACCTGCGGTTCCGCCAGCACGTCGGGGATCGAGTTCACCGGCGCGCATGGCACGCCAATGCGCTGCAGCCGCGCGAGCCATTCGGCGCGCGGCACCGCACGCATGATGGCCGCGATCATCGGCAGCAATTCGCCCTGGTGCGTCAGCCGCGCGCGGTTGGTGTTGAAGCGCGCGTCGCTGGGCCATTCGGGGTGGCCGAGCTCGGCCGCGAAGCGCGTGAACAGCCGGTCATTGCCGCAGCACACCAGGATTGGCGCATCCGCCGCATCGAAGGCCTGGTAGGGCACGAGGTTCGGATGGCCGGAGGCATGGCGCGGCGGAACGCTGCCGGTGTTCACATAGCCGCTGATTTTCTGTCCGGCCCACATCACCGCCGTCTCCAGCAGCGATGTGTTCACCACCCCGCCGCGCCCGGTGCGATGCCGCCGTTCCAGCATGGCCAGCGCGCCCAGCACGGTCCACATCCCCGTGCCCTGGTCCACCACGGAGGCGCCCATGCGCACCGGCGGCCCGTCGGGCTCGCCTGTGATGGACGACAGCCCGCCGAAGGCCTGCAGCAGCGGCTCGTAGCCCGGGCGCAGCTTCTCCGGCCCGACATGGCCGAAGGCCGCCATGGCGCAGTAGATCAGCCGCGGGTGGCGCGCCGTCACCGCGTCAGGCCCGATGCCCAGCGTCTCCGCCACGCCGGGGCGCAGGTTGTGCAGCATGATGTCGGCGTCGGCGAGCAAGCCATGCAGGGCCGCCACGCCGGCTTCAGACTTCAGGTCCAGCGTGACCGACTTCTTTCCGCGGTTGAATTCGTGGAAGTTCAGCGCATCGCCGTGGCGGAACGCCGCGCCCATCTGGCGCGCATCGTCGCCGCCATCGGGTTTCTCGACCTTGATGACCTCGGCGCCGAGGTCGGCGAAGATCGCGCCCGCGAAAGGCCCCGCCAGCACCTGGCCAAGCTCGACGACGCGCAGCCCATCCAGAACACCCCTGGTCATTGCAGTTCGATCCCGGCTGCCGTCACGAGGCGTTTCCACTTGTCGATCTCCGCCGCCTGGAAGGTCGCGAGGTCCTCCGGCGACCCCGGGCGCAGCACCATGCCGTTGGCGGTCAGGCGCTCGGCCGTGGCGGGGCGCGCCATGACGTCGTTGATCAGCCGGTTCATCCGCAGCACGATCGGCGCTGGCGTGCCGGCGGGCGCATAGACCGCGTTCCAGGACAGCATCTCGTAGCCCGGGAAGCCCTGTTCCTCGACCGTCGGGATCTCCGGCAGCAGCGCCACGCGCTGGCGGCTGGTGACGCCGATCGCGCGCACCCGGCCCTCGCGCGCATGCGGCGCCGAGGTGGTCGCATCGACGAACATCACCTGGGCCACGCCGCCGATGACATCGGTGATGCCGAGCGGGTTCGACCGGTAGGTCACGTTCACCATGTCGATGCCGGCCTGCGCCTTGAACATCTCGCCCGCGACGCGCGAGGAGGCCGAGCCGGATGCGAAGTTCAGCCGCCCCGGATTGGCGCGCGCATAGGCGACCAGGTCCTGCATCGATCGCACCGGCAGGTCGTTGTTCACCACCACCAGCAGCACGCCCACGCCGATCACCGCGACCGGCGCGAAATCCGCCACAGGATCATAGGGCAGGCGGCGGAACAGCGCGGGGTTCGACCCATGCGTCGTGTTGGCAGTCCACAGGAAGGTGTAGCCATCGGGCCTGGCGCGCGCGACCGCCTCGGACGCTATGAAGCCGTTCGCGCCGCCACGATTGTCCACGACCACTGGCTGGCCGAGTTCCGCGCCGATCGGGTCGGCGAACAGTCGCGTGGTCACATCGGTGCCGCTGCCGGCGGGAAACGCCACGATGAAGCGGATGGGGCGGGCGGGCCAGGCGGGCTCGGCGGTCTGTGCGGCCGCCACGGCGGGCAGGCCGGCGAGCGCTGCGAAGGCGGCACGGCGGGTGAGGGGCATCGGGTGTTCCTCCGGTGCATCGCCCTCTGGCGGGGCGCGTGGCGCGGTCCTAGGCTTCACCGCAAGCAACAACGTCCCTGCGACCATGCCCGGGTGTCAACGCCCGGCCCATGCGGGACGGAGGGAGCAGCGATGCCCGACCTGCCGAAGCACGTCCATTTCCACGAGGAAGGCCCGCGCGAGGGCTTCCAGATCGAACGCGGGACCTTCCCGCTGGCCGATCGCGCCGCGCTGGTCGATGCGCTGTCGGAGACCGGGCTGGACGAGATCCAGGTGGCGTCCTTTGTCTCGCCCAAGGCGGTGCCGCAGATGGCGGATTCCGAGGCGCTGTTCGATACTATCAAGCGCAAGCCCGGCGTGCGCTACGACGCCGTCTGGCTGAACGAACGTGGCTACGAACGCGCGCGCGCCGCGACGGGCGTGCACATCACCGGGCGCATCGCGCTTTATGCATCGGACGCCTTCGCGCTGCGCAACAACAACTGCACGGCGGCGGAGATGCGCGCGCGCGTCGATGGCTGGCTGGATCGCTACGCGGCCGATGGCGTGCCGATGGAACGCGCGCTGGTGATGGCGGCCTTCGGGTGCAATTTCGAAGGTTCGGTGGATCCGGCGCGCGCGGTCGGCGAGTTGGTGTGGGCCTGGAAAACCTGTCGCGCGCGCGGCATGGCCTCACCGCGACTGTATCTGGCCGATACCATGGGATGGGCGAACCCGCAGTCGATCCGCCGCGCGGTCGGTCTGCTGCGCGAGGCGCTGCCCGAAGCCGAGGTGGGGTTGCACCTGCACGACACCCGCGGACTTGGCCCTGCGAATGTGATGGCGGCGCTCGAGATGGGCGTGTCGCATTTCGACAGCTCGGTGGCCGGCCTGGGCGGCTGCCCCTTCGCGGGCCATGGCGATTCGCGCGGCGCGGGCAACATCTGCACCGAGGACATGGTCTTCCTGTGCCACGAAATGGGCATCGGGACCGGCATCGATCTGGAAGCGCTGGTCGAGGCGGCGCGCCTCGCGGAACGGATCATCGGCCGCCCGCTGCCGGGGCGCCTGATGCATGCCGGCACGCTCACGGCGTATCGGCAGCGACGGGCGGCGGCATGAACCGCCGCCCGAGCTACGACTACTTCAGCGTGTTGAGGTAGGCGATCAGGTTGTTCAGCTGTTCCTCGTTGCGCAGGCCCGGGTAGGACATGCTGCCCTGCGGCACCACCGCCTTCGGATTGGTGATGTAGGCGCGCAGACGATCCTCGTTCCAGGCCAGGCCGCCGGCGGCGAGCTCACGCATGTTCGCCGAGTACCGGAACCCTTCGATCGAGGCGGCCGGACGGCCCACGACGCCCCACAGGTTCGGGCCGACGCCGTTGCGCCCGCCCTGGTCCGGCGTGTGGCAGGCTCGGCACTGGTTGAACACGCGCTGGCCCGCTGCGGCATCGCCCGCCTGGGCAGATGCCAGGCCCGGCGCGAAGGCCACGGCTGCGACAGCCATCGTCATCATCATTCGACGCATGCGTAACTCCCTCCCGAAGGTGAACGCGCGTCCGCGGCAGAAGGTTGCGGGCGCGGGGCAAGTGCCTCAAGTGACCGGTTCCAGCCAATTAATCACCTTTGCCATTCTGGCAAGGCGAAACCGCGGCGAGACGAAGGAATGGTGGCGGCATGGAAAGCCTGGTGCGCAGCGGTCACGTCGCGGATGTCATCCTGGCCTGTCTGGTGCTGGAGGCGATGGCCCTGCTGGCCTGGCACCGCGCGACCGGTCGCGGATTGGCGCCGGGCGCGGTGGCGGCGCTGCTGTTGCCCGGAGCCTTCCTGGTGCTGGCGCTGCGCCTGGCGCTGACCGGTGAGGCCTGGGCCTTGATCCCAGTGGTCCTGGTGGGCGCGCTGGCGGCGCATCTGTGGGACCTGCGCGCGCGCCTGCGGTCATGAGGCGGTCCGGTCGCATGGTTTCGGATGACGCAGCGGACTGGGTGTGTGTAAACTTGATTTGACAGTCATGGCTGTCCAACATTTCGCACAATGACGGAGGGCCACCATGAACGGGAGCAGCTACCGGATCGCCTTCGAAAGGCTCAGGGCCGGGTTCCAGCGGGCGGAATTGGGCACCGATGTCGAGGCCCTGGAGCGTGCACGCGGCGACATGGACGCATTCGTCGCAGCGATGGTGACCGACCCGCGCCGGTTGCGCGCGTTGGCGCGCACGAGCGCGGCCGCAGCGGCCGAGGTCGAGCGCCTGGCCGCCGAGACCGAGATCCCGCGCATGGTGCTCGACCCGGTGCACGACGCATCCTTCACCAGGCTGTGGGTCGCAACGCTGGATGACGAACGTCTGCGGTTGCTGCAGCGCGTGATGGCGGACGAGGTGAGTCGACGCCGCCAGGACAGCGTGGCCGAAACCTATGCGCCGCGCCGTCGCCCGGTCGCGCAATATGCGCGCTGGTTCGGCTGACATACGGCGGACGGTCCGGCAGTCGGCCGTGCGCTGACCTGGGCGGCGTCGTGCAGCAGGCATGCGGCTGGCGCGACGTCTTCGGGTGCGCCATTAGCACAGCGTCCACAGGCTGATTACCACGCGACAGCCACGATCGCGCTGCTTGCGCGACGTCCAGATGCGCGCGTGACGCGCGACATCCAGATGCGCGCGCGACGCGCAACATCCACATGCGCGCGTGACGCGCGACGCCGCTATCCCCGCGCAGCCGGCCGCATTGAGGCGTCGGCCCGCGCCTGACGTCAGACGCCGCGGCGATGCGGCGCTGGGCGGGGGCTCCGATCGCGGCTCAGGTCAGGACATCGGCCGGGCTGTCGCGGCGCAGGCTGTCGCCGAGCTCGCGGCCGATCCGCTCGGCATCCGCGACGGCACCGCTGACGCGCCGGCGCAGCAGGAACGACCCATCGCTGCGCGCCACCAGCCCCGTCAGATAGAGCTGGCCGTCCATCAGAATGCGGGCATGCCCCCCGATCGGCGTCCGGCAGGACCCGTCGAGCGCGGCGAGCAGCGCGCGCTCGGCGGCGGCGACGGCGCGCGCGGCCGGGTCTTCGATCGCGTGCAGCAGTTCGCGCAGCGCGATGTCGTCCTCGCGCACCGTGATGCCCACGATACCCTGGCCGGCGGCGGGGACCATCTCCTCGGCCTCGAGCACCACGCCGGCCTCAGCCTCGAGCCCGAGGCGCTTGAGGCCCGCATAGGCCAGCAGCGTGGCGTGGAACTCGCCCTCTCGCAGGCGGCGCAGGCGGGTCTGGACATTGCCGCGGATGGTCTCGACACGCAGGTCGGGGCGCGCGTGCAGCAGTTGCGATTGCCGCCTGACGGACGCGGTGCCGACCAGCGCGCCATGGGGCAGGCAGGCCAGCGGATCGCCGCGCGTGGGTTCGCCACAGTCGGGGCCAAGCACGATCGCGTCGCGTGCATCCTCGCGCTTCAGCAGGCACGCGAGCACGATTCCGGGCGGCAATTCGGTCTCGAGGTCCTTCAACGAATGCACCGCGAAATCCACGCGGCCGTCCAGCAGCGCTTCGTGGATCTCCTTGGCGAACAGGCCCTTGCCGCCGATCTCGGCCAGCCGGCGGTCCTGGATGCGGTCGCCCGCGGTCGACAGCGCGGTTTCCTCGAAGGCGGTGTCGCCCTGCAGCATCGGGCAGAAGCCGCCGATGCGCGAGAGGAAGTGCCGTGCCTGCCACAGCGCGAGCGGCGAGGCGCGAGTGCCGATTCGCAGGGGCGCCAGCGGGCGTTCGGCGATCTCGCTCATGCGCGGGCAAAGCCGAACAGGTGTGCCAGGTCCTTGAAGAAGATGCGCACATGCGCCATCGGGTCGCGGCGCGTGAGTTCCTTGTTCATGTAGGATTCCCAGGTGAGCCGCTGGACATCCTTGTCGGCGCAGATCTTGACGAATTTCTCGCGGCGCTTCTCGGAAGAATACCAGAAGTACTGCATGATCCCGAGCACCATGAAGACCGTGCCGTGGCCCTTCATGAAGCGCTTGCGCGCCAGTTTCAGCGCACGGGCGTCGCCGCTGGCCAGGCACGTCTCGCAGGCCTCGGCCGCGAGTCGCCCGCCCAGCATGGCATAGTAGATCCCCTCGCCTGAGGCAGGCGCCACCACGCCGGCGGCGTCGCCGGCCAGCAGCACGTCGCGCCCATTGTCCCAGCGCTTGGCCGGCTTCATCGGAATCGGCGCGCCTTCGTGGCGCAGCGTGCGCGCGGTATCGAGCCCGGTCGACTTGCGCAGTTCGGCGATGGACGCACGCAGCGCGAAGCCCTTCTGTGCCGATCCGGTGCCGATGCTCGCCGTCGTCCCGTGCGGAAACACCCAGGAATAAAAATCGGGCGAGTGCTTGCCCTGGTAGAACACGTCGCAGCGCTTCGGGTCGTAGGCATCGGACGCCGCGGGCGCCTCGATGATCTCGTGATAGGCGAAGACGAAGGGGATCTTGGCTGCCGCCGGCACTTCCTGCTTCGCCACCTTCGACCGCGCGCCATCGGCGCCGATGACCAGGCGCGTGCGCAGGCGATGGGTCACGCCGCCCTTGTCCTCGTAGACCACGACGGGGCTGCCATCGGCTTCGCGTTCGATGGCTTCGAAGGTGCCGGTGAAGCGCTCCGCGCCCTCATGCGCGGCGCGGGCGCGCAGGTATTCGTCGAAATGCTCGCGGTCCACCATGGCGACGTAGCCATTGCCGTCGATCGGCATGTCGACGGTCTTGTCGGAGGGCGCGATCATGCGCGCGCTGTTCACCCGCGCGCAGATGATGTGGTCGGGGATGGCGAAGTCGCGCACCAGGCGCGGTGGGATGGCGCCGCCGCAGGGCTTGATGCGGCCCGCGCGGTCCAGCAGGGCCACCCGACGACCGGCGCGCGCCAGGTCCTCGGCGGCGATGGCGCCGGACGGCCCCCCGCCCACAACCACCACGTCGAATCGATCCTGCGTGTGCATGGCGGTCTCCGGTGTCATTCGGCGGGAAGCATGGGGCCGTAGCCCGGTTCGCGGCGTTGCCGCCCGATGCGCGCAGCCAGCATCGCCGCGGCGACGAAGACCAGCGCATCGATCACGAAAACGGTCGCGTAGGCGGCGTGCGGCGCACCGAGAACCAGTCGCGCCACATCCACCAGCGCGGCACCGGCCAGGCCGCCGATGCCGAAGGCGACGGCCTGCGCCGCGCCCCAAAGGCCCATCCGCGTGCCCTCGCGCTGCTCACGGCCCTGGCCGACCATCTGCATCATCGAAGCGATGGCCGCGGCGGCGAAGATGCCGTTGCCCAGGCCCAGCGCGAAGAAGGCGGGCGCCAGCGGGAAGGCGTCGCCCATCGCCGGGCTCGCGGCCAGCAGCAGCAGCGCGCTGGCGGCAAAGAGGCAGCCGCCGATGGTAAACCCGCGCAGCGTATGCGCGAAGCGACCGTGAAAGGCGGAGCCGATCACCGCGACCATGACCATCCCGGCCAGCGTGCCGCCATTCTGCAGGGAGGAAAGCTGCGTGCTCTCGCCCAGCGTTCGTCCGAAGACCGCGCCGGCGAAGGGCTCCAGGATCAGGTCCTGCGCGCTGTAGGCCAGCATCGACAGGAAGATGAAGATGGTGAAGCGCCGCGCCTCGGGTTCCGCCCAGACTTCCGCGATCGCGCGGCGGAAGGGCGGCTTGGCGGAGGGTGCGGCGGCCGGGCGCGCGGGGGAGGGGCCTTCGATGCCAAGCACGCCGATGGTGGCCAGCAGCATCGCGATCAGCGACACCCCAGCCGATACCGCCACCAGCCGTTCCGGCGAATAGGGGTCAAGCAACCGCCCGCCAATCGCGGTGGTGAGGATGAAGCCGGCAATCATCATGATCCAGACGATCGAGGCGGCCGCCGCGCGGCGCTGTTCATCGACGCGCGCGGCCAGCAGCACCAGCAGCGAGGTCCCGGACGCACCCACGCCCAGGCCGATCATCAGGAAGGCCAGGACCGACAGGGCCAGCCCGGCATTGAAGTCGCTGCCCATCAGCGCCGTCGCGGCCGCAGCCAGGACCCCGCCCATGCCGAGCACCGCCATGCCGCCCAGGATCCAGGGCGTGCGCCGCCCACCCATGTCGGACCCGTAGCCCCAGCGCGGACGCAGCATCTGCAGCGCGTAGTGAATGCCCACCAGCACGCCGGGCAGCGTCGCCGGCAGCGCCAGTTCCACCACCATCACGCGGTTCAGCGCCGAGGTGGTGAGCACGACGATGGCGCCGAGTGCCGTCTGGACCAGCCCCAACCTGACAATGCCAAACCAGCCCAGCGGCGCGCGCATCACAGCACCGCCCCGGCGCGCAGCGCAAAGCCGCAGGTCAGCATGCCGAGCACGAACATCAGGACCCCCGTGCCGTTGTACCAGGGCGCCAGCGCCTTCGGGTCGCGCAGCATCCGCGCCATTGCCCAGCTCTGGCCGGCCAGCAGCAGCGCGACGATGGCGGCATGCACCGGTGCGTCCATCGCGACCAACAGTGCCACCACCACGACCTGCGGCACGCCCATGAACCAGCAGGCGACCCGTGCTGCGCGTTCCGGGCCAAGCTGTACGGGCAGGGAGAGGATGCCGATGCGCCGGTCGCCCTCGATCGCCTTGAAGTCGTTCAGCGTCATGATGCCGTGTGCCGACAGGCCGTAGAGCGTTGCGATCAGCAGCACTTCGAGGCTCGGCGCCGCGGCGGAGAGCACGGCTGCTGCGGTGATCCAGGGCAGGCTTTCATACGCGAGCCCACACGCCAGGTTGCCCCACCAGCCATTCGCCTTGAGCCGCAGCGGCGGCGCCGAATAGGCCCAGGCCAGTGCGACGCCGAGCAGCGTCGCCAGGAACCCCCAGAAGCCGAGCATCGCGCCCCAGGCCAGCGACACGCCGGTCCAGGCCACTGCGACATACAGCCCCCAGCGGCCCGGCATGCGCCCCGAGGGGATCGGTCGCTGCGGTTCGTTGATGGCGTCGACGTGGCGGTCGAACCAGTCGTTCACGGCCTGGCTCATGCCGCAGACCAGCGGTCCGGCCAGGATGATGCCGGCGATCGCCAGGTGCCATGTGCTGCCGAAGGGCGCGCCGGACGACACGGCGCCACACATGAAGGCCCACATCGGCGGGAACCAGGTGATCGGCTTCAGCAGTTCCAGCACCACGCCCGGGGCGGGGTGGCTGCGCGCCAGCGGCACCGGCGCGTCGGGGCTGTCGGTGCGGCCCGACATGGCGCCCTAAAGCTGCTCGCCCGGCTCGGCGCCGAGGTCGCCGAGGCCATAGCGGCGGAGCTTCACATACAGGGACTGCCGCGACAGACCGAGCATCTCGGCTGCCGAGGCGCGGTTGTCGCCGGACAGCTCCAGCGCCGCTTCGATGCAGAGCCGTTCGATCGCGTCGGTCGCCTCGCGCACCAGGTCCTTGAGCGGCACGCGGCCGATCAGTTCGGTGAGTTGTTCGACCGAACGGGTCGGCCGCGCGCCGGTCGGGACCGGTGCGCGCACCCGCGGGCCGACATCGCGCATGGTGAAGCCGAAGACTGGCTTGCCGCCGTTCATCACCGTGACGGCGGAGATCTCGACCTCGGTGCGCGCGCCGTGTTCGCCGCGCAGAACGGAGGAATATAGCCGCACCGTGCCGCGGTTGCGCAGGTGGCCGAACAGCACTTCGGCTTCGACATCCTGGTTGCCGAGCCAGCGTTCGAGGGGTTCGCCACGCGCCTGGTCCTCGCCCGGGACCTCGATCATCTCAAGGAAGGCGGCGTTGGCCGTGATGACGCGGCCATCCGACCCGGCGACGACGAAGGCATCGGGCGCGCCTTCGATCAGCTTCAGCATTTTGGTCTTGACCGGCGGCAGCGAGACGACCGCCTGGTCGGGCAGGGCGATGCGTACCAGGAACAGCAGCGTCCCTTCCTGGCGGAAGGTCGAGGCGGAGACGGTGACGTCGCTGCCGCCCTCGGCGAGGCGCGCCTGAACATCGTCCGCGCGTCCAGCCGCGCGCACGGAGGCCAGCAGCGCCTGCACGCCCGAGCGCGACTCCGCGGCGAAGGCCTCGCCGATCGTGCGGCCCACGGCACGCCTGTCGTTCTTGCCGAACAGGCGCAGCGCGGCGGGATTCGCCTCTGTCACGCGCAGTGTCGTGCCGTCCAGCACCAGCACGGGGTCGGGCGACATCTGGAACAGCAGGCGATACCGCGTCTCGGCCTGGCGCAGTCGGGAATAGTCCCGCTCCATCGACTGCTGCACCTCGACCAGGCGCTGTTGCAGGCGCGAGACAGGCCGCAGGTCGCGTCCGAACACCACGATGCGCCCCGCCTTGCCCACCGGCGCGGCGGAATAGAGGATCGGCACCGAGGCGCCATCGCCGGCGACCTGGTTCACGTGGCGCCAGCGCCCGGCATCGGTGGCGGCGCCCCGGCGTGTGATTTCCTCGACCTTGGGACGGCTGTCCTTGGCGACCGTGTCGATCCAGGGCTGGCCGAGCCAGTTGCCGTGCGAGGCGAATTCGCGCGACAGCTCGGCGTTGCTGAAGGCGACGTCGCGGATGATGCCGCGCTCGTCGAGAATGAGGGCGATATCTGCTGCTGCGCTGATCAGCGCAGCGGCCGCGTCCGCATCCAAGTCGCCGAGCGACTTGCGGGGGGTGCTGAAGGCCTTCACGGACTGTACCGCCTTTGCTTGCTGTGCCTGTTCCCCACAACGTTCAGGAAGGGCGTTCGGTCAGGGCATAGGCCGCGCCTGACGCGCGCAAATCTGTTATTGGGCCAGCCGGCGGCGGTCATGCGCCGCGCCCCAGCAGTGCCAGCATCGTCTCGGCCTGCAGCGTCGCCTGGCGGCCGTCGGCCGCTGTCGCGTCTGCGCCCACCAGGGCGACCAGGTCCGGCCGATCGACGAAAAGCGGCCCGCCCACCAGGATCCCGACGCCGGCATTGCGCGACGCGCGCCGCACGTCGCGGATCAGCATCGCGAGGTCGCCGAGATGGTCCTCGCAGGCGAGCGAGAAGCCGGCGACGCCGAACCACACGCGCTGCGCGGCCTCAAGGATCTCGGCACGGTCGACGCCGGCCCCCGACCAGACATCCCAGCCGGCGCCGCGGAAGAACTGCTCGACCACCAGGATGCCGAAGCTGTGCTGTTCCCCCGGCGCCGGGGCCAGCAGCACGCGGCGGTCCGGTTCGGCGCGCTTGGCGCGCAAGGTGAAGGCGGGGCTGTATTCGCGCACCACCTGGTGCAGGCACGACAGGCCGATGGTCACGGTGGTGAAGTCGCATTCATCCTCCTCCCACATCACGCCGAGACGGCGCGCCACGGGCGAGAGCAGGTCGAGGTAGATCCGTTCGAGCGACATGCCGCGTGCGCGCAGTCCTTCGAGGTAGGAGAGCGCGCCGGGCAGATCGGCCTGAATGGCCAGGCTGGTCAGTGCGCTGACGTCGTCCGGTCCAGGCGCACCGCCCGGGCCCGAGTCGATGTAGGCGGCGGTGACTGTCGTGCGGTACGCGAGCACCAGGCGCGGGATGATGTCGGTCTCCAGCGTGCGCGCGAGAGCGGCAACACGGTTGCGGCGACGACGGGCCGCTCCGCTGGCCGGCGCCTGACGCGGTGCGGCCACGGGACGCCGGTCGCGCGCCTGGTCGAGCGCCGAACCATTGTCCTGCCCGGGCTGCTCGGCCTCGGTATCGCGCTCCTGGCCCGGCATGGGCTTGCCCACCATCGACATCTCCTGTCGCTGACTAGATGCCTCGTGCCCCAGACTGTCAAGCGATCAATACGTCAATCTCGCTTGACACTCTGCAGCAGCCCCCCCTAGCCTTCGATCAACCAGCAGCACTGGGAACGGGAGGGGCTGATGACAGTTTGTCGGGAACGACACGCAAGGCTTCGGACCTCCCTGACCGCCCACCCCGCCCTGTGCGGGTGGGTCGTGGCCAAGCCGGTAGGCGACGACGCGTGCAAGGGGATGTCAAGCAATGCAAGGTTCTAGGCGCAGTGGCGGGCTTCTCGATGCGCTCGATTGCTCGCCCTGGGGGGCGTCCTGCGGGCGCGGCCGACGCGCTGCAGCAGCGTCACGCCCGCTCTACACGGCCGAGGAGCGGGTGCGCCGCGATAGCTCGCCCTGGACGGTGGTGCAGGGCGTGCTGGCGCCGGTTCAGTTCGCAGTTTTCCTGGTCAGCCTGGGCCTGGTCGCGCGCTACCTGCTGACGGGCGAAGGGCTGTCGGCGGCGACCTGGTCGGTCGTCGCGAAGACGGGCCTGCTCTACCTCATCATGGTGACGGGCTGCATCTGGGAGAAGCGCGTGTTCGGGCGCTACCTGTTTGCGCCGGCCTTCTACTGGGAGGACGTGTTCAGCATGCTCGTCCTCGCGCTGCACACCGCCTATCTGGGCGTGGTGGTGGCGGGCATCGGTGACGGACGGGCGCAGATGATGCTCGCTCTCGCCGCCTACGCTGCCTATGTATTCAACGCTGCGCAGTTCCTGCTGAAGCTGCGCGCGGCGCGGCGCGACGAAGGCCGCTGGCGCGACGACCACGGCGCGGCGGCGGGAGCCGCCTGATGGATGGCCTAGCCGGCAGCCCTGCAAGCAGCGGTCCTGCCGCGGCGGCGGGCTGCGGCGACGTCCCGGTGCTGCGCGAACGCGGCCAGCGCGAGGTCTTCTGCGGGCTGACCGGGATCATCTGGCTGCACCGCAAGATCCAGGACGCCTTCTTCCTGGTGGTGGGCAGCCGCACCTGCGCGCATCTGCTGCAATCGGCTGCCGGCGTGATGATCTTCGCCGAGCCCCGCTTCGCCACCGCCATCATAGACGAGCGCGATCTGGCGGGCATGTCGGATGCCAATGACGAGCTCGACCGCGTGGTGACGCGGCTGATCGAACGCCGGCCCGACATCCGCATGCTGTTCCTGGTGGGATCCTGCCCGTCGGAGGTCATCAAGCTCGATCTGTCGCGTGCGGCGCAGCGGCTGTCGAAGCAGTTCAGCCCGGCGGTGCGCGTGCTGAACTACTCCGGCAGCGGCATCGAGACGACCTTCACCCAGGGCGAGGATGCCTGCCTCGCGGCGCTGGTGCCCGAGATGCCGGCCGAGCCCGGCTCCGCCCGGTCGCTGCTGGTGGTGGGCGCCCTGGCCGAGGTGGTCGAGGACCAGTTCCTGCGGCTCTTTGCCGCACTCGGCGTCGGGCCGGTGCGGTTCCTGCCGTCGCGTCGCGCGGCAGAGCTGCCGGCGGTCGGGCCGGGCACGCGATACCTGCTCGCGCAGCCGTTCCTGGCCGAGACGGCCAGGCTGCTCGAAGGCCGCGGTGCGCAGCGACTCGCCGCACCCTTTCCGCTTGGGGCCGAGGGCACCACGGAATGGCTGCGCGCCGCCGCGCGCGAATGGGGTGTGGATGCCACGAAGTTCGACGCGGTGGTGGCGCCTGGCCAGGCACGTGCCCGTGCCGCGCTCGCGCAGCGCGCCGAACGCCTGGCCGGCAAGTCGATCTTTTTCTTCCCCGACTCGCAGCTCGAAATCCCGCTGGCGCGCTTTCTGTCGCGCGAATGCGGCATGACGCTGACGGAAGTCGGCACGCCCTACCTGCACCGCCAGCATCTGGCGGAGGAACTGGCGATGCTGCCCGGGGGCATCACTCTGTCCGAAGGGCAGCATGTCGACCGGCAGCTTGACCGCTGCCGCGCGGCGCGGCCGGACATCACGGTCTGCGGCCTTGGCCTCGCGAATCCGCTGGAGGCCGAGGGTCTGACGACGAAGTGGGCCATCGAGCTTGTTTTCACGCCCATCCAGGGCTTCGAGCAGGCCGGTGATCTGGCGGAATTGTTCGCGCGGCCGCTGGTGCGCCGCGCCAGGCTGATGGTGTAGCGCCGTGGAGCTGGCCGTCTGGACCTACGAAGGGCCGCCGCATGTGGGGGCGATGCGAATCGCCACCGCCATGGAGGGCGTCCACTACGTGTTGCACGCCCCGCAGGGCGATACCTATGCCGACCTCCTGTTCACGATGATCGAGCGGCGCAGCAAGCGGCCGCCGGTGACCTACACTTCCTTCCAGGCGCGTGACCTAGGCGGCGACACCGCGGAACTGTTCATGGAAGCGGCCCGCGATGCCTATGCGCGCTTCAAGCCGCAGGCGATGCTGGTCGGTGCGTCCTGCACGGCGGAACTGATCCAGGACGATCCGGGTGGCCTGGCCAAGACGCTGGGGCTGCCGGTCCCGGTCGTGGCGCTCGAGCTGCCATCCTACCAGAAGAAGGAAAACTGGGGCGCGGCGGAGACCTTCTACCGCCTGGTGCGCGCCTGCGCCGGGCCGCGCGTGGCGCGCGCCGAAGGATCGCGCCCGAGCGCGAACATCCTGGGGCCGACGGCGCTCGGCTTCCGGCACCGCGACGACGTGGTGGAAGTGACGCGCCTGCTGGGGCGGCTCGGGATCGATGTGAACGTGGTCGCGCCGATGGGTGCGACGCCGGCGGATCTGGCACGACTCGGCGAGGCCGACGTGAACGTCGTGCTGTATCCTGAGACCGCCGGCACGGCTGCCGCCTTCCTGCAGCGCCAGCACGGCATTCCGGCAACCAAGACCGTGCCGGTCGGCGTGGGTGCGACTCGTGACTTCATCGCCGAAGTGGCGGCGCTCGTTGGCATCGACGCCACGGCGATGCTGGCGGAGGAGGCGTCTCGTCTGCCGTGGTATTCGCGTTCGGTCGACAGCACCTACCTCACCGGCAAGCGCGTTTTCATCTTCGGCGACGCCACCCACGCCGTGGCCGCGGCACGCATTGCGGCCGAGGAACTGGGCTTCGTCGTGGTCGGGCTCGGAACCTACACCCGCGAATATGCGCGCGAGGTGCGCGAGGCCGCGAAGGCCCATGGCATCGAGGCGCTGATCACCGACGATTACCTGAAGGTCGAGGAAGCGATCGCCGCGCTGCGCCCCGAATTGGTGCTGGGCACGCAGATGGAACGCCACATCGCCAAGCGGCTCGGCGTACCCTGCGCCGTCATTTCCGCACCCGTGCATGTGCAGGACTTCCCGGCGCGCTACTCGCCCCAGATGGGGTTTGAGGGTGCGAACGTCATCTTCGATACCTGGGTCCATCCGCTGATGATGGGGCTCGAGGAACACCTGCTGGGCATGTTCCGCGAGGATTTTGAATTCGCCGACGGCGCTGCGCCCTCGCATCTGGGCCATGCGCCCGTGCGCGAGGCGCCGCCAGAACCGGTTGCCGCCGGTCCCGCCACCTGGGCGGCGGAGGCCGAGAGCGAGTTGAAGAAGATCCCGTTCTTCGTGCGCGGGAAGGCGCGCCGCAACACCGAGAAATTCGCCCTGGAACGTGGCCTCGCCACCATCACGATCGAGACGCTGTATGATGCCAAAGCGCACTACTCCCGCTGAGGCCGCGCCCGCGCAGGGCGCGACCGTCCGCGTCGTGCTGGTCACGATGGACAGCCACCTGGCGCGCGCGGCGGACCGTGCGGCGCTGGTGCTGAAGCGCGAGATCCCGGGTCTTCGCTTCGTGGTGCACGCCGCCGAGGACTGGGCGAGCGACGAGGTCGCGCTCGCGGCCTGCAAGGCCGATATCGCGCAGGGCGACATCATCGTCGCGACCATGCTGTTCCTCGACGAACACATCCGCGCCGTGCTGCCGGCGCTGCAGGCGCGCCGCGCGGATTGCGACGCGATGCTGTGCTGCCTGTCGGCGGGCGAGGTGGTGAAGCTGACCAGGCTCGGCCGTTTCGACATGTCGGCCGAGGCGCGCGGAATTCTCGGGCTGCTCAAGCGACTGCGCGGGTCGAAGGGGAAGGGCAGTGCGTCGTCCGGCGCAGGGCAGATGCGCATGTTGCGCGAATTGCCCAAGCTGCTGCGCTTCATTCCCGGCACGGCGCAGGACGTGCGCGCGTATTTCCTGGGGCTGCAGTACTGGCTGGCGGGCACCGAGGAGAACCTCGGCAACATGGTGCGGCTGCTGGTGAACCGCTACGCTGCAGGGCCGCGCGCGAAGTTGGCCGGGTCGCTGAAGGTGGCCGCCCCGGTGCAATACCCCGATGTCGGGCTGTACCATCCGCGGGCGAAGGGACGCATCGTTGAGCGCCTCGATTCCCTGCCGCGCGAAGGCCATGCAGGCACGGTGGGGCTGCTGGTCATGCGGTCCTACCTGCTGGCCGAAAACGCCGCGCATTATGACGGCGTGATCGCTGCGATCGAGGCGAAGGGGCTGAAGGTGGTGCCGGCCTTCGCGTCCGGGCTCGACCAGCGCCCGGCGATCGAACAGTTCTTCCTGCGCGACGGGCGCGCCACGGTGGATGCGGTGGTATCGCTGACCGGCTTCTCGCTGGTCGGTGGGCCTGCTTACAACGATGCCCGCGCGGCCGAGGACATGCTCTCGCGTCTGGATGTTCCCTACCTGGCGGCGCATCCGCTGGAATTCCAGACGCTGGCGCAGTGGCAGGGCGACGCCCGCGGCCTGACGCCGGTCGAGGCCACCATGATGGTGGCGATCCCGGAACTCGACGGTGCCATCGCGCCGATCACCTTCGGCGGGCGCTGCGGTGCGCGCGGGTCGGGCAAGCCCTGCGAGGGGTGCGACGGCGTGTCCTGCGCCTCCGACATGGTGCCGCACCGCGAACGCGTGGCGATGCTGGCGGCACGCGTGGCGAAGCTGGTGGCGCTGCGGCGCACCGAACGCGCGGCCAAGCGTGTCGCCATCGTGCTGTTCAACTTCCCGCCCAATGCCGGGGCGACCGGTACCGCGGCCTACCTGTCGGTGTTCGAATCGCTGTTCCGGACGCTGAAGGCCATGAAGGCCGGTGGCTACACGGTCGATGTGCCTGAGAGCGTCGAGGCACTGCGCAAGGTCGTGCTGGAAGGCAATGCCGCGCGCTACGGCGCGCCCTGCAATGTCGAGGCGCTGGTCACGGCCGACGATCACGTGCGCCGCGAGCCGCACCTCGCCGAGATCGAGAAGACCTGGGGCCCGGCGCCTGGCCGTGTGCAGACCGATGGGTCTTCGCTGCTGATCTACGGGCTGCGTCTGGGCAACGTGTTCATCGGCATCCAGCCGAATTTCGGCTGGGAAGGCGACCCGATGCGCCTGCTGTTCGAGCGCGACTTCGCGCCAACGCATGCCTTCTCCGCCTTCTACCGCTGGATGCGCGAGGATTTCGGCGCGCATGCGGTGCTGCACTACGGCATGCATGGCGCGTTGGAATTCATGCCGGGCAAGCAGACGGGTGTGTCGGGCGAATGCTGGCCGGATAGGCTGATCGCGGACCTGCCGAACCTGAACCTCTATGCGTCGAACAATCCGTCGGAAGGCGCTTTGGCCAAGCGTCGTGCGGCGGCCACGTTGATCTCCTACCTCACGCCGCCGGTGGCGCATGCCGGGCTGTATCGCGGGCTGCTCGACCTGAAGGCGTCGCTCGATCGCTGGCGCAACCTGGCGCCGGATACCGACCACGGCACGCGCGCCGCGCTTGCCGGGTTGATCCAGGCGCAGGCATCGCAGGTCGATCTCGCGACCCCTGAACCGGTCTGGGGCGATACCGCGCCCGCGGAGATCCTGAAGCTGAGCGCGGCGCTGCTCGAACTGGAATATGAGCTGATCCCGCAGGGCCTGCACATCATCGGCGAACCCCCGGGACCCGAGGCGCGGGCGCAGATGCTCGACGCGGCCGGCGTCACGGACCCGGCGAAGCGCGCCGAACTGGACGCGCTGCTCGCCCAGGACCACGAGACGCCGGCGATCCTGCATGCGCTGGATGGCGGCTATACCCGCCCCGCACCTGGCGGCGATCTGTTGCGCAATACCGATGTGCTGCCGACCGGGCGCAACCTGCACGGCTTCGACCCGTTCCGCATCCCTTCGGCCTTCGCGGTCCAGGACGGTGCAAAGCAGGCCGAGCGCCTGCTGGCACGCCATGTCGAGGACAATGGCGCGCTGCCCGAGACGGTCGCGGTCGTGCTCTGGGGCACTGACAATCTGAAGACCGAAGGCGGACCGATCGCCCAGGCGCTGTGGCTTATGGGCGCGGAACCGCGGCACGATAGCTACGGGCGATTGGCGGGTGCGCAGCTTGTACCGTTGGAACGGCTTGGCCGGCCACGTGTCGATGCGGTGGTTACGCTTTCGGGCATCTTCCGCGACCTGCTGCCGATGCAGACGAAGCTGCTGGCGGAAGCCGCGCTGATGGCGGCAGAGGCCGACGAACCCGCCGATATGAACTTCGTGCGCAAGCACGCGCTGGCCTTCATCGCGCAAAATGGCGGCACGATGGAACAGGCGGCGCTGCGGGTCTTCGGCAACGCCGACGGTGCCTATGGCGCGAATGTCAACCTCATGCTGGAGCAGGGCTCCTGGCAGGAGGAGGACGAACTCGGCGACGCCTATGTGCGCCGCAAGGGCTTCGCCTACGGCGTCAGCGGCCGCCCGGCCCGGCAGGATGCAGTGCTGTCGCACATGCTCGGCACCGTCGAGGCGACGTACCAGAACCTGGATAGCGTCGAACTGGGCATCACCAGCGTCGACCACTACTTCGACACGCTGGGCGGCATCAGCCGCGCGGTGCGCACCGCGCGCGGCAAGGATGCCGCGGTCTATGTCGGTGACCAGACGCGCGGCGAGGGCAAGATCCGCACCGTCGCCGAACAGGTCGCGCTCGAGACCCGCACCCGCGCGCTGAACCCCAAGTGGTTCGAACCCCTGCTGCAGCACGGCCACGAGGGCGTGCGAACGATCGAGGCGCAGGTGACCAACACGCTCGGCTGGTCGGCCACCACGGGGCAGGTCGCCCCCTGGGTCTACCAGCACCTGGCGCAGACCTACATGCTCGACGAGGCGATGCGCCATCGCCTGGCCGCGCTGAACCCGACCGGTGCCGCGCGCATCGCGAACCGGCTGCTGGAGGCGCATGAGCGCCGCTACTGGCAGCCGAGCGACGACGTCCTCGATGCGCTAAGGCGCGCGGGCGAGGAACTCGAAGACCGTATCGAAGGCATTTCCGAAGGGGTTCCTGCATGACCGTCGTGATGAACCCGCCGCCGATTCAGACGCTCTCGAGCCGTCGCGGTGACGGGGAAGGCAGCGTGCAGGTGCACATGGACGCGATGGCCGCGGTCGGCACCGCCAAGGTCTTCGCCGTGTACGGCAAGGGCGGCATCGGCAAGTCCACCACATCCTCCAACCTGGCGGTGGCGTTCTCCAAGATCGGCCGGCGCGTGCTGCAGATCGGCTGCGACCCCAAGCACGACAGCACATTCACGCTGACCAAGCGCCTGATCCCGACGGTGATCGACGTGCTGGAGACGGTGGAGTTCCATTCGGAGGAACTGCGCACCGAGGACTTCGTCTTCGAAGGCTACAACGGCGTGCTGTGCGTCGAAGCGGGCGGCCCTCCGGCGGGCACCGGCTGCGGCGGCTACGTGGTCGGCCAGACAGTGAAGCTGCTGAAGGAGCACCACCTGCTCGACGAGACGGACGTGGTGATCTTCGACGTGCTGGGCGACGTGGTTTGCGGCGGCTTTGCCTCGCCCCTGCTGCATGCCGATCGCGGCATCGTGGTTGCGGCGAATGATTTCGACAGCATCTTCGCGATGAACCGCATCGTCGCGGCCATCAAGGCGAAGTCGAAGAACTACCCGGTGCGGCTCGGTGGCGTGATCGTCAACCGTTCCGCGGCAACCGACCAGGTGGAAAAGTTCAACAAGGCAACGGGGATGAGGACGCTCGCGCATTTCCCCGACCTCGACGCCATCCGACGGTCGCGGCTCAAGAAGGCGACCCTGTTCGAGATGGACGGCACGCCCGAGATGCTGGCCGTTCAGGCGGAATACATTCGCCTCGCGGAGCTGCTGTGGGCTGGTGTGGATCCGCTGCAGGCGGAACCGCTCAAGGACCGCGACATCTTCGACCTGCTGGGATTCGACTGAGATGACCAGCGGCACCTGGCAGGCCCGGCGGACGCAGATCGAGACCTATTTCGATCGCACGGCTTCGGAGACCTGGAAGCGGCTGACCTCGGATGCGCCGGTCTCCGGCATCCGCGCAACGGTGCGCGCTGGGCGTGATGCGATGCGCGCCACGCTGTTGTCGTGGTTGCCGGCTGACATGCGCGGGCTGCGCTTGCTCGATGCCGGTTGCGGCACGGGCGCGCTGTCGGTTGAGGCCGCCAAGCGGGGGGCCTCGGTTGTCGCGATCGATGTGTCGCGCTCGCTGGTGCAGGTGGCGCGCGAACGCGCCGCAGGCACGCCGGGCGAGATCCGCTTCGAGGTCGGCGACATGCTCGACCCCTACCTGGGCGATTTTGACCATGTTGTCGCGATGGACAGCCTGATCCACTACCGCGCGCCGGATGCGGTGCGCGCGCTGTCCGGGCTGGCGGCGCGTACGCGCGGGTCGATTCTGTTCACCTTCGCCCCGCGAACGCCGCTGCTGGCGGCGATGCACACCGTCGGGCGGATCTTCCCGCGCGGCGACCGCGCCCCGGCGATCGAACCCGTGGCCGAGGCCGCGCTGCGCCGGCTGATCGAACGCGATCCCGGCCTGGCCGGTTTCGCGCCTCGGCACAGCAAGCGGATCGCGTCGGGCTTCTACACCTCCCAGGCCATGGAGTTGCTCAAGCGATGAGCGGCCTCAACGCCCGCATCTCCCGCGTATGGATGAAGGTCGGTCGCGACCTTCTGCCCTTCGCCGACGAGCATACGGGCGACCTGCCCTGGTCGCGCCTGTTCCGGTTGTCGCTGTTCCAGCTGTCGTGCGGGATGTCGACGGTGCTGCTGATCGGCACGCTGAACCGCGTGATGATCGTTGAGCTCGGCGTCTCCGCCGGGCTGGTCGCGCTGATGGTGGCGCTGCCGCTGGTCTTTGCGCCGCTGCGCGCGCTGATCGGCTTCCGGTCGGACACCTACCGGTCGGTGCTGGGCTGGCGGCGGGTGCCGTATTTCTGGCTGGGCAGCGTGATCCAGTTCGGCGGGCTCGCGATGATGCCCTTCGCGCTGCTGATCCTGTCGGGCGACACCTGGGCACCGCCCTGGGTCGCCCAGGTGTGCACGGCGATCGCCTTCCTGATGGTTGGCGCGGGCCTGCATACGACGCAGACGGTGGGCCTGGCGCTCGCGACCGACCTGGTGCCGGAACGCGCGCAGCCGAACGTGGTAGCGCTGCTGTCGATGATGCTGCTGGCCGGCATGGTCGTCGCGGCCATCGGCTTCGGCTTGTTGCTCTCGGATTTCAGCCAGCTGCGGCTGATC
This sequence comes from Roseomonas fluvialis, assembly GCF_022846615.1. Classification (NCBI taxonomy): domain Bacteria; kingdom Pseudomonadati; phylum Pseudomonadota; class Alphaproteobacteria; order Acetobacterales; family Roseomonadaceae; genus Roseomonas; species Roseomonas fluvialis. The sequence continues at coordinate 2,264,910 of NZ_AP025637.1, forward strand.
CAGCTGATCCAGGGCGTGGCCGCGGCGACGCTGGTGCTGAACTTCATCGCCGTGTGGAAGCAGGAGGCGCTCGATCCGTCGCGCACCACCGGCCTCGGCCAGCACGAGCCCGGCTTCATCGAGAGCTTCCATCTGCTGCGCCGCGAGGGGCCGTGGAACCGCCGCCTGGCGGCCGTGGGCCTCGGGACGGCAGGCTTTGCGATGCAGGACGTCCTGCTGGAACCCTATGGCGGCCAGGTGCTGGGCCTGGGCGTGGGTGCGACCACGGGGCTGACAGCGCTGATGGCCGGTGGAGGCGTGTTGGGCTTCATCCTGGCCGCACGCTGGCTCTCGGCCGGGCGGGATCCCTATCGTATCTGCGGCTATGGCGCGCTGACCGGCATCGGCGGCTTCGCGCTGGTGATTTTCGCGGGCGCGGCCGGTTCGACGTTCCTGTTCGCCGCGGGCACTGCGCTGATAGGCCTCGGCGCGGGCTTCTTCGCCCACGCGACGCTGACCGCCTGCATGCGCGCAGCGCCGCCGGATCGTGTCGGCCTTGCGCTCGGCCTCTGGGGCGCGGTGCAGGCCACCTGCGCCGGCGTGGCGATCGCTTTCGGCGGCGCGCTGCGCGACGGCGTCACCGCGCTGGCAGAAGCCGGCTTCCTGGGTACCGGGCTCGAAGGCCCGGTCACCGGATACGTCACCGTCTATGCGTTCGAGATCGCGCTGCTCTTCGCGACCATTGCCGCTGTCGGACCGCTCGTGGCCCGGCTGCGGAATCCAGTGCCCATCCGGACCGGCGTCGCCGATCCGGCATCCATCCGACCCTGAAGGAAGCGGAGGCCACCATGCCCACGCCACCACCCACCCCGGTGTTTCTCGACCTCGCGGCGTTGTCGCTGTACCTGTTCTTCGCCTTCTTCGCGGGGCTGGTTTTCTACCTGCACCGGGAGAACAAGCGCGAGGGCTACCCGCTGGTGCCTGACCGGTCCGACCGGCCGAATTTCGGCACGATCCACGGCTTCCCCGAGACGCCGCCGGCCAAGGTGTTCCGCCTGCACTACCCGCCGGGCGCGACGGTGACGCAGGGCGACCAGCCGGAGCGCGACATCAGCGCGCTGGTGGTCGAGGACCCCTACAACGGCACGCCCATCACGCCCAAGGGCGATGCGATGCGCGATGGCCTCGGCGCGGCGTCCTACGCGATGCGGCATGACGCGCCGGATCTCGCCTATGACGACAACCTGCCCAAGATCGTGCCGCTGCGCGCCGCGCCGGGCTGGCACATCGCGGAGGAGGACCCGAACCCGATCGGCCGCTCGGTCACGACGCTCGACGGCGCGACCGTCGGCACCGTGGTCGACCTGTGGACCGACCGGTCGGAATACGTGCTGCGCTACATCGAGGTCGACGCGGTCGGCGGGCGGCGCGTCCTGGTGCCGATGTTCCTCGCGACCATCAACGACGATGGCGACGTGCGCGTGGTGTCAGTGACGGCGTCGCAATTCGCCGCCGCGCCGGGCATCAAGAGCCCTGAGCAGATCACCCTGCTCGAGGAAGACAAGATCGCCGCCTATTTCGGCGGTGGTCACCTGCACGCGACGCCCGAGCGCAGCGAGCCGCTGGTATGAGCGCCGACCCCGCTCGCCCGAGCGTGACCGAGCACGGCTTCGAACCCGTGCCCGGCCTGCCGGAACGACTGCCGGACGGCGAGACCCTGCTCTGGCAGGGCCGCCCCGGCTGGCGTGGCCTGGCGCGCGGGGCACTGCATGTGCGTGGTATCGCCGCGTATTTCGCGCTGGTCGCAGCCTGGCAGGGTGCTTCGGTCGCGACCTCCGGCGGCAGCCCGGTCGAGGCCGTGGCCTCCGCCGCGCTCATGATGCTGATCGGTGCGCTGCCGATAGCCTTCCTGTTGGCCTATGCCTGGATGGCGGCGCGCGGCGCGGTGTACACCATCACCAGCCGTCGCATCGTGATGCGGGTTGGCGTGGCGCTGCCGGTCACGATCAACCTGCCTTTCGCGTTGATCGAGAGCGCGTCGCTGTCGCGCCGGGGCGATGGCAGCGGTGATGTGGTCCTGCGGCTCGCTGGCAAGCAACGCGCATCCTGGATCGCGCTGTGGCCGCATTGCCGGCCCTGGCGCTTCAACCGCCCAGAGCCCATGCTGCGTGCGTTGCCCGACGCCGAGGCGGTGGCGCAGGTGCTCGGCCGCGCGCTTGCCGCCGCGGGATCGGTTCCCGTGACCCCGATCGCCGGCACCGGGCACGCATCGGCGCGTTCCGGCGCCGAGGCGATGGCCTGAGACGACACAGAGGAGCGACCACGATGCCCCGCACCATGCGCCAGGATGTCTTCGGCAGAGCCCCGGTCATTGCCATGGGCCTCGCCATCCTTGCGCTGGTGGGGTTGACCATCGCGCCGCTCCCGTCGGTCCGCGCGCCTGAGACGGCCGCCGCGCTGCGCAGCGAGCGCAGTTTCGTCGCCGCCGACCGCGGCGACGGCGCGGTGGTGCTGACCGACGCCACGACCGGGCGCGATGTGCTGCTGATCGCACCGGGCGAGGATGGCTTCATGCGCGCGACGCTGCGCGGCCTGGCGCGCGACCGCAGGCTGCGCGACCTCGGTCCCGAGGCACCTTTCCGCCTGTCCTCGTGGAGTGACGGGCGACTCACGCTGGACGACACGGCCACAGGCCGGCGTCTGGATCTTCTGGCCTTTGGCCAGACGCAGGCAGAGGCGTTTGCACGCCTGCTGCCCACCGGGGAGAAATAAACATGACGACGAATGGCAATGGCTGGCCGCGATGGCTGGGTGGGCCCTCGACATTCGAGGTTCCCTGCACGGTGGAGATCGAGCGCAGCTTCGACAGCTTCCACGCCTATGCAGTGCCCGAGGGCGTGGAGCTGCGCCCCGGCGACCGCGTGGTGGTGCATGGCACGCCCGACCACGTGGCCTTCGGCGAGAAGATGTCCTTCGAGACGCGCGCCACGGTCTATCGCGCCGGCCCGCTCACGCGGTTCTGGACGCAATGGGTGGCGATCTTCGAACTGACCGAACTGTACCACTGCGGGTTTGAGCCGAAGGAGGCCGCGTGATGGAGGCCCTCGTGCTCGACGCCACCGAGGCGCTGCCGCTTGGAACCAAGCAGGGGTCGTCCGCCGCCGCGACGCGCATGGCGCTGACCGAGACGGTGCTCAGCCCGCGCTTCTACACCACCGATTTCGCCGCCATGGACAAGGTGGACGTCGAGCCCCTGCGCGCGCAGTGGGACCGGCTGATGGACGAGTTCCGCGCCGACCCGAACAAGGGCCATTTCGTCCGTAACGAGGATTTCGACAAGTTCGACCTCAGCACCCTCCCGCCCGGGCTGCAGAAGGAACTGGTCGAATTCCTGGTGAGCAGCGTCACGGCGGAATTCTCCGGCTGCGTGCTCTATGCCGAGATCAAGAAGCGCGTGACCAACCCTGACATCAAGGAGCTGTTCTCCGTGATGGCCCGCGACGAAAGCCGCCATGCCGGCTTCATCAACGACAGCCTGAAGGACATCGGCGTTGGCGTGGACCTGGGGTTCCTGACGCGCGCCAAGAAGTACCACTACTTCCAGCCGAAGTTCATCTTCTACGCCACCTACCTGAGCGAGAAGATCGGCTATGCGCGCTACATCACCATCTTCCGCCAGTTCGAGAAGCATCCCGAACTGCGTTTCCACCCGATCTTCCAGTGGTTCGAGAAGTGGTGCAACGACGAGTTCCGCCACGGCGAGGCCTTCGCGTTGCTGATGCGCGCCAACCCGTCGCTGGTCAGCGGCGTCAATGTCTGGTGGTGCCGCTTCTTCCAGCTCGCGGTCTTCGCGACGATGTACGTGCGCGACCACGCGCGACCGGAATTCCACAAGGCGCTTGGCATGACGCCGACCGACTACGACATGCGCGTGTTCCGCATCACCGAGGAGATCTGCCGCCAGGTCTTCCCTGCGACGCTCGACATCGACCATCCCGGCTTCCTGCGTGACATGGAAAAGCTGCGGGTGCTGGGCGAGGGCATCGCCGCGGCCAAGGCGCAGGGCGGCTTGATGGGCGGGGCGAAGCGTGTCGGCCTGACCATTGCGGCCGGCACCACCTTCCTGCGTGCGCTGCTGCGGCGGCCGCGCCGGCACGCGCTGCCGGCCGACGCCCGGCTGGCGCCGGCCTGGTAGGCGCGGGACAGCGCATGGCCGAGATCGGCATCCCCGCACTGGTGACGGTCTTTGCCTGGTGGTTCAGCACCGGGCTGATCCTGCTGCTCGATGGGCTGCGGCGGGAGACCTTCCGCCGGTCCATGGCCTTCGCCACGGCCTTCCTGCTGGCTGCGCTGTTCGGCGTCTGGGCGATCGGGCAGGACACATCGGTGACCGGCGCCTATCTGGGCTTCCTGTGCGGGCTCGCGGTCTGGGGCTGGATCGAATTGTCCTTCCTGACCGGGCTGATCACCGGCCCGCGGCGCACGCCCTGTCCGCCGGGGCTGTCGGGGCCGCGACGCGTGGCGGCCGCGATCGGCGCCATCCTGTGGCACGAGTTCGCCATCATCGTCGCAGCGGCGATGCTGGTGGCGCTGTCCTGGGGGGCGGCCAACCAGGTCGCGGTGTGGACCTTCATGATCCTGTGGATCATGCGGCAGTCGACCAAGCTCAACATTTTCCTGGGTGCGCGGAACACTGGCGAAGTCTTCCTGCCGGACCATCTGCGCTACATCGGATCCTATTTCCGCCACCGGTCGATGAACCTGCTGTTTCCCGTCTCCGTCATGGCCTCGACGCTATTCTGCGCTTGGCTGTTCCACCACGCTGTGAAGGCGGGGGCGACACCCTTCGAGGTGACGGGCGCCAGCCTGCTTGGCACGCTGGCCGCGCTTGCGGTGCTCGAGCACTGGTTCCTGATGATGCCGCTGCCGATCGAACGGCTGTGGCGCTGGGCGATGGACCGCCGCGAGGCGTCGGGACGACCCGCGCCGCGCGTGGCCGCCTGGGAATCCGGCCTGTCTGCACCCTGCGACGCCGATCGGCTCGGCCGGTTGCTCAGCGATGTCGCGGACGGCGCCTATGGCCCGGTCGAGAGCCTGCGCGGCACGCTGCGCTCCTCCTCCGGCTGGGTCGAGTTCGACTTGACCGGCGGGCGCGCGCAAGTCGCCGCCTTCACGCCGGCGACCAATGCGGCGCCGCGCGTGGTCGCGGTGGGCGCGACGCAGGACCTGATGCGCCTGCGCGCCGCGCTCATCGCCTGCCTGAGGCCCGCCGCGGCATGATCGAGGTCAATGAATCTGCACGCCGCACCGACAATTCTTACCGCATCGCGCCGCGCCGTCGCGCATGCTGGCCAACCAAGGCGCAACAGAGCACCCGGGGGGTGACGCCATGAACTACGAAGCCTATTTCCGCGGGCAACTTGACGGTCTTCGGCGCGAAGGCCGCTACCGCGTCTTTGCGGACATCGAGCGCCAGGCCGGCGCATTCCCCCGCGCCATCCGCCACGACGCCGGCAAGGCGCGCGAGGTGACGGTGTGGTGCTCGAACGACTATCTCGGCATGGGGCAGCATCCGAAGGTGCTCGCCGCGATGCACGAGGCGCTGGACCGCTACGGCGCCGGCGCCGGCGGGACGCGCAACATCTCGGGCACCAACCACGCGCATGTGCTGCTGGAGCAGGAACTGGCGGCGCTGCACGGCACCGAAGCCGCGCTGCTGTTCAACTCCGGCTACATGTCGAACTGGGCGTCGCTGTCCACGCTGGGTTCGCGGATGCCGGGCTGCGTCATCATCTCCGACGAGATGAACCATGCCTCGATGATCGAAGGCATGCGCCACTCCCGCGCCGAGCGTCGCCTGTTCCGCCACAACGACGTCGTGGACCTGCGCCGCGTGCTGTCGGAACTCGACCCCAAGGCGCCGAAGCTGATCGCCTTCGAGAGCGTCTATTCGATGGACGGCGACATCGCGCCGATCCACGACATCTGCGACGTCGCCGAGGAGTTCGGCGCCATGACCTATTGCGACGAAGTGCATGGCGTGGGCCTCTATGGGCCGACCGGCGGCGGTGTCACCGAACGCGACGGCGCGTCGCATCGCTTGACCGTCATCGAGGGGACACTCGCCAAGGCGTTCGGCGTGATCGGCGGCTATATCGCCGGCAGCCACGCGATGTGCGACTTCGTGCGGTCCTTCGCCTCCGGCTTCATCTTCTCGACGGCGTTGCCGCCGGCCGTCGCCGCCGGGGCGCGCGCCGCTATCCAGCATCTGCGCGCCAGCACCATGGAGCGTGAACGCCTGCACGAACGGGCCGCCACGCTGCGCCGCCGCCTCGACGCGGTGGGTGTGCCCCATTTGCAGAACGACAGCCACATCGTGCCGGTGATGGTCTACGACCCCGTCATCTGCAAGAACATCTCGGACCTGCTGCTCGACGAGCACGGCGTCTATGTGCAGCCGATCAACTACCCCACCGTGCCACGCGGCACGGAGCGGCTGCGCATCACGCCCTCGCCGGTGCATACGGATGCCGACATGGACCACCTGGTCGCGTCGCTGGAGGATGTGTGGTCAAGGTTCAGCCTGAGGCGCGCGGCTTGATGGACTCGCTGCCCGGCGATCACGGCCGGGGCGGGGAGGCGGCTGCCGTCTCGACCCGTACGAAGACGCCACGCGCGCGCCCGGCGGCACGCGCGCCATACCCCTTCGCGGCAATCGTCGCGCAGGAGGAAATGCTCCGCGCGCTGCTGGTCGCCGCGGTGGATGGCAGCATCGGCGGCGTACTGGTCCTGGGGGACCGCGGGACCGGCAAGTCCACCGCAGTGCGCGCGCTCGCCGCGCTGTTGCCGCCGATGAAGGCGGTGGAGGGCTGCCGCTTCGGCTGCGACCCGTCCGATGTCGCTGCGCTGTGCGACGCGTGCCGCGGCAAGGCTCGCCTGCGCGCGATCGAGGTGCCGGTGCCGGTGGTCGACCTGCCGCTCGGCGCCACCGAGGACCGCGTAGCCGGTGCGCTCGACATCGAACGCGCCCTGGCCGATGGCGTAAAGGCTTTCGAACCCGGGCTGCTGGCCCGCGCGCATCGTGGCTTCCTGTACATCGACGAGGTGAACCTGCTCGAGGATCACCTGGTCGACCTGCTGCTTGATGTCGCAGCGTCCGGCGAGAACCTGGTGGAACGCGAGGGCATCAGCATCCGTCATCCCGCACGCTTCGTGCTGGTGGGATCCGGCAATCCGGAGGAAGGCGAACTCCGCCCGCAGTTGCTCGACCGCTTCGGCCTGTGTGTCGAAGTTCGCACGCCGACCGACCTGCCGACGCGCATCGAGGTCATCCGCCGCCGCGATTCCTACGAACGTGACCACGCCGCCTTCTGTGCTGCGTGGGAGAAGGAACAGGCGAAGCTGCGCCGTCGTATCCTCGCCGCGCGTGCCGCGCTGCCCGCCATCGAGGTGCCGGATGCCGCGCTGGAACGCGCCGCGCAGCTGTGCATGGCGCTCGGCACGGATGGGCTGCGCGGAGAGCTCACGCTGATCCGCGCCGCACGCGCGCATGCGGCGCTGGAGGGGCTCTCGAGCGTCGGCGATGCGGAACTGCGCGCCGTGGCCAGTCCCGCGCTACGTCACAGGCTGCGCCGCAATCCGCTGGACGAGACGTCCTCCTCCACCCGGGTCGATCGCGCCGTCGGCGAGTTGTTCGGGCCGTGAGCCAGGCCGGCGACGGGCGCGCTCCGCCGCGCGCGGCGCCGGACCCTGCAGTGGCGGCGGACCAGCGCGCCGCCGCCTTTCTGCTCGCGGTGGATCCTGTCGGTTTGGGCGGCGCCGTGCTGCGTGCGGGACCGGGTCCCGAGCGCGATGGATGGCTTGCGCTGCTGCGCGCGGCGTTGCCGCTGGGTGGCGCGTGGCGGCGCATGCCGGCCTCGGTGCCGGATTCGCGCCTGCTGGGGGGCCTCGACCTCACGGCGACCCTGGCGGCGGGGCGGCCGGTCGCGGAGCGTGGCGTGCTCGCCGAAGCCGATGGCGGCGTGCTGCTGCTCGCCATGGCGGAACGCGCCGCGCCCGGCATGGCTGCGCGCATCGCGGCCGTGATGGATGCGCATGAGGTCGCGTTGGAACGCGATGGTATCGCGCGGCGCCTGCCAGCGCGCTTCGGCCTGGTCGCGCTGGACGAGGGCATCGAGGATGAGGGCGTGGCGCAACCGCTGTGCGACCGCCTCGCCTTCCACATCGTACCGCTGCCGCCTGGCGCGCCGGACGCCTTGCCCGACATGGTGGCCGCGCGCGCCCGGCTGAACGCCGTGCAGGTACCGGATGAGGTGACCGAGGCGCTGTGTGGTGCGGCCGTCGCGCTCGGCATCGCGTCGCTGCGCGCGCCGATGCTGGCGCAGCGCGCTGCCATTGCCGCCGCCGCGCTGGCCGGTCGCGACACCGTCGCGCCCGAGGATGCGGCGCTGGCGGCCCGGCTGGTGCTGGCGCCGCGCGCCACGCGCCTGCCGGAAGCCCCGCCCGCCGAGGAACCGCCGCCGCCCGAACAGGGTGAGGCGCGGGACGCCCCCAAGGGCGAAGCTACCGATGCGCCGCTCGAGGACCGGGTGCTGGATGCCGCGCGCGCCGTGCTGCCGGAGGGACTGCTGGCGGGCCTCGGCGCCGGGCTGCGCGATGCAGCGCGGCGGTCGTCGCCGGATGGTCGCGCTGGGTCTCGCCACGCCACTCCGCTGCGCGGTCGCCCGGCCGGCACGCGCCAGGGCGAATGGCGTGCTGGTGCGCGGCTTGCGCTGGTCGAGACGTTGCGCGCGGCAGCACCGTGGCAGCCCATCCGTCGGCGCGGGCGCACCGGCGGGCCGCGCCTGCTCGTGAAGCGCGAGGATATCCGCCTGCGCCGTTTCGAAGCCCCGCAGGAGACGACCGCGATCTTCGTGGTGGATGCGTCCGGTTCCGCCGCGATGCACCGGCTGTCGGAAGCCAAGGGAGCGGTCGAACTTCTGCTGGCCGACTGCTACGTGCGCCGCGACAAGGTGGCGTTGATCGGCTTCCGCGGGCGCGGCGCGGATGTGCTGCTGCCGCCCACCGCATCGCTGGTGCGGGCGAAGCGATCGCTGGCGGGTCTGCCCGGCGGGGGCGGCACGCCGCTCGCGGCTGGACTGGATACAGCGCGCGGCATGGCCGAGGCCTGCCGGCGCGCCGGGCGCACGCCGCTGCTGGTGTTGCTGACCGATGGCCGCGCCAATGTCGCGCGCGATGGCACCGGCGGGCGGGCCCAGGCGGAAGCCGATGCGCTCGATGCCGCGAAGCCGCTGCGAATCGCGGGCGTTCCGGCGCTGTTGGTCGATACCGCGCCGCGGCCGCAAGCCTTCGCGCGGGATCTCGCGGCCGCGATGGGCGCGCGCTACCTGCCGCTGCCCATGGCCGATGCGGCGCGCCTGTCCGGCGCCGTGCGCGATGCGGCGGCCTGACCATGAGCGATCGCCCTGCCTGGCCCGTTGATGGCCGCGACTGGCCAAACCGGGAGCACAGCCGGTTCCTGCGGGCCGGCGGCGTCGATTGGCACGTGCAGGTGGCGGGGCAGGGGCCGGTTGTGTTGCTGCTGCACGGCACCGCGGCGGCGACGCATTCCTGGCGCGACGTCCTGCCGCTGCTGGCAAGGCACGCGACCGTGGTGGCGCCCGACCTGCCCGGGCACGGCTTCACCAGCATGCCGGGAGATCCGGGGCTGACGCTGCCCGGCATGGCGCGGCTGGTCGAAGCGCTGCTCGGGGCGCTGGGCCTGAAGCCTGACCTCGCCGTCGGGCATTCCGCCGGCGCCGCCGTGGCGCTCCGCATGGCGCTGGATGGGCGAATCACACCGCGCGAGGTGGTCAGCCTGAACGGCGCGCTCACGCCGCTCGGGGAGGAGCACGCCGCCTTTTTCACACGCGCTGCCCGGCTGCTGGTGGGCCTGCCCTTCGTGCCGAAGCTGTTCGCCTGGCGTGCCGCGAATCGTGAAGTGGCCGCACGGCTGCTGCGCGACACCGGATCGACCATCGATGCGCGCGGCGTGGACCTCTATGCCCGGCTGTTCCGGCGCGCTGGGCATCTCGCGGGCGCGCTGCGCATGATGGCGAACTGGGACCTGCGGCCGCTGCTGCGCGATCTGCCGCGCCTCACGCCTGACCTGCTGCTGGTGGTGGGCGCCAATGACCGCACCATCGCGCCGAGCAAGGCGCGCCGCATCCAGCAGTTGCTGCCACGCGCGCGGATCGAGACGCTGCCACGGCTCGGGCACCTGGCGCATGAGGAGCGCCCCGACATCGTGGCGGACCTGTTGCTGCGCGAACTGACGGCGGAGATGGCCGAGCCTTGAGCATCCCCGCTTCCCACCCGCTGCGCGTCGAGCTGAACGACGAGGTGCATGCGCGCCCGCCGGAGGCGCTTGCCCCGCCCTGCCGCATCTCGCATATCGCGCTGATCCCGCCGGAGGGCGCGCCGCGCGACCAGGCTTTGGCCGCCGTGCAGGATCTGGCGCGGCGCCACGGCGCGCCGCCGCCGGAGGCCGGGGCGGCGCATTACAGCGCCGACCTCGGCCCGTACCGCCTGAAGTGGGAACGCCACACCGAGTTCAGCCGCTTCATGGTGATCGTGCGCGGCGTCGCGGCCGATCCCTTCTCGACCACCGCCTTCAACGTCCTGCCGGCCGACTGGATCGAGGCGCTGCCCGGCCGGGTGATCGCCGCGCAGCATGTGGCGCTGGTGCCCGATGACAGCGCGCCGCTCGACCTTGCCGCGCTCTCGGCGCGCTACTTCGCCGGCAACCACCTGATCGGCGCGGAGGTCAGCGGCGGGCGCGCCACCGCCATCACCGATTTCCGCATCCAGGCCGACGGCTTCAGCCGCTTTCTGCTGCTCGACCGAGGAACCGGCGAGAGGCAGGCCGGGCGGATCGTGCAGCGGCTGCTCGAGATCGACACCTACCGCGTCATGGCGCTGCTCGCCTTCCCGTTGGCGCGCGAACTCTCGCCCGTGCTGGCGGCGCATGAGCGCGAACTGGCGGCCGTGGCCGATGCGCTGGTGAACTGCGGCGAGAACGACGAACCCGTGCTGCTCGATCGCCTGACGCGTCTCGCTGCCGAGACCGAGAGCGGGGAGGCGCGCAACCGCTACCGCTTCTCCGCCGCTGCAGCCTACTACGAGATCGTGCAGCGCCGCATCGACGACCTGCGCGAGGGCCGCATCGAGGGCATGCAGACGGTGCGCGAATTCACCGAGCGGCGGCTGGCACCGGCGATGAACACCTGCCTGGCGATGGCGCAGCGGCAGGAAATGCTCTCGCAGCGCGTCGCGCGCGCAACGCAGTTGCTCTCGACGCGCGTGGACCTGACGCGCGAACGGCAGAACCAGGCGCTGCTGGCCTCGATGGACCGGCGTGCACGGCAGCAATTGCGCCTGCAGCAGACGGTCGAAGGGCTCTCGGTCGCGGCCATCACCTACTACGTGGTCGGGCTGATCGCCTATGCGGCGAAGGCGCTGTCGGACACGCGGCTGCCGATCCGCGACGATGTGGTGACGGGCCTCGCGGTGCCGCTGGTCGCACTGCTTGTGTATTCAGCGACGCGCCGCGTGCGGCGCCGCATGGAGCGGGAGGACACATGACCGGATTTCGCATTGCCGAGTCCGACCTCGATCACTGCCGGCGCTTGCTGGCGGGGGGATCGAAGTCCTTTCATGCGGCGTCGATGCTGCTGCCGCGGCGCATCGCGGCACCTGCCACGGCGCTCTATGCCTTCTGCCGCGTGGCGGATGACGAGATCGACCTGTCGCAGGGTAAGCAGGCGGCGATGCTCCGGCTGCTCGCGCGGCTAGATGCCGCCTATGCCGGCACGCCGCAGGATGACCCCGTGGACCGCGCCTTCGCCGCCGTGGTGCACCATTTCGGCATCCCGCGCGCCTTGCCCGGCGCGCTGCTCGAGGGCCTGGCCTGGGATGCAGCCGGGCGGCGCTATGAGAACATGGCCGAGCTCGAGGCCTATGCCACGCGCGTGGCGAGCGCGGTGGGCGCGATGATGACGCTGCTCATGGGCGTGCGCGACAGCGATGCAATCGCGCGGGCCTGCGACCTTGGTCTCGGGATGCAACTGACCAACATCGCGCGCGACATCGGCGAGGATGCGCGCGAGGGCCGACTGTTCCTGCCGCTGTGCTGGCTGCGCGAGGAGGGCATCTCGGCTGAGGATTTCCTCGCCGCGCCACGGTTCACGCCATCGATCGGTCGGCTGACGGCGCGGCTGCTTTCGGCAGCTGACCGGCATTACACGCGCGCCGAATCCGGCATCCGCCTGCTGCCGCGCGATTGCCGCGCGGGGATCGGCGCCGCGCGTGTGATCTACGCCGAGATTGGGCGCGAGGTGGAACGCAACGGGTTCGATTCCGTCAGCCGGCGCGCGGTGGTGCCGGGCTGGCGCAAGGCCGTGCTGCTGGCGCGCGCCGCTGGGTCGCTGGTCGGGCGGCGCGACGGTGCGACCGAGCCGCCCTGCGAAGCGGCGACCTACCTCGTGGATGCGGTGGCCGCGGCACCGCGCCCGCGCGGCCTGATCCCGCGCGGCTGGGGATCGCGCCTTGTCTGGGCGCTTGAGCTCATGGACCAGATCGACCGGGACGGTGCGCAGCAGCCGCGCCCGTTCAATCCGTCAACTGTCAGCGCAGATTGACACAGCGCAAAGCGCGGAGGGCCTGAAGCGCCCCAGCCTGTCCAACGCCGCGAGGGATGCGGCGGGAGGCCAGGGATGCGCATCGTTCTCATTCATCCGAACTACCACTCCGGCGGCGCCGAGATCGCCGGGAACTGGCCGCCATCCTGGGTTGCCTACCTGTCCGGCTTCCTGAAGGCGGCGGGCTACACCGACATCACTTTCATCGACGCGATGACGAACCACCTGACGCATGACCAGGTGCGCGAACGTCTGGCCGAACTGAAGCCGGACCTGATCGGTGCCACCGCCATCACGCCTGCGATCTACGAGGCCGAGTCGCTGCTCAAGCTGGCGAAGGAGACCTGCCCGCAGGCGGTCACCGTGCTGGGCGGCATCCACGGCACCTTCATGTACCCTCAGGTGCTGGCCGAAGCGCCCTGGATCGACGTGGTGGTGCGCGGAGAGGGCGAGCAGGTGCTGCTCGACTTGGTGCGCTGCATCGACGAAGGCCGCTGGCCCACCGAACGCGCCAGCGTGAAGGGAATCGCCTTCGCCGCCGAGGATGGCACGGTCGTGGCGAACGCCGCCTGCCCGCCGATCAAGGAGGTGGACCGCATCGTCGCGGACTGGGGCATCCTCGACTGGTCGAAGTACATCTACATCCCGATGAATACGAAGGTCGCGATCCCGAACCTCGCGCGCGGCTGCCCCTTCACCTGTTCCTTCTGCAGCCAGTGGAAATTCTGGCGTGACTACCGCGTGCGCGACCCGAAGAAGGTGGTGGACGAGATCGAGGACCTGGTGCGCAACCACGGCGTCGGTTTCTTCATCCTGGCGGACGAGGAACCCACCATCCACAAGAAGAAGTTCGTGGAGTTCTGCGAGGCGCTGATCGAGCGCAACCTGCCGGTGCTCTGGGGCATCAACACGCGCGTCACCGACATCCTGCGCGACGAGGCGCTGCTGCCGCTCTATCGCAAGGCCGGGCTGATCCACATCTCGCTGGGCACGGAAGCGGCGGCGCAGCTGAAGCTCGACCGGTTCAACAAGGAGACCACGGTCGCGCAGAACAAGAAGGCCATCCAGCTGCTGCGCCAGAACGGCATCGTCGCCGAGGCGCAGTTCATTGTCGGCCTCGAGAACGAGACGGTCGAGACGCTGGAAGAGACCTATCGCATGGCACTCGACTGGAACCCCGACATGGCGAACTGGGCGATGTACACGCCCTGGCCGTTCAACGACCTGTTCAAGGAGCTGGGCGACAAGGTCGAGGTGTTCGACTTCTCGAAGTACAATTTCGTCACGCCGATCATGAAGCCAGACGCGATCGACCGCGCCACGCTGCTCGACCGGACCATGCACAACTACCGGCGCTTCTACCTGCGCAAGGCGCTGCTCGGCTACCCGTGGATCCGGGACAAGGTGAAGCGGAAGTACATGCTCGGCTGCCTGTGGGCCTTTGCGAAGTCCGGCTTCCAGCGGACGTTCTACGACCTCGGCAAGGTCGGCTACTGGGGGCCGCAGTCGAAGAAGAAGGTGGATTTCCACTTCGACGAATCGCGCACGCTGACAACCGAGGCCGCGCGCGCGCCGCACAACGCGATGTGGAAGACAATGCATCGCCCGAAGGTGAAGATCCCGGCGGCGAATGCGGATGTTCGCGCCTGCGGTGGCGGCGATGAACAACTGACCGAGGCGCAAATGGATGCCGCCGCGGCGCCGCGCGAAAGGGCGACGCTGCTGGGGGATTGACGCCATGGCGCATGTCGCAGCGCGCATCGGCCCGAACGCTGTCACGCGCCTCGCCGAGGCGCTGGACGCGCTGCGCGGCCACGCCGACACGCTCGCGGTCTTCGCCCGGGCCGGCCTCTCGCACAGGCTGCACGAGCCGCCCGAGCGCATGGTGGACGAAGCCGAAGTCGTCGCGCTGCACGGCGCCCTGCGCGGCCTGGTGCCGCGCGACCAGGCAGCGGCAATCGCCGCCGATGCCGGGCGGCGCACCGCGGACTACCTGATCGCGCATCGCATACCGCGGGTGATGCGCGCCGTGCTGCCGCGCCTGCCGGCTCGATGGGCGGCGCGCATCCTTCTGATGGCTATCGGGCGCCACGCCTGGACCTTTGCCGGCAGCGGGCACTTTTCCGTGCTGCGGGGCCGCGCAGTGCGCTTCAGCATCGCCGGCGGGCCGCTCGCGCGTGGAGGGCGCGCTGCAGCGCCCGTCTGCGACTACTACGCTGCGACCTTCCAGGGCCTGTTCCGTGTGCTGGTGCACCCGGCGACGCAGGTGGTCGAGACCGCCTGCGAGGCTTGCGGCGCGCCCGCCTGCATCTTCGAGGCGCGTTGGTAGGTCAGGCCACCACCACCTTGCGGTACAGGTGCCAGGTGGCATGGCCGAGCACCGGCACCACCACCGCGAGGCCGATGAACAGCGGGACGGTTCCGATGACGAGCCCCGCCGCGACCACCACCCCCCACAGCGCCATCGCCATCGGATTGAGTATGACCGCACGGACCGAGGTGCGGATGGCGACACCCGGGCCGACCTGGCGGTCGAGAATCATGGGGAAGGACACCACGGTCAGCACCAGGACCAGCACCGCGAAGCCGCCGCCCACCAGGTTGCCGATCAGCAGCATGCGCCAGCCTGCCTGCGTGTCGATGACGTCGTGCAACAGGGCGCCCGGCGTCGCATGCGGCACCGCACCGACCGTGCTGCCGTAGATCACCTGCGCGGCCACTAGCCAAAGCAGGAAGATGCCGAGCAGCATCAGGCCCAGCAGGACGATCGATACGATGGCCGGGGACCGCAGCACGGCGAATGCGTCCAGCCACGACACGGCGTGCCCCTGTTCGCGGCGGCGGCTGATCTCGTACAGGCCGATCGCCATCAGCGGACCCATCAGCGAAAGCCCCGCGAGGAGCGGATAAAGCAAGGGCAGGAGCGGCCCGCCCCAGGCGGCGCGCGCCGCCACGAAGCCGATGACGGGATAGAGCAGCCCCAGGAAGACCAACTGCGTCGGTGCGGCGAGAAAATCATCGAACCCGCGCGAAAGCGCGTCCCGCAGGTCGGCGAGGCCGATGCGGCGCAATTCGGGTGTGGCGTGCGCCAGCGGCGCCGTCGACGTCAAGGCTCGAGCCATCTTGTCCTCCGCCAGATGTGGTGCGGATGGACCCTGCCGGCGGGTGCCGACAGGCGCTCCGCAACCAGGAGATGGTGCGTCCGGAGCGCGACGGCAGGGGGTGTGTCAGGAAAGGCGTTGACGGCACTGTCAGAAAAAGTTGACAGTCGAGTTTGACAGGGCGTGATGACGGATGCGCGCCGCGATCGAACCGCGGCCCCCCGTGCCGCCACGCCGGAGGAAAACGCCACATGATGGACCCCGCGACCCGCATCGAAAGCACGCTGGCCGATGCCGTCCTGCTGGCCGAGGCCACCGGCGCCCCGCCGCGCCTGGCCGCCGCCATGCGCCATGCGGTCTTTCCGAAGGGCGCACGCATCCGTCCACGCCTGACCATCGCCGTCGCCATGGCGTGCGGCGACGACCGGCCGCGTCTGTCGAGCGCGGCGGCCGCGTCGATCGAGCTGCTGCACTGCGCGTCCCTCGTGCATGACGACATGCCCTGCTTCGACGACGCCGATACGCGGCGCGGCAAGCCATCCGTGCACCGCGCCTTCGGCGAGCCGCTGGCGGTGCTGGCGGGCGATGCGCTGATCATCCTGGCTTTCCAGACCCTGGCACGGGCGGCGCCCTGCGCGCCGGAGCGCCTCGGCCACGTGATAGGCGCGGTGGGCGATGGGGTCGGGGTGCCTTTCGGTATCGTCGCCGGCCAGGCCTGGGAATGCGAGCCGGAGGTGAACCTCTCGGACTATCAGCGGCAAAAGACCGGCGCGCTGTTTGCGGCCGCCGCGGTGGCCGGCGCAGCCGCGGCCGGGTCGACGGACGCCGAGGCTTGGCGCCTGCTGGGCGACCGGCTGGGCGAGGCCTACCAAGTTGCCGACGACCTGCGCGACGCAGTCGAGGACGAAGCCACCATCGGCAAGCCGGTGGGGCGCGACAAGGCACTCGGGCGGCCGAGCGCGGTCGCGGAATTCGGGCTGAAGGGCGCGATCGCGCGGCTGGCGACGTTGGCCGATGGCGCGGTGGCGTCGATCCCGGACTGCCAGGGCCAGACGCTGCTGCGCGGGCTGATCCTGGCGGAGACGCGCCGCCTGTTGCCCGCTAAGCTGGCGACTGTCTGAGCGCGCGTAGCATGTCAGGGGCCGACACCTTGGCGGCGCCGCAGGTCTCGCTGCTCGACCGATTCCGCGCCTTCCGCGAGGGCATGGCGGCGAAGCCCGGCTTCCGTCGCTGGGCGGCGCGCTTCCCGCTGACGCGGCCCTTTGCGCGGCGTCGCGCGCGGGCCTTGTTCGATATCTGCGCGGGCTTCGTCTACACGCAGGTGTTGCTGGCCTGCGTGCAGCTGCGGGTGTTCGCGATCCTGTCGGAAGCGCCGCTGACGACGGCGCGACTCGCCCCGCGCCTGTCGTTGAGCATCGAGGCGACCGAACGTCTGATGGCCGCCGCTGCCGCGCTGCAACTGACGGCGCGGCGTGGCGACGGCGCCTGGACGCTGGGGCAACTCGGCGCGGCGATGATCGGCAATGACGGCATCGCGGCGATGGTCGAGCACCACGCCATGCTCTACGCCGACCTGACCGATCCGGTGGCGATGCTGCGGCGTCCGCGCGGCGGCAACGCGCTGTCGGACTACTGGGCCTATTCCGGGGCCGAGCAGCCCGGTTCCGTCAGCGCGGATCGCATCCGCGACTACACCGCGCTGATGGCGGCGAGCCAGCCGATGGTGGCCGAGGAAGTGCTGGCCAGTTACCGGTTCGACCGGCACGTGCGCGTGCTCGATGTCGGCGGTGGCAACGGCGCCTTCCTGCGCGCGGTGGCGGCCGAAGCGCCGCGGCTCGAGTTGATGCTGTTCGATCTGCCGGCGGTGGCCGAGGAAGCGCGTGCCCGATTCGCGGCAGCGGGACTCGGCGGGCGCGCCTTCGTGCATGGCGGCGACTTCACGCAGGACGAACTGCCGCGCGGCGCCGACCTGGTGACGCTGGTGCGTGTGCTGCACGACCACGACGACGACGTCGCACTCAGCCTGCTACGGCGGATTCGCGCGGCCCTGCCGGTAGGCGGCGCGCTGCTGTTGGCCGAACCCATGGCGGGCACCAGCGGCGCCGAGCCGATGGGCGAGGCCTATTTCGGCTTCTACCTGTTGGCGATGGGCCGTGGCCGCCCGCGCACACCTGAAGAAATCCGCACCATGCTTTTGGCCGCCGGTTTTTCGGAAAGTCGCATGTTGTCAACACCAACGCCGTTGCTGACGCGCGCCGTGCTGGCGCGGGTGCCCGCGTAATGCTCAATTGGCTGTCAGTTTGGCTTGACAGTTTTGGCTGTCACTTTACGCTGACTTACAACCTGCTCCTGGGAGGGCCGCCGTGGATACCATCGCAGTCCTGCTGAAGGCCCCGGAAGACCTCGTGCTGAGCCGCCTCACGCTCACGCCGCCGGGTGATGACGACATTGTCGTCGCCGTGGAATGGAGCGGCATCAGCACCGGAACCGAACGCCTGCTGTGGTCGGGGCGCATGCCGCACTTCCCAGGCATGGGGTACCCGCTGGTGCCGGGTTATGAGTCGGTCGGACGTGTTGTCTCGGCGGGTAGCCAGGCGATCCGCAGGCCCGGTGAGCGCGTCTTCGTGGCCGGCGCGCGCTGCTTCGGCGATGTGCGCGGCTTGTTCGGCGGCGCCGCAGCGCGGCTTGTCGTGCCCGACAAGCGGGCGGTCCTGCTGGACGAAGCGACCGGGTCCGAGGGCGTCCTGCTCGCGCTGGCCGCGACCGCGTGGCATGCGATGGCAGCACCCAACGCGGCCCTGCCGGATCTGATCGTCGGGCATGGTGTGCTCGGCCGCTTGCTGGCCCGCATCGCAGTGCTCAAGGGCGGCGCGCCGGTGGTTTGGGAGCGCGACGCCGCGCGGCGCGACGGCGCGCGCGGCTACGAGGTGATCGATCCCGACGCCGATGCGCGGCGCGACTACCGCAGCATCTACGACGTGAGCGGCGACAGCGGCATCATCGATCTGCTGGTCCAGCGCATGGCACCGGGCGGAGAGATCGTGCTCGCTGGCTTCTACAGCGACCGCATCGGCTTCTCGTTTCCTCCCGCCTTCATGCGGGAGGCACGCATCCGCATCGCCGCCGAATGGCAGGAAGCGGATCTGCGCGCGACGCGCGACGTGATCGCCAATGGTGATCTGCGGCTCGATGGCCTGGTGACGCACCAGGAGGCAGCCGAGCGCGCCCCCCAGGCCTACGCGCAGGCCTTCACCGACCCGGCCTGCCTCAAGATGGTCCTCGACTGGAGAGACTGCGCATGAACGCCCCGACCGATTTCTCGCCCGCTGCCGACCAGGCCGCCTCGCTGCGTGCCGAAGCCGCCATCGAACCCGATCCCGTGCATGTGGGTGAGGTGAAGAAGGAGGCGCAGGTCATCGCCATCTATGGCAAGGGCGGCATCGGCAAGTCGTTCACGCTGGCGAACCTGTCCTACATGATGGCGCAGCAGGGCAAGCGCGTGCTGCTGATCGGCTGCGACCCGAAGTCTGACACAACCTCGCTGTTGTTCGGTGGGCGGTCCTGCCCGACCATCATCGAGACCTCGTCGAAGAAGAAGCTCGCCGGCGAGCAGGTCGCGATCGGCGATGTCTGCTTCAAGCGCGATGGCGTCTTTGCGATGGAACTCGGCGGACCGGAAGTGGGACGCGGCTGCGGCGGACGCGGCATCATCCACGGCTTCGAGCTGCTGGAGAAGCTGGGCTTCCACCAGTGGGACTTCGACTACGTGCTGCTCGACTTCCTGGGCGACGTGGTGTGCGGTGGCTTCGGCCTGCCGATCGCCCGTGACATGTGCCAGAAGGTCATCGTCGTCGGGTCGAACGACCTGCAGTCGTTGTACGTCGCGAACAACGTCTGCTCGGCGGTGGAATACTTCCGCAAGCTGGGCGGCAATGTCGGCGTGGCCGGCATGGTCGTGAACAAGGATGACGGCACGGGCGAGGCCGCGGCCTTCGCCGCCGCCGCCGGCATCCCGGTGCTCGCTGCCATCCCGCAGGACGACGACATCCGTCGCAAGAGCGCGAACTACGAGATCATCGGCACGCCCGACAGCCAATGGGGCCCGCTGTTCCAGGCGCTGGGCGTGCAGGTGGCGGAGGCGCCGCCGCTGCGCCCGAAGCCCCTGACACACGACGAGCTGCTCGGCCTGTTCAAGGGCGAGGCGGTCGGTCGCGGTGTGGTGCTGAACCCGGCGACCATGGAAGACATGTGCGGCGCCGAGGTGATCACCAAGCCGTCGCTCGAAGTGGTCTACGAGGGCGCCTGAGCGATGGATGCGCTCCCTCCTGTCGGGCCTCCCGCTGCCAGTGACGGCGGCTGCCACGGTGGTCGCGAGACCATGCTGGAAGCCGCGCGTGCCGCCGGGAAGGGTGAGGCGATGGAACGCCTCGCCGCCGACTATCCGAAGGGTCCGCACGACCAGCCGCAATCCATGTGCCCGGCCTTCGGGTCGTTGCGCGTCGGCCTGCGGATGAAGCGGGTGGCGACGATCCTCTCGGGCAGCGCGTGTTGCGTCTATGGCTTGACCTTCACCAGCCATTTCTACGGCGCGAAGCGGACCGTGGGCTACGTGCCCTTCAATTCCGAGACGCTGGTCACGGGCAAGCTGTTCGAGGACATCCGCGACGCTGTGCACGCCACCGCGCGGCCCGAGGATTACGACGCGGTCGTCATCACGAACCTCTGTGTGCCGACGGCGTCAGGCGTGCCGCTGGAGTTGCTGCCGAAGCAGATCAACGGCGTGCGGATCATCGGCATCGACGTGCCGGGCTTCGGCGTTCCGACACATGCGGAAGCCAAGGACGTGCTGGCCGGCGCGATGCTGCGCTACGCGCGCAACGAGGCCGAAGCCGGCGCCGTGGCGCGCCCGCGCAACCTGGTCGAGGGCGAACCGACCGTCTCGCTGATCGGCGAGATGTTCCCCGGCGATCCGCCAGGTGTCGGCGCGATGCTGGCTGCCATGGGGCTGTCGCTGGCGCCGTCCACGCCATGCCGGGAATGGCGCGACCTGTATGCGGCGCTCGACTGCGTGGTCGCCGCCGCGGTTCATCCTTTCTACACGGCGAGCATCCGCGAATTCAAAGCCGCGGGGCGTCCGGTGGTGGGGTCCGGCCCGGTCGGAGTCGATGGCACGGCTGCCTGGCTGGACGCGATCGGCGGTGCGGCCGGCTTGCCGCAAGCGAAGATCGATGGCGCGAAGCAGCGTTTCCTGCCGGCCATCGCTGGTGCGCTGGCCGCGGCTCCGGTGAAGGCCCGCGTGACGGTCTCCGGCTATGAAGGTTCGGAACTCCTGGTCGCGCGGCTGCTGGTCGAGGCTGGTGCGGAGGTGCCCTATGTCGGCACCGCGTGTCCGCGCACCGAATGGAGCAATGCCGACCGTGAATGGCTCGAGGCTCGCGGGGTGCATGTGCAGTACCGCGCCTCGCTCGAGCAGGATCTCGCGGCGATGAAGGATGTGCGCCCGGACCTGGCGCTCGGAACGACGCCGCTCGTGCAGAAGGCCAAGGAGCTCGGCATCCCCGCGCTCTACTTCACCAATATGGTGAGCGCGCGTCCGTTGTTCGGACCTGCCGGGGCGGCCTCGCTCGCGGGGATTGTCGCGGCGCAGACCGGGCAACGCGAACGCATGTCACGGATGGTCGGCTTCTTCGACGGGGTCGGTACGCCGGACGGTGCAGGCTACGGCTTCCGCGAGAAGCCTTCCGATCCGCCAGGTTTCCGGGAGCGCCAGCGCAAGCTGCGCGCTGCGAAGGCCAAGGCCGAAGAAGCGGTGGGGACCTGACGATGCTTGTCCTCGATCACGATCGGGCAGGGGGCTACTGGGGTGCCGTCTACGCCTTCTCCGCCGTACGCGGGCTGCGCGTGATCATCGACGGACCCGTCGGTTGCGAGAACCTGCCGGTGACGGCGGTGCTGCACTACACCGATGCGCTGCCGCCACATGAATTGCCGATTGTGGTCACGGGCCTTGATGAAGGCGCGCTGTCGCAGACCGGCACCGAAGGGCCGATGAAGCGCGCCGCCGCCACGCAGGACCCCGACCTGCCCGCGGTGGTGGTGACGGGGTCTATCGCCGAGATGATCGGCGGTGGTGTCACGCCGCAGGGGTCGAACCTGCAGCGCTTCATCCCGCGCACGATCGACGAGGACCAGTGGCAGTCCGCCGACCGGGCCATCAACTGGCTCTGGACCGAATTCGGATCGAAGCGCGGCAAGATCAAGCCGCGTGTGCGCAAGGATGGTGAGAAGCCGCGCGTCAACATCATCGGGCCGATCTACGGCACCTTCAACATGCCCTCCGACCTCGCGGAGATCCGAAGGCTGGTCGAAGGCATCGGCTGCGAGATCAACCTGGTCTTCCCGCTCGGCAGCCATGTCGAGGATATCGGCAAGCTGCCGGACGCCGACGTGAACATCTGCATGTACCGAGAATTCGGGCGGCGGCTGTGCGAGACGCTGGAACGCCCGTACCTCATGGCGCCCTTCGGCATCTTCGCCACCACGAATTTCCTCCGCAAGCTCGGTGAACTGACCGGCCTCGACCCCGAGCCCTTCATCGAGCGCGAGAAGCACACCACCATCAAGCCGATCTGGGACTTGTGGCGTTCGGTCACACAGGACTTCTTCGCCACCGCCGCCTTCGGCGTACACGCGACAGAAACCTACACCCGCGGCCTGACGCGCTTCCTGTCGGACGAGATGGGCGTGCCCTGCGCCTTCTCCTTCGCGCGCAAGCCCGGCGAGAAGCCCGATAACCAGGCGGTCCGCGACGCCATCAAGGCGAAGCCGCCGCTCGTGATCTTCGGGTCCTTCAACGAACGGATGTACGCGCAGGAAGCGGGCTGCCGCGCCGCCTACATCCCGGCATCCTTCCCTGGCGCGATCATTCGCCGCGCCACCGGCACTCCGTTCATGGGTTACGCCGGCGCGACCTATGTCGTGCAGGAATACTGCAACGCGTTGTTCGACGCGCTGTTCCACATCCTCCCGCTCGCGACCGAGATGGACAAGGTCGAGCCGACGCCGGCCCGCCCTGCCGAACGCTGGGAGCCGGAGGCCGTCGCGCTGCTCGACCGTATGGTCGAGAGCGAGCCCTTCCTGCTGCGCATCTCGGCCGCGAAGCGCCTGCGCGAACGCATCGAACGTGAAGCGCGTGCGGCGCAGGAAGATCGCGTCACCGCCGGGCGCGTGGCGCTCAGTCTTGAATTGGAGGGCGTGTGATGACCCACGCCAGCCCGAATGCATCGCGCCGCCCCGCACAGGGCCGCGCCACCAATCGACGAGGGCGGTTCGCCGTCCGATCGATCCTAGCCGCGCGGGAAGTGCGCGGTAACCGCCGAAAGGCGACGCTGGAGGTCTCACAATGACCGAAGCACGCACGCGTCTCACGGAGGAGCAGGCCCGCGAGGTCCATTCCCTGGTTGTCCAGGGTTGGGTCTTCGCGGTCTTCGCCTCCATGGGCGCGCATATCCTTGTCTGGCTCTGGAGGCCCCTGGTCTACACTGGCCAGATGGTTCCGCCCGACTGGCGCTTCTTCTGAAGCCGAACGGGAAAGGAAAATAGAACATGCATAAGATCTGGATGGTGATCGACGCGCGTCGCGTGGGTTTCCTCGGCGCGGCCGGTGTCATGGCCGTGGCGACGATCCTGCACTTCGTGGTCATGAGCTCGCCGCGTTACTGCGACCATTGGGGCTGGTGCGCGACGTCGCCCACCTTCGTCCCGGGCCAGCGCGTCGGCGGCTGATACCCGCAAACCACGCCGCTCTGCGGCGGACTGGGCGAGGCCTCGCACGGGGCCTCGCCCGCACACCCGAAGAAGGCCGTGACCGGACGGCGGGACGCATCCGCCCGAGGGAGGAGTTGAAGCGATGGCCATGCTGAGTTTTGAACGCAAGTACCGCGTCCGCGGTGGCACACTGATCGGCGGCGATCTGTTCGACTTCTGGGTCGGGCCGTTCTGGGTCGGGTTCTTCGGCGTGACCACGATCTTCTTCACGATCGTCGGCACGGCGCTGATCCTGATGGGGGCTGCGATCCAGGGCACCTGGAACCCGTGGCTGATCAACATCGCCCCGCCCGATCTCTCCTACGGCTTGCGCCTGGCGCCGATGCGCGAAGGTGGGCTGTGGCAGATGATCACGATCTGCGCGATCGGCGCCTTTGTCTCCTGGGCGTTGCGCCAGGCGGAGATCAGCCGAAAGCTCGGCATGGGCTACCATATCCCGATCGCCTACGGCGTCGCGGTCTTCGCCTACATCACGCTGGTGGTGATCCGCCCCGTGCTGATGGGTGCCTGGGGCCACGGCTTTCCGTACGGGATCTGGAGCCACCTCGATTGGGTGTCGAACGTCGGCTACCAGTACCTGCACTTCCACTACAACCCGGCGCACATGATCGCGGTGTCGTTCTTCTTCACGACGACCTTCGCGCTGTCGCTGCATGGCGGCCTGGTGCTGTCAGCCTTGAACCCGCCGGAAGGCGAACCGGTCAAGGCGCCTGAGCACGAGAACACCTTCTTCCGCGACTTCATCGGCTACTCGATCGGCACGCTGGGCATTCACCGCCTGGGGCTGTTCCTCGCGCTCTCCGCCGGGTTCTGGAGCGCGGTGTGCATCGTCATCAGCGGTCCTTTCTGGACGCGGGGCTGGCCCGAATGGTGGGGCTGGTGGCTGAACCTGCCGATCTGGAACTGACGGGAAGGAAAGGGCAGACACCATGGCCGAATACCAAAACATCTTCACCCGGGTGCAGGTCCGCGGACCAACACCCTACCCGGGCATCCCGCTCGGTCCCGATAACGACGCCCGCGACGGCAAGCCGACGGAAGTTCACCTGTTCGGCCGGCTGGGCGATGCGCAGATCGGGCCGATCTACCTTGGCTACACCGGCATCCTGTCGCTGCTGTTCGGGTTCATCGCCTTCGAGATCATCGGCCTGAACATGCTGGCCTCGGTGAACTGGAACCCGGTGCAGTTCGTCCGCCAGCTGTTCTGGCTGGCACTCGAACCGCCTGGCCCGCAGCACGGTCTGCGCTTCCCGCCGATGCGCGAAGGCGGCTGGTGGCTGGTCGCCGGCTTCTTCCTGACGCTGTCGATCCTGCTGTGGTGGGTGCGCACCTATCGCCGCGCACGTGCCCTCGGCATGGGCACGCATGTGGCCTGGGCCTTCGCCGCTGCCATCTGGCTGTACCTGGTGCTCGGTTTCATCCGCCCGATCGCCATGGGCTCCTGGAGCGAGGCGGTGCCCTTCGGCATCTTCCCGCACCTCGACTGGACCGCGGCCTTCTCCATCCGGTACGGGAACCTGTTCTACAACCCGTTCCACGCGCTCAGCATCGTCTTCCTCTACGGTTCGACCCTGCTGTTTGCGATGCATGGTGCCACGATCCTCGCGTTGGGCCGCTACGGCGGCGAGCGTGAGATCGAACTGACGCTGAACCGCGGCACCGCAGCCGAACGCGGTGGCCTGTTCTGGCGCTGGACGATGGGCTTCAACGCCACCTTCGAGAGCATCCATCGCTGGGCCTGGTGGTTTGCCGTGCTCTGCCCCATCGCGGGCGGCATCGGGATCCTGCTGACCGGCACCGTGGTCGACAATTGGTACATCTGGGCCGTCGATCGCCACTTCGCCCCTGCCTACCCGACGCCGTGGCCGGCGACGGTCGATCCTTCCATCACGCAGGGAGCGGCGCGATGAGCACCTTCAACCTCAAGGTGGGCGCCGCCGTCGGCGCCCTCGTCCTCGCGGCGATCCTGGTGCCAACCTTCGAACGGCCTCCGGTGGTATCCGTGCAGAACGGCTTCCGCGGCACGGGCATGGTCCAGGTGGTGAACCCGCGGCTGCGTGCGCCGATCATCGCGGCGAACCAGGTGCCCGAAGCGCCGGAGGCGGCCGACAATGACGGCGACCGCGCCAGCACGATCTACCAGAACGTCCAGCTGCTGGGCGACCTGTCGAACGCCCAGTTCCTGCGCATCATGCAGGCGATGACGGAGTGGGTGGTCCCGCAGGAGGTGCGCGACGCCGGCAATGGCTGCGCCTACTGCCACAATGTCGAGAACATGGCCTCGGACGAGGTCTACACGAAGGTGGTCTCGCGCCGGATGCTGCAGATGGTGCGTACCATCAACAACCATCCGCATGTGGGGCAGACCGGTGTCACC
This sequence comes from Roseomonas fluvialis, assembly GCF_022846615.1. Classification (NCBI taxonomy): domain Bacteria; kingdom Pseudomonadati; phylum Pseudomonadota; class Alphaproteobacteria; order Acetobacterales; family Roseomonadaceae; genus Roseomonas; species Roseomonas fluvialis. The sequence continues at coordinate 2,290,871 of NZ_AP025637.1, forward strand.
TGCTACACCTGCCACCGCGGCCGGCCCGTGCCTGCCGAGGTGTGGTCCACGCCGATGCTGCCCACGCACGGGCTGCAGGCGCAGACTGGCCAGAACCGCGTCTCGCCGGCAGCGGGGTCTTCCTCGATGCCGGTCGATCCCTACTCGCCCTACCTGCTGGGGGACCAGAACATCCGCGTGATCAGCCAGACTTCGCTGCCGCGGTACAACACCACCAGCATCCAGCAGACCGAAGGCACCTACGCGCTGATGATGCACATGTCCTCGAGCCTCGGGGCCAATTGCACCTTCTGTCACAACAGCCGTTCCTTCGCGAACTGGGATGGCAGCCCCCCGCAGCGCGCGACTGCCTGGCACGGCATCCGAATGGTGCGCGAGGTGAACACCTCCTACATCGTGCCGCTCACGCCGCTTTGGGCGGCCCATCCGAACGGCCCGCCGGAAGCCGGGCCGCGCGTGGCTCGCCTTGGTCCGACGGGCGACGCTCTCAAGGTCAATTGTGCGACTTGCCATCGGGGTCTGAACCGCCCGCTCAACGGCGCCCCGATGCTCCAGGACTATCCCGAACTGCGTGCAATCAGCGGCGGACCTGCCAGGTCGGCAGCTCTCGTTCCGCAGTGATTACGGCGGCGGCGCCACTCCCCGGTCGCCGCCGGGGATAGGTAGGGGGAGCGGCATTGTCCGCTCCCCCCTTTTTTTCTTCCGGAGGGTTGCGGCATGGCACGCGACGGCAACGAGACACCACGCGACGGCCGGCCGCATGCGGTGGTGATCGGCTCCGGCTTCGGTGGCCTCGCCGCCGCGATCCGGCTCGGCGCCCGCGGCTGGCGCGTGACGGTGCTTGAAAAGCTCGATGCCCCCGGCGGGCGCGCCTATGTGTTCCGCCAGGACGGCTTCACCTTCGATGCCGGCCCCACCATCATCACCGCGCCCTACCTGCTCGAGGAACTCTGGACGCTGGCAGGGCGGCGCCTGTCCGACGATGTCGACCTGCGCGAGATGAACCCGTTCTATTTCATCCGCTTCGACGACGGCACCGTCATGCGCTGTTCTGCCGACCTCGAGGCCACGCGCGCCGAGATCCGCCGCATCGCGCCCGAGGACCTCGCCGGCTTCGAGCGCTTCATCCTCGAGAGCGAGAAGATCTACAAGGTCGCCTTCGAGGAACTTGCCGATCGCCCCTTCCACCGCTTCGGCACGCTGCTGAAGGCCGCGCCGGACATGATCCGGCTGCAGGGGTACCGAACCGTCTATTCGCGGGTCAGCGACTACTTCAGCAACGAGAAGCTGCGCATCGCCTTCTCCTTTCATCCGCTGCTGATCGGCGGCAATCCGCTGACCACCACGGCCTATTACTGCCTGATCGCGCATCTCGAGCGCATGCACGGCGTGCACTACGCGATGGGCGGCATGGGTTCACTGGTGACCGGCATGGCCGGGCTGATCGACCGGCTCGGTGGCACGCTGCGCTGCAATGCCGAGGTGGCGCGGATCGAGGTTGCCGACGGACGCGCGACCGGCGTAACGCTCGCCTCGGGCGAACGCATCGACGCCGACATCGTCGTCTCCAACGCCGATGTCGCCTGGACCTATTCGAAGCTGCTCGGCCACCACAAGCGGCGCCGCTGGACCGACCGCAAGATCGCGCGCGCGCGCTATTCCATGAGCCTCTTTGTCTGGTACTTCGGCACCAGGCGTCGCTACGAGGACGTGTACCACCACACCATGGTGCTCGGCCCACGCTACGGCGAATTGCTGCGCGACATCTTCACCCGCAAGCGCCTCGCTGACGACTTCAGCCTCTATCTGCACCGCCCTTCGGCCACCGACCCGTCGCTGGCGCCGGAAGGCTGCGATTCCTTCTACGTGCTCGCACCCGTGCCGCATCTGGGCAGCGGTACCGACTGGGCGCGTCACGCCGAACCCTATCGCGCCGCCATCCAGAAGCGCCTGGAGGAGACCGTGCTGCCCGGCCTGGGCGATGCACTCGTGACCTCGCGCGTGATGACGCCGCAGGATTTTCGCGACCGGCTGCTCTCGGTCAACGGCGCGGCCTTCGCGCTGGAGCCGCAGCTGTTCCAGAGCGCCTGGTTCCGCCCGCACAATGTCAGCGAGGAAGTGACGAACCTGTTCCTGGTGGGTGCCGGCACACACCCGGGCGCGGGTGTGCCGGGGGTGATTTCCTCGGCCAAGCTGCTCGACCAGGTTGTGCCGGAAGGCGCGGCCTGGAACGCCGCGGCGGCCGCGCTGCGCTGAGCCATCGTCCGGTACCTCGGGGCACGCCCGCGGCGCGCGTCGCGGCCTGTCGCCACAACAGGTTGCGCGGTCCTGTTCGCAACGCAACGACCACGCGCGAACGACGATCGGGCCTGTTCCGTCGCAGCATCCGGCCGGCGCTATTCCGTCAGCGACCGACCTTCATGGCAATGACGGTCCGCCGGCGACCTGCGCGGTCCTCGAGAAGGCGCGCCGCCGCAAGCCGCCCCGACATCGTTGCCATCGGCACGCCGGGGCCGGGGTGGACCCCGCCGCCGGCCAGGTAGAGCCCCGCCACCGCGCTGCGCGCGCCAGGGCGTGCGAAGCTGCCATTGAAGCCATGCCCGAGCCGCCCGTACAGCGCGCCCCCGGTTGCGGGGAACAGCGCATCGAAGCCGGCGGGCGTCGTCGCGACGGCCGCGCCGTCCTCGCGCCGAATGGTCAGCCCGCAGTCGCGCAGCAGGGCAAAGGCGTGCCCGGCCACGACCTCGGTTGCCGTCGCGTCCATCGGGGCGCGGTCGCCATCGGGCGGGGCGTTCACCAGCACCAGCAGGCGTTCGCGCGCACCCGGGGCAGGGCGGTCGATGCCGCCGCGATCCTGCGCGCAGATATAGACGGTCGGGGTCGGGACGATCGCGCGGCGGCGGAAGATCGTCTCGAATTCCGCGCGATAGTCCTCGGCGAAGAAGACGTTGTGGTGATCGAGCGTGAAGCCCTCGGTCGGCGCATGTACGCACCAGGTCACGGCGGACAGGGTGCGCGCCTCGCGCGGCACGGGGTCCGTCGCGGGTCGCGCGGCATCGCCGAGCAGCCCCGCCGCAAGCGCATCCGGCGCGCCGTTGAACACCACGGCATCGGCCTCGATGCGTTCGCCATCGGCGAGGTCCACGCCCGTTGCGCGGCCACGCTCGACGCGAATGCGCTGCACCTGCGTGCCAAAGCGGAACACCGCACCCTGCGATTCCGCGAGGCCGCGCACGGCCTCCGCCACGCGGCGCATGCCCCCCTTCACGAGCCAGACGCCCTCCTGCTCGACATGCGCGATCAGCATCAGCGTGGCCGGTGCCAGGAAGGGCGAGCAGCCGACATAGGTCGCGTAGCGCGCGAACAATTGCCGCAGCCGCTGGTCTGCGAAGTGTTCTCCCAGCGCGTTCCACAGCGTCGCGAAAGGCGAGGTGCGCACCAGGCTGTCCACATGCGCGAAGCCGATGCGTCGCACCAGGTCGAATTGCGAGGGGCGTTCGGAGGCAATGAAGGGCCCGACCAGCGTGCGGTAGATGCCCTGCGCGCGCGTGCAGAAGGCGCGGTAGGCCGCTGCCTCGCGCGCGCCGGCGAAGTCGCCGATCGCCTCGGCCGAACGCCCGACGTCGGCGAACAGGTCGAGCCGGCCGCCGCGGCGCCAGGCGTGCCGTGCGAGGATGTCCGCCTTGTGCAGGGTCAGGTGATCCTCGACCCGCTGCCCGGCATCGCCGAACAGCCCGTCGAAGATCCATTTCATTGTGAAGACCGTGGGGCCGCCATCGATGCCGACGTCATCCACCTCGATGCGGCGCATCTTGCCGCCGGGCGCGTCGGCGCGGTCCAGCACCGTCACGCGCGCACCGCGCCGCGCCAGGTCGGCCGCGGCCGCGAGCCCGCCCATGCCCGCGCCGACCACGATGACGCGCGGCTCGGGCATGGCGCCTCAGGCAGGGACGGCGCGGCGAGCGGCGAATTGCCGATCCACCGCGCGCCAGTGCCACAGGATGATGCCGATGCCCGTCGCGCAGGGAATCGCCCACATGATGGGATGCAGCGCCAGTTCGGGCAGGACGCGCACCGACCCGAAGGCCATGAAGGCCGTGTAGACCGAGATGCCAGCCCCGACCAACGCCTTCACGTGTTCCTTCAACCAGTAGGTCGGGCCTGGCGAGGCGGCCCAGAGGAAGCGCAGGTTCGTCACCACCGTCGCGACGCCCACCACCGCAATGCCGTACATCAGCGGCTGCGCGATCAGCCATCCCTGCAGCGCGCAGTTCAGCGAGGCGATCAGCAGCAGGTATTGCAGCGCGATGTTGAGCGGCGTGCGGTTGCGCTCATGCGCACCGCGCTTGTTCAGCACCGCGAGCCAGCCATACCAGGCGAGGTTCACCGTCAGCAGCCCCGTGGTCAGCATCATCCAGCCAAAGATGCCGCGCAGGAAGGCGTCGTCGAAGCGCCCCTCGAGATGCGGATGCGTACCGATTGGGTCTATCAGCGTCAGGCTCGCCATGCACATCGCGAGGCACCCGGTGATCAGCATGCAGCGGTTAAAGAGCCGCCCCCACCAGCGGTGATTGGCACCGCCCTTGCGCCCAATCACCGGGACCCAGAAGGCGATCGCGCCGGTCGCGCCCGTCACGATGTGGGCGGCAACCAGGCTATGGAACAGGAGCAGTTCCATCCTCGATGGCCCTCGCGCTACTGCCCGACAATCGACCTTGACAGATGGTGCTGTCAAGCAAACCAATGGCGGCGCTGCAAGGGATACGGGCAGGTCGTGAAGCGACCCGACACTGGCGCGAAAGCGCATCGGCCATGAGCGCCGCATTCATGGACAGCGTTGCGCCATGGGCGCCCTTCGAACCGCCGCATCCGCGGTCGTTGCCGGCCGTGGTCGCGCTGATTCGCGCGATGCTGGAAGGCGAGGGCAACCTGCTCGGCCTCCTGCCGGCACAGGCGTACCGCATGCCGATCGGCCCGCTGGGGTGGTCGCGACGATCGACCATCATCGTGAACCGGCCGGATCTGGTGCGCCACGTGCTTTCGGATCCCGAAGGGATCTATCCGAAATCAGACCTGATGGTGGAGGCGCTGGACCCGCTGATCGGCGATTCGATCTTCGTCTCCTCCGGTGACACCTGGCGGCGCCAGCGCGAAATGATCGATCCCGCGCTGACCATGATGCGCGTGAACCGTGCCTTTCCCGCCATGGAGGCCGGCGCGGCCGCCACCGAGGAGACGCTGGCGCGGGCGGACAAGCCCATCTCGCTCGACCTGATGATGAGCCACCTCACGGCCGACATCATCTGCCGCACGGTCTTCTCCACCAGCCTGGAGAGCCAGGTCGCGCACGAGGTGTTCGACGCCTTCACCGACTTCGAACGCTCGGTCGCGCAGGTGGAGATCCGGCGCCTCATCATGGACCGCGCCTGGACGCGCATTCCGCAGAAGCAACATGTGCTCGACGCCTGCACGCTGATCCGCGGCCATCTGGGCGCGCTGCTGGACACGCATCTCGAAGCCGGCGCGTCCTTCGACGACATCTGCGCCGCGGTGATCGAGGCGCGCGACATCGAGGGCCGCGCCTTCACGCGCAAGGAACTGATTGACCAGCTCGGCGTGCTGTTCCTCGCGGGGCACGAGACCAGCGCCAGCGCGCTGACCTGGGTGTTCTTCATCCTGGCCACGCAGCCCGCGCTGGTCGCACGCCTGCGCGCGGAGGTGCAGGCCGTCTGTGGCGACGGCCCTGTCACCTTCGAGCAGACGCGCCGGATGCCCTTCATCCGCAATGTTTTCCGCGAGACGCTCCGGCTGTATCCGCCCATCACCTTCCTGCCGCGCGTGGCGAACGAGGCGACCTCGCTCGATGGGTACCGCATCAGGCGCGGCGCGCTGGTCATGGTCGCACCCTGGGTGTTGCACCGGCACCAATCCTACTGGCGCAACCCACATCTGTTCGACCCGGACCGCTTCGACCGCGAGGCCGAGATGACCGCGGGCGCCTATATCCCTTTCGGCATCGGCCCGCGCGTATGCGCCGGCGCCGCCTTCGCGCAGGTCGAAGCCGTGCTGTTGGTCGCGCGCCTGTTCCGCCGCTTCGACTTCCATGTCGCGGCACCCGAGGCGGTGCGCCCAGCCGCGCGGCTGACGACCCGCCCGGTCGGGCAGATCATGGTCACCGTGACGCCGGCGCGATGAACACGGTCCTGCTGACGCTCGGTCGGCTGCCCAAGGCGCTCGACCTGGCGCGCGCCTTCCATGCCGCCGGCTGGCGCGTGGTGGTGGCGGAACCGTTCAGGCGTCATCTCGTCGGCGCGTCGAACACGGTGGCGCGCAGCGTGCAGGTCACGGCGCCGGCGCAGGATCGGGAGACCTATCTCTCGGACCTGCTGCGCGTCGTTGCCGAGGAGGATGTAGACCTGGTCGTGCCGGTCTCGGAGGAGATCGTGCATGTCGCGGCGCTGCATGGCCGCGTACCGGCGCGTACGCGGATCTTCGCCATGCCGCAGGAGGCGGTGCTGGCCGCCCACGACAAGGGCCGCTTTGCCGCGCAATCGGCATCCTGGGGATTATCGGTGCCTGCCACGCATCCGCTCGGCAGTGCCGAGGCCGAGGCGCTCGCGCAGCAGCAGGACGTGGTGGTGAAGCCGCTGCATGCGTGTTCGGGGCGAGGCGTGCGCATCATCACGCGCGGTGCGGCGCTGCCTGCGCCCGAGACGCCCGCCATCGTACAGGCCCGCATCCTGGGCCACGAGCGTAGCACCTGTTCGCTGGCCCATGACGGCGTGGTCAGCGGCACCGTCGTCTACCAGGGCGTGATGCAGTCGGGCTCGGTCAGCATCGCGTTCAAACGGGTAGACGACCCGCTGATCGAAGCCTTCGTGCGCGGCTACGCCGCCGCGACGCGCTGGACGGGCTTCCTGTCCTTCGACTTCATGCTGGACGAGACGGGCCATCCCTTCGCGATCGAGTGCAACCCGCGCACCACCAGCGGCCTGCACTTCTTCGGTACCGACGACATCGCGCGCGCCGTGGTCGACCCCGCGCATCCACTGCGCCACCGCCCCGAGACCCGCCTGCAGCAATTCTATTCCTGCCTGACCGAGACGCAGCTCTCGCTGTTCCGTGGCGGTGGCTTCCTGCCCAAGCTGCGCGCGCTGGTCACGACGCGCGACGTGACCTGGAGCGCGCGCGACCCCATGCCCTTCCTGACCATGACATACACGACCTGGCCGATCATCCGCGCCGCCATGGCGCAGCGCGCGACTTTCGGGGAGGTCGCGACGCTCGATGTCGGCTGGCGCGCCGAGCACGCCCTCAGCGCAGCGTCCGCGGCACCCTGAAGGGCAGCATTGAATACAGGATCGGCGAGCGGAAGCGCTTGAGGTTCAGATATTCATGCACCGCCGTCGCATTCTGCCCGAGCAGGCGCGTGCGGATCTCCGACCGGGAATAGAAGGGCGCATCGACCAGCGTGCGCGTGGCGGTCGCCTGGCCGCCCTCCGCGCGCGTCGGGCGCGGCAGGCGCCATAGCGTTTGCGTCATGCTGGCCGGCGGTGGCGGTTCGAAATCCTCGACGCTGCCGTCGCGGCCGACACGCAGCGCCAGGGATTGCGACGTGCCGTCGCGACGCGTGGCGTTGTAGAGCACCGCCGTTGCGTCGGGCATCGGCGCGCGGCACCAGTCCCACTCCGCGAAGTCGTCCTCGAGCGGTGCGGTCCCGCTGTTGGTGTCGAAATAGGCCGGGCCTGACCAGGTTAGTGACGGGTGCGCAAGCGTCACCTCCACCCGCGCGCGCGCCGCGATCGGCTGCCAACGGTGCCGGCCGGCGCCGTCCAGCACGAAGGCGCGGTCCGACACCGCATCGGGCAGCACCCGCACCTGGCCCGCCAAGCGCGAAGGGATCGGCGCCGTCACTTCCTCGATGTCGATGGTCAGCGCCGTGCCGTCCCAGCGCAGCGCCGACGGGCCGATCGCCAACGTATCCGCGTCGCGCGTCAGGGCCGAGGCGCGCCGGTCCGTCATCGCCCAGCGCTTCGGCGTGCCATACAGTGCGACATTCACGCAGCAATGCTCAGCGGGATCGACCTCGCCGCGGCGATGCGCCCAGGCATACCAGGGCGAGAAGACCGTGCCGATGAAGGCGATGATGGTGATGCCATGCGCGCCATCATCCGACAGCGCGTCGACATACCACCACCGATACCCGCGCGAGGAGACGGGCCGGTCGAAGGACCAGGGACGATCGCTCACGCCGCCTCCGCCGCGGGCAGGGCCGCACGACCACGAATGAAGTCGGACGCCTTCTCGGCGATCATCATCGTGGTCGCGTAGGTGTTCGCGGATGGCATGGACGGCATGATCGACGCATCGACAACGCGCAGCGCCTCGAGCCCATGAACCTGCAGCCGGTCGTTCACAACGGACGTCTTGTCTGTCTCCGGCCCCATGCGGCAGGTGCCGATCAGGTGATACGTCGTCGTCCCGTTGCGGTAGGCGAAGTCGAGCAGTTCGTCGTCCGTCTGCGCATCTGGGCCCGGCAGGACCTCGCCTTCCAGCAGGCGCATCATCTGCGGCGTCTGCAGCAGGCGGCGCATCAAGCGCATGCCGCCCAGGTGGACGCGCCGGTCGTTCTCGTCGCTCAGGTAGTTGGGCTGGATGTCCGGGTCCTCGAAGACGTCGGCGGATTTCGAGCGCACCCAGCCGATGCTCTCGGGCCGGTGCTGCCAGGTGCCCGCCGAGCAGCCAGGATAGTCGTCGAGCACGTAGGTCTTGCCCGCGGCATAGGACCCCGGGGTGAAGACCCCCTGCAAGTCGGGTTCGTCCAGACCCTCGAAGGATTTCCAGAACAGGTGCACATGCGATGGCGAGGTGGCGAGGATGTTCGGTTTGCCCATCGCCCAGCGCGCCACCTGCTTCACCAGCTTGAAGCCGCGCGCGAGTTCGTTGAGCGTTTCCACGCCGGGCTTGGCACGCATCACGAAGCGGGATGCGTAGTGATCGCGGAAATTCTCGCCCACCGGCAATTCATGGAAGACCGGTACGTTGATGCGCGCGAGGGTCGAAGCGGGGCCGATGCCCGAGACCTGCAGCAGCCGCGCGGTATTGGCCGTGCCCGCGGAGACGATCACTTCGCGCCGCGCGCGCACCTCGACCGGCGTGCCGCCGCGCTCGGTCAGGTAGCGCACGCCGACCGCGCGGCGGCCTTCAAAGACGATGCCGCAGGCGCGCGCATTGGTGCGCACCTCGAGCTCCTGGCGCGCCATTGCCGGATGCAGGAAGGCGCGCGCGGCCGAGACACGCCAGCCATTCTGGATCAGCCGCTGGTAGTAGCCCACGCCGGCCTGGTCGCCGCTGTTGTAGTCCGGCGCGCGCGGCACGCCGGCGGCGATGCAGCCTTCGATGAAGGCCTCGCTGAGCGGGTGGAACCAGTCCATGTCGGTGACCGGCAGCGCGCCGCCGCGCCCGCGGCGATCCTCGCGGCCATGGCCGACACGCTTTTCGGTGCGCATGTAGTAGGGCAGGCAATCCGCATAGCCCCAGCCGCGATTGCCGCGCTGTGCCCAGGCATTCAGGTCGTTCGGTTGGCCGCGGTTGTAGATCAGGCCGTTCACCGATGACGACCCGCCAAGGGTGCGTCCCTGCGTCGTCGCGATGCCGCGACCGCCGGTGCGTTCGGTGGGCGTGGTCTTGAACTGCCAGGTGACGGACGGGTCCACCAGCGTCTTGATGAAGCCTGCGGGCAGGTGGATGAAGAAGTTGCGGTCCGGCGGGCCGGCCTCGAGCACGCAGACCGTGACGCCGGGGTCCTCGGTCAGCCGCGCGGCCAGGATGGACCCCGCGGCGCCGGCGCCGACGATGACGTAGTCGAAGGTGTCGGGCGTGCTGGCCATGGCGGGCGGTCGGCTCCCTGGGGTTTCCGTTCCGGGCAGCCTAGGCGGGCGCGCCGTGTCCCGCCAGACTGCGCGCCGATTGTCCCGTTGGAGGAACCGCATGTCCAAGACCGCCCTGGTTGTTTCCGCCCATTCCGCCGATTTCGTCTGGCGTGCCGGCGGTGCCATCGCGCTGCATGCCGCGAAGGGCTGGAAGGTCACGGTGGTCTGCCTGTCCTATGGCGAGCGGGGCGAATCCGCGAAGCTCTGGCGCGTGCCGGGCATGACGCTCGAGCGCGTGAAGGCCGAGCGCGAGGCCGAGGCGAAGAAGGCTGCGGAGGTGCTGGGCGTCCACGACATCCAGTTCTGGGACCTGGGCGATTATCCGATCACCCTGACCAACGATTCGCTGTTCCGCCTGGTGGATGTGTATCGCGACATCCACCCCGCCTTCGTGCTGACCCACAGCAAGGAGGACATCTACAACCGCGACCACCCGGCGGTGACTGACTTCGCGCAGCATGCGCGCATCACCGCCCAGGCACATGGGCACAACCCGGGGCAGAAGGTGCTCGGCGCGCCGCCGGTCTTCCTGTTCGAACCCCACCAGCCCGAGCAATGCGGCTGGAAGCCCGACGTGCTGCTGGATATCGGCAGCGCCTGGCCGCAGAAGCGCGCCGCCATCGAATGCATGGCCGGGCAGGAGCACCTGTGGGAGTACTACACCCGCGTCGCCCAGCAGCGCGGTGCGCAGGCGGCGCGCAATTCCGACAAGTCGATTACCTGGGGCGAGGGCTACCAGTCCGTCTTCCCGCATGTGGTGGAGAGCCTGGCGTGAGCTTCGCCGCACCGCCGCGCCGCGCCGGCTGGATCGAGCGCCCCGACGCGCGCATCCGCTACGAAGCGACCGGGCAGGGGCCGGCCATCGTCTTCGCGCATGGCCTGGGCGGCTGCCTGTTCTCCTGGTGGCAGCAGGTCGCGCATTTCGCGACGCGCTACACCTGCGTGGCGTTTTCGCATCGTGGCTTCTTCCCCTCGACCGCGCCGGCAGACGGCCCCGATCCGGCGCAGTATGCGGGCGACGTGGCGGCGCTGGTGGATGAACTCGACCTCGGTGACATCCGGATGGTGTGCCAGTCGATGGGCGGCTGGTCGGGCGTGGAATACGCGCTCATGCGACCGGGGCGTGTGAAGGCCCTGGTGCTGGCGGCCACGACCGGGTCGCTCGACCCGCGACAGATGCGCGAGCCGGAGCGATCCCGCCTGTCCGCCTGGAGCAAGTCCAGCGCCGAGGCGCGGAGCGACCTGCTGGCGCGCAACATCCTGCCCGCCTCGGGGGCGCGTATGGCGGAGGAGCAGCCGGCGCTGGCGCAGATCTACCAGCACATCTACGGCCTGACCCAGGGCTTCGACCGCGAGGCGCTGCGCACCAGGCTGCATGCCGCGCGTAACCGCGCGCCTGCCGCGTTTGCCGCGGCCCAGACGCCGGTGCTGTTCGTCCCATCCGAGGAGGATGTCGTGATCCCGCCCTTCGCGCCGGCCGGCATGGCCCCCGACATTCCCGGCGCGCGCGTATCGCCCCTGCCCGAAGCCGGCCATTCCGGCCATTTCGAACACGCCGCCGCCTTCAACGCGAAGGTCGAGGCCTTCTTCGCCGAGATCGCCGCATGAACCAGCGTGTCTTGAGCGCCGCGCTCGGCGACTACCCGCATACCGCCGCGCTACCGGAGTCCACGCTGCTGCGTCTCGACCGCGTGACGGTGAAGCCGATCAGCCGCGCCTTCGCGCCCATGGTGCGCGAGGCGCGCTACGACGTCTCCGAGATGGCGATCGCAACCCTGCTCATGGCCAAGGCCGCGGGCATCCCGGTCACGCTGTTGCCGGTGGTGATGGCGGCGCGCTTCCAGGAAGGCGCATTGTTGTGCCGTGCCGACAGCGCCATCCATGGCCCGGCCGACCTGGCTGGCAAGCGCGTGGGCGTGCGTGCCTATAGCCAGACCACGGGGATGTGGCTGCGCGGCGTGCTGGCGCATGCGCATGGCGTCGCGCCAAAATCGATCGCCTGGACGACCTTCGAGGACGCGCATGTGCCGGGCTTCACCGACCCGCCCTTCGCGAAGCGCGCATCGGGCGGCGCAGACATGACGGCGATGCTCCGGGATGGCGACCTGGACGCCGCGATCTTCGGTGCCGAACTGCCGCCGGGCCATGACTTCCGCCCGGTGTTTCCGGACGTCGCCGCGGCTGGGCGAGACTTCCAGGCGCGCTACGGCTTCGTGCCGGTGAACCACCTGGTGGTGGTGCGCACCGAGGTCGCGGAGGACGCCGCTGTGGTCGCGGAACTGCTGCGAATCTTCGGGCCGGCCACCACGACGCGCGAGGCGCTGGCGCCGGCCATCGACCTGGCCTCGCGTTGGTGTGCAGCACAGGGGCTGATCGCGAGACCGCTGACGCTGGAGCAGGTCTGGTCCTAGGCTCCCTTAAGGGTCCGGAGCGTCAGAAGGAACCCGTGCGCGGCCTCACCCGTTGGCGCCCGAACCATGCACGCCGGGCTGGTGGCGCCGCAGCTACAGGGTGAAGTGTTGCGCCTGCGTCGCACACCATTGTTCGGAGCCGCGCGGCGTTCCGCCGCTCCCATATGCCCAGGCAGCACACGCTGGTTCCCTCGTCTCGACAGAAGGCGCAACCACCGAACGCATCGGTCGCTCCGCTCCGCGATCCAACTCGACGCAGCCAGGGCTGCGACACCAGATCCTGCGAAGCGACTCACACGGCGGTGAAGCCACCCAAGGAGAAGCCTCCTGGCCGGAATGCGTGGACAAGGAATAGCGCGTTCATGGTGCGTCCCGCAGGTCGCCGGAGCGCGCGGTCTTCAAACGCAAGGGATCAAGCGCGCTGCGGCCCGCGCACCAGGCGACCGGGCAGCGCGCCGGTCGGCGTGCCCTCGCGATAGGTGACCCCACCCGACAGCACGGTCGCGACATAGCCCTCCGCTTCCTGCACCAGGCGCTTGCCGCCGGCGGGTAGGTCGTAGCGCATCTCGGGTGCGCGCATGCGGAGCCGGGCGAAATCGATCACGTTCAGGTCGGCCTTGTATCCAGGCGCCACCACCCCGCGATCCGCCAGGCCCATCGCCGCAGCATTGTCCCGGCTGATGCGCTTCACGGCCTGCTCCACCGCCAGTCGCGGGCCGCGCTGCCGGTCGCGCGCCCAATGCACCAGCATATGCGTCATGCAGGACGCATCGCAGATGTAGCCGACATGCGCCCCGCCATCGCCTAGCCCCATCAGCGTGTGCGGATGGGTCATCATCTCGCGGATCGCCGCCAGGTCGCCATCGGCGTAGTTCAGCAGCGGGCGGTTCAGGATGGCGCGGCCGTCGCGCTCCAGCATCAGGTCGTAGCACAGCGCCTCGGCCGTGATGCCGCGCGCGGCGGCCATGGCGGCGACGGAGCGTTCGGGCGGCGGTTCGTAGTCCGGCGGGTCGTTGAGCGGAAAGATCTTGTCCCAAGTGTTCAGACGCGCCTTCAGCGCAGGGTCCTCGGTGGCCTCGGCCAAGATCCGCGCGCGGCGTGCCGGGTCGCGCAAGGCGGCGACGCGCGCCGGTAGCGGCAGGTGCGCAACCTCGCGGAAGGATGGCCGCGTGAGGAAGGGGTGCTGCGACAATTCGAAGCCGAACATAAGCCCGACCGGGCGGCCCATCACTTGGCCGAGCATGGTCACGCCCGAGGCATTCGCCTCGTCCACGCGGTCGAGCAGCCAGCGCCAGAAGCGCGGCTTCGATTCCCGCTGCAGCAGGGAGAAGGTGAGGGGGCGCCCCGCCACCGCCGCGACACGCTTCAGTCGGGCGAATTCCTCCTCCGCCGGATCATCGAAATCCGAGATCACCTGCAGCCAGCCGCTGCCATGTGCGCGCAACGCGCCGGCCAGCGCTTCCAGCTCGGCCTCGGGCGCGCCGAGGGTCGGAATGTGCCGGCCATCCAGCGTGCGATGCGCCAGCGCGCGCGATGTCGAAATGCCGACCGCGCCCGCGGCTAGGCCTTCCGCGGCGAGCCGCGCCATCTCCGCGCATTCCGCCGGCGTCGCTTCGGCATGGGCCTCGGCGCGTTCGCCCATCACGTGCACGCGCAGCGGCGCGTGGGTAACCATGGCGGCAATGTCGGTGTCGAAGCGGCGGCGGGACAGGAAATCCATGTAGTCGGGGAAGGATTCCCAGGCCCAAGGCAGGCCCTCGGTCAGCACGACTTCGGGCAGGTCCTCGACGCCTTCCATCAGCTTGACCAGCGCCTCCCGCTTGTCCGGCCGGCAGGGCGCGAAGCCAACGCCGCAATTGCCGATCAGCGCGGTGGTGACGCCGTTGATCGAGGAGGAGACCAGGCGCTCGCTCCAGGTCGCCTGCGCATCGTAATGCGTGTGGATATCGACGAAGCCGGGCGTGACCAACAGGCCCCTCGCATCGATCTCCTCCGCGCCGCGATCAGCCACGCGACCAACCGCGACGATGCGTCCACCGGCGACGGCGACATCCGCTTCGAACGGCGCGGCGCCTGTGCCATCCACCACCGTGCCGCCACGGATCACCAGGTCATGCATGGCGCTGCTCCTTCAGACGGACAGGGCGATCTTGCCGAAATGCAGGTTGGCCTTCATGTGCGCCAGCGCCTCGACGGCCTGCTCCAACGGGAACACCTTGTCGATCGGCAGGGCGAAGCGGCCCTCCTGCACGGCGTGCCACAGGTCGCGCTTCATGGCGGCGTATTCGGCGCGGATCTCGTCGCGCGAGCGGGTACGATGCGTGACGCCGATGTAGGAAATGCGCCGGTTGGCATGCAGGTCGAAGTCGAACTCCGCCCGCCCGCCACCCAGGCGCCCGACATTGACGATGCGCCCGGTGATGGCGGTGGCGCGCATCGCGGCGTTGATGGTCGCGCCGCTGATCTGGTCCACCACCACATCCACGCCGCGCCCGCCGGTGGCGCCCAGCACCTGGTCCACCCAGCCGGAATCCTTGGTGTCCACCGCGACATCGGCGCCGAATTCCGCCAGCCGCGCGCGCCGCGCCGCGTCGGTCGACGTGCCCACCACGACCTTTGCGCCGAGGAACTTCGCGATCTGCATTCCTATCAGCCCGACGCCCGAGGAGGCGCCGAGGATCATCGCGCTCTCGCCCTTCGCGAAGCGCCCGTTCACCACCAGCGCGTCGTGCATGGTGGCCAACGCCACGGGCAGCGTCGCCGCCTGTTCCCAGGACAGGTTGCGGTCCGGCACCGGCAGCACGCGGCCGATATCGGCGACGGCATATTCGGCGTAGCCGCCCGCGCCCGAGCAGGTCACGCGGTCGCCCGGCTTCACGCCGGTCACGGCGTTGCCCACAGCCGCCACTTCCCCTGCGAAATCCAGCCCCAGGATGGTGCCCGCCCCGCCCATCGCGCCATGCGACCCGCCAGCGGCAACGCCCAGATCCGCACGGTTCAGCGTGGCCGCGCGCACGCGCACCAGCACCTCCTCCGGTCCGGGGATCGGGCGCGGTGCCTCCTGTACCTTCACGCCATCTGCCGTCACCACCGCCGCGCGCATCATGCCGCTCATCTCACCGTGCTCCCCGCAATCCCTGCACGCGAATGAGGCCATCCGGCACCACGCGCAAGCCCTGGATCGACGCCAGCGCACCATGCAGCGTCAGCGGTTGCCACAGGTTGATGTAGGGGCGATCCGCGAGATACATCCGCGCCGCGCGGTCATAGGCGGAGGCGCGCACCGCCGGGTCCACGCTGCGCCGCGCATCGGTCAGCGCTGCCTCGACATCCCGGTTGCAGTACCGCCCGCCATTCAACGGCGCGCCGCAGGCATGGAAGGCGAACAGGTTGCCATCCAGGTCCACGCGCCCCGACCACTGGATCATCAGCGCCTCGAAGTCCCCCACGCTCCATTGGTTGAGCAGCGTGGCGGTCTCGACCTGCTGGATGTCGATGTCGATGCCAGCCTCGGCAGCCATCGCCTGGATCACTTCCGAGGCCTGCTGGTAGTCGGTGGTGTTGGGCACCGACAGGCGGATGCGCACGCGCTGGTGGCCGGCCTCGCGCAGCAGCGCGCGGGCGCGGGCGACATCGCGCGGCGGGATCGGCACCGACCGCGCGTAGAAAGGGTGGTCCGGCGGCACCGCCTGATTGGCCGGCTTCCACAGCCCCTCGAAGGCCACGTTCACCAGCGCCTGGCGGTCAATGCTGCGCTCCAGCGCCTCCCGCACGCGGGCATCCTGTCCGAGCGGCGTCTGCGACCGCGGCCCGTTGCCGACATTGATCGCGATGTAAAAGGTCGCGAGCGACGGCCCCTGATGCAGACGGACCCGCTGGTCGCGCCTGAAATCGCCGACATCCGAGGGGCTCACGCGCTCGATCACCTCGAGCGCACCGGCGCGCAGGTTCGCCAGCCGCACCGTGGCATCCGTGACCGGGCGATAGGTGACACGCTCGTAGTGGATGCTCGCGCGGTCCCAGTAGCCCTCGAAGCGTTCCAGTTCCATGCGGTCCTGGGCGATGCGCCGCACCAGGCGGAACGGGCCGGCACAGGCGGGTTCGCGTTGGAAATCCGCGCCGGTCACGCGGGCCTGGCGGGGCGAGACGAGCATCCCCGCGCGGTCGGCCAACGCCGCCAGCAGGGGCGCGAAGGGCTCGGTCAGCCGGATGGTGACTTCCATCGGGCCGGTCGCGACCACCTCGCTGACCGGGCCCATCTCCGGACGGCGGGTGGAGCCTGGCGTCTCGAGGTGCCGGCGCAGGCCGATCGCGGCCGCCTCGCCGGTCAGGGGCTCGCCGTCATGAAAGCGCACGCCCGCGCGCAGCGTGAAGACCAGCGCGCGTCCGTCATCCGCCCAGCGCCAGGCGGTGGCGAGCTGCGGGACGATCTCGAGCCGTTCGTTGATGTCCACCAGCTTGTCGCACATGGCGGCGAAGACCTGCCGGCCTGCCACGGTGCGCGACAGGGTGGGGTCAAGCACGTCGGGGTCGGAGGTGAGGCCGATGCGCAGGTGCTGCGCCTGCGCAGGCGCCGCGAGGCAGGCGAGGGTCAGCAACGTGGCAAGGATGCGCATGGCGGCGGCTCTCCCGGGCAAGGGGCAAACAGTGTTCCCCCTGGCCGCGCCCTGCGCAATGGCGGGTGCCGCGCTGTCCTCAGCCCGGCGCGCGGTGGATCGGGTCCACCCAGAGCACCGTCTCGGGCTTCTCGACGGGTTCGAGGTCGATGTTGATCGCCACCGCCTCGTTATCGGATCGCACCAGAACGCATTCCAGCGTCTCGTCGGCCGAGGCGTTGATTTCCTGGTGCGGCACGTAGGGCGGCACGTAGATGAAGTCGCCCGGGCCGGCCTCGGCGACGAATTCCAGCGCCTCGCCCCAGCGCATGCGGGCGCGCCCCTTCACGACGTAGATGACGCTCTCGAGGTGCCCATGGTGATGCGCGCCGGTCTTGGCATCAGGGTGGATATGGACCGTGCCGGCCCAGATCTTCTGCGCGCCGACACGCGCTGCGTTGATGGCCGCGGCGCGATTCATACCGGGCGTCTGGGCGGTATTGGGGTCGAGGCTGCCGGCTGGGATCACCCGGACCCCGGAATGCTTCCAGCCATCCTCGGGGATGCTGGCGTGGTCGTGGCCGTCATGCGGCATGCGGATCTCCTGCGGCACGTCGTGGTGGCGCAGGTGAAACGGCGGAATGGCGCGGCCGCAAGCCCTGCGGTGCAAAAAGCGATGGCCTTGCCGTAATGGTGCGCCGACTGAAAATGGCTGCTCCCCGGCCTGCCTTCGGTGGAACGGTGTTCGGCGACCATCCGGGGCCGCCGCCGCCCTCAGGCCGTGCGTTCCCCGGCGAGCCAGATGCGCGTGCGATGGCACAGCAGCAGGAGCGCCGCCTGGCCGGCAAACCACAGCACTGGCACGCTGACGTAGCCGAACAGCACCAGCGCGCCGAGCATGCCGGCGCAACTCAGCACCAGCGCCAGGTGAACCGCATGGTCGAAGGCGCGCAGGGCGGCGTCCTTCAGCGCCCCCATGCCGTTCATCAGCGGCATGGCCAGCGGCATGGCCGCGAGCAGCGCCAGGAGCGCCGCCGTCACCGCCATCCCGCCAAGCCCGCCCCACAGCGCGACTTGCGCCGCGAAGGCATTGGCCAGGGCGGCGTCCGGCAGCAGCCAGCGCAGTGCGAGCAACGTTGCGGCGATGCCGGCCATGGCATCGATCGCGGCGCGGGCCGGTTCATCGACCGGGCGGCCATGGGCCCAGGCGGCGGTGCTGCGCGGCAGCAACGGCCAGGCATCGATGCTGCGATTGGGGTGGCGCATGGTCGGGGGCTCCGGTGCGAAGGACAGGACTTCGCAACCTTCGCCGGCAAATCTTGCCAACCCGCTAACGCGCGCCCTGCATCACCCCTGGCGCGGCATCAGACGCTCCGCCAGCGCTGCCCACCAGGAGGCGCCGATCGGAAGGATGTCGTCGTTGAAGTCGTATCTCGGGTGGTGGACCTGCGCGTCATCCCCCCCGCGCCCGCCGCCGAGCATCAGGTAGGCGCCGTCCTTGGCGTTGAGCATGAAGGAGAAATCCTCGCCCCCCATGGTCGGCTTGGGCAGGGGCAGCACGCGGGACTCGCCCTGCACGGCGCGGGCGGCATCCGCCGCAAGGTGGACCGACGTCACCTCGTTGATGGTGGCGGGATAGAGGCGGATGAACAGCGCCTCGGCCTCCGCGCCGAAGGCCGCCGCGATGCCCTTCACGGTCTCGAGGAAACGCTTCTCCAGCAGGTCACCGACCTCGGGCGCGAACCAGCGGGCGGTGCCCAGCATGCGCACCTGCTCCGGGATCACGTTGTAGGTGAAGCCGCCATTGATGTGGCCGATGGTGATGACGCCGCCTTCGACGGGTTCGACATTGCGCGCCACGATGGATTGCAACGCCTGCACGATGGCAGCCGCGACCACGATCGGGTCGTTGCCATTGTTCGGCATGGCGCCATGCGCGCCCTTGCCGGTGATGGTGACCTCCAGGTTCGCCACCGCGGCCATGACCGGCCCTTCGCGCCACAGGAAGGTGCCGGCCGGCGCGCCGGGCCAGTTGTGCAGGCCGAACACGCGCTCCATCGGGAAGCGGTCGAACAGGCCTTCCTTCACCATCACCTCGCCGCCGCCGAAATTCTCCTCGGCGGGCTGGAAGATGACATAGACGGTGCCGTCGAAATTGCGCGTCTCGGCCAGGTACTTGGCCGCACCCAGCAGCATGGTGGTGTGACCGTCATGGCCGCAGGCATGCATCTTGCCCGGAAAGGTGGAGGCATGCGCTGCGCCGGTCTCCTCGTGGATAGGCAGCGCATCCATGTCGGCGCGCAGGCCGATGGCGCGGCCGGATGCGGCGCCATGGCCGCGGATCACGCCGACGACCCCGGTCCGCGCGATGCCGGTCACCACCTCGTCGCAGCCGAATTCGCGCAGCTTCTCCGCAACGATGCGCGAGGTGCGGACTTCCTCGAAGGCGAGTTCCGGATGGGCGTGAAAGTCGCGCCGCCAGGCCGTCATCTCGGCATGGAAATCGGCGATGCGGTTGTGCACGGGCATGGGGGGCCTCCGTCGTGTCAGCCGGTGGTGTGGGGCGGCGCAAAGGTGAGGGCAAGGCCTTGATGGAGCGCGATGGGCTCGACTCCCAGGATCGTGCGCATCGCGGCGACGTCGAAGGCCTTGTCCTCCGTCAGGCGGCGGACCTCGTCGCCGCCGACGTGCGGCAGGCCGGGAATGATGCGGGTTAGGGGGGCCGCCATCCGCAGCGCCAGCGCCGGGATGGGCAGGATGGGCGGGGCGCGCAGCCCCGCGGCGGCGGCGACGGCACGCAGGAAGTCGCGATAGGGTATCGCCGCAGGCCCGGCGATGACGATGGTCTGCGGGTCCTGCCAATCGTGCCGCAGCGCCGCGAGCAGGCAGCGCGTCACGTCGCCCTGATGGATGGGCTGCACCAGCGCGCGGCCGCCGCCGGGCAGCGGGGCCACCGGCAGGCGTGCCAGCAGGGCGGCCAGGCGGCGGACATTGTCCTCCCCCTGCGCGCCATAGATCATGGTGGGGTGCAGCATCACGCCGGCGCGGCCCGATGCGAGGAAGGCCGCTTCGCCCGCGCGCACGCCATCCCCATGCGCATCGGGCCAGCGCGAGAAGCGCCGCGTCGATCCCATCAGCACGAAGGATGCGCCGGCGTCCGCCGCTGCCAGCAGGGCCGGCGCCCAGCGCGCATGGACGGTGCTGACGATGCACGATGCGCCCGCCAGGGCGCGCCGGAGCGCCTCGGCATCGCGCAGGTCGGCCGTGCGCAGCATCCCGGGCAGGCCGAGTGCCTGCCACTTCGCCCCATCGCGCGCCACGGGAATGAAGGGCTTGCCCTCCGCCGCCAGGGCGCGGGCCAGCGCCGCGCCGGACCGGCCGGTCGCGCCGATCAGGGCGATTGTCATCGGCAGGCCGTCCAGCGTCCGAGGTCGAGGTGGAAATGATCCGCATGCGCCGCATCGCGCTCCGGCCCCAGCACGGCGGCGAAGATGCGGCAGGCGCCGTCGCGGGCATCGCGCAGGAAGGCCGCGGCCGGCGTGTCGCGGCCCCAGTCGCGCAGAACCGAGACCTCCCGCCCGTCATCCAGCCGCAGCGCGGCGATATCGATGGCATTGGCGCTGGCATGCTCGCTGCGACGTGTCCCGCCGCGCACGTTGCGGCAGGACAGCGTGCCGAGGTGGCGCACGCGCGCGATGCCCGTCCCGAGGTGTGTCTGCGCCGCTGGATCCAGCACCTGGCGCTGATAGATCGTCCACGCCGCGGCCATAGGGCAGGTGACCAGCGGGCGTGCTGGATCGAGCGGCCCCGGCAGGCGCGTGGTGGCCCGCAGCGGACAATCCGCGCCGGCCTCGGCATCCGGCAGTGGCGTGGCCTGGATGCCGGCTGCCGCGAGCGCCGCGAAGCACGCAGCGGGGTCGCGCGCCAGGCCGCGCAGCTTGTGCCGCGTCAGCGGCCCCGTCGGCCCCGCCAGGTCGATCGGTGCAAAGGGATTCCAGGGCTCGGGCAGGCGCGGCAGCAGCAGGGCCGCCCCAGCCAGGGCACAGAACAATAGGATCAGAAGGGTCACGCGGCGCACCCCGCGCATATGGGTGCGCCGGCGGCGGGATGCGCGGTCAAGGCTCCGCGCGCAGGAAGGCGAGGTCGGCGCCAAGCGGCGCCTGGGTCACCTGGTCGTGCACAAGCTTGTCCCAGCCGCGCTTGGGTGCGGGTGCGGGCGCCCAGGCGGCGCGGCGCTTCGCCAGTTCCGCCTCGTCGACCAGCAGGTCGAGGGACCGGTTCTTCACCGACAGCCGGATGCGGTCGCCGGTCTGCACGAATTGCAGCGGCCCGCCCACCGAGGCCTCCGGCGCGATATGCAGCACGATGGTGCCGAAGGCGGTGCCGGACATGCGGCAGTCGCTCATGCGCACCATGTCCTTCACGCCCTGCCGTGCGAGCTTCTTCGGGATGGGCAGGTAGCCCGCTTCGGGCATGCCGGCGGGCGAGCGCGGCCCCGCACCCTTCAGCACCAGGATGTCCTGCGCCGTGACATCGAGGTCGGGGTCGTCGATGCGGTCGGACAGGTCCTTCAGCCCGTCGAAGACGAGGCAGCGCGCCTCGGTCTCGAACAGGGCCGGTGTGGCCGCCGAACGCTTCAGGATCGCGCCGTCCGGCGCCAGCGAGCCGAATAACGCGACCAGCCCACCGACCGGGGAGACCGGTGCGCCCCGCGCGCGGATGATGCGCCGGTCGACGAAGTGGGTGCCATCGCCAATGCGGTCCGCGAGCGAGACGCCGTCCAGGTCCTTCGTCGTCAGGTCGAGCAGGTCGCGCAATTCCCACAGCAGCGCGCGCATGCCGCCGGCGCTGTGGAAATCCTCCATGTAGCCCTCGCCGGTCGGCTTGAGGTCCACCAGTACAGGCGTGGTCTCGCTCAGCGCATCGAGGCGCTTCAGGTCCAGGTCGAGCCCCGCGCGCCCGGCAATGGCCGCGAGATGCACGATGGCGTTGGTCGACCCACCCAGCGACAGCAGCACGCGCACGGCATTGTCGAGGTTGCCCTGCGTCATCAGCGACAGCGGCGCGACCGGCTTGTGGATCAGGCGCACGGCCTGCGCGCCGGCTTCCTCCGCGATGCGCAGCCGGTCGGCGTGCACGGCCGGCGCGCTCGCGGCATCGAGCGGCATGAAGCCGAGCGTGGCGGCCAGGCACGCCATGGTGCTGGCCGTTCCCATCACCCCGCAGGTGCCCGCGGTGGTGGCGAGCTTGCCTTCCAGCGTGGCGATCTTCTCGTCGCTCACCTCGCCGGCGCGGTAGCGCGCCCAGTAGCGGCGGCAATCGGTGCAGGCGGACAGGCGCTCGCCCTCGAAAGCCTGCGCGAGCATGGGCCCGACCACCAGCATGACCGAGGGCGTGCCGGAACTGATCGCGGCCATGAGCTGCGCCGGCACGGTCTTGTCGCAGCCACCCACCAGCACCGCAGCATCCATTGGCTGGTTCGCCAGCATCGCCTCGGTGTCGAGCGCCATCAGGTTGCGGTAGTGCATCGAGCACGGGGACAGCGAGGGCTCGCAGATGCTGATGGTCGGGAAGGACAGCGGCAGGCCGCCGGCAGCGAGCACGCCGCGCTTCACCGCCTCGATCAGTTCGGGGATGGTGCGGTGGCAGTTGTTGTAGTCGGACGCGGTGTCGGCGATGCCGACCACCGGCTTGTCGAGCATGGCCTGCGAATAGCCCATGGACTTGGCGAAGGACCGGCGCAGGTACAGCGCGAAGGCCGGGTCGCCGTAGTTCGATGCGTTGCGTCCGAGGCCGAACGGGGCCGCGCCCCGTCCATCGTCACCGGGCTTCTTGTCGGTCATGCGTGTCCTCCGCACCGCGGCGCGGCACCGCCGTCTATCCGGGGTGGTGGCACACGCAGCAAATCTTGTTGCCGTCTGGGTCGCGCAGATAAGCACCGTAATAGTCGGGGTGGTAGTGCGCGCGGATCCCGGGTGCGCCTTCGTCCGTGCCGCCATGGGCCAGGCCGGCCGCATGGAAGCGATCCACGCTGGTGCGGTCCGGGGCCTCGAAGGCGATGGTGACGCCGTTGCCGACGCTGGCGACCTGGCGGTCGAACGGCCCGGTCACCCAGAATTGCGGCGTGGCCTCGGGGGCTGCGGCATACCCGGCATAGCCCTTGTCCATGTCGGATTCCTGCCGCGCGATGCCGAGGCCGCCGAGCACGACATCGTAGAAGGCGACGGCACGGCGGATGTCGTTCGTGCCGAGGGTGGTGTGGCTGTACATGCGTGCGGCCTCCTGCACCGCGGCGCGATGCTAGCGCCGCGGCGCTTGATCCGGGTTGCGGATCAGGAGGGTTCGAGACCCGCGCGCTGCATCAGGCCGCGATGCAGCGGCAGTTCGCGCTGGATGCGCGCCACCAGTGCGCTGCTGCCCATCGGCGCCGGCGCGAGACCTTGGGTCGCCATGAAGTCGA
The DNA here is from genome assembly GCF_022846615.1 of Roseomonas fluvialis. NCBI lineage: Bacteria > Pseudomonadati > Pseudomonadota > Alphaproteobacteria > Acetobacterales > Roseomonadaceae > Roseomonas > Roseomonas fluvialis. The sequence continues at coordinate 2,314,269 of NZ_AP025637.1, forward strand.
TGGTGCGCTGGTCCGCAAAGACCTGGTTCAGCGCGCCGGTCAGCCGATCGATCACGGGCGCCGGCGTGCCCAGCGGCGCCTGCACGGAATACCAACCGCCCCAGATGAAGCCGTCGAAGCCCTTCTCGACGAAGGTCGGGACCTCGGGCAACTGGGGCGGGCGTTGCGCGGTTGGCACCGCCAGGCCGCGCACGCGCCCGGCCTCGAGGTGCCCCTTCGCTGCCGCGAGCAGCGCGAACATGCAGTCGGTGCGCCCCGCGATGGTGTCGGTCAGCGCCGGCGGCGCGCCGTTGTAGGGTACGTGGAGCATGTTCACGCCGGCACGGACACCCAGGTCCAGCATCGGCAGGTGCGCCGTGGTCCCGGCCCCCCAGGTGGCATAGGAGACCGCCTCTGCCCGCACCTTCGCCGCGGCCAGCAGTTCATCAAGGCTGTTCCAGCGCGGATGCGCCACCAGCAGCGACAGCGTCTCGCAGACCTGGCTGACATGGATGAAGTCGGCGACCGGGTCGTAGCCCGGGTTGCGCAGCGCCAGCGGCGTCAGGCTGAAGGTGGCGATCGTGCCGAGCAGCAGCGTCATGCCGTCGGGCCGCGCCCTGGCGACGTGCCGTGCGGCGATCGAGGTCGATGCCCCGGGCTTGTGGTCCATGACGAAGGACCCGCCAAGCTTCTCCTGCAGGCCCTGGGTGACCAGTCGCCCGACCACGTCCGACGCGCCGCCCGGCGAATACGGGATGACGACCGCGACCGTCCCGCTGCCGGGCCAGGCACCCTGGGCGCCCAGGGCAGGGGCCGCGAGGGCGGCGGGGCTCGCGATCAGCAAGGCGCGGCGATTCATGGCCGTCATGCGGCGTTTCTCCCTGGATTGCGCCAAGCCTGCCGCGCGCGGCGCGGCGCTGTCCAGCGCGTTGGGGCGCGCACCACATGCCGCGGACTTCAATGGAATTTTCGCACGCGCCCGGCATGCTGCGCACGCCACCGCACCACGCCCGACCAGGAGATCGCATGACCGGAGCCGACCCGTCCCCGCCCTTGTCGCGCCGCGTGCTGGGCGGCGCGGCCTTCATGATCGGCGCGACGGCCGCCGCCACCCCGCGGGCTGCCGCGCAGCAGGCCGGCGCCGCCGCATCCGTTGCGGGCGGCATCACCTACCGCCTCGTCGGGCGCTGGGATGTCGGCCGGCTCAACCGGATCCTGTCGGTCGATACGCCATCTTTCTTCGGCGTGCCGGTCGCCTATTCCCCCGCGCGCAACGCCGTGCGGCTGTACCGGGTCAGCTACCCCTCGGTCGTCCCGGAGCGCGGCAACCGGCCCGTCACGCTGAGCGGCCTGCTTGCCGTGCCGGAGGTCAGCGCGACGACCCTGCCGCTGGTGTCGTACCAGCACGGCACGGTGTACGGGCGGCAACAGGTGCCCTCGTTTCCCGACCAGTCGCCGGAGACGCAACTGATGCTCGCGCAGTTCGCCGGGCAGGGCTACGCGCTGGCGGGTGCGGACTATATCGGCATGGGCGAATCCGCCGAACCGCAGGGCTACATGGTGAAGGGCAGCCACCAGCAGGCCTGCGCGGACCTGATCCCGGCCGCGCGGGCGGTGCTGCAGGCACTGGGCCTTGCGGCGCCCAGCCTGTGCCTCGCCGGCTGGTCGCAGGGCGGCTACGTGACGATGGCGCTGCTCGAACGGCTCGAGGCGATCGGCCTGCCGGTGCGCGCCGCGGTCACCGCCAGCGCGCCGGTCGATCCCTGGGCGACGCTGGGTGGCTTCCTGGCCTTCCCGCGACCCAATGACGCATCCTGGATAACGACGCTGTTCATCCTGGTCGCGTTCTCCTTCGAGACCTACTACGCGGTGCCTGGCCTCGCCCGGTCCGTGCTGAAGCCCGAACACTACGACGTCGCGCAGCGCGCCTGGCAGGGGGCGGCGGTCGATCCGGCGCAGATCCCGACCGCGCTGCACGACCTGGTGAACGATGCGTATTTCGACCCGGCCTTCTTCGCGGCCTCCGTGCTGGGGCGGCTGCTGGCGGCGAACCAGGCCTATCGCTGGGTGATCCGCACGCCGGTCCGCAACTATTTCGGCGAGAACGACGAGGCGATCCGCGTGGGGATAGGCCGGCTGGCGATGGAGTTCCAGCGCGCCTTCGGCAACGACAAGGTCGAGGCGATCTCCGCCGGTGCCGACGCCACCCATCGCGGGACCTATGCGCGGTCCGTGCCGGCGTGGAAGACGTGGTTCGACGGCTTGATGGCGGGTTGAGGTCTGCGGTATCGGGATACCGTCACCGGGAATGCGCCGGATCGCTTGACTTTCCCGCGCCCAGTGCCGATAAGCCGGTCACCAAACACGCCTGAACCTGGAAAACCGATGCTCACGAGACAGACAACCTCGCTGAAGCCGGCGGAGGTGAAGAAGGCCTGGGTGCTGATCGATGCGGATGGGCTCGTGCTCGGCCGCCTCGCCACCCTCGTCGCCAATCGCCTCCGCGGCAAGCACAAGCCGCAATTCACCCCGCATGTCGATTGCGGCGACCATGTCGTCATCGTCAACGCCCGCAAGGTGCGCGTGACCGGGGCGAAGGCCGAGCAGAAGGTGTTCTACTGGCACACCGGCTACGCCGGCGGCATCAAGCAGCGCACAGTGCGCGAGCGCCTCGAGAGCAAGTACCCCGAGCGGGTCATCGAGAAAGCGGTCGAGCGCATGATCACGCGCGGCCCGCTGGGCCGGGCGCAGATGCGCAACCTGCATGTGTATGCAGGTGCCGAGCACCCCCATGCCGGCCAGCAGCCCGAGGCGATCGACGTCGCGGCGCTGAACCGCAAGAACTCCGTCCTCGTGAAGAAGGTGGCCTGAGGTCATGAGCGAGACCCGTACCCTCGCGGACCTCAAGGAGCTCGTCGCCGGCACGCCGGCGGCGCCCGAGGCCGCGATCAAGCGCGAACCGAAGCGCGATGCCTTCGGCCGCGCCTATGCCACCGGCCGCCGCAAGGACGCCGTGGCCCGCGTTTGGGTGAAGCCCGGCAAGGGGCAGATCCTGATCAATGACAAGCCGGCGGCGCGCTATTTCGCCCGTCCCGTGCTGCGCATGCTGATCACCCAGCCCTTCCTGGTGGCCGACCGCTACCAGCAGTTCGACGTGATCTGCACCGTGGTCGGCGGCGGTCTGTCGGGCCAGGCCGGCGCGGTGCGCCACGGCATCTCCCGCGCGCTCACCAACTACGAGCCGGAACTGCGCGCCATTCTGAAGAAGGCCGGCTTCTTGACGCGCGACCCCCGCGTGGTCGAGCGCAAGAAGTACGGCAAGGCGAAGGCGCGACGCTCCTTCCAGTTCTCCAAGCGCTGACGCCCGGCGGACCGGGCGCCACGCCCGGCCGCATGGCTGGTTCCATCAGGGGGCGGGTCCGCAGGGGCCCGCCCCTCTTGCTTTTCTAGGGTCGTTTCGCGGCAAATGCCGCATCGCAACGGAGGTCCATCCCATGCCCAAGACCCCCACGGTGTTCATCGACGGCGAGGCCGGCACCACCGGCCTGCAGATCCGTGAGCGGCTGGCGGCGAACCCGCATGTTGCCCTGCGATCGATCGCCGCCGACCGCCGCAAGGACCCCGGCGCGCGCCGCGAGATGATGGCCGAGGTGGACCTGGTCATTCTCTGCCTGCCCGATGACGCGGCGAAGGAGAGCGCTTCCATGGCGGCCTCGCTGGGTGCCGCAGCACCGAAGCTGCTCGATGCCTCAACCGCCTACCGGGTCGATCCGGACTGGGTCTATGGCCTGGCGGAACTCACGCCCGACCAGCCGGCCGCGATCGCGGCCGCGATGCGCGTCTCGAACCCCGGCTGCTACCCCACCGGCGCGATCCTGATGCTGCGCCCGCTGGTCGAGGCCGGGATCATGGCGGCCGACCATCCGGTCACGGTGAACGCGGTCTCTGGCTACACCGGTGGCGGCAAGGCGATGGTCGCGGCGTACGAATCGCGTACAGCGCCGGATTTCGAGATGTACGGCCTGGCGTTGAAGCACAAGCACGTGCCGGAACTGCAGAAATACGCCCTGCTGGCGCGCCGCCCGATCTTCGTGCCGGCCGTGGCGGACTACGCGCAGGGCATGATCGATGCCATCCCGCTGCATCTAGACACGCTCGCGAAGCGCGTGACGCCTCCGGAGATCGAGGCGCTGCTCGCCGCGCGCTACGCCGACAGCCAGTATGTCCGCGTCGTGCCGGCCGAAGCCTCGGGCAAGATCGAACCCCAGGCGCTGAACGGCACCAACGGGCTCGAGATCCGCGTGCATGGCGACGCCACGCTGGGCCAGGCGGTGCTGGTCGCGCGCTACGACAATCTCGGCAAGGGGGCGTCGGGTGCGGCGGTACAGAACCTCGGGCTGATGCTAGGCATCCCGGTACAGGCCGACCTGCCCGCGGCACGTCCCGCCGCCGCGGAATAGGCGCAACGGTTCCGGCGGCCCGGGGCGCTGCCTCGGGCCGGGAGCGGAAGGCGCGATCGGGCCGGGCACACAAACGCGCGTGTCGGGCCCGGGGCAGAATGCGGCGCGCGGCTTCCACCGCCGCGCCAGCCGGCGCATCCTGCGCCGGCTTTCCGGGAGGACCCGCCATGGACACGAACCAGACCCTGACCCTGCCGCCGCTCTATACTTTTGAAGGGCACGTGCCGGTCATCCACCCGAGTGCCTTCGTCGCGCCCACCGCCGCGGTGATCGGCCAGGTGACGGTGGGGGAGGGGTCGAACATCTGGTACCACTGCGTCCTGCGCGGCGACACCAACACCATCACCATCGGCGCACGCACCAACATCCAGGACGGCACCATCGTCCATGTGAATGCTGGGCGTCAGTGCACCACCATCGGCGACGACGTGACGGTCGGTCACGCCGCCATCATCCACGCCTGCACGCTGAAGGACCGCGCCTTCGTGGGCATGGGCGCCACCGTGCTGGATGATGCCGTCATCGAGGAAGGCGGCGTGCTGGCCGCGGGCTCCGTCCTGCCCCCGGGCAAGGTCATCAAGGCGATGGAGCTCTGGATGGGCAACCCCGCCAAGATGGTCCAGGTGCTGACGGTGGAACGTCGGGCCGGCTTCGACCGGACGGCGCCGCATTATGTCGAACTGGCCGGGCGGCACCGGCGCTCCCTCGCGGGGGGCTGACGCGCCTGGCGATCCCTGCCAGAACCGGGGCCGTCCCCGGAGGTCCAAGGACGCCCATGACCGAGACCATCTCCCTCCTGATCACCGACGGTGCCGCCGAGGCCCCCGCGTTGCGCGGCACCAACGAACGCCCGCCGCTGAGCTTCGGCGCGCTGCGCGCTTTGTGCGCCCGCACGGTGAAGGCGCTGAACGCCATCGGCATCGGTCGCGGCGACCGCGTGGCGATCGTGCTGCCGAACGGGCCGGAGATGGCCGCCGCCTTCCTCGCGATCGGCGCCGGTGCGACCACAGCGCCGCTGAACCCGTCCTACCGGGCTGAGGAATTCACCTTCTACCTGACCGACCTCAACGCGAAGGCCCTGGTCGTGCTGCAGGGCGTTGCGTCGGATGCGCGGGAGGTGGCCGCGCGGCTGTCCATCCCGGTGCTCGACCTGGTGCCGGGCGAGGCCGCGGGCGACTTCACACTGGAAGGCGGCAGCCCAGCCAATCCCGAGAAGCCCGGCCTGGCCTGGCCGGAGGATGTGGCGCTGGTGCTGCATACTTCGGGCACCACGGCGCGGCCCAAGATCGTCCCGTTGACCCAGGCGAATGTCTGCGCCTCGGCGCGCAACATCGCGCGCACGCTGGCGCTGACGCCGGACGATGCCTGCCTCAACATCATGCCGCTGTTCCATATCCATGGGCTGATGGCGGCCGTGCTGGCATCGGTCGGTGCGGGTGGCGCGGTGGTCTGCACGCCGGGCTTCGATGCGCTGCGCTTCTTCCGCTGGCTGGATGAGGAACGCCCGTCCTGGGTGACCGCCGTGCCGACGATGCACCAGGCGATCCTGTCGCGTGCGGAGCGCAATGCCGACGTCATCCGCCGCGCGCCGCTGCGCCTGCTGCGGTCGTCCTCGGCCTCGCTGCCGGGGCCGGTGATGCAGCAGCTCGAACAGGTCTTCGGATGCCCGCTGGTCGAGAGCTACGGCATGACGGAAGCCTCGCACCAGATGTGTTCGAACCCGCTGGCCGGTCCGCGCAAGCCCGGTTCTGTGGGCCAGCCCGCGGGGCCCGAGGTGGCGATCATGGCCGATGACGGCACGCTGCTGCCCCAGGGCGAGATCGGCGAGGTGGTGATCCGCGGCCCCAACGTGACCGCCGGCTACGAGGCGAACCCCGAGGCCAACGCCAAGGCCTACACAAATGGCTGGTTCCGCACTGGCGACCAGGGCGCGTTCGATGAGGACGGCTTCCTGACGCTGACCGGCCGCCTCAAGGAGCTCATCAACCGCGGCGGCGAGAAGGTCAGCCCGCTGGAGGTCGATGGCGTGCTGTCGGGCCACCCGGCGGTGGCGCAGGCACTCACCTTCGCCATTCCGCACGCCAAGCTCGGCGAGGAAGTGGGCGCGGCTGTTGTGCTGCGCGAGGGTATGGAGTGCACCGAGCGCGAGTTGCGCGACTTTTGTGCCCAGCACCTGACCGACTTCAAGGTGCCGCGGAAGGTGGTGTTCCTGCCCGAGATCCCGAAGGGCGCGACGGGCAAGCTGATGCGCATCGGGCTCGCCGAGAAGCTGGGGCTGACCGCATGAAGATCTGCATCTTCGGCGCCGGCGCGATCGGCGGGCTGATGGCCGCGAAACTGGCCCTCAAGGGTGAGGCCGAGGTTACCGTCATCGCGCGCGGTCCGCATCTGGCAGCGATGCAGGCCGACGGGTTGCGCCTGGTCTCCGAGGGCCAGGAAGTGGTGGCCCGCCCGCGCTGCGTCGCCAGCGCCCAGGAAGCCGGCCTGCAGGATTATGTGGTCGTCACGCTGAAGGCGCATTCGCTTCCGGGCGCCGCGCAGCAGATGCAGCCGCTGATCGGGCCGGACACGGCGATCGTCAGCGCGGTGAACGGCGTGCCCTGGTGGTACTTCCACGGCATCGAGGGCGCGCATGCCGGGCGCATCGTCGAGAGCGTCGACCCCGGCGGCGCCGTCACGCGGCTGCTGCCGCCCGCGCGGGCCATCGGCTGCATCGTCTACCCGGCGGCCGAGGTCAGCGCGCCCGGGATCATCGAACACACCTACGGCGATCGCTTCTCGCTCGGCGAACCCGACGGGTCGCGCTCTGTGCGCGCGCAGCGGCTGAGCGAGGCGCTGATCGCCGCCGGCTTCAAGGCGCCAGTGCGTCCGCGCATCCGCGACGAACTCTGGGTCAAGCTCTGGGGCAATCTTGCCTTCAACCCGATCTCGGCGCTGACAACCGCGACGCTCGACGTGCTGATCGCCGATGACGAGCAGCGCGGCGTGGCGCGCGCCATGATGCTGGAAGGCCAGCGCGTGGCCGAGGCGCTTGGCGTGCGCTTTGCGATCGATGTCGACAAGCGCATCGCCGGCGCGGCCGAGGTGGGCGCGCACAAGACCTCCATGCTGCAGGACCTCGAGCGCGGCCGCCCGATGGAGGTCGAGGCGCTGCTCGGCGCCGTGGTCGAACTCGCCGACCTGGTAAACGAGCCGGCACCGACCTGCCGCACCGTGCTGGCGCTAGTGCGGGCCCGGGCACGCGCCGCCGGCTGCCTGTGATGCCCGCGCGCGCCATGGCGACGGCTTGCGCGCGGCGGCGGATGCGCGGGCGGGACGCCGCCGCCATGACCCATCTCGCCCTGCCGCGCCGCGCCGCCGCCGTGCTGGTGTTCGGCACGCTTGCCGCCTGCAATCGCCCGCCGCCGCCCTTCGTCGCGCTGCCTGCCGATCCGAACAATCCCTTCGCCGACCTGGCGCGGCAGGGGATCCTGCACACCGCCTATGCCTTCGCCGACCCGCAGCGCCTGGCCGGACGCCCGGCCGAGGCCGCGCAGGCCATCTCCGAGGCCGAGTTCCTGGCGATCGACCTCAGCACCAACCAGCGCTGGACCGAGATGCTGCCGCTCGTGCAGATCGCCTTCCTGCAGGCGCGTCCGGAATGGCGCGGCGCCCTCGGCATCGCGCCGGAGGCCGAACCGCAGACGGTGATCGACGCGATGACTCGGGTGCGCATGGGCGTAGGCGCCGGGGACGAGGCCGCCGCCGCCGCCGCGCTGGCGCCGCCCCTGGTCACGCCGGGCGGCGCGCCATCCTTCGCGCGGCTGTCGGCGCTGCCGCCGCTGCCGCAAACGGCCTGGGCGGCCATCCGCGCACAGAACGAGCTGTGGCGCATCCAGCGCCAGGGGAGCCGGGACCGGTGGCCATGACGCTGCGCAGACGCGTGCTGCTGGGTGCCCTCACGTTGCCGGCCTGTGCCGAACTGCGCACCCCGGCCGCATTGCCGCCGGGCGTGCTGGCCTCCGCGCCCGGCACCGGCGCGCCGTTGCGCGCGGCGGTCTTCGCCACTGCCGCGGCCTTTGCCAACCAGGGCGCGGCGCTGCAGGGCCAGCCGGCCGAGGCCGCGCTCGCCATCGCGCGGCTCGAAGCGCTGGAGATCGAGGTCGCGGACCGCCGCGCCTGGCCCGCGCTCTCGCCCAGCGTCGGCTTCGCCATGCGCACCGCGCGCGACGAGACGCGCGCCGCACTTGGCATTGCCCAGCGTGCGCCGGGGGCGGATGTGGTGCGCGCACTGGCGCTGGTGGCTTCGAGGCTCCGCGCCGGCAACCGCGCGGGTGCCGTGGATGCACTGCCGGCCACCCTGTTCGAACCGGGCGGGGAGGCGACGCTCGACCGGCTCGCGGCCATCGGACCGCTGCCGGCGGCCGAGCAGGCGACAGCGGCCCTGGCGCGCGACGTGCGCCGGCTCGACCTCGACCGCGGCTGGGCGGGGGCGGGGAATTGGTGGCAGGCCGGCGCACCCGGGGCGATCACGGACGGGCTCGGCCTCGGCGAGTAGGCACGCCGCCAGCGGTTTGCTGGCCGCATAGGCGCGCGGTGCCGCCCCGCCGGCGATCGTCGCTGGCCGACGCCGGTCTCAGTCGGTCGCCATCACCTTCACATAGGACCCGGGGGCGTCCTCGAGGGCTGGCAGGGCGCCGTCGCCCGGGATGCGGGCGGGAACTTGCGTGCGGTCGAGCGCGCTGACCCATCGATGCCAGTCCGGCCACCAGGAGCCGGCGAGTTCGGTGGCGCCCTTGAACCATTCCTCGGCATCGGCCGGCAGGTCGTCGCTGACCCAGTGGCTGTACTTGCCGGCATCGGGCGGGTTCGCGACGCCGGCGATGTGCCCGGACGCCGCGAGCACGAAGCGCGTCGGTCCCTTGTAGATCTGCGTCGCGCGGTAGGTGGATTTCCACGGCGCGATATGATCCTCGCGCGTGCTGAGGATGTAGGTCGGCAGCTTGATCTTCCGCAGGTCGAGCTTCACGCCGGCCAGCTCGATCCCGCCCGGCTTCACCAGGTCGTTCTCCTGGTACATGCGGCGCAGGTAGAAGCTGTGCATTCTCGCCGGCATGCGCGTGGAATCGTCGTTCCAGTACAGCAGGTCGAAGGGGAAGGGCTCCTGGCCCATCAGGTAGTTGTTCACCACGAAGGACCAGATCAGGTCGTTGGCGCGCAGCATGTTGAAGGTCGTCGCCATTTCGCGGCCTTCCAGATAGCCGGTCTTCTGCATCTTCTCCTCGAGGGCGGCGAGTTGCTCCTCGTCGATGAAGACGCCCAGTTCCCCGGCCTCGGCGAAATCCACCATGGTGGTGAAGAAGGTCGCCGACTTCACGCGCGTGTCGCGCTTCGATGCCATGTGCGCGAGCGTGGACGCGAGCAGCGTGCCGCCCAGGCAATAGCCGATGACGTTCGCACCCTTCTCGCCCGTCGCCTGTTCGATCGCATCGAGCGCCGCATAGGGGCCTTCGCGCATGTAGTCGTCGAAGCCCTTCTCCGCGAGCGTCTCGTCCGGGTTCACCCAGGAGATCACGAAGACCGTGTGGCCCTGTTCGACCGCCCAGCGGATGAAGGAGTTCTTCGGCCGCAGGTCCAGGATGTAGAACTTGTTGATCCAGGGCGGGATGATCAGCAGCGGGCGCTTGAGCACCTTCCCGGTGCTGGGCGCGTACTGGATCAACTGCATCAGGTCGTTCTGGTACACGACCTTGCCCGGCGTGACGGCGATGTTCTCGCCGACCTTGAACTTGGTGTCGTCGGTCATGCGGATGCGCAGCTTGCCGCGTCCGCGCTCGAGGTCGCTCAGCAGGTTCGACAACCCGCGCAGCAGGTTCTCGCCGCCCGATTCCGCGGTGCGGCGCAGCACCTCCGGATTGGTCATCAGGAAGTTGGTCGGGCTCATCGCATCGACGAATTGCCGCGTGTAGAAATCCACCTTCTGCGCGGTCTTGGGCTCGAGCCCTTCCGCCCCTTCCACTACCGACCGGAAGTAGCGCGCCGAGAGCAGGTAGGATTGGCGGATGAAGTCGAAGACCTCGTGCTCGCGCCAGGCGTCGTCCTTGAAGCGGCGGTCCTTGTCGTCCTCGGCAATCACCGGTGCCGGCACATCGCCCATCATGCGCCGCGCGGTGTTCTGCCAGAGCGTCAGGTAGTCGTGCCAGAAGCCGAGCTGCGCCTGCACCAGCCGCGCGGGGTTCGCCATCAGCCGCGTCGTCATCTCGAGGAAGGCGTGGCCGATCTTGAGCGGATCGGGGTCGGGCGATTCGCCCGCCTGGCGCTTCAGGAAATCCGAGACGATGCGCTGACCGCGTTCCGCCACATCCGCCATGGTCCGGCTGACCAGCGCGGGGTCCGGCAGCCGGAAGGTGGGGTTGGTCGGATCTTTGTCGGCCATGGGCGTTCCGGTCGGTGGGGCAGCATGCCCGGCTTCGCGCGACCTCCGATTCGGGTTACCGCTTCCGTGTGATGCGGACAGAAGGCGGCATGACCTTAGGGATGGGCCACGTGAATGTGAGCCACAACGGTAGGGGGCGGGCGGGGGGCGATCAAGCGCGGCCGGCCCTGCTCGCGCTTCTGTTGCTGGCCGCCTGCAGCCCGGGGCAGGGGCCGGAATCGATCGGCCCGGTCTTCGCGCGCATCACCGGCCCGGCCTTCGAGGGACGCGAGCCGCCGCCCGGGACCGACCAGCCCTTCCCGAACCTCGGCACCATCCCGGCCCGCCCGGCGGTGGCGGACCCCGCGGTACGCGATGCGCTGACCGCGGCGCTGGCCGAGGACCGCCAGCGCAGCCGCAATCCTCTCGACCCCGAGATGCGTCCGGAGCCGATACGCCCGGCCGGTACGGCGGGGGACGCCAGCCTGCCGATGCGCCCGCCTGGTGCCGCGCCGGTCGCCGCGGCGCCGCGCGTGCCGTGGGAGACGCCCGGCCTGCCGCCGCCGGCGTCCCCGGCCGCCGTGCCCCAGCCGGGCCCCGCGCCGGCACCGCAGACCCGGCCCGGCCCGGCGGCTGCGCCGCCGCCCGTCATGGACAACGCGCCGCCTCCGCCGCCACCGGCCGAACTGCTGTCCCCCAGCGCTCCGCCACCGCCACCGCCGGCGGAACTGCTGGCACCCCGCCCGCGCTGACGCAGCGATACACAGCGCCCGAGCCTTGTTCTATAGCTCGCCGCCCTTGCACCACGGACCATGGCCATGACCGAGGACTTCCACCGCATCCGCCGCCTGCCGCCCTACGTATTCGCCGAGGTGAACGCGGCGAAGGCGAAGGCGCGCGCGGCAGCGGAAGACATCGTCGACCTCGGCATGGGCAACCCCGACAGCCCGACGCCGCCGCACATCGTCGCCAAGCTGGTCGAGGCCGTGCAGGACCCGCGCACGCACCGCTACTCGATGTCGAAGGGCATCCCGGGCCTGCGGAAGGCGCTCGCGGGGTATTACGACCGGCGCTTCGGCGTGAAGCTGGACCCGGAGACCGAGGTGGTCGCCACACTTGGTTCGAAGGAGGGTCTCGCCAACCTGGCGCAGGCCATCGCGAGCCCGGGCGACACCATCCTGGTGCCCAACCCGTCCTATCCGATCCACCAGTTCGGCTTCATCATCGCTGGCGCGTCCGTGCGCTCCATTCCGTATACGCCGAATGACGACATGCTTTCGGCGATCGACCGCGCGGTGCGCCATTCGGTGCCCAAGCCGACCGCGGTGATCGTGAACTTCCCGTCGAACCCGACGGCGCTGGTGGCGGGCATCGAGTTCTACCGCGAACTGGTCGCGCTGTGCCGGCGGCACGAGCTGTTCATCCTGTCCGACCTTGCCTACGCCGAGTTGTATTTCGGCGACACGCCGCCGCCCTCGGTTCTCGAGGTGGAGGGGGCCAAGGACATCACGGTGGAATTCACCTCGATGTCCAAGACCTACAACATGCCGGGCTGGCGGATGGGCTTCGCGGCGGGCAATCCGCGGCTGATCGCCGCACTCGCGCGGGTGAAGTCTTATCTGGACTATGGCGCCTTCGCGCCTATCCAGATCGCTGCCACCGCCGCGCTGAACGGACCGCAGGACTGCATCGAGGAGATGCGGGTCCTGTACAAGGACCGCCGCGACGTGCTGGTGAAGGGGCTGCGCGCCGCCGGCTGGGAGGTTCCCTCGCCGGAGGCTTCGATGTTCATGTGGGCGCCGATCCCCGAGCGCTTCCGCCACCTCGGTTCCGTCGGCTTCTCGAAGCTCCTGCTCGAGAAGGCGAAGGTCGCGGTCGCGCCGGGCCTCGGCTTCGGGGAGCACGGCGACGAACATGTGCGCATCGCTCTGGTGGAGAACAACCACCGCATCCGCCAGGCGCTGCGCGGCATCAAGACCTTCCTGTCGGGCGACAATGCCGCGCCTGTGGAAGCCCAGCAGGAAGCGATCAACGCATGAGCCGACCTGTCTCCGTTGCCGTCGCCGGCCTGGGCACGGTCGGCGCCGGTGTGGTGAACGTGCTGCGCGCGAATGCCGACATCATCGCCGCGCGCGCCGGTCGGCCGATCGCGGTGACCGCCGTCTCCGCGCGCGACCGTTCGCGCGACCGCGGCGTGCCGGTGTCCGGGCTGCGCTGGTACGATGATCCTGTCGCACTCGCCGCCGACCCGCAGGTCGAGGTGGTGGTGGAATGCATCGGCGGCTCGGATGGGCCCGCCAAGGCGCTGGTGGAAGCGGCGCTCGCCGCGGGCAAGCATGTGGTCACGGCGAACAAGGCGCTGCTCGCGGTGCATGGCGCGGCGCTTGCCACCCAGGCCGAGGCGAAGGGCGTGGCCCTGGCCTTCGAGGCCTCGGTCGCCGGCGGCATCCCCGCCATCAAGGCGGTGCGCGAAGGGCTCGCGGCCAACCGCATTTCGCGCGTGGCCGGCATCCTGAACGGCACCTGCAATTACATCCTGACCACGATGCGCGAGCAGAAGCGCGAATTCGCGGAAGTGCTCACGGAAGCGCAGAAGCTTGGCTACGCCGAGGCCGACCCGTCCTTCGACATCGATGGCATCGATGCCGCGCACAAGCTGGCGATCCTGGCCGCGCTGGCCTTCGGCCGACCGGTGGACTTCGGTGCCGTGCATGTCGAGGGTATCCGCGAGGTCAGCGCGCTCGACATCGCGCTGGCGGAGGAACTCGGCTACCGCATCAAGCTGCTCGGCATCGCACGGCGGGAGGACGGTGGCATCTCGACCCGCGTGCATCCGTGCATGGTGCCGGTCGGCGCGCCGATCGCGCGCGTCGATGGCGTGTTCAATGCCGTGGTGGCGGAAGGCGACTTCGTTGGCCGCATCATGATGGAAGGCCGCGGTGCCGGCGGTGGGCCGACGGCCTCCGCCGTCGTGGCCGACCTCATCGACATCGCGCGCGGGCGCTGCACCCCGGTTTGGGGCGCGGAGGCCGCGACGCTGAAACCCGAGCCCTCGTTGCCCATGGACCGCCACACCGGTGCCTACTACCTGCGCCTGATGGTGGTGGACCGGCCAGGCGTGATCGCCGACGTGACCGGCGTTCTGCGCGACAACGCCATCAGCCTGGAATCCATGCTCCAGCGCGGAAGGTCGCCCGGCGAGGCGGTGCCGGTGGTGCTGACCACGCACGAGACCAGCGAGGCCTCGGTGCGGGCGGCGCTGGCGCGGATCACCGCGCTCGATGCCGTGGTGGAGAAGCCGGCGCTGATCCGGATCGAGGCGCTGTGATCCGGGCGGCCGCCGCGCTGCTTGGCGCGCTGGCCCTTGCCACGCCGGCCGTGGCGCAGGAGGAACTGCGCGGCACCTGGCGCGGTGACTATATCTGCGCCCAGGGCAACACCGCCCTGGCGCTGACCATCGAACCCGCCAAGGACGGCCGCTTGTCGGCGCTGTTCCACTTCGAGGCAGCGCCCGATAATCCCGATGTGCCGACCGGCTGCTACGAGATGCAGGGCGGCTACACGCCGGCGACGCGCCAGGTCACGCTCGGCCCGCAGCGTTGGCTGCGCCGGCCGCCCAACTACGTGATGGTGGGGCTGGAGGGGCATCTTTCGGCCGATGGCGGAGAGATCCAGGGCCGGGTCCAGGGTCCTGGCTGTTCCTTCTTTCGGGTCGAACGCGCGCCGGACGCGCCCTCGGCCGCCGCCTGCCGCGCGGGGGCGCCGCTGCTGTCGCTGCGCTGACGCGGCGCGCGATTCCGGCTATGGGCTGTGGAGCAGGGGGGTGGTGCCGCACATCCCCCCGATTCGGAGGAAGCCGCCAATGCCCGAGAGCCCGGACGTTCCCAGCCTGCTCGTCGACCGCAACCTGGCGCTCGAACTGGTACGCGTGACCGAGGCCGCCGCCCTCGCCGCGTCCCGCTGGATCGGCCGGGGCGACAAGAACGCCGCCGACGGCGCCGCGGTCGAGGCCATGCGCCGTGCCTTCGATACCGTCGCCATCACCGGCACCGTCGTGATCGGCGAGGGCGAGATGGATGAGGCGCCGATGCTCTACATTGGTGAGAAGGTCGGGCTCTACGCGCGTGCCGGCGGCGGGCCGGAAGTCGACATCGCGGTCGATCCGCTCGAGGGTACTTCGATCACCGCCAAGGGCGGGCCCAACGCCATCGCGACCGTGGCGCTCGCCGAAAAGGGCGGCTTCCTGCACGCGCCCGACATCTACATGGACAAGCTCGCGGTCGGCCCCGGCCTGCCGGAGGGCGTCGTCAGCCTGGATGCCTCCCCGGCCGAGAACCTGCGGGAACTCGCGAAAGCCAAGCGCTGCGAGATCAGCGACCTGATGGTCTGCACACTCGATCGCGACCGCCACAAGGACCTGATCAAGGCCTGCCGCGCCGCCGGCGCGCGCATCACGCTGCTGGGCGATGGCGACGTGGCCGGCGTGATCAACGTCAGCCAGCCCGAGGCCGGCATCGACATCTACATGGGGTCGGGCGGCGCGCCCGAAGGCGTGCTGGCGGCCGCCGCGCTGCGGTGCATCGGCGGGCAGATGCAGGGCCGCCTGATGTTCGAGGACGAGGACCAGGTCGCGCGCGCCGCCACCATGGGCATCACCGACCCCAGGCGCATTTACTCCGTCAACGAGATGGCCCGCGGCAACGTCATGTTCGCCGCGACCGGCGTGACCTCGGGCGCCATGCTGCGCGGCGTGCGCCGCACGCCCGGCGGCGCCTACACCCATTCGATCGTCATGCGGTCGAAGTCCGGCACGGTGCGCTACGTCGAGGGCCACCACAATTTCGCGCGCAAGCCCAGCGCCTTCGTCGCCTGATGGACGCTGACGCGGCGGTTCTCGGCGTCCAGCGCTCGGTCACCGGGCGCCGCTGGGTGTGGCGGCCGGCTGATTCGCGCACGGGCCTGGGCATCGCGCAGCGGCTGGGCGTGCCCGAGATGGTCGGGCGGCTGCTCGCGGCGCGCGGGATCGGGGTGGAGCTTGCGGGGCATTACCTCGAGCCGACGCTCAAGGCGTTGATGCCCGACCCGTCCTCGCTGCTCGACATGGACCTGGCGGCGGACCGCATCGCGGCCGCGGTGCGCAGCGGCGAGCATGTCGCGGTGTTCGGCGACTACGACGTGGACGGGGCGTGTTCCGGCGCGCTGATGTCGCGCTTCCTGCGCGACCTCGGTTGCGAGGTCACGCCCTATGTCCCCGACCGGCTGAAGGAGGGCTACGGGCCGAACGCGGCGGCGGTGGGCGCGCTGTGCGACCGCGGCGCGTCGCTGGTGGTCTGCGTCGACTGCGGCATCGCGGCGGGCGAGGCGCTCGCCGCCGCCGAGGGCCGTGCCGACGTCGTGGTGCTCGACCACCACAAGGCCGAGGGGCCGCTGCCGCGCATCCTGGCGGCGGTGAACCCGAATCGGCTCGATTGCGGGTCCGGATTGCACCATGTGTGCGCCGCCGCGGTTGCCTTCCTGGCAGCGGCCGCGACGACGCGCGTGCTGCGACGCGCCGGCTGGTTCGCGCGCCGGCCAGAGCCTGATCTGCTCGGGCTGCTCGACCTGGTCGCGCTGGCGACGGTCTGCGACGTCATGCCGCTCACGGGCTTCAACCGCGCGCTGGTGGCGCAGGGGCTGAAGGTGATGGGCCAGCGGGGCCGCGCGGGCATCGCGGCGCTGCTCGAGGTGACGGGCGCGCGCGATGCGCCCACGGCGCATACGCTGGGCTTCCTCCTGGGGCCGCGCATCAACGCCTCCGGCCGCATCGGCGAGCCCGATCTCGGCCTGCGGCTGCTGCTCTGCGAGGACCCGATCGAGGCGCGCGCCATCGCCGAGAAGCTGGATGCGGTGAACCGCCGCCGGCAGGAGGTCGAGGGCGAGGTGATCGGCGCCGCGCACGCCATGGCCGAGCGCCAGGCCGCCGAGGGCCGCGCCGTGCTGCTGCTGGTGGGCGAGGGCTGGCACCCCGGCGTGGTCGGCATCGTCGCCGGGCGCATGAAGGAACGCTTCAACCGCCCGGCCTGCGTGGCGGGCCTTTCGGACGGGATGGCAAAGGGGTCGGGCCGGTCTGTGCCTGGCGTGGACCTGGGTGCGGCGGTCATCGCAGCGCGCCAGGCCGGGCTGCTAGAGACCGGCGGCGGGCATGCGATGGCGGCGGGGTTCTCCTTCCGAGCGGGACGCGATGCCGAGTTCCACGCCTTCCTGGAAGAGCGCCTCAGCCACGCCGCGTTGCTGCCCAGCGCGGCGGACCTGATGGTGGAAGGCACGCTCAACGTGATCGCCGCGCAGACCGGACTGGCGCAGGAGGTCGCGCGCCTCGCGCCGTTCGGGCCGGGCAACGAGGAACCGATCTTCGCCCTGCAGCGCGCCCGCGTGGTGAAGGCCGATCGCGTGGGCAAGGAAGGCGCCACCGTGCGCGCCATCGTGGAAGGCGAGGGCGGCGGGCGGCTCAAGACGATCTGCTTTCGTGCCAAGGAAGGGCCGCTGGCGCAGGCGCTGCTGGCCTCCGACCGCGTGCCGCTGCACCTGTGCGGCCATCTGCGCGCCGAGCAATGGAACGGCGAGACGGCACCGTCGATGCAGGTGGTGGATGCGGCGGTCGCGTGAGGGTATTGACCGCGTGGCGTGCGGGCAGTAACCCCGCGCTCCGGCCTGTCCCGTTCGTCTAGAGGCCTAGGACACCAGCCTTTCACGTTGGCAGCACGGGTTCGAATCCCGTACGGGACGCCACTTCCATCCGACCTCGACGCAGCACGTCACCTGGCCCTCTCCAGTGCCGCCATGAGGGCTCGCGCGGTCTCGGCCCAGGTCACCGGGTGGAACTCCTGCCGGATGCGCTCGGACAGGGCTGCAATCTCCTCCGGCTGTTCGATCGCGCGACGCAGCACGGCTGTCGCGCTGGTCGCATCGTCCGGGTCGATCTGTAGCGTCAGGCCGCCGGAGGCCTCGGCGATCGCGCCATGGCCGCTCGCGACGCAGGGCTTGCCCATTGCCAGGCTCTCGGTCACCGGCAGCCCCCAGCCCTCGACATGCGAGGGAAACAGCGTGAAGCGGCAGCCCTGGTAGAGTGCGGCGAGCGCGGCATCGTCCGGCTCCTCGACCCAGCGGATCATGCCGTCGAGCCAGCCGCAATTCTCGAGCGCCTGCAGCAGGTCCTCGACCATCCAGCCGCGCCGCCCGGCAAAGACCAGCGTCGGGACGCGCCCGCGCGGCATTTCGGTAACCAGGCGCCGCCAGGCGCGGAAGGCCAGCAGGTGGTTCTTGCGTGCTTCCAGCGTCGCGACCATCAGCACGTAGCCCCCGGCTGCGAGCCCTTCTGGAAGAGCGGAAGGCGAGGGCGGGGGGCGCGCGCCCACCGGCACGACGTCGGGTGCCCCGCGCAGGGCCACGCCTTCGCGCCGCGCGCAGGCTTCCACAGCCCCGGCGGTGGCGCGTGAATTGGCGAAGATGACGTCGGCCGCGGGCAGCGCCGCGCGCATATGCTCGCGGAATGCCAGGATCTGCGCACGGTCGCAGAACTCCGGCCGCTCCAGCGGGATCATGTCGTGCACCAGGATGGCGATGCGCGCGCTCGTCGCCGCCGCCACGCGCGCCAGCCGCGCGGGCTGGCCGGGTTCCGACCAGGGCGAGCCGAAGGCGCCCAGCACATCGCCGGGCTGCGCCACCTCTCGCAGATCAGGGCCGAGCACCGTGCGTGCGCCGCCGCGCCAGGTCGCCGGCAGCGCACGCAGCGCCTCGAAGCCCGCCAGCAGCGCCGTGCGCTGCGCCCGCGCGGCGCGGCCGAGCGGTGCGCGAACCTCGCGCGGCAGCCAGCCAGCCCGCGGCCGCCGCTGCGCCGGCGCGTCAGGTGCCGCCCGCGCCACCTTCGGCGCGGGTGCCTCGGCCATGCGGGCGTAGAGCGCCGCGACGGCCTCGGCGCCGATCACGCGCAGCCCGTCGCCGGCCGGGTCGTGGCGCACGAAGCCGATGCGATCGCCATGCGCGTCCACAAGTGCACCGTAGAGTTCGCAGCAGAAACGCTGCACGCCGGTCGGGCGTGCGTGATGGGCGGCGTAGCCGAATAGGTCCTCGACATCGAGCCAGAGCCTCATGCGCCGATCGCTGCGCGCGCCCGAGCGCCGCAGGCCTCGGGCGTCAGGGTCGCGACGCGTTGGCGGCCGGCCTCACCGATGCGCGCGCGCAGGTCGGCATCTGCCGCAAGGCGGCGCAGCGCCTCGGACGCCTCGGCGATGTCGGGCTCGGCCCAGCTGGCGCCGGGCACGTCGTAGGTGCCGCGCGCATCGCCCGCGGGCACGAAGCGGTGGCCGACCAGCAGGGCGCTGCCGTGGTCCATGAACTCCATGTTGCCCGACCAGCCGGTGGCGACCACCGGCCGGCCGAGGCTCATCGCCTCCGCCAGCGCCAGGCCGTAGCCCTCCGCGCGGTGCAGGCTGAGCATGACATCCGCCAGACCGATCAGCCCCGCCACCTCGGCCGGCGTCATGTGCCCGTCGATGATGCGGATATTCGCCTGGCCCTCGGCCGCCGCCGCCACAGCCCGCCAGGCCGCGCCGCCCATGGCGGTGTTGTAGGTCTTGAGCACCAGCACGCGGTCGGCGCGCCCGCCGAAGGCCGCGCGATGTGCCGCGATGGCTGCGAGCGGGTTCTTGCGCTCGACCGAGGACGCCGCGTCGAACACCGAGAGCGTGACGAAGGCCTCTGGCGCCAGCCCGAACGACTCGCGCGACAGCGCCGAGCGCGCGGGCGCGACCACGGGATAGGGTACCACGGAAATCGGCGGTCCCTCCGCCCGGCGCATCGCCGCCGCCGCGTATCCCGACGCCGCCAGGATGCCCTCGACGAAGCGATATCCGCGGGTCCAGTCGCGCGGCAGCGTCGGCAATTCCCAGTTCCAGAAGGCGAGCACGCGCTTGTCCGCCACGCGCCGCCGCCCGAGCGCGAGCAGCGCCCAGGGCACCATCGGCCCGTTCACGTGCAGCACCAGCGTGCCTGGCCCTGCCGGCATCTCCGGCCCCGGTCCGGCAGGGCCCTGCCGCAGCGCGGCCGTCAGGTCGGCGCGATGCACCGCGACCCCGGCGGCCTCGAGCATCGTCGCGAGCCGTCGCGCGCCTTCGCCGAGCCCGCTGGGCGCGCGGAAATACCCTGCCACGGTCACCGGCAGGCCGGGTTGCGCGGGCAGGCGGGCCGGCCGCGGCGCCGCGAATTCGGTCAGCGTGAACAGCGCTTCGCGGCGAGTGCGCGGGGGCAGCAGCCGCCACATGCGGTGCAAGGGTCCGAGGATCGGAGGGCCGGGCTCGGCCAGGGGCGTGGTTGCCACTCTCGTTTCGTAACGTCACCATCGCCCAGTGCCAAGCGTCGCCATGGGCGCCTGCGGCGCGCGGGGGCGAATGAGCTTGGGTTCCGGTACGGCCCTGGTGACGGGCGGGCGCGGCTTCGTCGGTCGGCATGTGGTGGAGGGGCTGCGCACAGCCGGGCTGCGCGCCGTGACCATCGGCATCCCGCGGCCGGGCGATGGGCCGGACCATGTGGCCGTCGAATCAGCAGCGGACTCGGCTGGGTTCGCGCGCGCCCTGGCGGCGTTGCGCCCGGGTCTCGTGGTGCATCTCGCGGCCGCGGCACCGGCCTTGCCGGCCGCAGACCAGCACGCCGTGACGGTGGCCGGCACGCAATCGCTGCTGGACGCGCTCGCTGGAATGGCGGACCCGCCGCTGCTGCTGGCCTTCGGGAGCGCGGCGGAATTCGGTCCCGTGCCGGTCGGTTCCCCCAACCTGACCGAGGACCATCCCTGCGCGCCGACCTCCGCCCACGGCCAAGCCAAGCACGCAGCCATGCAGGCGGTGCTGCGCCATGCGCGGGAAGGGCGCGGGCCGGCCTGCGTATTGCGCTTGTTCACCGCGGCGGGGCCGCATGCGCCGCCCTTCACGCTGCTCGGCCGCATCGCCGCCGAGATCGCCGCACTGCCCGCCAGCGGCGGCGTGGTGCGCGTCGCCGGGCCTTTGCGCGAGCGCGACTACCTGACGGTCGCGGAGATCGGACGGCTGGTGCCGGCCATCGCCGCGCAAGCGGGGGCGCTGCCCCCACTTCTGAACCTGTGTTCGGGGAGCGGCACCGTGGTACGGGACATGGTGGGCGCGCTGGCCGCCGCGCGCGGCGTGCCGGTACGGATCGCCCTGCGCGAGGACGGCCTACGCCGCGACGACCCGCAGCGAGTTGTGGGCGATCCGTCGCGGCTGCGCGCGCTTGGCCTTATGCCGACGCCCGTCGCGTTGCACGACCTGGCCGTCGGGATCATGGCGCCATGGCGCGGCTGATCGTCGATATCTCCACCAATGCGCGCTGGTCCGGCCCGCCGGTCGGCATCGTGCGGGTGGAACAGGAGATCGCGCTGCAGGCGCTGCGGCGCGGCGGCGATGTCGATCTCGCCTTCCACGATCCATCGTCCGGCATGCTGCGCCCGGTCGCGCCGGGCTGGCGCGACCTGCTGGTCGGCCCGGATGCGGTGCTGGAGACGATCTGGCTTGATGTGCGGCGGCACCAACCGCGCTGGCGCCGCGCGCTGGCACCGCGCTATCCGGTGGTGATGGCGCTGGAACGCGCACGCCTCGCCGGGCTGCCGCTGGCCGGCGCCGCGCAACGGCTGGTGCTGGGGCGGCACGGGCGCGTGCATCCCTTCGTGGATGATGCTGGGCGGCGCATGGCGGTGGTGCCCTTCAACACCGCGCTCGGCGCGCCGGTTGCGCCGGGGCCGGGCGATACGGTGCTCTCGGCCGGGACGGACTGGCTCCACAAGGGCGGCGCGCTGGTCGAATTCAGCCGGCGCCACGGCTTCCGCCTGGTGGTGCTGTGCTACGACCTGCTGCCGCTGACCCATCCCGAATGGTTCTTTCCTGAGGATGTCGCTCGATTCGGAGCCTATTGGCGCCAGACCATCCCGGCTGCCGCGCGTATCCTGTGCAACGCCGATTGCGTGGCGCAGGACCTGCGCGACTTCGCGCGCGCGGAGGCGCTCGGTCCCTGCGATCCCGTGGTGGTGCCGCTCGGCTACGCGCCACCACGCCTGCCGGCCGCACTGCCGCCGCTGCCCGCGCCGCTGGCACCCGGCCACTTCGCGCTGTTCGTCAGCACCATCGAACCGCGCAAGGGCCACGCCGTGCTGCTCGAGGCGTGGCGCGCGCTGCTGGCGCGCGGGGTGCCGCAGGGTGCGGGCTTTCACCTGGTCTTCGCCGGGCGCCGCGGCTGGATGGTGGATGGAGTGATGCGGGAGATCGCGGCGCTATCGGACAAGGCGAACGGGCAGTTCCTGCACCTGGATGGGCCATCGGATGCAACCCTCGCGCGGCTGTACCGCGATGCCGCCTTCTGCCTCTATCCCTCGCGCGCCGAGGGCTTCGGCCTGCCGATCATCGAGGCGATGGCGCAGGGCAAGGCGGTCATCGCCTCGACCGGCGGGGCGGTGCCGCAGACGGCGGGTGGCCTCGCACCCTGCCTCGACCCGCTCGACGTACCGGCCTGGATCGCGACGATGGCCGGCTGGATCACCGACCCCGCGGCGCGCGGCGCATGGGAGGCGCGCATCCGCGACGAGTTCCGCCACCTGTCCTGGCCCGAGGCCGCGGAGGGCATCATTGCCGCTGCCCTGGCATGAGGCTGCAGAGCCACAGCAGCGCCGCATGCACCCGGGTGCGCGGGCGCAGGCCGGGCTGCGCGCGCAGCAACCGCAGCGCCGCGCGCGCCGCCGGCCCCTGTCCAGCCGCCAGCGCATCCTTCGCTGTGCCGAGCGCGCGCGAGGTCATGGTGGCGACGATCTCGGCCTCGCTGACGCCCGCCGCGCGCAGCCAGACAGCGCCGATCGCCTCCGCACCGTCGGCCGGGTCGGGAAGGCCGGCGCGGCGCGCGCGCGCGGCGGCCCGCGCGCCGAGTTCGGCATGGACGCGATGCGCGATCTCCCGCCAGGCGGTCTGCCCGGCATGTTCGCGGTAGTCGATCAGCGTCTCCGGCACGCAGCGGATCGGGTGGCGTTCGGCGAGGCGCAGCCAGAGGTCGTAGTCCTCGGCGCTGTGGAAGGCGGCGCGATAGCCGCCGAGCGCGAGCACCGCATCGCGCCGCAGCAGCATGGTCGGATGCGCGAGCGGGTTGTGGCGCAGCAGCGCCTCGGCGATGGCGTCTGGTTCGGTGGGCGGCGCGATGTGCCGGCGCACGCGCCCATCCGCGCCGACCACGCGCCAGGCACCGCCGATCGCAGCGCTCTCCGGGTGGCGTGCGGCGGCCGCCATCTGGTGTTCCAGCCGGTCGGGGGCGGCGATGTCGTCGGCATCCATGCGCGCGACCCAGTCGGCGCGCGCCGCCGCCAAGCCCGCATTCAGCGCCGCGACGATGCCCGACCGCGGCAGGCGCAGCACGCGCAGCCGCGCATCGGCGGCCTCGGCGCGGGCCAGGATCTCCGGTGTGGCATCGACGGAGCCGTCGTCGCAGACCACGCATTCGAAGTCGCGCCAAGTCTGGCAGAGGATGCTCCCGAGCGCCTCGGGCAGGTGGCGCGCCCCGTCGCGCACCGGCATCAGCACCGTGACGGCGGGGCGGGACATGCGCGCGGCCATTCCTCCGGAGCCCGCGGACCGGGGCGCCAAGACAGGACCTGTAGCGCATGAGCCCGCGCCCCGTCAGCATCCTCACCGTCACGCGCGACGGGCTGTTCTTCACCCGACTGCTGCTGGAGCGCGTGCGCGCCACCGTGCGCGACCGGCCCTATGAGGTCATCGTGGTGGATCAGGGCAGCACGGACGGCACAATCGCCTGGTGCCGCGCGCAGCCCGACCTTCGGGTGCTGCGCCAGCGCAACTGGTTCCGCCGCGCCGGCCACCGCCATGGCGAGGCCGCCGAGCGCGGCGCCCGCGCGGCCCGCCACGAGCACGTCGTGCTGCTCGATTCCGATGCCTTCCCGATCGCCGACGATTGGCTCGCCACCAGCGTGGACCTGATCGATGATGCGCGCCCGATCGCCGGCGCGGTGTTCCGCAGCCCGCATCGCGGCAACCCGCATGGTTGGTACATCCACCCGCACTTCATGGCGTTCCGCAAGCGCGACCTGGGCGGGCTGGTGGTGCTGCGCAAGCTGCGCGGCGACGACACCGACACCGGCGAGGAAGCGACCATCCGCGTGCTGGCCGCGGGCCGCGGCGTGATCGGGCACGAGATCGCCTTCTGCGCCGCATTCGACGTGGGGCATCCGCGCGTGCCGACCGTCGCAGGCGGCGTGTTCCACTGCTGGTACACCTCCCGCCTGTTGCACACCGAGCAGGAGGTCGTGCGTGAGACGGAGGGCCAGGTTTCGCGCGCGCGCTACCTCGACCCGCTGATGGCGAAGCTACGCGCGGCCTATCCCGGCAACGACTGACCGGCCTGCTCCGCGGCCACGTGCAGCACGGCCTCGACCGCGGCGCAGTTGCGCGCGATGTCGGCGCTGCGCGCCGCGTGGTGCGCCGCCTGGCCGATGCGCCGCCGCAGTGCCCCATCGCGCAGCGCGAGGATGATCGCCGCCAGCGCTTCGTGGTCCGTTGCGCGGTGCAGCAGGTGGCCGCTCACGCCATCCTCGATCAGGTCGGCGGCGCCGTTCGCGGTGCTGCTCACCACCGGCAGCGCCGCCGCCATGCCCTCGATGGTGGCGAGGCTGCAGGCGTCCCAGCGCGTGGGGTGCAGCATGGCGTCGGCGGCGGCATAGAGCCGCTGCACCTCTGGCACATCGCCGGCGAAGACGACATGCTCCGCGACGCCGAGCCGCGCGACCAGGGCATGCCAGTCGGCATCCGGCACGCCGCCGCAGATTACCAGCCGTGCCACCGCGCCCTGCGCACGCGCCAGGGTCAGCGCCCGCAGCGCGGTGTCCACGCCCTTCAGCCACAGATTGTGCGCGACCATCAACAGCATCAACTCTTGCGCCCCCAGCCCGAGCTGCTCGCGCGCGAGGGCACGCAGCGGCGCCAGGCGCGCGGGGTCGAAGCGCGCGGTATCCACGCCGTTGGGTATGGTCGCGATGCGCGCGGGGTCGATGCCGTGGCGTGCGGCGAGGAGGTCACGCAACACGCGCGATACCGCGATTACGCGCGTGGCCTGGCGCGCCGCACGGTCTTCGATGCGCGCCATGATGCGGCGCAGCCGGATCATTCGCGGGTCGACCCGCCAGCGCAGCCGCCCCGCGATCCCGCGCGCCGACATCATGCGTTCGAGGCTGAGCAGCCGCGATCCGGTTTGCGGGTGGAAGACATGCGCCGACCAGCCGGTGCCGCTGTCGTGCAGCACCATCGGCGGCAGGCGCGCCACGGCCGCGGCGACCGCTTCGGCGCGGCCGAGCAACGTGCCCGGGTCGGTGAGCAGGTGCAGGTGCTCCACCGTATCGTGCCCGCGCGCGGCGAAGGCGATGACATGCACCTCGTGCCCCGCGCGGCGCAGGTGGTCGTGGAACTGCGCGGTCCAGCGCTCGGCCCCGCCGCCGGCGGGATCGAAAGTCTCGAGGATCAGGCCGATGCGCATGGCGGCAATCCTTGGCGCGTGGCGCGCCGGCGGCAAGCCGTCATGCGCGCCGCCACACCACGGTGAGCAGGGTCGCGAGGGCGAGCAGACCGGTCGCGACCTCGATGAGGCCGCGGCGGCGGGGCGGGGGCGGGCCCTCCGGTGGCGCCGCGGCGCGCCACCAAGCGACCTGCGCAGCATGGGCCGCTCCTTCGTGGGTCGCCTCGCGCCGGTAGCGTGATTGCGCCGCCAGCACCGGCTCGACTGGCAGCGCAAGCGGTCCGGTATGCCCCGCGATCGGATAGGGCGCGGGCATCGTGACCGCGAGCAGCCAGGGCGCGCTGCTGTTCGCCATGGCGGCGACCGCGGCAGCATCGCCGAACTCCATCCAGGGCGGCTGGTCGACCGGCGCGAGGCAGCGGCAGCGCAGGCGGATGGTCCAGTCGAACAGCTCCGACCGGCCGATGCTGGCCAGCACGATGACGCCCTGCGGCTCGACAGGAAGGTCTCGCCAGGCCAGCGCAAGGTCGAGGTCGCGCGGCAGGTCCGGCCGGCGGATCGCGACGGCGTCGGCCAGAGCGGGCATCGGCAGCGATCGCAAGGCGACCACGAGCAGCAGCGGCACCGCCACCGCCGCCAGCGGCACGCGGACCGGGGCGAGCAGCCGCGCCGCACCCAGCCCCGCGAGCGCCCAGACCGCCGGCAGCACCGTGGCCTGGAAGCGCCACTGCAGTTGCGGATGCAGCAAAAGTGCAGCGATGCCGAGGCCGGTAAAGATGACGATCAGCCGCGGCGCGCACCAGGCGCCAAGCGCGGCGAGGCCCAGGATTGCGGCGCCGACGACCGGGTGCGGCGAGAAGCCCTCGGCGAAGCCCTGCCAGTGGAAGGTGATCGCCTCCAGCAGCCCGTGAGGCACCGTCGCGCCGCGATGGCCGGGGGAGAGGAACCACAACAGCGCCGGCAGCTTGCCCGGCACCAGCAGCCACAGCGCAACGGGCAGGGCGTGCCAGGCGAGCAGCACCCGCGCGGGGTCGCCCAGCGCCGCGTCGAAGGCCGCGCCGCGTCGCCGCCAAGCACGCGCAGCGGCAAGCAGCCCCAGGCCCCAGGCCAGCGCGGCGACATGCCCCGGCAGCAGCTGGATGCCGAGGACACGCCAGGGCGGATCGACTGGCAGCAGCACTGCGGTGACAGCGAGGACAAGCGCGCCCGCGCGCAACGGCGCATCGTGCGTCAGGCGAGACCGATCCACCGTGCCGATCAGCCGCCATGCCCAGCCCATCGCGTCGCGCGGCGCGGCCAACGGAAGTGCCACGACGACCATGACCCAATAGTTGTACTTGTGCAGCGCCAGCAGCGTCAGCAGCACGGCCAGCAGGCGCCACGGCACGGGCCGGGCGAGGGCGGTGGCGAGCACCAGCACGGTCAGCGCCGCGCCCGGTGTCTCCATCATCGCGTCGGCGCCGAGCAGCGCGAAGGCCGGGCTCGTGGCCGCGAGCGCCACCGCCACATTCCCGGCCCACAGCGCCTGCACCGGGTCGCGGGCGGCGCGCCTGCACAGCACCGCCAGCCCGCCCATGGTCCCGATCCAGCCGAGCGTCGCCGGCAGGACCGCCCAGCGCAGATCCGGCCCGGCCACCGCCATCCAGCCGCCAAGCAGCAGCGCCTGCAGCGGCGGCCAAACTGAAGGCCGCGCGACTTCGTGGAGCAGTGCCGCGAGATCGCCCGTCCGCAACGCCAATGCGATCGTCAATGCCGACGAGAAATGCGCATTCCGGTCGTGATACGGATCACGCCACAGCGCGCCAAGGTCGTCGGCGTAGAGCCGCATCGCCCAGGCTGCGAGGCCGGTGGCCACCACCGGCAGCAGGAACATCATCCGGCGCAGACCACGTTCCGACTGCATGGCGGCCAGCCCCGACGATGACGTTCGCCCCGCAGGTTAGGGCATCGGCGCGGGGCCTGCGATGGCCGGGGGGTGTTCGCCGTGTCTGACGTCCGCCGTCACCCATCGTGCGACCGGTTGAACGGACAGCCACATCGGCCGCATCAACCGTGCCGGATTGCCACACAAGCGCGGCGCACCGAGGAACTGTCCGATGTTCCCGGGGCCCGGGAGGCGAGCCAACGGCGCGGGCGGTCGCCGATCCGGCCCGTGCTCACGCCCGGCAGCGCTTACGCTGTGCCGCGGCGTCGCGCCCTCAAGGCGCCGCAAGCGCGGTGGGATGGATCCAGCCCGCCGGACGGTCTCCCTCGCCGACCTGAAGCCATCCATCCGGCCCCTCGGCGAAGACGTTCAGCACCGTGCCAGGCGGGAGCATGCGTGCCACCGGCGCCGTCATCGACGGGTCGCGCCGCAGGTTGGCGCGGCCGGTGCGCACCGTTGTCACCGTCCGGCCGGTCGGGGGCGCCGGCGCGGCGGATCTGGCAGCCCCCCCCCGCGGACGGGTTGCATCCGACCCCGTCCAGCGATGCACGTCGCCCCACCAGTCTCCGGGTTCGTCGCGCAACGGGGCGCCGCCGGCCGGGGGGCGCGGCGCCTGCGCGCCCGCGATGCCCGGCAGCAGGACGACCAGCGCCATCACGGCCCGTGACACGCGGCGGGGAGGAAGGATCAGGACGCGCATGCGGCGGCAGGAAGCCCCACCCGCGCCGGCTTGCCAAGCCCGCGCGTGCGTGCGCCCGCTGCCCGCCTGTGCAACGCTTCATCGCGCCCATGGCGGCCGCGTCGCAGCTTCGCGCCCCGATCATGGATTTTCCACCCGAGGCCAGCGCAGTATGATGCTGTCGCGGTACGGACCGTGCTGATGGAGGCCAAGTGACATGCCCTACTCGCAAACCGACCGCATCCTCGAGATCCAGAGCCCGTTGGGCGCGGACGCCCTCATGCTTGTCGAACTGGACGGGGAGGAGCGGATTTCCGAACCCTATGTGTTCAAGATCCGCTTCGTGACCGAGTTGAACGTCACGCCCAAGGATCTGCTCGGCAAGGCGGTGTCGATCCAGTTCGGCTATCCCGAAAGCGCCTTCGCGGACGGCCGGCGCAAGCTGCACGGCCTGGTGCGGAAGCTGCGGCGCGGCGCGGGCGACCGCACCGGCATGGCCGAGGAATGGTACGCCGAGGTGGTGCCCCACCTGTGGTTCCTCTCGCGCACCAGCGACTGCCGGATCTTCCAGGAGAAATCGATCCCGGACATCGTGAAGGAAGTGCTGCAGATG
This sequence comes from Roseomonas fluvialis, assembly GCF_022846615.1. NCBI lineage: Bacteria > Pseudomonadati > Pseudomonadota > Alphaproteobacteria > Acetobacterales > Roseomonadaceae > Roseomonas > Roseomonas fluvialis. The sequence continues at coordinate 2,342,862 of NZ_AP025637.1, forward strand.
CACGGCGTCACGTCGGTCGACGACCGCCTGATGGGGACCTACGCGCCGCGCGACTATGTCGTGCAATACCGCGAAAGCGCGCTCGACTTCGTGCAGCGCCTGATGGAACAGGAAGGTATCTTCTACTGGCACGAGCACACGGAATCGCAGCACACGATGGTGCTCGCCGACAGCAACACCGCGGCCACCACCTGCCCGGTGGGCGCGGTGGGGATCCTGGGCGGCGATGGCGGTGCGATGTCGCTCTCGCGCCTGGATGACGAATCGGTTGTGCGGTCGGGCAAGTGGACCGTGCGCGACTTCAACTTCCTCACGCCCTCGACGATCCTGGAAGGGACCGAGCCGACCACGGTCGCAATCCCCGAGATGGCCAACCGCGAGCGCTACGACTACCCCGGCATCTTCGAGGTGACCGCCGATGGACGGACGGTGGCCAAGCACCGCATCGAGAACGAGGAGACCTTCCACCTCGTCCGCCGCGGCGACGGCCAGGTCAGTTGCTTCAGCGCCGGCATGGTGTTCGAGGCGGACGTGCGGCAGACGCGCAATTTCCTGCTGACCGAGGTGCACCACCACGCCGAGGATTTCAGCCACTGGACCATGGAGAACTGGGGCCGGGAGCCGCGCGACCCGATCTACACCAACAGCTTCGTCGCCATCCCCAAGACCGTGACGTTTCGGCCCGAGCGCGTGACGCCGCGGCCCTTCGTGCACGGCCCACAGACCGCCATCGTGACCGGCCCGTCCGGCGAGGAAATCCACACCGACGAGCACGGCCGGGTGAAGGTCCAGTTCCACTGGGACCGACTGGGCCAGAGGGACGACAAGACATCCTGCTGGATCCGCGTCTCGCAGGGCTGGGCAGGGCAGGGCTGGGGCCAGATGCATATACCGCGCATCGGCCACGAAGTGATCGTTGACTTCCTGGAGGGCGACCCGGACCGCCCCATCATCACCGGGCGCGTCTACAACGCCGAGAACACCGTCCCCTACACGCTGCCGGCCAATAAGACCCAGTCGGGCATCAAGTCGAATTCCTCGAAGGGCGGCGGCGGTTCGAACGAGTTCCGCTTCGAGGACAAGAAGGGCTCGGAGGAAGTCTACTTCCACGCCGAGAAGGACCTCAATAGCCTCATTGAGAACAACGAGACGCGGAAGGTCGGCGGCAAGGGCATCGGCAACCGAACCACCGACATCAAGAACGACGAGACCACCACCATCCTGGGCAACAAGACCACGAAGGTCACCAAGAAGTTCGACGAGACGATCGGCGGCACCGAGACGCGCATGGTCACCGGCAACGTGACCGAGACCTATGCGGCGAACGAGACACGCACGATCGGCGGTTCGATCACGGAGACGGTGGCGTCCAACGTCACCCGCACCATCGGCGCCGCGGTTACCGACACCATTGGCGGCACGCTGAGCATGACAGTCGCCGGCGCCATCACCGTCACCACGCCGTCGCCCATGACGGTGACGAGTGCCGCCGTCATCAACCACGTCGCGCCCAGCCTGCTGCAGACCACGCCTAATTTCTACAACACCGGTGCCACGAACGGCGACGCCTACGGCTTCGTGCAGAGCAACTGCGGCTTCAAGATCGAGAACATCGGCATGGTGATCGGTACCGTGGGCGTGAAGATCGACAATTTCGGCATCGCCATCGCGAACGGCGCGGTCGAGATCAAGAACAAGTCGATGATCGCCAGGACCTACACGTTTCAGCTCAAGACCGGCTTCACGCTGCACGCTTGAAGGGGAATGGCGCATGCGCGGTCTCTGGCAATTGGCGCTGATCGCTGCGATCGTGTTGGCGATCCCGGCATTCTTCTTCGGCCCGGCGTATCTGCGCCATCGCCAGGAGGCGCGTGTGCGCGCCGATGGGCTGCCCGCCACCGCGCGCATTCTGCGCCTCGAGGACACCGGAAGCCGGCGCAACAGCATGCCCATCGTCGACATCCATCTTGAAGTGACGGCCGAGGGGCGCCCGCCCTGGCAGGCCTCGATCCGCCGCGTCATGTCGGTGATCGAGGTAACAACCGTGGGCCCCGGCACGGTGCTACAGGTGCGCTACGACCCAGCCCGGCCCGAACTGGTCGCGATCGCCCCGTGACGCCGCCCGGTCGCACCGCATGAAGACCTTCAAGCCGCTCGCCCTCAGCGTGCTCACGCGGCCGATGGAATTCGGCCGCCGCTTTTTCCTCAGCGTCGCCGCCGTGAGCTTCTGCCCCATGGGCGACCATCCGGCGCTGCTGGGCGAGGTTGCGATGTGGAAGTTCCTCGCGAAGGCGCTGCCGCCCGAGACGCCGCTTGACATGGTGCTGCCCAAGACCGCGGGCGAATTCCTGGTTTCCGGCAGTGCCTTCGCGCCGGGCGGGGTGCCGGTTCAGACCATCACGACATCGGTGCGCCTCGGCGCCGTGACCAAGCGCCTTTCGGCCGTGGGGGAGCGCTACATCGAGGACGGCGTACCCACCCAGCCGCGGCCATTCGTCGAGATGCCGATGGGCTGGGACCGGTCCTATGGCGGCAAGAAGTACGCGCAGAACCCGCTCGGGCGCGGCATCGACGAAGTGCCCATCCAGGGGGTCGGCTTCCGCGTGGCGCTGCCCAACGTCGTGCTGCCCGCCGGCGCGCCGCGCCCATCGGCGCCCGAGCCCGTCAACTATGGTCCGATGGACCTCGGCTGGCCGCAGCGCCAGCGCCTGGCCGGCACGCATGACCAGAAATGGCTCGAGGAGGACTTCCCCGGCTTCGCGCGCGACACCGACTGGCGCGTCTTCATGGCCGCGAGCCCGGACCAGCGCTTCCCTGGCTTCCTGCGCGGCGACGAGGACTACGCCATAGGCAACATGCACCCCAGCGAGCCCGAGATCACCGGGCGCCTGCCGGGCATCCTGCCGCGCATCCTGATCCAGCGCCGCGGTGGCTCGGGGCTCGAGGATATCCCGCTGTCGCTGACCACGGTGTGGTTCTTCCCGACGCAGAAGCGCCTGGTAATGATCCACCACGGCCGCACCCGCGTGACGGAGGAGGATGCGCGCGACGTGACGCGCCTGGTGCTCGGCGCCGACATGCTCGGCGCACCGCGCCCCATTGCTGCCTTCCAGGAGGCCGTCGACCAGCGGCTGCATCCCGAATTCGGCACGCTCGAAGCGCTGCGCGACAGCGCGCTGGTGCCCGCCGACCTCATCGTGCCCGACCCGGACATGGAGGCGGAGCGCATGATGAACGAGGAGAAGGGCCTGCTCGCGCAGCGCGCCCACCAGCGCGCGCTCAAGCAGAACGCCGCGACGCGCCGGCGGATGGTCGACATGAAGCTCGACCCGGATCTGTATGCTCCGCCCCCGCCCGTGGCACACGAACCGGTGCCGACCCTCGAGAATCTACCCGCCGTGATCGAGCGCGTCCGCAAGGAAGCCGCCGAGCGCCAGGTCGCCGCCGACGAGACGCGCGCGAAGATGGAGGCGCAGTCGCGCGAGGTGGCGGTGCAGGCCGGCATGGAACCGGTCGATCCGAAGAAGCGCCCGTCCGGGCCGCCGCGCTTTTCGGCCGCGGCGACGATGGCGGAGATGCAGGCCAACGCCGAACGCATCGAGGCCGGGGACGGCGATGCCGGCGTGCTGCGCGCCATGCTGGCCGACCCGGTCGCGATGAAGCGCCTCACCGACTTCGAGGCGGCGCAGCGGCAGGCCTATGTCGATAGTGCCGACCAGCAGGACCCCGCTCCGCGGCTCGATGCCGCGGCCAATGCTGCGCTGCGCGAACGGCTGATGGATGGGCGGCGCAACGCCGCGGGGGCTGACCTGTGCGGCGCCGACCTGTCCGGCCTCGATTTGTCAGGCTTCGACCTGACCGGTGCCTGGCTCGATGGCGCGGACCTGGCGGGCACGAATCTTGGCCGCGCGCGCCTTCAGGGCGCGGTGCTGGCGCATGCGCGGCTTGAGCGCGCGGTGCTGGCCGGGGCCGAACTGGACGGCGCCAATCTCGGCCGTGCGAAGCTCGCCGGGGCGGACCTCGCGCATGCGCGGATGCGCGGCGCCGTGCTGCGCGGTGCCGACCTGAGCGGGGCGCGCTTCCTGCGAGCCGACCTGTCGGATGCGATGCTGGGCGATGCCTCCCTGGCGGGTGCGGACCTCTCGGAGGTCAATTGCGCCGGGCTGATGATGCTCGAGACGGATCTCTCCGGCGTGACGGCGGCGCGCGCCAATTTCGCCAAGGCGTCCTTCATCAACGCCAAGCTAGGCAATGCCGACTTCAGCGGCGCGAACCTCACGCAGGCAACCTTCCTGGGCGCGGCGGCGCCGGGCATCGTCTTCGCCGGCGCGAACCTCACGAAGGCCGTGTTCGTCGAGGCCTGCACCATGCCGGGCGCACGCTTCACCGGCGCGCGTTGCGCCGGCGCCAACCTGCGCGGCAGCAACCTCGAAGGCGCCGTGTTCGACCGGGCGGTGCTCGACGATGCCGACCTGTCGGAGTGCAAGCTGCAGGGCGCGTCCTTCGACCTGGCGCGCGCGCGCGCGGCGCGCTTCACCGTGGCCGACTTGCGCGGCGCGCGCCTCACCCGTGCCGACCTGATGGGGGTGAGCCTGTCGCGCGCCGACATCAGCGGCGCCGACCTCAGCGACAGCAGCCTGCACGAGGCCGACCTCGCCCGCATCCAGAGCGACACCGCCACGCGCTACGAACGCGTCCACCGCAGCCGCGCCCGCATCCATCCGCGCCGGAGCCCGACATGAGCCGCGATGCGATCGAGGCGCTGGTGCGCGACGGCGAGGTGATCGGGCGCGAGCGGAGCTGGGCGGGTACGGATCTCGCGGGGGCGGACCTGTCGGGCGCGATCATCGAGGGCGCGGATTTCGCGAATGCGAATCTGCGCGGGGCGAATTTCCGGGAGTCCGTCGTGGCTGGCGTGCGCTTCGACGGGGCGGACCTGTCGGGTGCAACCCTGGCGCATTCGACCTTCACCGAATGCCACATGACGCATGCGCGCCTGGCCGGCGTGAAGGCGCAGATCTGGACCGCGACGAACTGCGGCATGCGCGGCGCGGTCTTTGCGGATGCCGATCTGCAGGTGGCGACCTTCGCGCAATGCCGCCTCACACGGGCCTCCTTCGCCAAGGCGAACCTGACCAAGGGGCGCTTCATGAAGTGCCGCGTGGACGGCATCGACCTCAGCAGCGCGGGGTGCGAGGACGCGGTCTTCATCGAATCCGACCTGCGCGAGGCGAACTTCGCCGGCACGCGATTCTTCCGCACGGTCTTCATGTTCGGGATGTTCGCGGGGCGCTCGCTGCAGGGCCTCGGCCTGTCCGGCTGCCAGTTCACCGAATGCGACCTCACCGGTTGCGACCTGTCGGGTGCGGACCTGACGCAGGCGGGGATGCAGAAGGCGAAGGCCGCCGGCGCGCGCTTCGAAGGTGCCGTCATGGCCAAGGCCATCCTGATGGAAGCCTTGCTGCCCGGGGCCGTGCTGCGCGGGGCCGACCTATCCAACGCGATCCTGTCGGGCGCCGACCTGACCGGTGCGGATGCGACCGGCGCGCGCATGTATCAGGCGATCTGCGTCGGCATGACGGCACCGCAGGCGCGCTTCGGGCAATGCGACATGACCTATGCGGACCTCAGCCACGCGAACCTCGAAGGGGCGGATCTCGCGGGGGTGACGCTGTTCCGTGCAAACCTTCATATGATCCGCGAGGCCGGCGCGCGTATCCCGGACCGACGCGCGGCACTGCAGCCGGATACCGACCGCGCCCGCGCGGAACAGTGGCAGCAGCGCTGGGCAGGGGCCTGAGATGAACATCGAGACGGAGCACAGCAGATGAACGCGATCACGGGGTTCAGCGCCTTCGCGATGTCCGGCGGCCAGGTGGCGGAGGTGCTCTCCCGCGAGGGCGAGGACTGCCTGGTGCTGCAGGACGGGCGCGAGGAGGCCGCACGGCGCGCCTTCTCCTGCCTGGTCGAGCCCGAGCCCGGCGATGTCGTGCTGGTCGCGCAGGGGGCGGCTTCGCCCTACATCCTTGCCGTGCTGGAACGGCGTGGCACGGCCGCGATGCGCCTCGCCTTACCTGACGGTGCGACGGTCGCCGCCGATGGCGGGCGCCTCAACCTCTCGGCGGAAACGCTGGTGATGCAGGCGGCTACGACGCAGGTAGCGACACAGACGCTCGGCGTTGCGGCGACGCAGACGGAGGCGCGTCTGGGCCGCGTCTCCGCCATCGCCGAGGCGATCGAGACCATCGCGACACGGATCATCGGCCGCTTCCGCCGCAGCTACCGCTTCGTCGAGGAAGGCGAACACCTGCGCGCGCGCGACATCGACCAGCGCGCCAGCGGCCACATGACGCTGAAGGGGGACACGACCACGCTGCAGGCCGGCCTGGTCGTCAAGATCGACGGCGCGCAGATCCACATGGGCTGAGGAGAGGCGCTATGTTCGCCAATACGCAGATGATGGGCATGGACATGGGGTTCCCCGATGTCTGCCTCACGCCCGCGGTGCCTGCGCCGATCCCGATCCCGTACCCGAACATAGCGATGGGTCCGACCGCCATCCCCAGCCAGGTCACCACGATGGTGCTGGGCGCGCCAATGCACAACATGGGCACCACGACGCCGCTGACGAACGGCGACAATGCCGGCGTCGCCACCGGCGTCGCGTCGGGCACCGTGATGGGTCCTTCGCGCCACCTCCTCGGGTCCTTCACGATGCTCGTGGGCGGGATGCCCGCGACGCGCCTCACCTCGATGTCGCTGCAGAACAGCACCAACATCCCGGGTTGCCGGATCGTGCCAAGCCAGGTGCGCGTCATCATCCTCGCACCCTGAACGGGTCGCAGGGATTGACCGGGGCTGCCGTGGCGCGGTAAGTTAACCGAATGGTTGACTTGCAGCAGCCCGGGCTGGATCGGATCTTCGGCGCTCTGTCCGACCCGACGCGGCGCGCCATCGTCGAACGCCTCGCGGCGCAGGACGCGCTCAGCATCAGCGAGATCGCGCGCCCGCTGCCGATGTCGCTGCCGGCGGTAATGAAGCACCTCGACGTGCTGGAGAACGCGGGCCTGGTGGCGCGTCGCAAGGCCGGGCGCACCGTCACCTGCCGCCTGGTCGCTGCACCGATGGAGGATGCCATGGGCTGGCTCGCGCGTTATCAGCGCTTCTGGTCCGAGAGCCTCGATCGCCTCGCCGCCGCGCTCGAGGCCAAGCCATGACCGCCGTGGTGCCCAGCCTGACCCTGGTGCGCCGCATCAAGGCCGCGCCGGCCGCGGTGTTCGACGCCTGGACGCGGCCCGAGATCCTCGCGACTTGGTGGGGCCCGCACCATACCCGCGTACTGGAGGCCGAGATCGACCCGCGCGAGGGCGGCCGCTTCCGCGTCGTGCTCGTCGAGGATACCGGCGCGCGGCACGAGATCAGCGGCACCTATGCCGAGGTCGCGCCGCCGGAGCGCCTGGTGTTCTCCTGGGCCTGGACCAATGCGCCGGAGCGCGTGTCGCGCGTGACGGTCGTGCTGCGGCAGATCGCCGAGGGCACCGAGGTGACGCTCACGCATGACCGCTTCGCCGATGAAGGCACCGCGACGCGGCATCGCCGCGGCTGGACGGAATCGCTCGACCGCCTGACCACGCGCTTCGGCGCCGCCTGACACGGAGACGCAGCATGGACATCCCGCAACCCGGCATCGAGCATCGCTGGCTCCAGCGCCTGGTCGGCACCTGGCGGACCGAGGGCGAATGCGCGGCCCCGCCCGGCGAGGCGGCGGTGCAGATGACCGGCACCGAGCGCGTGCGCAGCCTGGGCGGGCTGTGGGTGCTGGCCGAGGGCGAGGGCGAGATGCCCGGCGGCGGCACCGCGAACAGCCTCATGACGCTGGGCTTCGACCCTGTGCAGGGCGCCTTCGTGGGCACCTTCGTGGCATCGATGATGACGCATCTCTGGTCGTATCGCGGCACGCTTGCGGACGACACGCTCACGCTCGACACCGAGGGACCGGATTTCGGGAGCGGCGCCATGGCGCGCTACCAGGACATCATCGCCCTGCAGGGTGATGACGCGCGCACCCTGACATCACGCATGCAGAAGCCGGACGGCAGCTGGGTCGAGGTGATGTCGGCGCGCTATCGCCGGATCGGTTGATCGTCATTGCGCGACAACGGGAGGTTCGCATGGCAGGCGGCGTGACGCTGCTCGTGGGCACCAAGAAAGGTGCCTTCCTGATGGAGGGTGACGTTCAGCGCCGCGACTGGACGCTGCGCGGACCGTTCTGCGATGCCTGGCCCGTCAATCACGTGGTCGCAGACCCCGCCACCGGCGCCATCCATGCCGGCGGCGGCAATGAATGGTTCGGCCCGGCGGTCTGGACCTCGCACGACCGCGGAGCGAGTTGGACGCATTCTAGCGCCGGCCTCGCCTACACCGCCGGCGAGACGCCGGTCAAATCGGTTTGGTCCCTCGCGAAGGGCCCGGGCGGGCTCTATGCCGGTGTCGAGCCGGCGGGTCTGTTCCACAGCGCCGATGGCGGCGCGACCTGGACGCATCTGCACGGGCTGCGCGACCATCCCTCTCGCCCCGAATGGCAGCCGGGCGGCGGCGGGCTGATCCTGCACCACATCCTGCCGCATCCGACCGATGCGCAGCGGTTGTGGGTGGCGATCTCGACCGGTGGGGTGTTCTTCACCGCCGATGGCGGCGCCACCTGGGAACCGCGCAACCGCGGCACGCGGCAGGACTATGCGCCGGAGGATCAGCTCTACCCGGAGCACGGCCAATGCGTGCACTCGCTGGTGATGGCGGCCGGCATGCCCGACCGGCTGTACCAACAGAACCATTGCGGCATGTACCGCAGCGAGGATGCCGGAAGGCAATGGGTCAGCATCGAGGACGGGCTGCCCTCCACCTTCGGCTTTCCTGCCGCGGCACATCCGCGTGACCCCGATACGCTGTTCCTGGTGCCGCTGAACGGGGACACCGCGGGGCGGTATGTGCCCGAGGCCGCGGCCGCGGTTTGGCGCACGCAGGATGCCGGCGCGACCTGGACGGCGCTGCGCGAGGGCCTGCCGCAACGCAGCGCCTTCTTCGGCGTGCTGCGCCAGGCCATGACGACCGACACGCTCGCACCGGCTGGGCTGTATTTCGGCACCAGCAGTGGGTCACTCTATGCCAGCGCAGATGAAGGCGCGCATTTCGCGTGCATCGCGCAGCATCTGCCGACCATCACCTCGGTCGAGGTGATGGAGGGCTAGTGATGGTGCGCGTGCTGCTGCCCCAGGCGCTGGTGCGGTTGTTTCCCGGCGCGCCGCGGGAGGTTGATGTGACGGCGGGCGACGTTGCCGCCGCGATCGCCGTGCTGGATGCGCGCTGGCCAGGCATGGCCGACCGGTTGGTCGATTCCACGCCCGCCATCCGGCGTCACATCAACGTCTTCGTGGACGGAGAGCGTGCGGCCCTGCGCACGCCGATGCATCCTGCGGCGGAGATGCTGGTGACGACGGCCATGAGCGGCGGCTGACCGCGCGACGGGCTGCCCTCGCGCGGGCGTCGTGCGCTAGCCAATCCCCTCCATCCCCGCCACCGCCAGGATGGTCGCGAGCGTCGTGCGCATGCCGCGCAGGCTCTCGGTCGGTTCCACGTCGAGCCATTCCTCGAGCGAATGCGCGCGTCCGCCGGTCCCGCCGGCGCCCACCGTCAGCGCGGGGATGCCGAGGCTCATGGGCACGTTGGAATCGGTGGAGGAGAATTCGAAGCGGGGCGCATAGCCCTCGGCCGCGACGGCGGCGGCGGCGAGGCCGCGGATCGGCGCGCCGGCGGGCGTCTCGCCGGCCGGGCGGTCGCCCACGCGGGTGATCTCGGCGGCGATGGCGCCCGCGGCGGTGGAGCGCGCGGCGTTCTCGCCCGCCACCGCCTGATCGACGATGGCGAGGAAGGCGCTGTCGAGGCGCTCCAGCTCCGCGGCCGAGGCGGAGCGCAGATCCACTTCGATGGTCACCGCATTCGCGATCGCGTTGATCGAGGTACCGCCCGAGACCACGCTCACGCAATGCGTGGTGGGCGGGTCCGTCGGCACCTTCACCGCAGCGAGGCCACGCGCCGCCTCGGCCATCGCATACATCGGATTCACCAGGCCAAAGGCGGCATACGAATGCCCGCCCGGCCCGCGGAAGGTGACGCGGTAGCGCCGCGATCCCACGCCGCCCGAGACGATCCGATCCACCTGTGGGCTGTCCACGCTGAGGAACGCGCGAATGCGCGGGCGGTGGCGCGATTGCGCAAACAGGTGTCGCACGCCGCGAAGGTCGCCGAGCCCTTCCTCGCCGACATCGCCCACGAAGAGCAGGTCGTGGCGCGTACGGATGCCGGCAGCGTCCAGCGCGCGAATGAAGGCGAGGTTCACCACCAGCGACCAGGTGTCGTCGGAGACACCAGGGGCGAATAGTTTCGTCCCCTCGCGCCGCACGCGCACATCGGTGCCGGCGGGGAAGACGGTGTCGAGATGCGCGGCCACCACCAGCACGTCGCCATTGCCGAAGCCGCGGCGGATGCCCATCACGTTGCCGATCTCGTCCTGCTCGACCTCCTCGAGGCCGTGCGATCGCAGCATATCGAGATACGCGGCGGCGCGCTGTTCCTCGGCGAAGGGTGGCGCCGGGATTTCGGTGAGCGTGATGAGGTCGGCCACGGTGCGGTCGTGCTCGGCGGCGAGCGTGGCGGCGGCGGCGGCGAAGCGGGCATCGGCGCGGATGGCGGCGATGGTCTGGTTGGCGTTCATGCGGGCGTATCCATGGCGGCGCGGAGGCGGTCGAACTCCGCGGTGAAGGTGGCGCGCAGGCCGGGCTTGTCGGCGTCAGCGATGAAGGCGCCGTCGATACCGTTCAGCATGAAGCCGCGCAGGTCGTCCAGGGTGAAACCGAAATCCTGCACCATCATGGACCAGCAGCGCTGCGGATCGACGCGATGCAGCGGCGGGTCGTCGGTGTTGGGGTGGATGCGCAGCCCGGCGGCGGGCATGTGGCGGATCGGGTGGTCGGCCGCCCAGCGATCCGGGGCCAGGGTGCGCAGATAGTAGGAATTGGTCGGCACCACGGTGAAGACGATGCCGCGATCAGCGCAGCGGCGCGCGAGCTCAGGATTGTCCAGCACGGTGTAGCCATGGTCGACGCGCTCGACACCGAGCAGGTCGATCGCCGTCTCGACGTTGCGCCAGTGGCAGCCGAATTCGCCGGCATGGGCCGTGAGGCGGAAGCCGGCGCGCTTCGCATCGCGATAGGCCTTCCAGAAGGCCTCGGGCGGACCATCATTCTCGCGGTAGTCGATGCCGAGGCCAATGATCCGCTCGCGCCGATGCGCGGTCATCCAGCCAACCATCTCGACCGCCTCCTCGGGCGTGGCTTCACGGTCGATGGAGGGGATCAGCAGGGCTGAGACGCCGTGATCGTGCTTCGCGTCGTCGAAGCCGGCGAGGATTGCGTCGGCGCCGGCCGCATAGCGGATGCCGCTGTCGCGCGCGGTGCCGGTCGGGTTCCAGAAGATCTCCGCATGGCGCACTCCCTGTCCCGCGGCGTCGGCCAGGTATTCGTAGGTGATGCGATGCAGGTCCTCCGGCCCGCGCAGGATGCGCTGTTCCAGTGCGCGTAGGATGTGCAGCACGCCCTTGGGCTTCGCGTCGCGCCGCGCCAGCTCGGCGACTTCGTCGGCGGTGTAGCCGGCGCCCTGGCGCGCCGCCATCTCGGCCAGGGTGTCCAGCCGGATGGCGCCGAGCAGGTGGACATGCAGCTCCACCTTCGGCAGCGCGCGGCAGAAGGCGGCCAGTTCCATCACGCGACCCCCGCGGGGTAGCCGTCGCGCTGCGGGTCGGCGGCGCCTTCCAGCATGCCGTCCCACATCGCGATGCCGTGCACGCCCGCGAAGGCGTAGGTGGTGGGCACGCGCTTCACGGCATAGCCCTGCGCGGCGAGTGCGGCCTCCGTCGCGCGCGGGATGCGCAGGGAGATATCCAGCGTCGCGCTGGTCGCGCTGACGCGCGGCGCAAGCACCGCCTCCTGCAGGCCCATGCCGAAATCCAGCAGGTTCACCAGGACCTGCGCGAGTGCCACCCCGATCCACGCACCGCCCGGCGCGCCCAGCGTCGCGACGGGCGTGGCGCCCTCCATGACGATCAACGGCGACATCGAGGAATAACGGCGCTTGCCCGGCGCGATCGAGGTCGGCCGCCCCGGTCGCGGATCATACCAGTTCATCGCCCCGTTCAGCATGAAGCCGAGCCCCGGCACCACCACGCCCGAGGGCACGCCGAGCGTATGCGTGATGCTCACCACCAGCCCGTCGGCATCGACGCAGGAGATGGTGGTGGTGCCCTTCGGCTCGGCGCCGACGCGCGTGAGGTCCGCACGTTCCCCCGCGCGGATGCGTGCCGCCGCCGCGGCGGTGTGCGTATTTCCCAGCAACAGGTCGAGCGGCACCGGCGCGAAATCCGGATCGCCCACATGGGTGTCCTTGTCGATGCCGGCGATCTTCATCGCCTCGGCCAGCACGGCGACCATGGCGGCGCTGTTGTGGCCCATCGCCGGCAGGTCGAAGTGTTCCAGGATGCGCAGCACCTCGGCCACGAAGACGCCGCCGGCCGGGGGCGGCGGCAGCACGAGCGTGCGGCCGTGGTAGTCCACGCGTAGGGGCGCGACACGGCGGGAGCGAACGGCGGCTAGGTCGGCCTCGGTGATCAGCCCGCCATGCGCGGCCATATCGGCGGCGATGCGGCGTGCGATGTCGCCGGTGTAGAAAGCGTCCGCGCCTTCGCGCGCGATGATGCCGAGCGTCGCCGCCAGTTCGGGATTCACCACGCGATCGCCCGGCCGCTTCGGGGTGCCGTCGGCGCGCAGGTACAGCCGCGCGCCATCCTCGGTGAGCTTCAGCTTCTCGGCGGTATTGACGCGGCCGTAGGCGGTCTCGTCCATCGCCATCATGGTGTGGACGTGCGGGCGCACCATCCAGCCGTCCCGCGCGCAGGCGATCGCACCATCGAACAGGCCGGACCATGGCATCCGCCCATGCGCCGCATGGGCATCGGCCAGCGTGCGCAGGATGGAGGGCACGGTCACCGCGCTGCGCCCCATCTCGTTTACCGCGCCGCGCAGCACGAAGCCGTAACCGTCGGAGCATTCGCGCTCGAAAAGGTTGGACCACATCTCGGCATGCGCGCCGGCGGGACAGGGGGAAAGCCCGTCGAACACCACCTGCGTACCGTTGCGCGGGTCATGCAGCGTGATCACGCCCAACCCGCCGATGCCGCACATCATCGGGTCCACCACGCCCTGCGTCAGCGCGCAGGCGACCATGGCGTCCATGGCGTTACCGCCTGCGGCGAGCACGGCGGCGCCGGCCTCCACCGCCTCGGGCTGCGGCGCCACGATCATGGCGCGCGGCGTGGGGATGCGGCGGGCGGGACGTGGCATGGCTACTTTCTCCCCCAGGCGATGACGCCATCGGCGCCAGGCATCCGTTCCACGCGACCCGCCGCTTCCAGCCGCCGCAGATGTGCCAGCGCCTCGCCCAGCCCGAAGCCGAGGTTGCGCTGGTCGAGCGGGCGGCGGAACAGAGCGGGCAGCAGCGCATGGGCGGTGGCGGGCGCGGCGCAGGCGTCCTCCAGCGCGGCCAACCGGTCCGCGTGGTGGGCGGCCAGCGCGTCCAGCCGCGCGTGCAGCGGCGTGAAGGGCAGCCCGTGCGAGGGCAGCACCAGTGTATCCTCCGGCAGCGCGCGGAAGTGCTCCAGCGTGGCCAGGAAGGCGCCAAGCGGATCGGCCATCGGCTCGCCCGCATGCAGCCCGATATACGGCGAAATGCGCGGCAGCACCTGGTCGGCCGCGATCAGCACGCGCGCTTCGGCACAGAACAGGCAGGCCATGTCCGGCGCATGGCCCTGGCCGGTCAGCACGCGCCAGTCTCTCCCGCCGATCGTCAGCACATCGCCGTCGGCGATCGCGGCGAAGGCCCGCGGCAGGGGCGACACCGCGCGCACGTACAGCGCGCCGCGCCCGCGCAGGAAGGCGCAGTATTCCTCCGGTGCGCCGGCGATCCGCGCGAATTCCGCCTGGTGGTCGATCATCTCCGGCCCCGTGTCGAACCACAGGGAGCGTGCCTGAAGCCATTCTATGCGCGTCATCATCGGCGTGAGGCCGTGCTCCGCCGACAGCCAGCCCATCAGCCCGGCATGGTCGGGATGGAAATGCGTCACCAGCAGGCTGGTCAGCGGACGATTGCCGAAGGCCTCGCCATGCAGCGCGGTGCGCCAGTGGCCGCGCGTCTCGTCATTGGCGATGGCGGCATCGATGGCGAACCACCCGGGCCCGTCCTCCAGCAGCCACACATTCACGTCATGCGGCGGGAAGGGTAGGGGGAAGCGCATCCAGCGCAGGCCGGGGAGGATTTCGCGGGCCTGGCCGGGCAGAGGGGGGGCGATGTCCATGCGGCGGCAGCGTGGCGCGCCGCGGCGGGGGGCTCAACCCCGCCGCGCACATGGCTGCCATTGCCGGCGGCGGCGAACCGGCCGAACCTGTGCGTGACGCCACGAACGGGGCGCGGAGGAAACGTGACCAACGCCGCCATCGATTGCGACCTGCATCCGGCCGTGCCGGGTGTGGCGACGCTGCTGCCCTACATGGACGATTACTGGCGCCATACGCTGGTGGAGCGCGGGATCGAATCCCTCGAAAGCGCCTCCTACCCGCCGAATGCCCCGACCACCGTGCGGGCCGACTGGCGCGGGCCGAAGGGGCAGGCGCCCGCCACCGTGTCCGCCCTGCAATCCCAGGCGATGGACCGTTGGGGCGCGCGGATCGGCATCCTGAACCCGCTGTTCCCGGTGCAACTGCCGTTTTCGCGCGACATGTCGGCGGCCATGGCGCGCGCGCTGAACGACTGGATCCGCGCCGAATGGCTGGACCGCGACCCGCGCCTGCGCGCCTCCATCGTGCTGCCCAACGCGGTCGATGACGCGGTGGCCGAGATCGAGCGCCTCGCCCCCGACCACCGCTTCGTGCAGGGCCTGGTGCTCTGCATGGGGGAAATCCCGCTCGGCCGGCGCGAATGGTGGCCGGTCCATGCGGCGCTGGAGCGCCACGGTCTGCCGCTCGGCATCCATGCCGGCAGCGCCTGGCGGCATCCACCGACCTCGGTCGGCTGGCCGTCCTGGCATGTCGAGGAATACACCTCGAACGTCTATGGCTTCCAGGCGAGCCTCGCCTCGCTGCTGACCGAGGGCGTGTTCGGCAAGCATCCGGGCCTCAAGGTCGTGCTGATCGAATCCGGCGTGTCCTGGCTGCCGGGCTTCCTGTGGCGGCTGACCAAGGCTTGGAAGGGCGTGCGCTTCGAGATCCCGTGGGTGGACCGCCCGCCGGCCGAGATCGTGCGCGACCAGGTGCGCCTGACCATCCGCCCCTTCGACGCGCCGGAGGATGGCGAGACCATCGAACGCGTCCTGGATCACCTGCGTTCCGACGAGATGCTGCTCTGGGCGACCGACTGGCCGCATGCGCATTTCGAGGGCGACGCCATCCTGCCGCCTGGCCTGCCGGCGGGGCTGCTGCCGAAGATCATGGTGGAGAACCCGCTGGCGACCTATGCTCGCCTCAGGGAAGGAGCCAGCGCATGAACCTCGTTCGCCCGATTGCCGCGCCCGGTCGCCCGGCGGCCGCCACGCTTGGCCTGATCGACTGCGACATCCATCCGCGGGTGCGCGACTTGTCGGAGTTCCGGCCCTTCCTGAGCGATGCCGCGTGGCATCGGCTCGCGACCTACGGCATCCATCAGCGTCACGGCTTCGCCAAGGGCTACCCCTTCCCGAAGGCGGCGCCGCTGGCCTGCCGGCGGGATGCCTGGCCGCCGGGCGGCGGGCCACCGGCCTCGGACCTGCCGTTCCTGCAGCAACAAATGCTCGACCAGCACGGCATCGATGTGGGCGTGCTGAACCCGCTGCAGCCCTCGGGGCAGGGCGACGCGAATGACGGGCTGTCGGTCGCGATGGCGCGCGCGGTGAACGAATGGCAGGTGGAGCACTGGTTGCGGCATGAACCGCATCTGCGCGGCTCCATCGTGGTCCCCTACGAGGACGGCGCGGCATCCGCGGCCGAGATCCGCCACTGGGCCGGCGACAACCGCTTCTGCCAGGTGCTGATGATGAGCCGAACCAGCGAACCGCTGGGGCGAGCGCGCTACTGGCCGATCTGGCAGGCGGCGGCGGAATGCGGCCTGCCGGTCGGCATCCACGCCTTCGGCTATTCGGGCCATGCCATGACCAATGGCGGCTGGCCGTCCTTCTATGTCGAGGAGGTGCAGGAACACGCGACCAGCGCGCAGGCGCAGGTGGCCTCCATGGTGGTCGAGGGGATCTTCGACCGCTTCCCCGGCCTGCGCGTGCTGATGATCGAATGCGGCTTCGCCTGGATGCCATCGCTCGCCTGGCGGCTCGATGGCGCCTGGAAGCGGCTGCGCGACGAGGTGCCGCACCTCAAGCGCGCGCCCAGCGAAATCATGCGCGAACACGTCTACGTCTCGACCCAGCCGATCGAGGAACCGGAGCGGCCCGAGCACCTGCTCGACACCATGGGCTGGATCGGCTGGGACCGGATCCTCTACGCCTCCGATTACCCGCACTGGGACTTCGACGATCCGCGCCTGGCGATCCCGTCCTTCATCCCCGAAGCGAAGCGCGCCGCGATCTATGGCGGCAATGCGCGGGCGCTGTACAGCCTTTGATGGCGCGGCACGTGGTGGCGCCGGTGGCGGAGATCCCACCCGGCGGACGCAAGGTGGTGGACGCGGCGGGAAAGCGCATCGTGGTGTTCAACCTCGATGGCGACTTCTTCGCCCTGCTGGACCGCTGCCCGCACCAGGGCGGGCCGCTGTCGGGCGGGCTGCAATGCGGGCTGACACAGTCCGACGCGCCGGGCACCTACCGCTTCTCCCGCGCCGGGGAGTTCCTGCGCTGCCCCTGGCACCAGTGGGAATTCGACATCCGCACGGGGAAATCGTGGTTCGACCCGAGGCGGGTGAAGGTGCGGCCGTTCCCGGCGCATGTGGAGCCTGGCGCCGCGCTGGTCGAAGGGCCCTACACGGCCGAGACCTTCCCGGTGCGCGTCGAGGACAGCTACGTGGTGGTCGAGGCCTAGGCCCCGCCGCCGAGGCGTGAACCGCTTCACCGACGCGCCACCTTGCGCTGCCGCAAGGTGATCCCCGCCACGGCAACGCCATTCTCGCGCGCCATGCTGGCTTCTACAGTCGATGGCGACGCGGGACTCGACCGCGCCGCCGCAGCCTTCCGCCCGGAGCCGACGACACCATGGCGAGCCCGCGCTTCATCCTGAAGACCGACCTCCAGGGGCTGGAGCCCGTCGCCGTCGGCGGCGCCGCGGTGCTCGACGCCGATGCCCGGCTGCGCGCGCTGCTCGGCCCCGACCGCGCGGCGCTGTTCGCCGAACCTACGGTCACCTGGGGCAACGGGCGCAATGCGGGGTCAGTCTCGTGGTATGCCGAGGCCGCCGGTGACCCGGTGCCGATCACCGCATTGCCGCCGGCGCGCCGCGCCATGGTCGAGCAACGCCTGGCCGCCGAACTCGCAGCCCTCGCGCCGCTGCTGAGCGACCCGCTGCTGCGCGGCGCGCTGGTGCTGGCCGGGCCGGAGTCGATCCTTGCCATCGAGGACCGCCCGGTGCTGACCGGCTGGGGTCTGTCGCCGGCCGGCGCGCTGCGCGACCCCGCCTCGCGCGCTGCCCATCTGCGCGGAGTCTATGGCGCGGCCTTGCCGCCGACCTTGGCCGCGGAGGGCGCACCCGCCGCCGAACCTCCACGCCCCGCGGCACCCCCACCGGCGCCGCGCGCCGCTGCACCGCCACCACCACCACCGCCGCCGGTCGCGCCCGCCGCCGCCGCTGCGCCGGCCGCGCGCGCCACCGGCTCCGCCTGGAACTGGTGGCTGCTGCCGGTCGGGCTGCTGGTCGCGATCATCTTCCTCGGCCTCGGCTTCTGGCTCGGCTGGCAGCTGATTTCCGACCGCATCGCGCAGCAGCGCCTGGTCGCGCACGTGGCCGACGAACCCCGCATCACCGAGCAGATCACCCGCCAGCGCCAGACCAACGACGCGCTGCGCACCGAGATCGAACAGGCCCGCGCCGCGCTCGCCGGCGATGTCTGCCGGCCGGGCGATTTCGGGCTCTCGCCGCTGACGCCGCCGCAGATCACGCCGGTGCAGCCTTCCGCACTGCCGCCACCCGCACCTGGGCAACAGCCTTTCCAGGGCACGCTGATCGGGCTGCTCGACCAGGCGACGGTTCTCGTGCTGGGGCCGTTGGCGAACGGGCAGGGGGTGGGCACCGGCACCGGCTTCGTCGTCGCACCCGGCATCGTCGTGACCAACGCGCATGTGGTCGCGAACCTCGACCCCGCGCGGACCTATGTGGTGAATCGCGTGCTGGGCCGACCGCGCACCGTGCAGGTGGTGGCGCAAACGCCCGACCCGGCGCCGGGGCGCACCGACTTCGCCATCCTGCGCCTGCCGGCCGACGCACCCGCCCTCAGCCCGCTCGGCCTGACGCGGGTGGCCAGCCGCCTCGATCCGGTGATCGCCGCCGGCTTCCCGCAGGCCATCATGCAGACGGACGCCAACTTCCAGGCGCTGCTGGACGGCAACATCCAGTCCATCCCCGAACTCGCGGTGACGGACGGGCTGATCAGCGCGGTGCAGAACCTGCCCTCCGGCCTGGTGGTCATGCCGCACACCGCCGCCATCAGCCGCGGCAATTCCGGTGGGCCGCTGGTCGACCGCTGCGGGCGCGTGGTGGGCGTCAACACCTTTGGCTTCTTCAATGCCGAACAGGGGGAGCGTGTCTCCTACGCGCAGAAGGTCGACTCGCTGCTGGCCTTCCTCACGGCGAACAACGTGACGGTGGCTGAGGTGACCGGCGCCTGCACCCCGGCGCCCGCCGCGGCCGGTGCGCCGGCCGCACCTGCTCCTGCTCCTGCTCCGGCACCTGCCCCCGGGCCTGCCGCGCCCACCGGACCACCCGCGGCCGCGCCGCCGGCCGATGCGACGCCGGCCGTCCCGGGGCCCGCTCCGGCGATCCCCGGCATGCCCGGCATCCCTATGCCGCCTTTCCCGCGCTGATCGGCCCGCCCCCGTGGACGACAGCCTGATCGCCACCACGCTGAACCGAGACCTGCTGGCGCAGGGTGTCGGCGGGCAGCTCGCGGTTCAGCATTGGGAGCAACTGACGCAGTATTTGCGCCGCGCGCTCTCGCCGCGACATGCCGCGCTGTTTGCTGAACCCAATCCCGATCCGGAAAAGGGCAGCATCGACTGGTACGCGCCCGGCACCGGGCCGGCCGTGCCGCTGCCGCAGCTCGACCCCGCCGCCGCCGAGGCCACGCGCGCGCTCCTCATGCCCATGGTCGCCGAAATCCAGGCGGCAGCCGAAAAGCTGCGCGGCTCCGCCAGCGAAGGCGAACGCTTCCTCGGCGAATTGCTGCGCCTGGCGCTGGAGATTCCCGACCAGGGCGCCATCCGCGTGCGTGACGGCGTGCCGGTGCTCGCCCCCTGGGGCCATACCCAGGCTGGCCCGGGCGGCGTGCGCGAATTGCTGGTGAAGATGGTGCCGACGCCGGTGGCGCCGATGGCGATGGTCGGCGCACCGGCCGCCATGGCCGTGGCGAGGGCGCGCATCTGGCCCTGGCTGCTGGCCGCGCTGCTGATGCTGCTCGCGCTGCTGCTGGCGCTCTGGCTGCTCTGGCGCGACCCCTCCGGCTGGTTCGCGACGCCCGAGGCGCAATGCGTGGCACCACCAACGCAGGTCGGCACGCTGGACCGCCTGCGCGAGGAAGAAGCGCGTGAGGGCGCGTTGCGTGCCGAACTCGCGCGCATCTATGCCGAGGCGGGCGAGCGCCGCCTGCTGTGCCAGCCGCCGCCCCCGCCGGAACCACCCCGCCCGCCCGAACCGCCTCAGCGCCCGCCCGAGCCGCCGCGCCGCCCGGACCCACCGCCGCAGCCGCCGCCCCAGCAACCGCCGCCGGAGCAGCCGCGCAACACCGACCTCGATCGCGCCGACCGGCAGGGCGCGCGGCGCGGGCGCACGCAGGTCATCCTGGCCTGGGATGACCGCAACGACCTCGACCTCGCGGTGATCTGCCCGGGTGGGCAGCGGATCGACTTCCGCAACCGTACGGCCTGCGGCGGATCGCTCGATATCGACCGCAACGCCGCGGGCGGGCCGACCACGCGCACTCCGGTCGAGAACGTCGTGTTCGAACGCGACCCGCAGCCCGGCACCTACCGGATCGTGGTGGACTACTTCGACCGGGCCGACGGCCCCACCACGCCCTACCGCGTGACGGTGCGCCGCGAGGGGCGGCCCGACCAGGTCTTCACCGGCACCGCGCGACAGGGCATGCGCGACCAGGTGGTCGGGGAGTTCACGGTGCCATGAGCGGGAGGAGTCTTTTCGGCCCTCAGGCGCCGGGCGCCCGCATCCGTGGGCTTGGCTTGCGCGTCGTGCGGTGTTGCGCCGGACGCGGCGGGTGGTTTGCGCGCAGTCGCGCCGTGCGCTACCGGACCGCTGCAAGGCATCGGGCCGCGGGTCGTGGGGGTGGCCGATGATCCGCCTCGTCGCGACGCGCGCGCAGGATCTGCGGCCGCTGCTGCCGATGCCGCCCGACCAGGCCTTTGCCGTCCTGCAGGCCGAGGCCGGGCGGCTCTCGCCCGCCCATGCCGCGCTGTTCGCACAGCCGCTGGCGGAGGAAGGGGGCATCGCCTGGGGCGCGCCGGGGCAGCGTTCGGCGCGCTATGCCGACATCGACGCCGCCTCCCGCGCCGCACTGACCACCGAGGCCGGGCGCATTCTGTCCGACCTGCGGCGCGAGGCCGAACGCCAGGCGGCAAGCGGCGGCGGCCCGCTGACGACGCTGTGGCCGGCATTGGCCGAGATCCCATCCTTCGACCTGGTCTTCGCGGTCGATGGCCGGCCGGTGCTGGCAGGCTGGGGCCATGTGGGCGGGGCGGCACCCGGGCCGCTCGGCCTGCTGGCGCGGTTCGACGATGGCCGCCACTGGCAGCCGCCGCCGCGCCGGCCCTGGGGGGTCTGGGCGGTCACGCTCGGTGCATTGGCGGTGCTGGCGCTGCTGGCCGGGCTGCTCGGCCCGCTGCTGGCCTGGCGCTTCTTCACCCCGCCGCAGGCACAATGCGTCGCGGCGCCGGGCGATCTCGAAGCCCTGGCCCGCCTGGTCGAGGCCGAGCGCGGCGAGCGCGATCTGCGCACCGAACTGGCGCGGCTGGAGGAGGAACTCGGTCGCCGGCGGCTGGCCTGCCCATTGCCGCGCGCACCGGAGCCGCCCCCACCGCCGCGCCCGCCCGAGCCACCGCCGCCCCCGGCGCCGGAACCGCCGCGCGAGGACCCGCTGCCGCTGCCCCCGCCTGAGCCGCCGCCGCCCCCGCCTGAGCCGGAGCGGCCCCCGCAGCCGCCGCCCGGGCCGCCGCCCGGCACGCAACCCTGCAACGTGGACACGCAGTCGGGCGGGGCCGGGGAAACGCGCACGCGCCACTACGTTGGCCCGACACCGGGTCCGGTCACGCTCGACTACGATACCCAGACCGTGCCGGACCGCATCGAGGTGCGCTATCGCGGCCAGGTCATCGCCTCGACGCCGGGGATGGTCAGCGGCCGCGGGCGGATCGGCTTCGACTGGCGGCCGCAGGGCGGGGACAATGTGGTGGAGGTTGTGGTAATCGGGCCTTTCTCGAACACCCGGTGGCGCTACCGGCTGAACTGCCCATGACTGCCACGTTGGCGCCAGGGCCTGCGCTGCGGCACACTCGCGGGCGCGAGATGGAATGTTCATGAGCAGTTCCGCCACCCCTGCCGGTTTGGTCAGCCTGGTGCCGTCCTCCGGCATCCAGTTCCTCGACATCGACTTCGACATGGACCGGCTGCCGCGTGGGTCGCGGTCTTTCTGGGAGGAACAGCTGCGCGAACAGGTGGACCATGAGGGCAAGTCGCCCACCATCCTGCGCGTGCTGGAACAGGACGCCGACGGCAACCTGGCGGACCCCGTGACGCGCCAGGTGCCGCCGCAGGAGGAAACCTATGCGATCTCCCGCGCGCAGGCGCTGGAGCCGTTCCTAAACAAGTGGGTGCCGCTGCCGTACTTCCGCGTTCATGCGCGCGGGGCGGATGGCAAGGAAGTGTTCGACCGTGGGCCGTCCAACTGGGCGCGCGCCTACGTCGCCGAGAAGCCGGTGCGCGATCCGGATGGCAAGTCGCACCGGCTGGTGCTGGCCTTCGATACGGCGCTGATGCCGCGCATCGCGGAACGCCCCTATGTCGCGCCGGCGCCCGAGGATTCCGCGCGGCAGCAGGAATTCGCGCCGGTCTGCGGGCATGGCGAGAATGCTTGGTTCCTCAACGAAGCCTGGGTCGGGCAATGGCTCGAGGAAGGCTTCCGCGAATTGCGCCAGGCGCAGCGCGGCGGGCGCCCGCTGCGCCCCGAGGACTCTCCCCATGCCTGCGAGCATTGGGCGCGGTATCTCGGCTTCCTCGGGCTTCTGGAGGGCATCGGCATCCTGCCGCGCATCCGGCTGGTCGATGTGGTCTCCGACAATCGCGGCTATGCGCCGATCAATGTCGACCTGGTGCTGGATGTGGGCAATGCGCGCACCTGCGGCCTGCTCGTCGAGGAAAGCCAGGACGCGCCGTCGCTGAACAATTCGCAGGTGCTGGCCCTGCGCGACCTGTCGCACCCGGAGGACGTCTATGCACGGCCCTTCGAAAGCCGCGTGGAATTCGCCGTGGGGTCGTTCGGGCGGGACGCCATCTCGCGCCGGTCGGGGCGTGCTAATGCCTTCCGCTGGCCATCGCCGGTGCGCGTCGGGCCGGAAGCCATGCGCCTCGCCGCGGCGACGCAGGGCAACGAAGGTGCGACGGGGATTTCGTCGCCGAAGCGGTACCTATGGGACCGCCGGCCGAACGTTCAGGGCTGGCGCTTCAATGGCCGCGCATCGGATGGCGTGACGACGGAACCGCCGGTGAGCGGCCCCTTCATGGCGCATGTGACCGAGACCGGCGAGGCGCTGCGCATGTTGCGTGGCCGCGGGCAGCCTGCGGTGCGCGCGCGCTTTTCACGATCGGCCATGTACACCTTCCTGCTGGCCGAATTGCTGATGCAGGCGATCACGCAGATCAACGCGCCCGCCACGCGTGCCGCACGCCGCTTCGCCGACGTGCCGCGCCGTCTGCGCCGCGTGATCCTGACGCTGCCGCCAGCCATGCCCCTCGCCGAACAGAAGATCCTGCGCGAACGCGCCGAGGGCGCGATCAAGCTCGCTTGGGACATGCTGGGCTGGACCGAGGCGGGTCCTACCGCGCCGCCCGAACCGCGCGTGCTGCTGAACCTGGATGAAGCGACCGCCACGCAGGTGGTCTGGCTCTACACCGAGATCACCCAGCGCCTGCAGGGCGACGCGCAGGGGATGTTCGAACTGGCCGGGCGCGTGCGGCCGGAACGCGGGCCGAACCCGTGCCTGCGCGTGGCGTCGATCGACATCGGCGGCGGCACGACGGACCTGATGGTGGTGACCTGGTCGGTCGAGAATCGCGACACCATCGTGCCGCGCCAGGAATTCCGAGAGGGCTTCAAGATCGCCGGCGACGAGGTCCTGGAAGGGCTCATCACGCACCTGGTGCTGCCGCAGGTCGCCGATGCGCTGCGCGCCGCCGGCATGTCCGACCCGAACGCCTTCCTGCGCCAGACCTTGGGCGGCGATCGCGGCGGGCAGAGCGAGGTCGAACGCCACCTGCGCCGGCAATTCGTCTCGCAGGTGCTGGAACCGGTCGGGCTCGGCGTACTGCATGCCTATGAGCGGATTGAAGGGCGCGAGATGGGAGAGGTGTTCCGCTCGACCGTGCGCGCGGTGCTGGATGCCTGCGCGCAGCCGGCGAATGCCCGCGCCGTGGCGTTCTTCGAGACCGCGGCGCGCCAGGCCGGCGCGCGCGGCTTTGCCATCGCCGATGTCGAGGTCGCCGCTGATGCGCGGCGGGTCGAGGCGGTGATCCAGGCCACGCTCGGCCCGGTGCTGGCCGATCTGTGTGAGGTGGTCTGGCACTATGATTGCGACGTGTTGCTGTTGTCGGGCCGGCCGTCGCGCCTGCGCGCGGTGACCGACATCGTGCTGGCGAAGTCACCTGTGCCGCCGCATCGGATGATCGGCATGCATCGCTATGCGGTCGGCGGCTGGTACCCTTTCCGTGACGCGAATGCGCGCATCGAGGATCCCAAGACAAGTGCGGCGGTCGGCGCGATGCTCTGCGCGCTGGCTGAGGGGCGGCTCGAATCCTTCCTGATGCGGACCTCGCAACTCGCCATGAAATCCACCGCGCGATTTATCGGACGCATGGAGATTTCCGGGCAGATCCGCGAGCAGGGCGTGCTGCTGTCGGAAGTGGACCTGGAGAAGCGCCCGGCATCCTCGGAGGGCGTCGAATTCACCATGACCTTCGCGGCACCGACCTTCCTCGGCTTCCGCCAATTGCCGATCGAACGCTGGCCGGCGACGCCGCTCTATGCGCTGGAGTTCGCCAACCCTGAAAGCGTTCCGCGCATGGCGCTGCCGTTGCGCGTGAAGATTCGCCGCGCCGACATGGACCCGGACGCGCCCGGCCAGGAAGAAAAGCGCGAGGATTTCCGCGTCGAGGAAATCGAGGATTCGGAAGGCACCGCGCTCAGGCGATCCGATGTGGAGATTCGGTTGCAGACGATGAAGAACGAGGCCGGCTACTGGCGCGACACCGGCGTGGTGGGGCTGTCGTGAGGCTTTCCGTGAGCACCGACGCCGCGCTGGCCGCTGCCGCGCGGTCCACCGCCGAAGCCGCCGCAGAAGCGATCGACTGGCTCGGCGACAACCGCGCCAAGGTGCGCGAGGAAGCGCAGGCCGTCGCACGCGACTTCCGCAAATTCGCGCGGCGTGCGCGTAAGCTGGAAGTCGCGGCCGAACGGCCGATGTGCGTGTCGGTGTTCGGGCCGTCGCAGTCGGGGAAGTCCTACCTGATCAGCGCGCTGGCGCGACGCGGGCAGGAGAGCGTGACCGCGATGTTCGACGGCACCGCGCTCGACTTCGTGCGCGACATCAACCCCGAGGGCGGGCAGGAAGCGACGGGCCTGGTCACCCGCTTCACGCTGCGCCCGCCGGCGGCAATGCCGGGCCATCCGGTGGTGCTGCGGCTGCTGTCGCAGACCGATGTCATCAAGATCCTGGGCAATACATTCCTCGAGGATTTCGATCCGGCGGAGGTGGATATTCCCTCGCCGGAACTCGTGCAGTCGCATTGCGCGCGCTTCGCCTCGCGCATCGCCGCGGAACCGACCGACCGGCTGACCGAAGACGATGTCGACGACCTGCGCGAGTACTTCGAGGGTCTGTTCCGCGGCCACCCGCTGGTGCCCGGCCTGGGCTCCGCCTTCTGGGTGCAGGCGGCGTCCATCGCGCCGCGGCTGCCCGTGGCGGAACGCGCGGCGTTCTTCTCGATCCTGTGGAACGGGCATGAGGCCGTCACCGCCGCCGCGCGCGAACTTCTGACCGCGCTGGCGGCACTCGATTTCCCGGACGAGGCCTTCGCGCCACTGGACGCCCTGTCGCCGCGCGAGACCTCGATCATCGATGTTCGCACGCTGTCGGGCCTCGGTGATCCGTCCGACGGCAAGCTGGCGCTGCGGACGCGCGCCGGGCGCCAGGCTGTGCTGCCGCGCGCCGCCGTCGCCGCGCTGGTCGCGGAACTGACCATCGCGCTGCGCGACAAGCCCTGGGATTTCTTCGAGGTCACCGACCTGCTCGACTTCCCTGGCGCGCGGTCGCGCGAGAAGCTGACGCAGCCGGGGCGGTTCCTGGCCGAGAAGGGCAAGCTCCCCGGCCTGTTCCTGCGCGGCAAGGTCGCCTACCTGTACCAGCGCTACTGCGCGGAGCAGGAAATCACCTCGATGCTGCTGTGCATCGGGCCGTCCAACCAGGAAGTCCGCACCCTGCCGCGGATGATCAAGGATTGGGTGGACGGCACGTTGGGCACCACGCCAGAGGAACGCGCGCGCCACCGCAACGCGCTGTTCCTGGTGCTGACGAAGTTCGACACGGAGTTCGAGGAAAAGAAGGGCGCGACGGAAGGCACCGGCAGTCGCTGGACCATCCGGCTGAATGCGTCGCTGCTGGACTTCTTCGGCAAGGAATACGACTGGCCGCGCAACTGGGCCGCCGGTGCGCCGTTTGCGAATTCCTACTGGCTGCGCAATCCGAATGTCGCGGCGAAGCATATCCTCGACTACGACGAGCAGGGGCGGGAGGCCGCGCCGCGCGCGTCCGAGGCGCCGCGCATCGCGCGGCTGCGCGAGGAGTTCCTGTCGAACGACGACGCACGTCGTCACTTCTCCGATCCCGAGCGCGCCTGGGATGCGGCGATGACGCTGAATGATGGCGGCATCTCGTATCTCGCGGAGAGCCTGCGCCCGGTCTGCGACCCCGCCATCAAGCGCAACCAGATCGCCGCGCGGCTGGAATCGCTGCGGATCGACATGATGGCGCGGCTCTCGCCGTACTGGCATTCGGGCGACCTCACGGCGGAACTGAACAAGCGGCGCGAGGAAGCGCGCGTCGTCAGTCGTGCGCTGGTCGCCTGCGCCTCCGCCCAGGCCTTCGGGCGGCTGATCCGCAGCCTGCAGGTCACGCATGAGGAACTGACCTCCGCCTGGTGGCGCATGCAGACCGAGCCGGCGGAAGAAGCCCCGGTCGGCGCGCGGGCAGGGGAGGAGGACTACCTGGCCGAACTCGGCGACCTGGTGGCACCCGCCGCGCAGGGCGAGCACCGCGCGCGCGACGCCTTCGAACGCTACGCCGACATGGCGGTGGTCGAATGGCTGGAGAAGATGCACCGCGCCGCGGCCGAACCCGAGACCGCGGACCAGCTCAAGCTGCCGCGCGAGGCGGCGTCGGCGCTGGTCGCGCAGATCGGCGCCGGCGCGCGGCGCACGGGCTTGTCCGCGCGGATTGCGCAACGCCTGCGCGAAGCGGCGTCCTATCGTCAGAAGCTGTCGGAAAGTGCAGCGAAGCCCGTGATGGTCGCCGAGGGCGTGGTGAACCGCTACGTCCATTCGCTGGGCTACGCCGACCTGCCGGTGGACCAGCGACCACGCGCTGGGCGCACCGACCGCCCGGTCTTCGCGCCGCGCGCGCCGGTGAACGGCATGCCGGTGCTGGGCCCGCAGCCCGAACCCTACGACAAGCAGTATCACGTCGACTGGATCAGCGCCTTCTCACGCCTGGCAGAGGAGAACGTGACCGCGCCGGGCGGGCTCGAGATCGACGTCGCGCAGAATGCGCGCCTGGGCAGCATCCTGGGTGCGCTCGGCGCCGCCGCATGAGCGTGGTGCGCGCCGCCGCCGACCCGGCGCACCCCGAGGGCGGGCACGCCATCATCCTGCTGCAGGGCCTGATGGACATCCCCGCTGACCCACGCTTCCGCATCCTGCGCGAAGGCTGGGGCAAGGGGACGCTCGGACCCGAGGGCTGGCAGGTGAGCGACGCGCTGATCGCACCAGATCGCGTCGAGGCCTCGCCGCAGGGCGTGCGGCTGTATCTCGGCCCGCAGGTTGTCGATTGGCTGGAAGCCGGACCGGTGATCTTCCGCCTGCCGGATGCGCGCATCGACGCACCGCTCTTTTGGCCGGATGTGCCGCCGCTGCATGGCGGGTCGGGCCACACCATGGCGGTCCCGCCGCCGCCCGTGCCGCGCGCCGCGCCGCCGCCGCCCGCCGCGGCGCCCTTGCCGGGCATCGAGGATCCGGACGCGACCATCGTCCTGCCGCGCGCGGTGCCCGCACCCGAACCGGCGCTGTCGGTGCCGCAGCCCGCGGCGATGGCGAAACGCGGGTCGGCGCTGCCCTGGATTCTGCTGGTCCTGCTACTGCTCGCCGCGGGCGGAGGCGGCGCCTATTGGTGGCTGTATGGACGCGAACCGCCAGCGCCGCCGACCGAATCGGAACCGACCAGCGAACCGATCATCATCGCCCCCGAACCGCTGCCTCGCCCTGAACGCCCCGCGCTGCCGCCGCCCGATTTGCCGCCGGTGCGCCCGCAGGCCGAACCGCAGGCGCCGGTCACGCTCGATGGCCTGTCGGTGCCCGAAGTCGTCGCCCGCGCCACATCCCCCGCCGCAATCGCCGGCGAAGCCGCGCGGCGCTACGAAGCCGGCCGCTATGACGACGCCCTGCTGCTCTGGGAGGCCGCCGCGCGGGCCGGAAATGCTTCGTCGCTCACGCGGCTCGCGGGGCTTTATGATCCTGTCGGCTTCACCCCGGGGCGGCCCTTCCGAGACCCCGACCCGCGCCAGGCCGCGCGCCACTACCGCGAGGCGGTGACCGCCGGTGACGCCGCCGCCGCCGCACCGCGCGCGCGGCTGCGCCAATGGCTCGACGACCGCGCACGGGAGGGCGACATCAACGCGCCGCTGACCATCAGGGATTTCTGGCAATGACGCCGCGACGCATCCTGCTGCTGGCCACCGCCGCCCTGCTGCCGCAGGTCGCGCAGGCACAGCAGCGCGGTATCCGCACAGCACCGCGCGCTCCACTGCTGATTCCGGGCAAGACCACGCTGTTCCAGCGCGTCATCATGCGTCCCGGCGCCACGTTGCATGCCCAGCCGAATGCGCCGCAGGGCCGCCCGCTCGCGGGCTTCACCGTGGCGCATGTCTATGCCCGTCGCGATGGCTGGATCGAGATCGGCCGCGAGGCCGACGGCCAGGTGCAGGGTTGGGTGCGCGAGGATCGCGCGATCGACTGGCGCCACACCATGGTCGGCGCCTTCACCAACCCCGCCGGGCGCGAGCGCACCATGTTCCTGCGCGATGCCGATGTGCTGCGCGGACTGCTCGCCTCGCCGACCATGACCCAGGATGCCGTCGCGCTGCGGGCCGCCGCCGGCCAGCCCGGCAGTCCCGTGGTGGCGCTGGAGCCCGAGACCTTCATCGACATCCAGCGCAATTTCTACCTGCTGCCGATCCTGGAGGCCGAGACGATCCAGCGCCGCGACGGCACGCAGATGCGTTCGCTGGAAGTGATCTCCGCGCCCGCTGAATTACGCCAGGCGCCGACGCAGGCCGACCCGTCGCGCCTGCGCGACTTCCGCGGCGGCATCGTGTTCGTCATCGACAGCACGGTGTCGATGCAGCCCTACATCGACCGCACGCGCGAGGCGATCCGGCGCATCGTCGGGCGCATCGGCGACAGCGCGGTGCGCGACAATTTCCGCTTCGGCATGGTGGCCTATCGCGCCGATATCAGCACGCGGCCGCAACTCGAATACGTGACGCGCCTGGTGGCGGCGCCGGACTTCTCGCAACCGCCGGCGGCGATCCTGCCGGCGCTCGAGACGGTGCGCGCCGCCACCGTCTCGACCGAGCAGTTCGACGAGGACGCCATCGCCGGCCTGCGCGTGGCGATCGACCAGGTGGACTGGTCGCAATTCGGTGGCCGCTACGTCGTGCTGATCACCGATGCCGGCGCGCTGGACGCCACCGACCCGAAGTCGCAGACGCGGCTCGGCATTCCCGAAATCAAGGCGCTGGCCGAGGCGCGCGGCGTCGCTCTGTTCGCCATCCACCTCCAGACGCCGGAGGGCCGGTCCAACCACGCCGGCGCGCGCGCGCAGTACACCGAGCTGACGCGCTACGGCGCCGCCGGATCGCTGTATTTCCCCGTCGCCGGCGGCAGCCCGCAGGCCTTCGAGCAGGTCGTGAACGGCCTGACGAACGCACTGTTCCGCCAGGTCGCGGACACGGTCGGCCGCCCGGTCGGCGGCGTGGAACCCGCACGCACGCCCGAGGCCGAGCGCATGGCCCAGCAGATCGAGATCGTCGCGACCGCGATGCGCCTTGCGTATCTGGGGCGGGAAGGCGGCACCACGGCGCCCGACGTGGTGCGGTCCTTCACCACCGACCGCGACCTGCGAGACCCCACGCTCGCCGCTCTGGACATCCGGGTGCTACTCACGCGCAACCAGTTGTCGGACCTGTCACAGGCGCTGACGCGGATCCTCGATGCGGGACTTGCGGGGCGCACCGATCCGCGGTCGTTCTTCGGGCAGCTGCGCGCGGCCTTCGCGGCCACGGCGCGCGACCCGGCGCGGCTGGGCAACCTCGCGCGCGTCGGGCAGGCACTCGGCGAATACCTCGATGGGCTGCCATACCAGTCGCAGGTCATGGAACTCACCGAGCAGGAATGGCTCGCCATGGGTGCCGCCGCACAGCGCGAACTCATCAATGGCATCGAGACGAAGCTGCGCCTCTACCAGGAATTCGCCGCGCGTCCTGACCTCTGGGTCACGCTGGACGGGCGGCCAGGCGGCGAGGCGTTCTTCCCCGTCCCGCTGGACGCGCTCCCGTGACCCCGCTGCTGTCCCTGCGTGGCGTGACGCGCGCCTATCGCGGGGATGCCGCGCCCTTCGCGCTGGAGGTCCCGGAATTCGACCTCGATGAGGGTGAGGCACTGGCGCTGGCCGGCCCCTCGGGCAGCGGCAAGTCCACGCTGCTGATGATGCTGGCCCTCGCCGCGCCACCGGATGCCGCGCAGCGCTTCAGCTTCGCCGGGCAGGACATCGCGCGATACTGGAGGGGCGGTGGGCGCGATGCGCTCGCCGACCTGCGCGCACGGCGCATCGGGGTGGTGCCGCAGACCGGCGGGCTGCTGGCCTTCCTTTCGGTCGAGCAGAATATCGCGCTGACGCAGCGCATCGCGGGCCGGCCGGATGCGGCGCGTGTGCGTGCCCTCGCCGAGGAACTTGGCATCCGCGCGCAGCTTGCCAAGCGACCGGCTGAGCTCTCGGTGGGCCAGCGGCAGCGCGCGGCGATCGCGCGGGCATTGGCGCATCGCCCGGCGCTTGTCCTGGCGGACGAGCCGACCGCCGCGGTGCATCCCGAACTGGCCGATGTCGTGCTCGCGCTGCTGCGGCGGGAATGCAAGACGGCCGGCGCGGCCCTGCTGGTTGCGACCCACGACCCCGATCGCGCCGTGCGCGCGGGCTATCCCGTGCTGTCCTGCGAGACGCACGCACCCGGTGCCGATGGCGTCGCGCGGTCGATCTTCGTGCGCGCGCCGGTCGCGCAGGCGGCCTGACCATGCTGCGCCTCGCACTCGCGGACCTCTGGCACGAACGGGTGCTGTTCCTGTGCTCGGTGCTCGGCTGCGCGGCTGTGCTCGCGCCGCTCATCGTGCTGTTCGGGTTGCGGCAGGGGGTCGTGGCCGGGTTGCGCGCCGAACTGCTCGAGGACCCGCGTGCGCGGGAGGTGGTCTCGGTCGTCAACCGAACGCTGGAACCGGCCCTGTTCGAACGCCTCGCCGCCGATCCGCGCATCGCCTTCCTGGTGCCTCGCACGCGCGCGCTCTCGGCGACCATCGTGCTGGAGAACCCGGCCCGTCCTGGCAGCGGCCTTCGCGTGGAACTGCTGCCGACCGCGGCGCAGGACCCGCTGCTGCCCGGACGCAGCGTGGCCGATGCGGATGAACTCGTGGTCTCGACCACGGCGCTGGAGCGTCTTGGCCTGCGGGCCGGTGAGCCGGTGCTCGCCTCGATCCCGCGTCTTCGCGATGGCCAGCGGGAGGCGCTGACACTGCCGATGCGCGTGGGCGGCGTCGCGCCGCTGTCGGCCGCGACGCGCGATGCCGCCTTTGCCGCCGTGCCCGTGCTGCTGCTGGTCGAGGATTTCCTCGATGGCACCGTTGGCCCGGATGCACGCCCGGTCAGCGAGGACCTCGCGCGCACGCGCCCCTTCGCCGGCTTCCGCCTGCATGCCACGCGGATCGAGGATGTGCCCGCGCTCGATCGCGAATTCCGCCTGGCCGGGATCGAGGTGGCCTCGCGGGCCGAGGCCGTGGCGGGGCTGCTGCGGCTCGACCGCAACCTCGCGCTGCTGTTCCTGGCGCTCGCCGGGGCAGGGGGGGCGGGCTACCTGATCAGCCTGGGCGTCGGGCTTTGGGCGCAGGTGGAACGCAAGCGGCGTGACATCGCGTTGCTGTCGCTGCTCGGGCTGAAGCGCCGCGCGCTGTTGATGCTGCCGGTGATCCAGGCGGTCGCGGTCGCGCTGGCCGGCGCCATCTGCGCCTTCGCCGTGGCGGCGGCGGTGGCGGGCGTGCTGAACCGTGCCTTCGCCGGGACGGTCGCCGGGGACCGCCCGGTCTGCCTGCTGACGGCGGCGATGGGCCTGGGCGCAGCCGGCGTGACTCTGCTGGGTGCGATGATGGCGTCGGTGCTGGCGGGCATTCGGGCCGCGGGCGTGGCGCCGGCCGAAGGGCTGGCGGAGGGATGATGGCACGCATCGAATCCCGGCGGCGGTTCGCTGCCACGCTCGCGACAACAGCTTCGCGCGGGTCGGGCGTTGCGCACTGCGGCGCCGCGATCCTGTGCGCGCTGCTGCTCGCCTCGCCGCTGCAGGCGCAGTCGCCCTGGCCCGAGGAGTTCACCAATCCCCGCCCCGCCGAGCGTGATCTGGTGCTGCCCATGCCCTGCGGCGCCGCCATGGCGTTCCGCCCGATCGAGACACCGGCCGGTCCTGGTGCGCTGGAGGACCGGCCCGTCACGCTCGGCACAACGGACCCGGCCGGTGGCGTGGCGGAATTCGCGCGGCGCGAAGCCGTTGCCGGCCCCTTTGCTGCGGCCGGCCGCGATGTCGCGCTGTTCTGGATCGGCAAGTACGAGGTCACCCGCGACCAATACGCCGCGGTGATGGAGGACCGCTGCCCGGCTGCCTCGGCAGCCGGGCGCCTGCCGGCGGCCAGCTTGTCCTGGTTCGACGCGGTGGCCTTCACGCAGCGCTACACCACCTGGCTGTTGCGCAATGCGGCCGCGCGCCTGCCCCACGCCGACGGCACGCCCGCCTTCGTGCGCCTGCCGACCGAGGAGGAATGGGAATACGCGGCGCGCGGCGGCGCCGCCGTCAGCGAACTCGATTTCCTCGGCCGCACCTTCCCGATGCCCGAGGGCACGTCGCGCTACGCCTGGTTCCAGGGGCCGCGGTCGGCATCGGGCCGCGCGCAGCCGGTGGGCGCGCTGGAGCCGAATCCGCTGGGCCTGCACGACATGCTGGGCAATGTCGGCGAACTGGTGCTGGAACCCTTCCGCGCGGTACGCGTCGGGCGCCTGCACGGCCAGGCGGGCGGCGTGGTGGTGAAGGGCGGGGATTACCGCACGCCGGAGGCGGCGCTGCGGTCCTCGCTGCGCATCGAGGTGCCGCCCTATGACGCGACGGATGGCCAGCCCACGCGCCTGGCATCCGTGGGCTTCCGGGTCGCGCTCGCAGCCCATGTCACCACGAGCCTGCGCCGTGCCGAGGCGCTGAACCGTGCCTTCGAGGCCGAGAGCCGTGCCAGTGGCACCGAGGCCGAGAACGCGCGCCGCCAGATCGCCGCACTGCGCGAAGGCGCCGATCCGCGCCTGCGCCAGGGCCTCGACAGGCTGGAGGCCGGGCTGATGGCGGCCGAGCGTGCGCGCCTCGAACAGGAACGCGCAGGGCTGCGCGCGCAGCTGGAAGGTGCCGCGGTCCTTGCGCGTGCCGCGGGCCAGTCGCAGCGGCGCATGGACGGGATCGAGCCGCTGCTCGCCGGTGCCGACGTGGTGCAGGCGAGCCCCGAGATGCGCGCTGGCTGGGCGCGCGCACTGGAGCAGTTGCGGATCGAGCGCGAGCTCTCGCTCGATGGCTATGCCCGCATCGTCGCTGATCTGGGCCGCAGTGCGGACCGCGCGACGCTGACCACCGAAGCCGGCGTCGTGGCGCGCGAGACCGAGGCACGCGGCGTACCGGACCTGCGCCCCTATCTGGACGTGGCGGCCCGGCATGCGGCGGATTCGCGCGATCGCGGCCTGCCCGCGCGCGACCGGCTGCGCGAGGAGGTGCTGGCAGCCGCGCGCGGCGCCGTGCCGCCGCAAGCCGTCGTGGCACCACCGCCGGCCACGCCGCAGCGCCCCACCCAGCCGGCGGCGACGCGACCGACGGCGCCCCCGCCGCAGCCCCCGGTGCAGGCCCCACCCGCCCCGCCGCCCGTGGCCGTATTGCCGCCGCCGCCGCTGCCGCCCGTCACCGCCGACCCCGAGCCGCCGGCGGCATCGCGCCCTTCGCAGGCGGCGCAGTCCCCGCGCCTGCCTGTGACGCCACCGCGTGCACCCGCGCCCGCGCCCGCGCCACCCGTGCGCGAAGGCCCGGGGATCAGCGTGAAGCCGCCGATCCAGCGCGGCGGGCCGTCCTCGGGCTTCGACCCGACCGGCAAGCCGCTCGGCTTGCGCTGATCAGTCGTCGTCGGAGCGCGACGGCGGGCCGGCCAGCACGCCGCCATCGATCACGATGGTCTGGCCGGTCATGAAGGACCCCGCGGCGGACCCCAGGAACACGGCTGCCCCTGCGATCTCGTCCGGTTCGCCAATGCGCTTCAGCGGCGTGTCCTTGGTTCGCTTCTTGTAGATGCCGGGATCCTCCCAAAGCGCGCGGGCGAAGTCGGTGCGCACCAGGCCGGGCGCAATGGCATTCGCGCGCACATTCTTCGGACCCCATTCGACCGCGAGGTTCCGCACGAGCTGCATGTCCGCCGCCTTCGAGATCGCGTAGGCGCCGAGGACGGGCGAGCCGCGGAAGCCTCCGATCGAACTGACGACGATGATCGACCCGCCGCCGCGTTCCGCCATGCCGGGCGCCGTCATGTGGGCGAGCCAGAGGTTCGACTTGATGTTGGACGCCATGATCTTGTCGAAGATCTCGTCCGGCATGGTCACGGCGGGGCCGAAATGCGGGTTGATGGCGGCGTTGCAGACCATGATGTCCACCTGGCCCCAGGCGGCGATGGTCTGGTCGATCAACGCCTGGCATTCGGTCTTGCGGCCGATGTTGCAGGCCAGCGCCATCGCGGTGCCGCCGCGGGCCGTGATGGCGTCCACCACCTCCTGGCAGGCATCCACCTTGCGGGAGGAAACGACGACCTTGGCGCCGTGTTCGGCCATGCGTTCGCAGATGGCGCGGCCGATGCCGCGGCTGCCGCCGGTGACGACGGCGACCTTTCCGGTCAGGTCGAACAGGGTCATGCGTTCCGCTCCCTTTGTTGTGCGCGGGGCGCAGCGCAGCATGCGCGGGGCGCGCGGGCAACCGGGTGCGTCGTGCTTGCCGTCGGCGCGGTTCTGCCGGACACTCCGCCGCCAAGAAGGGCTGTCCAGGCCCACACGCGATTGAGGGAGTAACGCCTGTGTCCGACTTCGTGCAGCACGCGCAGCATGGCGATGTCCATGTGCTGCGCCTGGCCAACCCGCCGGTGAACACGCTGCGGACAGAGATTCGTGCCGGGCTGCATGCCGGGCTGGCGGCGGCG
Organism: Roseomonas fluvialis; assembly: GCF_022846615.1. NCBI lineage: Bacteria > Pseudomonadati > Pseudomonadota > Alphaproteobacteria > Acetobacterales > Roseomonadaceae > Roseomonas > Roseomonas fluvialis. The sequence continues at coordinate 2,378,277 of NZ_AP025637.1, forward strand.
AAGGCCGGCGGCGCGAAGGCGGTGGTGCTGATCGGCACCGGCCGCATGTTCTGCGCCGGCGCCGAGATGACCGAATTCGGCAAGCCGCGGCAGCCGCCGTCGCTGACCGAGGTGTTCGACGCGATCGAGGGCTTCCCCGGCATCGTGGTCGCGGCGATCCATGGTTCGGCGCTGGGCGGCGGGCTGGAACTGGCGCTGGCCTGCCATGCGCGCGTGGCCGCACCGGGCGCGCAGGTCGGGCTGCCGGAAGTGAAGCGCGGCTTCGTGCCCGGCGCGGGCGGCACGCAGCGCCTGCCGCGTCTGATCGGGCCGGAGGAAGCGGCCAAGATCATCATCAGCGGCGACCCGATCCCGGCCGAGAAGGCGGTCAAGCTCGGCGTGGTGGATGCGGTGATCGAGGGCGACCTCGAGGCCGGCGCGGTGGCCTGGGCGAAGGCGGCGATTGGGAAGACCTTCACGCTGGCGCGCAACCGCACCGACAAGATCAGCGGCCAGGATCCGGCGGCGTTCGAGGCCGTGGTGGCAGGTCTGCTCAAGCGCACGCGCGGGCAGGAAAGCCCGAAGGGCTGTGCGGAGGCGGTGCGCGCGTCCTTCACGCTGCCGTTCGAGGAGGGCCTCGCGAAGGAACGCGACCTGTTCGCGACGCTGGTGGCGGGCGAGCAGTCCAAGGCGCTGCGCCACATCTTCTTCGGCGAGCGCGAGGTGCTGCGAATCCCGGGCATGCCCGCGGAGGCGAAGTCGCTGCCGGTCGAACGCCTGGTGGTGATCGGCGGCGGCACGATGGGCGGCGGCATCGCCATGTCGGCTGCGAACAATGGCGTGCCGGTGACCATCGTCGAGACCAGCGAGGAAGCCCTGCAAAAGGGTCTGGCGCGCTGCCATGCGAATTGGGAACGGACGGTGGCGTCGGGCCGGCTGTCGCAGGCCGACTATGAGAAGCGCAAAGCCCTGCTGACCGGCAGCACCGATTTCGAAGGCACCGTGGAAAAGGCCGACCTGGTGATCGAGGCGGTGTTCGAGAACATGGCCGTGAAGAAGGAAGTCTTCGCACGACTCGACAAGGCAGCGCGGCCGGGCGTGGTGCTGGCGTCCAATACCTCGACACTGTCGATCGACGAGATCGCCAGCGCGACGTCTCGCCCGGAACTGGTGGTTGGGATGCACTTCTTCTCGCCTGCCAATGTCATGCGGCTGCTGGAGAATGTGCGCGGGTCGAAATCCTCCTGGGCGACGATCGCGACGGCAACGGAGTTCGGCAAGCGGATCGGCAAGCTGCCGGTGCTGGTCGGCAATTGTGACGGCTTCGTCGGCAACCGCATGACCGGCAAGCGCGGCCCGCAGGTGGAAAAGCTGCTGCTGGAAGGCTGCCTGCCGGCCGACATCGACAAGGTGATGGAAGGCTACGGCATGGCCATGGGGCCGCTCGCGACGGGTGACCTCGCGGGCCTCGATATCGGCGCGGCGGTGCGCAAGGCGCGCGGGACGGTCGCACCGGTGGCCGACGCCGTCGTGGCGCTGGGGCGCTTCGGGCAGAAGACCGGCAAGGGCTGGTACATGTACGACGAGAAGCGCAACCGCCTGCCGGACCCGGAGGTCGAGAAGATCATCCTCGACGTCGCGGAGAAGATGCAGGTGCGGCGGCGCAAGATATCCGACGAGGAGATCCTCGACCGCATGCTGCTGCCGATGGTGAACGAAGGCGCGCGCATTCTCGAGGAAGGCATCGCCTACCGTCCCATCGACATCGACGTGATCTTCATCAACGGCTTCGGCTGGCCTGCCTTCCGCGGCGGGCCGATGTTCTGGGCGGATACCCAGGGGCTGAAGACCGTGCGCGACAAGCTGGCGCGCTATGCCGAGGCGACCAACGACGCCAACCTGAAGCCGACGGCGCTGATCGAAAAGCTCGCGGCCGAGGGCGGGACCTTCGCCGGCATGGGCCGCTGACCGAATTTCGAACGGGGAGAGACGAGGATGGAACTCCGCTTCACCGATGAGGAGCGCGCCTTCCGCGAGGAAGTCCGCAGCTGGATCGACGCCAACCTGCCGGCCGAGACGCGCGAGCGCATGGCGTCGGGCCGCACGCCCACCAAGGCGATGCAGGTGGACTGGCAGAAGCGCCTCTATGCCCAGGGCTGGGCGGTGCCGCACTGGCCGGTGGAATGGGGCGGGCAGCCCTGGAGCGCCATCAAGCGCTTCATCCTGTCCGAGGAAATCCAGTCGACGCCGGCGCCATCGCCGCTCGGCTTCAACTGCAACATGCTCGGTCCCGTGCTGATCGCCTTCGGCACGGATGAGCAGAAGAAGCACTTCCTGCCGAAGCTCGCGAGCCTCGATCTGTGGTTCTGCCAGGGCTTCTCCGAGCCCGGCGCGGGGTCCGACCTTGCGTCGTTGAAGTGTGCCGCGAAGCGCGAGGGCGACCACTACATCGTCAACGGCCAGAAGACCTGGACCACGTTGGCGCAGCACGCCGACTGGATATTCCTGCTGGTGCGTACCGATGCCGGTGCGGCGAAGCAGCAGGAGGGCATTTCCTTCCTGCTGGTCGACATGAAGACGCCGGGCATCACGGTTCGGCCGATCATCACCATCGACGGCGCGCATGAGGTGAACGAGGTCTTCTTCGACGATGTGAAGGTGCCGATGGCAAACCTGGTCGGCACGGAGAACCGCGGCTGGGATTGCGCGAAGTTCCTGCTGTCGAACGAGCGCACCGGGCAGGCGCGCGTTGGTGCGTCCAAGGAACGCATCCGCCGGCTGAAGCTGATCGCGAAGGAAACGCCGGGCGGCGCGCGGCCGGTCATGGAGGACCCGCGGTTCCGCTCGCGCCTGACGGATGTCGAGGTGCAGTTGAAGGCGCTGGAGATGACCACGCTTCGCGTGCTGGCGGATGAGAACCGCGCGCTCAGCCAGCGCAAGCCGAACCCGGCTTCGTCGGTGCTCAAGATCCGCGGTACGGAACTGCAGCAGGCGATCAGCGAATTGTATGTCATGGCTGCCGGCCCCTACGGCCTGGCCGCCCCGCACGACCCGGAAGCCGATGGGCGCAACGAACCGGATGTCGCGGCGGATTGGCAGACGCTGGCGCAGGCGACCTATTTCAACTGGCGCAAGCAGTCGATCTACGGCGGGTCCACCGAGATCCAGAAGAACATCATGGCCAAAGCGTTTCTGGGGCTCTGAGCACACATGGATTTCGACCTTTCTGAAGACCAGCGCCTTCTCCAGGACAGCCTGGCGAAGCTGCTGAAGGACAAGTACGGTTTCGAGCAGCGCAAGGCCTACCTGAAGTCCGAGACCGGCTGGTCGCGCGAGGTCTGGGCGGCCTTCGCGGACCTCGGCCTGCTGGGGATGCCGTTCGCGGAAGACGATGGCGGCCTGGGCTACGGCGCCGTCGAGACGATGATCGTGATGGAGCAGATGGGCCGCGCGCTGACGCTCGAACCCTTCGTCTCCACGGTCGTGCTGGGTGGCGGCTTCCTGCGCCATGGCGCGACGCCGGAGCAGCGCAGCGCGCTGGTGCCGATGATCGCCGAAGGCAAGCTGCTGATGGCCTTCGCGCATACCGAACAGCAATCGCGCTTCGACCTGCATGATGTGGCCACCACCGCGAAGAAGGATGGCGACGGCTGGGTCATCGAGGGCCGTAAGGGCGTGGTGGTGCATGGCGACACCGCCGACCAGCTGGTGGTGACGGCGCGCATCTCGGGCGGGCGGCGCGACCGCGACGGCATCGGCGTGTTCCTGGTACCGGCGGATGCGACCGGTGTCACGCGCCGCGGCTTCCGCACCTCCGACGGGCAGCGCGCCGCCGACATCACCTTCGATGCGGTAAAGGTAGACGCTGCCGCCGAGCTGCAAGGCGGGCTCGCGCTGGTCGAACGCGTGGCGGACGAAGCCATCGCCGCGCTCGGCGCCGAGGCGATCGGCTGCATGGAGGCGGCCAAGGACCTCACCATCGACTATCTGAAAACCCGCAAGCAGTTCGGCCGCCCGATCGGCTCCTTCCAGTCGCTGCAGCATCGCGCGGCGGAGATGATGGTTTGCCTGGAGCAGGCGCGATCGATGGCGATGCTGGCGGCGATGATGGCGAGCGAGCGCAACGATGACGAACGCCGCCGCAACATGCGCGCCGTGAAGATCGAGATTGGCCGCAACGCCCGCTTCGTCGGCCAGCAGACCATCCAGATGCATGGCGGCATCGCCATGACGATGGAATATGCCGGTGGCCACTACCTGAAGCGGCTGACCGTCATTGAGAACATGTTCGGCGACATGGACCACCACCTGGCCGCGCTCAGCGAGGAAGGCGGCGTCTTCGTCGCGGCGTGAAAAGGGCGGGGGGCGCCACGCCCCCCGACCCCGTCAGCCGATGAACTTCTTCGCCTGGGCGTCGTAGTCGGCGTAGCCCAGCGTATCGCGGAATTCCTTCGTCGGCAGCGCGCTCTCGGCAGCGGAAGCGCCAGCCGCCAGCGCCGCCAGCCCCGCCTTCATCCCCGCCATGGCGGGCGAAAGCGTGCCGGTCGGGAAGGTCCCGATCTTCAACCCCAGTTCATGCGCGCGCTTCTGCGTCGGCGTCTCGCGCCCCGCGCCGGGCGACAGCACGGCGAAATGCGGACGGCCCTTTGACGCCGCGACGCCGCGCTTCACCTCGTCCTCGTCCTTCGGGCTGTCGAGGAAGAGGATGTCGGCGCCTTCCTCGACATACATCTCGATGCGCGCGAGCGCCTCCTCGATGCCGGCGGTCGGGCGGCAATCGGTGCGCGCCATGACCAGGATGCCACTGTCCTTCGCGGCCTCGACTGCGGCGCGGATCTTCATGCGCACTTCCTCGCGCGGCATGCAGGGCTTGCCGTCGGAGGTGAGCGCGCGCGGGGTGATCTTGTCCTCGATCAGGATGGCGGCGGCACCGGCGCGGCCATAGGCGCGCACCGTGCGCTGCACGTTCATCGCATTGCCGTAGCCATGGTCACCATCTGCCAGAACCAGCAGGTCCGGTGCCGCGCCGCGCACCATCTCGAGGCTGTTCAGCATCTCTGCGAACGACAGCAGGTCGAGGTCGGGCCCGCCGAGGCGGCTCGCCGCCACGCAAGACCCAGACAGGAAGGCGGTCTTGAAGCCTGCCGCCGCAGTCAGCTTCGCCGACAGCCCGTCCCACACGGCAGGCATGGCGACGAAGCCCGGCTGGCTGAGCAGGGCGCGCATTCTTTCGGGTGGCGTCATGGGGGCGTTCCTCGGGTCGTGTCGTGAAACCGGTGGCGCGACGGGTTGCGCGCGCCACCGGTATGGAACGACACGGGCCAATCAGGAAGAGGCTGCCCGTCAGCCTCGCAGCGCAGCCCAGACCCGCTCCGGCGTCGCCGGCATGTCGATATGCCGCCCGCCCAGCGCATCCGAGATCGCGTTCATCACCGCCGGCAGCGATCCCGCGCAGCCGGCCTCGCCACACCCCTTGGCACCCAGCGGATTGGTCGTGCAGGGGCTGGGCGCGCTCTCGAAGCCGAAGGAGGGCAGGTCGTCGGCGCGCGGCAGGCCGTAGTCCATGTAGGTGCCGGTCAGCAGCTGCCCGTCCTCGGAATAGGCCACGCGCTCGTGCAGCGCCTGGCCGATGCCCTGCACGATGCCGCCATGCGCCTGGCCCTCGACCAGCATGGGGTTCACGATCACGCCGAAGTCGTTGACCGTGACGTAGCGGTCGATGCGCACGATGCCGGTGTCGGGGTCGATCTCGACCTCGCACACGTGGCAGCCATTCGGATAGGCCATCGGCGCCTGGTCATAGACGGTCTGCGCATCGAGGCTGTTCGGCACCTCCTGCGGCAGCGGCCCGATCGCGCGCAGCTTCGCCGCCAGTTCCATGATGCCGATACCGCGATCGGTACCGGCGATGCTGAAGCGCCCGGCGGTGAACTCGATATCCTCGGCCGCCGCTTCCAGCACGTAGCCGGCCGCCGCGCGGCCCTTCTCGATGACGATGTCAGCCGCCTGAAGGATGGCGGCACCCGAGGCCATCAGCGACTTCGACCCGCCCGTGCCGCCCCCCGCGACCAGCCGGTCGGAGTCACCCTGCATCAGGCGGATCTTCTCGAAGGGCACGCCGAGCTTCGAATGCAGCACCTGGGCAAAGGCCGACCAATGCCCCTGGCCGTAGTCGAGCGTGCCGGTGACGATGGTGACGGTCCCGTCCGCCTCGAACACCAGTTCGCCCTGTTCCTTCATCGGTGGCGCCGTACATTCAAGGAAATTGCCGATACCGCGCCCGCGGAGCACGCCGCGTGCGTCGCTCTCTGCCTTGCGTGCCGCATATCCGTTCCAGTCGGCCGCTTCCAATGCGCGATCGAGCACCGCAGAGAAATCACCCGAATCGTACACAGACCCCGACGGTGCGCTGAACGGGAAGGCCTCCGGCTTGATGTGGTTCAGTTTGCGCAGGGCGATCGCGTCGCGCCCGGTCTCGCGCGCGGCCGTCTCGATCAGTCGCTCCATGAAGTAGTTGCCCTCGGGCCGCCCGGCGCCGCGATACGCACTCACCGGCGTGGTGTTGGTGACCACGTTCTTCGTCTCGACCAACAGCAGCGGTGTCGCGTAGTTCGACTGGATGTTCTTGCTGAAATTGCCCGTGCCCATGAGGTTGCCCACGGTGGACAGATAGGCGCCCATGTTGCCGTAGGACCGCAGGCGCACCGCCAGGAACCGGCCATCGCCATCCAGTGCCAGCGACGCCTCCGTCTCGTGATCGCGCCCGTGGCAATCGGACAGGAAGGACCCGCTGCGCTCGTCGGTCCACTTGACCGGCCGGCCGAGCAGCTTCGCCGCATGCAGCACGCAGGCATATTCCGGATAGGCGCTGGCCTTCATCCCGAACGACCCGCCGACATTCCCGGTGATGATGCGCACCTTGTCCACCGGTACCTTCAGGATGTCGTTGGCCATCTGGTTGCGCAGACCGAACACGCCCTGGCTGCCGACGCGCAGCACGTAGCGACCCTCGGCCGCGTCCCATTCCCCGATCGCGCTGCGCGGCTCCATCGCCGCCACGACGATTCGGTTGTTGCGGATGTTGAGGGTCGTGACATGCGCGGCCTTGGCGAAGGCCGCCTCGACTTTCTCCGCATCGCCGAATCGGAAATCCAGCACCACGTTGCCGGGTACGTGGTCGTACAGAAGCGGTGCGCCCGGCGCGGCGGCCACCGAGGCCTCGGTCACGGCGGGCAGCGCGTCGATGTCCATCTCCACCGCCTCGGCGGCGTCCTTCGCCTGCGCCTTCGTCTCGGCCACCACGAAGGCGACCGGGTCGCCCACGAAGCGCACACGGTCGGCGGCGAGCGGCCCGCGGTCGATGTTGATCAGCGGCGTGCCGTCCTTGTTCTTCAGCGGCAGCACCGATCGCATCGGCCCGTATTCCGCCATGTCGGCCGCGGTGAACACGCCCAGCACCCCCGGCATCCCCCGCGCTTCATCCACGCTGATGCCGCGGATCACGCCATGCGCGTAGGGGCTGCGCACCATCACGCACCACACCTGGCCCTCGACCGCCATGTCGTCCGTGTAGCGGCCCTGGCCGCGCAGCAGGATCGGGTCCTCCTGGCGCTTCACGGGCTGGCCGATGCCGAACTTCAGCAGGGTGGGGTCGGCCAGGTTGGTGTCGGGCATGGGTGTCCTCGGGAAACGTTGCGGCGTTCGATGCAAAGGATGGGCCGCATCCGCCGGCCCGCAACCCGCGCGCGGTCAGCCGGCCACCTGGCGCGCCCAGGCTACGATCTGCGCTGCGCCCATCGCACCGGCCTGGCGCGCTACCTCTGCCCCGCCCCTGAACAGCGCGAGCGTGGGGATCGACTGGATTGCCATCTCCTGCGCCAACGCCGGGGCGTCCTCGGTCGAGACCTTCACCAGCCGCATACCGGGTTCCAGGATGCCTGCCGCTGCCTCGAACTGTGGTGCCATGGCGCGGCAGGGGCCGCACCAGCTCGCCCAGAAATCGACCAGCAGCGGCAGGGAGGACGCGCGCAATTGGCGCCGGAACCGAGCCTCATCCAGCGCGACAGGCTTGCCCGTGAACAGCGCGCCCTTGCAGGCGCCGCAGACGGGGTGGTCCGCGATACGCGTGGCAGGCACGCGGTTCACCGCATCGCAACGCGGGCAGACGACCTGCAGGGCTTCGGACATGGCGGGCACTCCTCCTCGGCGCAGCCTTGACCCTGCGCGCGGCCGCGCGCCAGCGTGGCGCGCGCAGGGGAGGCGTGCATGGGCCGCATCGTCGTCGTCGGGTCCTACAATCGCGATACCGTGCTGCGCGTCCCGCGCTTCCCGCAGCCCGGCGAAACGCTGGCCGCGGCGGGCATGGCGCGCTTCCACGGCGGCAAGGGCAGCAACCAGGCGGTCGCCGCCGCGCGCGCCGGGGCGACAGTCGCGATGGTCGCCGCGATCGGCGCCGATGCGCCGGGGCGGGGGGCGATCGACCTCTGGGCGGCGGAATGCGTCGAAGCGCGATATGTCATCCGCGATCCCGCCTTGTCGACTGGCGAGGCGCTGATCCTCGTCGATGATGCCGGCGAGAACGAGATCGTGATCGTGGCCGGCGCCAATGCGGCGCTGGCGCCGCCGCCCGGCGATGCCTTCGCTGGCGCCGCGCTGGCAGTGGCCCAACTCGAGACGCCGGTCGCGACCACCATCGCCGCCTTCGCCGCCGCGCGCGCCGCCGGTGCGGTCACGCTGCTGAACGCCGCGCCGGCGCAGGCGCTGCCCGATGCGCTGCTCTATGCGACCGACCTGCTGGTGGTAAACGAGACGGAGGCCGCGCGCATCGTCGGGCGTGACGGTAGGCCGCAGGACCTCGCCGCTGCGCTCGCACCGCGTTTTCGTCGCGGTGCGGTGCTGACCGCGGGCGCGGCAGGCGCCGTGTGGGGGCGGCCCGGCGCCGCGCTGCTGCATGTGCCTGCACCCGCGGTGCGCGTGGTCGACAGCACGGGTGCCGGCGATGCCTTCATCGGTGCCTTCGCCGCTGGCCTGGCGGAGCACCTGGAGGATTCGGCCGTGCTGCGGCGTGGCGTGGTGGCCGGGGCGCTGGCCTGCCAGCAGGCGGGCGCGGTGCCGTCCCTGCCGCGCCTCGCGGCGATCCTTGCCGGGGGAGGCTGAGTCCGGGTCGTCGCGCGACGCCGGCAGCGTCAGTAGCGGTAGTACCCCGCCGCATCCGGTGGCGCGTAGTAGGGCTGGGGCTGCCAATAGGACCCCGGCGGCGGCTGGTAGGCCTGCGGCGGCGGGGGCTGCTGCGGGTACGGCGCGCCAACATAGCCACCCCCCTGCGGCGCCTGCTGCCAGCCGCCCTGGTAGGGTTGCGGCGCATATCCCTGAGCTGCGTAGCCTTGGGGCGCGTAGCCCTGTTGCGCATAACCCGGCGGCGCATAGGTCGGCGCGCCATAGCCGCCGCCATATTGCGGCGGAGGCGGCGTGGTCGCCGCACCGATCGCCGCGCCGCCGAGGCCCCCGGCCAGCGCGCCCACCGCTGCGCCGCGGCCGCCGCCGGCCAGCGCGCCGATCGTCGCGCCCGTACCGGCGCCGATCAGCCCGCCACCTACCGCGCGCTGCCCAGGGTCGTAGGGGTTGGTGCAGGCCGTCCCGACCAGGGCGACCGCGCCAAGGGCCATCATTGCGCTGCGGTGCATCCGCGATCCTCCTGGAAAGACCGGACCATGACGGTCGGTACGATTCCTGGAAGCAGGCTAGGGTCGACCTATGGCGACGCGATGGCGGCGTTCAGGAGCCCGGTGGGCGGCCATAGAGCGGGCGTTCAGGCGTTGGCCAGGGCCGCGCGCGCAAGGGTGCGTCCGAAGGGCGCCCGACGCGACGGGCATCCGGGAGCGGCGAATCATACGGGCCGGGCTCCCGCACGGTGCGGCGCGGCTGCGCCCGCGGCTGGCGGGGCGGTCGTTCCGGCTGGCCGAGCCAGGCCGGCGGCCGGTTCCAGTAGGAGGGCGGCGGCAGGTAGGCCGGGCCGGTCTGGATGGTCAGGCTTGTGTCCGGCACCTGCGGCGGAAGGGCGGCCAGTGGGGGCGGCGCGACCGGGCCGGGGGCCGGCGCGGGCTCCAGCGGCGTGCCGTAGAACACCTGTGGTGGGGGCGTGCCATAGAAGACGCGCGGCAGGCCACGCTCCGGCGTCTGTGCCCCGGCCGGGAGCGCAAGCGCCGCGAGCAGGGCAACGAGGCAGGCGCGCTGGCGCTGCGTGGCGTTCATGCGCGCATCATAGCGCATGTTGCGGCGGAATTCAGACTGGCCTGTCGCCCTTTTCGACCTTCAATGTCCGGTTGTCGGTGCCGGGCAGCATCCGCGCCGGGTCGCGCGTGACGATCACGTCGAGGATGGTCGGCGTCGAGGTGTTCGCCAGGCCCTCGCGGATGGCGCCGGCCAGGGCATCGGGGCTTTCGACGCGCAGGCCATGGCAGCCGAAAGCGCGCGCGGCGGCGGCGTAGTCGGTCTCCCCCAGGTCCGAGGACTGATACTTCCCCGGCCCGTACACCGCATGCTGCAGCGCCTTCACGTAGCCCGACGCGCCGTTGTTGAACACGCACAGCACATAGTTGGCACCGATGCGCTTCGCCGTCTCGATCTCGCCGATGGTCATGTTGAAGCCGCCATCGCCGGTCAGGCCGACCACCCGGCGCTTCGGACCGGCGGCCATCTGCGCGCCCATCGCACCCGGCGCGCCATAGCCGATGGAGGCGAAGCCGCGATCGGCGATGAAATGCCGCCCGGCCGCCTTGGTGTCGAACAACAGCCCGCCCCAATGGCCGGCGAAGCCACCATCCGCCACCAGGATATCGTCTGCCGCCATGGCGATGTTCAGTTCGTTGATCAGGCGGCCGACATTGATCGGCGTCTCGTTCGATTCCAGCCGGTCGGCCGCACCCACGCGCCAGGCGGCCATGCGCGGGGCGACGGCGCCGGCGAAGTCGGCGCGTTCCTCGGGCAGGGCGCCGCGCGGCAGGGCGATCAACAGGTCGGACAGCGCCAGGCGCGCATCGGCGGCCAGCGCCACATCGGCACGGGTGGTGCGGCCGATTTCTTCCGGCACGATCTCGATATGCACGACCGGCACGCCGGCCGGCATCAGGGCGAAGCGCCTGGTGGCAATCTCGCCGAGCTTGCAGCCGACCACGATCAGCAGGTCGGATTGCGCGATGAAATCGTTGGCGATGCGCGAATACCGCCCGAAGACGCCAAGCGACAGGCGATGCGTGCAGGGGATGGCCCCCTTGCCGGACATGGTGTGCGCGACCGGGATGTTCTGCGCCTCGGCCAGCGCCAATAGCGCGTCATGCGCGCCGGAGATGTGGATGCCGCCACCCACCAGCAGCATCGGGCGCTTGGCCTTCGCCAGGAGCGCGGCGGCGCGCTCGACCTCGTCCGGGTCGGGGCGGGTGCGGCGGGCCTGCGCCATCAGCGTGCCGGGGTCGGCCCAGATCTCGTCGGCGGCGAAGTCGTGTTCGCCGTGGGCGACATCCTCGGGCACGTCCAGCACCACGGGGCCGGGGCGGCCGGAGGTGGCGATGGCGAAGGCGCGGCGGACCAGTTCGGGGATGCGCTTGGTATGCTCGACGCGGATCAGTTCCTTGCAGGCGGGGCGCAGGATTTCGACCTGCCGGGCCTCCTGCGTCATGTTCTTCCAGGCGTGCTCGCGGTTGGCGTCGCCGGTGATGGCGACCATCGGGATGCCGGCGTTCAGCGATTCCACCAGGCCGGTGACGAGGTTGGTCGCCCCCGGCCCGAGCGTGGCGTCCACCACGCCCGGCCGGTTGGTCACGCGCGCCCAGGCATCGGCGGCGAAGGTGCCGCAGCGTTCGTCGTTGATCAGGTGGTGCTTGAGGCCGAGCGCGCGGCAGGCCTCGTAGAAGGGCAGCAGCTGGAAACCGCCCATGCCGAACATCGGGCCCACCTGGTGGGCCTGGAGCATGCGCGCCAGAGCCTCGCCGCCAGTGATGGTGAGGGTCGTGTTGGATGCACTCACGCGCGGTGGTCCTTCATGCTGGCGTCGGCGAGCAGGGCGACGGCGTCGCGGACCGTCCCGCCGGGCGTCAGGCCCAGCGATGCGGCGCGCGCATTGACGGCGGAGACGATGCCGGTCTCGACGGCGGAACGGCCATCGCCGATCCGCGCCGTCCAGGCGGAATAGGTGGCCGCGGCGATGCCACGCGCATCCAGCGCGGGCAGGCGGGTGAAGCCTGCGCCGTCGATCCCGCCATCGGCATCGTTGTAGAGCGCGGCAAACACGGCGGCGCGCGCGGCGGTCTCGGGTCGTCCGCCGAGCAGAGCGCCATGGCTGCCGGTGACGACGACCGTGCCGTCATCGGCGGGCGTCATCAACGAATTGGAATCCATCGCGGATGCGCGCGGTCCGATGGCGAAGCGCGATTCCACGCTGGCCGGTGCATCGACCGCGGGCACCGGCGCGCCGGCCAGCCGGCGCGCGGCCTCGCGGCACCACATGCCAGGTTCAACGCCCAGGGCTGCCGCGGCGGCGTTCACCTCGGTGACGATTCCGCGGCCCAGCATGTCGAAGCCATCGCCGATGCGTGCGGTGCGGTGCGAACAACAGGCGGCCGGTATGCCGAGGGGGTCCAGGTAATCCAGCCCCGCGATCCCCGCGCCCTGCAGCCCGATGCCGGCATCGTTCAGCAGCACGCCGGCGACGCGCGCCTTGGCCGCGAGATACGCCGCATAGATCCCGCCATGCGACCCGCCGACGATGACGCGCCCTTGCGCCTCCGGCCCCAGCCGGGTGACGCTGTCCACCACGATCAGCCGGTCCAGCATGCGGCGTTCCTTGCTCCCGTGGCGGGAGTAGAGCGCGGGCGGAGGACTGGCAACAGGGGGAGGGATCGGCATGTCGGGCACGTCCAACGAGACGGCGCGGCGGATGGCGATGCTGCGCGACATGGCGCGCATCCGCGCCTTCGAGCGCGAGGCGGTGGCGGCGATGCGTTCGGGCGAAGCGCCGGGCGTGGTGCATCCGTCCATCGGGCAGGAGGGTGTCGCCGTCGGTGTCTGCGCGAACCTCAAGCGCGCAGACCGGATTACGTCGACGCATCGCGGGCATGGCCACGCCATCGCCAAGGGCGCGGATGCGCGCGCGATGATGCTGGAACTGCATGGCCGCGCTGGTGGGTCCTGTGGTGGTAAGGGCGGGTCGATGCACATCGCGGATTTCGCGGTGGGAATGCTCGGCGCGAACGGGGTCGTCGGCGCGGGCATTCCCATCGCGTGCGGTGCGGCGCAGGCGATCCGGCTGACCAAGGAAGACGCGATCGTGGCGTGCTTCTTCGGCGATGGCGCGGTGAATCGTGGGCCGTTCCTGGAAGGGATGAACTGGGCCGCGCTGTATCGCCTGCCGGTGCTGTTCGTCTGCGAGGATAACGGCTTCGCCGCCTTCACGCGCAACAGCGCGGTGACGGCCGGCGGCGGCCCCGCGGTGCGCGCCGAGGCCTGCGGCGTGCCCGCCACGGCGGTGGATGGCGAGGACGTGCTGGCCGTCGATGCCGTCACCGCTGACCTGGTCGCGCGCATCCGCGCCGGCGCCGGCCCGCAATTCCTGCATGCGATATGCTATCGCTGGGAAGGCCACACCGGCACCGACGCCGCAGCGTACAGGCCGGCCGACGAAGCGGCCGCCGCGCGCGGGCGCGACGCGATCCGCCGCCTCGCCGCCGTGCTGGAGGCCGAAGGCATCGCCGCCGGCGAGATCGCCGGCATCGAGGCACAGGCCGCGGCCGAGATGGCATCGCACCGCGCCGCCGCCATGGCCGCGCCCTGGCCTGATCCGGGTGCAGCCTATTCCGACGTCCAGGATGCGGGGGCGCCGGCATGACGCGCATGACTTTCGCGGAAGCCGCCCGTTGCGCGCTGGCCGCCGAGATGCGCCGCGACCCGCTGGTCTGGGCGCTCGGCGAGGACCTGGTGCAGGGCGGCATCTTCGGACAGTACAAGGGCCTGGCCGGCGAGTTCGGTACCGACCGCATCGTCTCCACGCCGATCAGCGAAAGCACCATCATGGGCGCAGGCCTGGGTGCGGCGCTGTGCGGCACGCGGCCGGTGATCGAGATGCGCATCGCCGACTTCACGCTGTGTGCGATGGACGAACTCGTCAGCCAGATCGCTAAGGTGCGCTACATGTTCGGCGGGCAGGGACGCGCCGCGCTGGTCGTGCGGATGCCGCAGGGCATGTGGCGCAATTCTGCCGCGCAGCACAGCCAATGCCTGGAAGCCTGGCTCACCCATATCCCGGGGCTCGTCGTGGTGGCACCCGGCACGCCGGCGGATGCTGCCGGGCTTCTGGCCGCGGCAATCCGCTCCGACGATCCGGTGGTGCTGATGGAACCCAAGAACCTCTGGACGACGGAAGGCGAGGTTCCCGACGACATCACGCCGGTGCCGTTCGGCATTGCCCGCCACGCGGCGGAGGGCGATGCGCTCACCGTCGTGACCTGGTCCGCGACCGTGCCGGTGGTCGAGCAGGCGGCGCGCGAGAGCGGCATCGCCTGCGACGTCTTCGACCTGCGCAGCCTCTGGCCCTGGGACGAGGCGGCGGTGGTGGCCTCGGTTCGGCGCACCGGACGGCTGCTGGTGGTGCATGAGGCTGTGACCGTCTCGGGCTTCGGGGCGGAAATCGTCGCGCGCGTGGTCGAAGGTGTGGGCCCCGGCGGGTTGCGTGCGATCGAGCGCCTCGGCGCCCCGCGCGCGCCGGTGCCGTTCAGCCCGCCGCTGGAGGATGCGATGCGCATTACGCCCGCGCGCGTGGCGCAGGCGATCCGGCGCGTCGCCAATACCTGACGCGCGCGAGCCGAGGCTTCGGCACGATTTTGCGCCGCAGGCATGTGCGGTGGCCGATGCTGCTCCGCGCAGCGCGCGGTGAAGCAGCGCATTGCCGCGCTTGCGCGATCCGGCGCAGCCGTGCTCGGGTCCGCGCCTGACATCCGCAGGAGCATCCGCCATGTCCATCCAGATCGGCCAGATCGCGCCCGATTTCGAGGCCGACACCACCCAGGGCCGCATCCGTTTCCATGACTGGATCGGCGATGGCTGGGCCATCCTGTTCAGCCACCCCAAGGACTTCACACCGGTCTGCACGACCGAGCTCGGCACCATGGCCGGCCTCAAGCCCGAGTTCGACAAGCGGAACTGCAAGATCATCGGCCTATCGGTGGACCCGGTGGAGAGCCACCACCGCTGGGAAGGCGACATCGCCGAGGTCACCGGCCACGCGGTGACCTATCCGATGATTGGGGACCCGACGCTCGCGGTGTCCAAGGCCTACGGCATGTTGCCGGCGGATGCGGGCGCGACCTCGGAAGGGCGCACCGCCGCGACGAACGCCACGGTGCGCGTGGTGGTCTTCATCGGCCCGGACAAGCAGGTGAAGGCGTACCTGGCCTATCCGATGACCGCAGGGCGCAATTTCGACGAGGTTCTGCGCCTGCTCGACAGCCTGCAACTGACCGCGAAGCACAAGGTCGCCACGCCGGCCAACTGGAAGCATGGCGAGGACGTGATCATCGCCGGTTCGGTCAGCAACGAGGACGCTAAGACGCTGTTCCCGGACGGCTGGCGCGAGCCCAAGCCCTACATCCGGATCGTCCCGCAGCCGGGCGGCTGAGGCTCCGGCGGGGCAGGCGAAAATCCTGCCCCGCCGGCACGCCAGGGTGGTAGCGTTCCCGCCAACGACATTGGGAGGGAACAGCATGCCGCACGCATTGCTCGCGCGCCGTCGCGCCATCCTGCTCGCTGCCGGCGCGATTCTCGCGCGCCCTGCGCTGGCGCAGCCGCCCTTCCCGGATCGACCGATCCGCGTGATCGTACCCTGGACGCCGGGCGGGGCCACCGACATCCAGATGCGGTCGATCTGCGACCAGGCATCGCGCCGGCTCGGCCAGCCGGTTATCGTGGAGAACAAGCCGGGTGCGTCCGGCACGCTCGGCGTGCAGTTCCTGGCACGCGAGGGGAGGCCCGACGGGTACACCCTCGGCCAGGTTCCCAACGGCACCTTCCGCATGCCGGCCATGACCGACAGGCCGCAATGGGATCCGACGCGGGACTTCACCTGGATCATTCGCCTGGTCGGCTACATGGGCGGCGTGGTGGTGCGTCCGGATTCGCCCTGGCATTCCATGCAGGAACTGGTCGCTTATGCCCGCGCCCATCCGGGCCGTCTCAGCTACGGCACGCCGGGGGCGAACACCACCGATATCCAGATGACGCGTCTCGCGCGGCTGGCCGGCATCGACTGGGTGGCGGTGCCCTTCCGGGGGGCGGCGCCGAACCTGCAGGCGCTGCTCGGCGGGCAGATCCATTTTTCGGCCGAGACCAGCGCCTGGGCCGACATGGCACTGGAAGGTCGCGTGCGCCCGATCGGCGTGTGGATGAGCGAGCGCGCCGCGCGCTTCCCGAACGTGCCGACCTTCCGCGAGGCCGGCTTCGACGTGCTCGGCGAGAGCACCTACGGCATCGCTGGCCCGCGTGGGATGGACCCAGGCGTGGTGCGCATCCTGCACGATGCCTTCAAGGAGGCGCTGTACGACCCGGCGCATCTCGCGACCATCGCGCGCTTCGACATGCCGGTGCGCTACCTGAATACCGAGGACTACGCGACGGCGGCGATGATGCAGAACGAGGAGGAGAAGCGCACCGTCCAGGAACTCGGGCTGCGCGCGTCCTAGCCCAGCCCCATCACCCGCGGCAGCCACAGCGCCAGGTCCGGCACCGCCATCACGCAGGCTGCCGCCGCGGTCATGGCCAGCACCATCCAGGTCACCCAGGGGATGGTGGTCTCCATCGGCACGCCGGCGATGCGGCAGGACACCATCAGGTTCACCGCCATGGGTGGGGTGAACTGCCCGATCGCGATCATCATGGTCAGCACCACGCCGAACCAGGTGAGGTCCCAGCCGAAGGTGGCGGCGATCGGCAGCAGGATCGGCAGCAGGATCAGGAAGATCGAGATGCCATCGAGGAACATGCCGACGATGATCAGGAACACTGTCAGCAGTGCCAGCGTGCCAGCCGACCCGAAGCCGAGCCCCACCACCCATTCCGCGATCGGGCGCACGATGCCGAGCGTACTGGTCGACCAGGCGAAGACGGTCGCCAGCGCCACCACGATCAGGATGACGGCCGAGATCTCGCCGGCTTCGATCAGCATCTCGTAGACGTCGCGCAGGGTCAGCGACCGGTAGACCACGAAGCCGACGAACAGGCCGAAGAACACCGCGACGACGGCGGCCTCGGTCGGCGTGAAGATGCCGATCCGCATGCCACCCAGGATCACCACCGGCGCCATCAAGCCCCAGATCGCTTCCTTGAAGGTCTGCCAGACGTGCAGCACCTCGGTCCTGCGCGCCTTGCCGCCGAAATCCTTGACGATCGAGATCGCCACCACCGCGCCGATGATGAAAAGCCCCGCCAGCACGCCCGGGATCATGCCCGCGGCGAAGATCGCCGGCACCGACACACCCGGCACCAGCACCGCATAGACGATGAAGGCGATCGAGGGCGGGATCAGGATGTCGGTTGCCGCCGCCGCGCCCACCGTGCTGGCGATGAAGGGGCGGGGGTAGCCGTCCTCGACCATCGCCTTCGTCATCACCTGCCCGACGGCGGCCGAATTGGCAGGGCCGGACCCCGTGATGCCGCCCAGCACCATCGCCACCAGCACCGCGACCGAGGCCAGCGCCCCGCGCCCCGCACCGACGATCGCGCTGGCGAAGCGCACCAGGCGCAACGCCACGCCGGTGCGTTCGAAAACGCAGCCCACCAGCACGAACATCGGGATCGCGATCAGCGGATACTTCGCGATGCCGGCATAGACGTTGGTCGGCATCGCCATGATCGACTGGTCCGCCAGCCAGATCGCGAAGGCGCCGGCGAGCCCGAGGCAGATGCCCACCGGCACGCCGGCCGCCAGCAGCACGCCGAAGCCGAGGAACAGCGTGGCGGCGATCATGCCGCTTCACCGCGCGCGATGCGCACCAGCCGCCCCGCCGCGCGCCCGATCACCAGCAGCGACAGCAGTGGCAGCCACCCCGTATAGAGCCAGTTCGGATTGCCCAGACCGTTCGACAGCACCTCGAAGCGGTACTCGTCGTAAGCCAGCTTCGCACCGAAATACGCCAGCAGGCCGAAGCAGGTGATGGCGAGCAGCAGCGCCAGGATCTCGGCGCGTCGCTGCCAGGGCGCGGGCATGAGGCCGGTGAAGTACTCGACCCGGATGTTGCGACCCGCGGCCGTGGCAAGCGCGGCGCCCACCAGCGTCACGATCACCATCAGCACCACCGAGTATTCCTCGGTGACGGCGAGCGAGACATTGGTGAGGTAGCGCGCCGCCACGTTCGCTGCGGTGATCAGGGCCATCGCCGACATCGCGAGTGCCAGCAGCACCCGCTCGAAGGTCAGGGGCAGGCGCGTGCGGGGTTCCGGCTGCGCCGCAGCCGGGTCGAGCTCGGCGCTCACCGGCGCGTCAGGAGATGGCGCGGTTGATGGCGGCCTGCGCCTTTTCGACCAGCGCCGTGCCGACCGTCTGCGCCCACTTGTCGTAGACCGGACGGGTGACGCGGGCGAAGGCTTCCTTCTCCGCCGCGGTGAGTTCGGCCACCGCGACGCCGCGCCGCGCGCATTCCTCGAGCGCCGAGCGGTCGCCGCCGATGCCCGTGCCCTTGCGGGATGCCTCGATCTGCTTGGCCGCGGCTTCCCGCGCGCAGGCCACCACCAGTTCGCGGTCCGCCGGTGCCAGGCTGTCCATCATCTGCTTGCCGACCACGAAGATCCCGGCATCGGCGACGTAGTTCCAGATGGTCAGGTACTTCTGCGCCAGCGTGTCCATGCGGAAGGCGAGGAACAGGTTGACCGGGTTCTCCTGCCCATCCACCGCGCCCGTGGACAGCGCGGGCTGCAGGTCGGCGAAGGACATCTGCAGAGGGTTCGCCCCCATGGCGGTGAAGATCTCGCTGAAGATGGCGCCGGCGGCGAAGCGGATCTTCATGCCGCGCAGGTCCTCCGGCCGGCGCACCTCGCGCTTCGAATTCGACAACTCGCGGAAGCCGTTCTCGCCCCAGGCGACGGGCACCACTTCGCGCGTCGCCAGCACGCGGAACAGGTCCTGGCCGACCTCGCCATTGATGATGGCGTCGAAGCCTCGATGGTCGCGCAGCAGGAAGGGCAGGGAAAAGATGTTCATCTCGCGTACCTGCGGCGAGATGTTGATGGTGCTGAACACCGCCATGTCGATCACGCCCTGGCGCATCGCCACCAGTTCGCGCGTCTGGTCGCCACCGACCAGCTGGCTGCCCGGATAGACCTTCACGTTGATCCGCCCTCCGGAGCGCTGCGTGACGAGGTCGGCCCACTGGAAGGCGCCCTCCGACAGCGGGATCGGCCGGTTGCCGACGACGGACAGCTTGTATTCGGCGCGGTATTGCGTCTGCCCGCGCGCCACGGTCGGCAGCGCGAGAACGCCGGCGCCGAGCAGCAGCGCACGGCGCGGGGGATGGATCGTCATCTGGTGTCGCTCCCTGGGATGGACATGCGCCGTGGCCCGGCGCTTGGAGGCAAGACTGGCCCGGCCGGGGGCGCCGCGGCAAGCGCCCTTATGCGCGGCTGTCCATGCCGGCGGCCGCGAAGCCGCCATCGACCGGCAGGACGTGGCCGGTGATGTAGGCCGCTTCCGCGCTCACAAGGAACAGCGCGGCGGCGGCCATCTCCTCCGGGGTCCCGTAACGGCGCAGCATGGTAGCGCGCGTCCAGGCCTGGCGCGTCTCGGGCGTGTGCACGCGCAGCGTCAGCGGCGTGTCGACCGGCCCCGGAGCCAGGGCATTCACCCGGATCCCGTATTGCGCCAGGTCCATCGCCATGACCTGCGTGAGCGTCACGATCGCCCCTTTCGACGCGCCATAGGCGGCGCGCCCGGAGGACCCGCGCAGCCCCGACACGCTCGCGATGTTCACGATGGCGCCCGACCCGGCGTCGCGCATGGCGCGCCCGCAGGCCTGCGCGGCGAGAAAGGTCCCGCGGACATTGACGGCCAGGATCCGGTCCAGCACCGCGACTGGCGTATCGAGGAAGGGGATATCCAGTCCGAAGCCGGCGCTGTTCACCAGGATGTTGATCCGGCCATGTGCGTCCATCACCGCGGCGGCCATCGCATCGGTCGAGGCTTCCTGCGTCACGTCGACGTGCAGAGGCGCGATGGTGGCGCCGGCATCCAGCGGGCCTTCCGGCGCGGCGAGGTCGGCCGCGACCACCCGTGCGCCCTCGCTTGCGAAGCGTGCCGCGATGGCCGCGCCGATGCCCGACAGCCCGCCGGTCACGACCGCGACCTGGTCCTGGAGCCGCATGCGCGTGCCCTCCGTTTCCAACCCGTGCTTGCGATAGGCGCCGCGTCGCGGCAGATCAAGCATTCGGAGGATGCGCCATGATCCCGACGTCGAACCTGGCTTCGCTCCTGCTGCACACGGCGCGGCGGTTGCCCGACCGCCCGGCGCTGGCCTGGCGCGAGCGGACATGGACCTGGTCGGACCTCGCTGCGCGCGTCTGCGCCGCGGCGACCGCGCTGCGAGCGCGCGGCATTGGCGCCGGCGACCGCGTTCTCGTTCATGCGCGCAACGGTAATGCTATCTTCGAATCCTGCTGGGCTTGCTGGCTCATTGGCGCGGTCTGGGTGCCGACGAATTTTCGTCTGAGCCCACCGGAAGTCGCCTACCTGGCTGCTAATGCCGGCTGCCGGGCGCACGTGTTCGACACGGGCTTTCCCGATCATCGCGCCGCCGCGCGCGCCGACAACCTCGCCTGCGTGCTCGATGTCGCGATTGGGGAGGATTCGGGCCTGTCCTGGGAAGACCTGGTCACCGAGGGCAGGGGCGCGTCGGTGCCGGAGACGGCGGCGGTGGATCGCGACCATCCGGCCTGGCTGTTCTACACCTCGGGCACCACGGGGCGGCCCAAGGGCGGTACGCTGACGCATGGGCAACTCGCCTTCGTGGTGGTGAACCACATCGCCGACCTGATGCCGGGGCTGAACGAACACCATGCCTCCCTGGTGGTGGCGCCGCTGTCCCATGGTGCGGGAATCCATGCCATGGCGCAGGTGGCGCGCGGCGCGGTCTCGGTGCTGCTGCCGGGCGAGCGGCTCGACGTGCCGGAAGCCTGGCGGCTGGTCGAGCAGCACCGCGTGACCAACATGTTCACCGTGCCGACCATCCTGAACGCGCTGGTGCGCGATGCCGGCGTGGACGCATATGACCATTCATCGCTGCGCCACGTGATCTACGCCGGCGCGCCGATGTATCGCGAGGACCAGAAGCACGCTTTGCGGAAGCTGGGTCCGTGCCTGGTGCAGTATTTTGGTCTGGGCGAAGTGACCGGGAACATCACCGTGCTGCCGCCCGAATGGCACAGCGTCGAGGACGACCCGACAATGCCGTTGGGCTCCTGCGGCTACCCGCGCACGGGAATCGAGGTGGCGATCCTGGACGCCACGCAAGCCCGCCTGCCCGCCGGAGCGACCGGTGAGATCTGCGTGCGCGGCCCGGCCGTGATGGCCGGGTATTTCGGCAATGATGACGCCAACGCGAAGGCGTTTGCCGGCGGCTGGTTCCACACCGGCGACCTCGGTCACCTCGATGAGCGCGGCTTCCTGTTCATCACCGGGCGGCAGTCGGACATGTACATCTCCGGCGGGTCGAACGTGTATCCGCGCGAGGTCGAGGAAGCGCTGCTGACCCACCCCTGCATCGCCGAGGCCTGCGTGGTCGGCATGCCCGATGCGAAGTGGGGCGAGACCGGCGTGGCGGTCCTCGTGGCGGCCGATGGCGCGACCATCGACCCGGCCGCTGTGCTGGCGCATCTGCACGGCCGGCTGGGTCGCTACAAGCACCCGGCGCGCATCGTGGTGTGGGATGCGCTGCCGCGGTCAGGCTACGGCAAGGTGCCGAAGGCCGACGTCAAGCGCCTGCTGGCCGAACGCGGGGAGGCGTAGCCTATCAGCCCGGGTGCTTTCCGGCGGGCGGGGTCGGCGCGTCGATCACGCCCTTGCCGTGTTCGTCGGCACGTTCCTCAGCCGGGTCGGGCTCGGGCGCGGGTTCGGGGTGCTTCGCGTTGGCGGGGGTCGGCACAGGGATCGTGCCCTGGCCCGTGGCGTCGGGTTCGGGGGGCGGGGGCGTGGTCTTGGGGTCGGGCATTCGTGTTCTCCTGCGCGCACGCGGCGGCGCGTCAACGGAAGAACACGCGCGCGGCGCCGGAGTTGCGCGCCGCGCGGTTGCACCGGGGACAGCGACGCCCTTCACGCCGCCCGGACTTTTGAGCGGCCTCAGCCGCGCCCTTCGAAGGGCATCTTCGACGCCTTGATCGTCATGGTCAGGATGTTTGATTCCAGCGGCAGGTTCGCCATGTGCAGGATCGCCTGGCCGACATGATTTACATCCATGGTCGGCTCCACCGCGATGGACCCGTCGCCCTGCTTCACGCCCTTCGACATGCGCGCGGTCATCGGCGTGGCGGCATTGCCGATGTCGATCTGCCCGGCGCAGATGTCGTACTTCCGGCCGTCCAGCATCAGCGACTTGGTCAGCCCCGTGATGGCGTGCTTGGTCGCGGTATAGGGCGCGCTGTCGGGGCGCGGCGTATGCGCGCTGATCGACCCGTTGTTGATGATGCGCCCGCCCTGCGGGGACTGGTCCTTCATCATGCGGAAGGCGGCCTGCGCGCACAGGAACGACCCGGTCAGGTTGACCGAGACCACCCGCGTCCAGTCGGCATAGGTCAGGTCCTCGAAGGGCATGCCGGGCACGTTCTGGCCGGCATTGTTGAACAGCATGTCGATGCGGCCGTGCTTCGCCTTCACCGCGGCGAACAGCGCATCGACCGAAGCGGGGTCGGCCACGTCCGACGGCACCGCCATAGCGCGCGAAGCAGCATCGCCTGCGAGGCCGATGCTCTCCTCCAGCGCGTCCTTGCGCCGTCCGGTCAGCACCACCGACCAGCCGCCCCCGAGCAGCGCGAGGGCGGCAGCGCGCCCAACGCCGGTGCCGGCCCCGGTGACGACGGCGATCTTGGTGGACATGCGCGTTTCCTCCGCTGCGTTGCGGGCCGCAATGTGCGCGGGCGCTGCGATGCTGGCAACGCCGGTTGCCGGGGCAGGGGGCTGCCGGCATGATTCGTCCCGTCTGCACCAGGGAGGAACACATGGCGGGGTGGCCGGAGGGCGAGGCGTGGTCGGCATTCGTCGCGCGCTGGCAGGCCGCCTGCGCGGGGGATGCCGTGCTGGCGGAATGGCGTGCGGGTGCTGCGACGCGCTTCGCCATCGTCAGCGGCGATGCGCGCGCGGAATTCGCCTTCGGCGATGCACCCGCCGCAGCCGACTTCGCCCTGGAAGCACCGCCGCATGTCTGGGCGCTGCACCTGCTACCCATCCCGCCGCGCCACCACCACGCGATCTTCGCGATGCGCCACCGCGTGCCGGAATTCCGCGTCATCGGGGAGGAGATCGCCTTCCTGCGCCACTGCCACTTGACGCGCCGCGTGCTCGAGATCGGCCGCTGGCTGGTGCTGCATGGCGACGGCCCGGTGCCTGCCTTCCCACGCCCCGTGTTGCCGCTGTCGCCAGCACCTGACGTCGCTGGCCGCTACCTGGTCGTCAGCGCGGATGGGCGCGACTGGCGGCTCTATGCTGAGTCAGCCGGGCAGGGGCGCGACATGCTCTGCCTGCACACCGCCGGCGCGGATGGGCGGCAGTTCCACGGCATCATGGCCGATCGTCGGCTGACCGAGCGCTACCGGCTGACGTCGTTCGACATGCCCTGGCACGGCAAGAGCCCACCGCCGGCCGAAGTGCCCGGCGCGTGGCGGCTGACCACGGACCGCTATGTCGACCTCATCATGGGCGTGGTCGCCGCGGCGGGGCTGAACAAGCCCGTGCTGCTCGGCGCCTCCATGTCAGGCGAGATCTGCCTGGAGATCGCGCTGCGCCATCCCGAGGCGTTCAGCGCCATCATCGCCTGCGAGGCCTGCGACCATGTGCCTGGCCGGCGCACCCCCTGGTCCGCCGACCCGCGCATCAACCAGGCGATCTTCGCGCCCGAATGGATCCACGGGCTGATGGCGCCGCAAAGCCCCGCAGACTGCGCCGCGCAGATCTGGTGGCACTACTCGCAGGGCGGCTTCGCCACCTTCCACCGCGACATCGGATTCTACTCGGGCGAATGGGATGCGCGCGATCGTGTCCATCGCATCGACACCACGCGCTGCCCGTTGGTCATGCTCACCGGCGAGTACGATTATTCCTGTACGGCCGAGATGTCCGAAGCGACCGCGGCGAAGATCTCCGGCGCGCGCTTCACCCGCATGAACGGGATCGGCCATTTCCCCTTCGCCGAGAACCCGCCGCTGTTCCTCGACTACCTGCTGCCGGCGCTGGATGGGCTGTAGATCGGCGGCACGAGCTTCAGACTCGTGCCGAGGCCGCCACGGGTTCCCGTCAGCGTTGCTTCGCAACGCGTGCGGGGTCCCGGAATGCTATCCGCCGGTGGTCCGGCGAAAGCCAAGCCGGCGCTGCTGGCGTCCGGCGCCTGAGGGCTCGTCAATACGTCCCGCGCCCACCCGAGATGTCGAACACCGCGCCGGTGCTGAACGAGCAATCCTCAGAACATAGCCAGCAGGCCAGTGCTGCGATCTCCTCGATGTTGACGAAGCGGTCCATGGGAATCTTGGACCGCATCCAGGCCACCTGCTCGGGCGTCATCTGCTTGAAGATATCGGTCTCGGCCGCTGCCGGGGTAATGCAGTTCGCCAGCACGCCGGTCTTGGCCAGTTCCTTGCCGAGCGATTTGGTGAAGCCGATCAGCCCCGCCTTCGACGCGCTGTAGTGCGAGGCATTCGGATTGCCCTCCTTGCCCGCGATCGAGGCGATGTTCACCACGCGCCCATAGCCCGCCGCGATCATCACCGGCACCACGGCGCGCGAGACCATGTAGGGCGCGACCAGGTTCACCTCGATCACCCGCTTCCATTCCGCCACGGGCAGTTCCCAGGCGGGCGCATTGCCGCCGGTGATGCCGGCGTTGTTGACCAGGATATCGACGCGCCCATGCGCCGCCTGCGTCGTCGCCAGCGCGCCACCGATCGCCGCTTCATCCGTCAGGTCCAGCACATGCGCGGAGGCGCGGCCGAGCACGCGCACCGCCTCCTCCGCTGCAGGGCGGTCCATGTCCCACACCGCGACGGCGCCGCCCGATTCTACGATGCGCTTGCCGATGGCGAGGCCAATGCCGCGCGCGGCGCCGGTCACGATGGCCACGCGCCCGGCCAGGTCGATGCGGTTCATGCGTTTCCCCTTTGCATTCGTAAGTCAGTCTCGGATACCGGCGCCGCGGCGGGAAGGGGGCAGTAACCGCACGGTTCCCATGGGCGCAATTCCACCCCTATAGTCGCCGGACAGCCGGCACCAAGCCGGCGCTGAGATGAGGGAGAGTCCGTTCCATGAACCGTAGGCAATTGCTCGGCGGCGTCGCCGCCAGCGCGGCTCTGCTGGCCAGCCCCCATGTGGCGCGCGCGCAGCAGGCCATCACCCTGAACGGCGCGGTGCAGTTCAACGACGACCACGTCTTCACCCGCGCCCTTGTGCGCTTCGAGGAACTGGTGAAGCAGTACTACACCGCGTCCCCGGTGAATTTCGTGCTGCACAAGAACTCTAGCCTGGGCCTCGAGAAGCAGTATTTCGAGTACATGTCGGCCGGGCGCGGCGCCGTGGACTACGGCATCGTCTCGCCCGCGCACATGTCGACCTTCTCGCGCGCCGCGCCCTTCGTGGATGCGCCCTTCCTGTTCCGCGACCTCGCGCATTGGAACACCGTGCTCGACCAGGACCTGTTCGCGCCGGTCGCACAGGAAGTGGAACGCCGTGCCCGCGTGGCGCTGATCGGCTATGCCGGCGGCGGCGTGCGCAACATCTTTGCCAACAAGCGCGTGACCAACATGGCCGAGCTGCGCGGCCTCAAGGTGCGCGTGCAGGGCGCGCCGATCTGGTCGCGCACCTTCCAGGCGGCCGGGATGTCGCCCTCGGTCATCGCCTACAACGAGGTTTACAACGGCATCCAGAACAACGTCATCGAGGCCGGCGAGAACGAGGCCGCGGGCGTTGAGGCGATGCGCTTCTACGAAGTCGCGCCGAACCTCATCATGACGCAGCACGCCATCACCATTCGCCCGATCTGCTTCTCGACCCAGACGCTCTCGCGCCTGCCCGCGCCGCTGCAGGAAGCGGTCAAGCGCGCCGGGCGCGAGGCCGGCGTGTTCGGTCGGCAGGCCGAGAGCACGGAGGACGGCCAGAAGGTCGAGGCGCTCGAACGCGCCGGACGCCTGCGGCGTGTTGAATTCACCGAACGCGCCGCGCTGAAGCGCGCGGTGGATCCGGTGATGATCGCCTATGCGCGGGAAGTGGATGCCGAGGGCATCTACACCCGCATCAACGCCATCAGCGCCTGACCCGCGCCCGGCCGGCGGCACGCATGCCGCCGGCCGACTCATCCCTGCGCCACATCCGGAGCTTTCCATGCCCCTGCGCGGCCTGGTGCGACGGGTGGCCGACGCCTATGCGCGGCTGCTCTCGACGTTGCTTGCCATCTCGGTCCTCATCCTGGTGTTTCCGGTCACGCTGCAAGTGGTCTCGCGCCAGACCTCGCTGCTGCCGCATTACATCTGGACCGAGGAGATGGCCCGCTTCCTGCTCGTCTGGACCATCATGATCGGCGCCATCGTCGGCCAGCGCGAGGGCATCCATTTCATCGTGGATCTCTGGCCACGGCTGACAGGACGCTTCCGCGCCTTCATGGACCTGGTCTCGGGCGTGTTCGTGCTGAGCTTCGGCGCGGTCTTCCTGTGGTTCGGGATCGAGTTCGTGGACTTCGCGTGGTTCCGCATCAGCGAATTGGCGGAACTCCCGCTGTGGCTGATCCACCTGGCCTGGCCGATCCTGGGCTTTTCCTGGCTCATCTTCGGGGGCGAGAAATTCGTGGCCGACCTGCGCGTGCTGATCCATGGGGAAGCGGCCTGATGGGTGGCAATGTCCTCGAGCCCGGCCAGGCGGCTTGGATCCTGTTCGGCGTGTTCTTCACGCTGCTGGCGCTGCGCGTGCCGGTTGCGGTGGCGCTTGGCCTCGCGTGCCTGCCAGTGATGGCACTCGAGCCCCGCCTGGGGCCGATGACGCTGATGCAGGAGACGTTCAACGCCTATAACTCCTTCATCCTGCTGGCGGTGCCCTTCTTCCTGCTGACCGCGAACCTGATGAATGTGGGCGGCATCACCGATAGGCTCATGCGCCTGTCGCGCACCATGGTCGGGCATTTCCCGGGCGGGCTGGCGCAGATCAACGTGGTGCTGTCGTTCTTCTTCGCGGGCATCTCCGGATCCTCGACTGCAGACGCAGCGTCGCAATCCAAGATCTTCATCGAGGCCCAGCGCAAGGAAGGCTACGACGACAGCTTCTCGGTCGCGATCACCGCAGTCTCGGCGGTGTTGGCCGTCATCATCCCGCCCTCGATCCTGATGATCGTCTGGGGCGGCGTGCTGACCACCTCGATCGGCGCACTGTTCCTCGCCGGCATCATACCGGGCGCGCTGATCGCCGGCGTCCAGATGGCGACGGTGCACGCCTATGCGAAGCGCCGCGGCTACCCGACCTATCCGAAGGCCGCCTGGGGCGAGTTCGCGCGCGCCATCTTCGTCGCCGGCCCCGCGCTGATGACGCCGCTGATCATCATCGGCGGCAAGGTCTTCGGCTGGTTCACCGCGACCGAGAGCGCGTGCATCGCCGTGCTCTATGCCGGCGCGCTATCGCTGTTCGTCTATCGCGAGATGGGACTGCGCGAATTCTGGGGTGCGCTGGGCGAGACCGGGCGCCTCGCTGCCGTTACGCTGTTCTGCGTCGGCACCGCATCCGCCTTTGGCTGGCTGCTGGCCTATTACAAGATACCCGAGGCGATCCTCACCGGCGTCTCGGCCTGGGGCATGGGGAAGATCGCGACGGGCTTTTTCGTGGCGGCGGTGTTCCTGGTGGTGGGCTGCTTCCTCGATGCGATCCCCTCCATCATCATCGTCGGCGCCATCCTTCAGCCGCTGACGGCGGCGGTCGGCATCGACCCGGTACACTTTGCGATGATCGGCATCATCAGCCTCGCCTTCGGACTGGTCACGCCACCCTATGGGCTCTGCCTGATGATCGCCTGCCACGTGGCCGGGATGCGGATGATGGACGCGCTCAAGGACACATTCATCATGCTGATCCCGATGTTTGTGGTGCTGGTGCTGGTGATCATGTGGCCGGAGGTAACGCTGTTCCTGCCGCGGCTGGTATCGCCGGAATTCCTCGACTGACGCCGGTGGTTGCGGGGCGCAGGGTTGCTTGACCTCGCGCCGGCCACGCCTCAGGTTGCCGCGCCAAGGCGCCACGATCCGGCGCGGACTGCCTCGCCTGGAACGGACTACGCCGCTGATGCCCTCCGACCGTTCGCCGCGCATCTTCATCGATGGCTACAACCTGGCCCTCGAACAGGGGACGGGTGTGGCGACCTATGCGCGAAATCTGTCCTTCTGCCTGCGCGACATGGGTGCCGAGGTCGGCGTGTTGTACGGCACCAGGACCTCGACCATCAGCACGAATTCACTGATCCGCGAGATCGCCTTCTTCGACCCGCGCGTGGGTCAGCCGTCCAAGATCACCCAGGCCGCGGGCGCGATGCGCCGTGCGCTCAGCAGCCCCTTCGGCGAGATCGCGACCCAGGTGCCCATCACCGGGCGCGTCGTGCGCGACACCTTCAAGTCCCGCCTGCCGCATTTCGACCATGTCTGGAACGTGCAGAACCTGTTCGAGATGCAGCGGCTGCACTTCAAGCTCTATCGCAACCGCATGAACGTGTATTTCCGGCAGGCGCCGCAGATCATGCACTGGACCTATCCGCTGGCGATCAAGGTGCGCGGTGCAAAGAACGTCTACACCATGCACGATTTGGTGCCGTTGCGCCTGCCCTACACCACGCTCGACAACAAGCGCATTTACTTCCGCCTCACGCAGCAGCTGGCGCGCCGCAGCGACCACATCATCACCGTCAGCGAGGCCTCCAAGCGCGACATCGTCAGCCTGCTCGGCGTGCCCGAGGAGAAGGTCTCGAATACCTACCAGGCGGTCGACATCCCGGCGCCCTACGCCCAGAAGCCCCTGACGGATGTGAAATCCGAGATCGAGGGCACCTTCGGCCTCACCTATCAGAAGTACTTCCTGTTCTTCGGCGCCATCGAACCGAAGAAGAACGTCGGCCGCATGATCGAGGCCTACCTCGCCTCGGGCGTGCAGGATCCGCTTGTTATCGTCGGCAAGAAGGCCTGGCAGTCGAGCGAGGAGCTGCGTCTGCTGTTCGGCAACGATCATGTCCGCTACCTGTTTACGCAGGACGGCGTGACGCAGCAGCGGCATCGTGTGCAGCAACTCGACTACGCGCCGTTCCCCCTGCTCGTCAGCCTGATCCGGGGCGCGAAGGCGGTGCTGTTCCCATCCCTGTACGAAGGCTTCGGTCTGCCGGCGCTGGAGGCGATGCTGCTGGGCACGCCGGTGCTGACCTCCAACACTTCCTCGATGCCCGAGGTGGTGGGCGCTGCCGCCATGAAGGCGGACCCCTACGACGTGCGGGCCCTGGTCGAGGGGATTCGCGCGCTCGACACCGATGCCGACTTGCGCGGCCGGCTGTCACAGGCCGGGCCTGGCCAGGCCGCGCTGTTTTCACCGGAGCGCTATCGGGTGCGGCTGCGTGACGCTTATGCCAAGATGGGCGTCACCATCGACACCTGACGCCGGGCCGCGCGCCCCGGCTCCACGAGGACATGCATGGACGGGCAACGCCAGGACCCAACCCCCGATGACCGGCTCCGCCAGGCCGATGCGCTGCGCGACCAGCGCCTGTGGGATGCCGCGGCCACCGCCTATCGTCGCCACCTTGAACGGAACCCCGAGGATTGGCGCGCGCAGCTCCAGCTCGGCCACTGCCTGAAGGAATCAGGCGACCCGTCGGCAGCGCTGGTTGCCTATCGCGCGGCGGAAGCACTGGCAGCCAACAACCCCGACATCCACCTGCAGATCGGCCATGCGCTGAAGCTCACCGGCAATGCCGCGCAGGCCTGGCGGTCCTATGCTCGCGCGCTGGAGCTCGACCCG
Organism: Roseomonas fluvialis; assembly: GCF_022846615.1. NCBI lineage: Bacteria > Pseudomonadati > Pseudomonadota > Alphaproteobacteria > Acetobacterales > Roseomonadaceae > Roseomonas > Roseomonas fluvialis. The sequence goes on from NZ_AP025637.1 coordinate 2,408,509, forward strand.
GCGAACGAGGAAGCCTCGCGCGAGGCCGCCGCCCTGTCGCGCCTCGCCTCGCCAATGGTGCTATCGCCGCCAACACCTGGCCAGGCGGTTCAGGTGGTCTTCGACACCTCCGACCTGATGGCGTATTTCCGTTCTGATCGGACGCCCACCGGCATCCAGCGCGTGCAGCTCAGCATCACTGCGCGGGCCCTGCTCGACCCGATCGAAGGCGTGGCTACGGTTGCGGTCGCCTTCGATACCGCCTCGGGCGGGTGGCGCGAGATCAGACGCGACCTGTTCCTGCGCCTATGGCGTCTGTCGCGGATCGGCGGCGACCCGCTGGCGCCGGACTGGGCAGAGGCGATTGCCACGCTCGAGGCGGCGCTGCAGGGCGGCGAAGAGTTCGCCTTCGCGCCGGGGGCAAGCCTGGTGAACCTCGGCACATCCTGGTGGATCCCGGACTACTTTCTGCGGGTGCGCAACGCCGCGCGGCTCTACGGCGTACGCTACGTGCCGCTGATCTACGACTGCATTCCGCTGGTTGCACCCGAACACTGCCAGCAGCTGCTGGTCGAACAATTCGCGGACTGGTTCTCTGGCATGGTCGCGCTCTCGGATTCCGCTCTCGCCATCTCGGAATGGTCGGCCGCCGATGCCCGCCGCCTGGCGCGCGAAGTGGCCCCGCAGCGCCAATTCGACGTGACCGTGGTGCGCCTCGACGCGGATCTGCGGCGCGAGTTGGGACCGACGACCCAGCATGACTGGCCGGAGCGCCCCGACCTGCCGGCCGCGCACGAGCCCTTCGTGCTGTGCGTCGGTACGATCGAGAGCCGCAAGAACCATCTGATGCTATTCCACGCTTGGCTAACGCTGCTGCGCAAGCACGGCGCCGCACGCGTGCCGCGCCTGGTGTGCATCGGGAAGGCCGGCTGGCTGGCCGAGGCGGCAATGACGCTGTGGCAGCGATCGCCAGCGCTGCAGGCCAAGGTCTCGATCGCGCATGGAGTGCCCGACGTGGCGCTCGCCGCGCTGTATGATCGCGCGATGTTCACCGTCACGAACAGTTTCTACGAGGGCTGGGGCCTGCCGGTCACCGAAAGCCTGTCCTTCGGCCGCGTGCCGCTGGTCGCGCGCAACACGTCGCTGACCGAGGCCGGCGGAGATGCTGCCGTCTACTTCGAGTCGATGAACGAGCCCGACCTGGTGGCACAGCTCGAGATGTTGATCTTCGACACGGCGGAACGCGAGCGCCGCGAAGCGAACATCGCCACTTCCGCGCGCCTGCGCAGCTGGGGCGATGTCGCGGACCAGGTCATGCGCGAGGTCGCCGCGCATGCCGGCAAGCCCGCCTCGACGCAGCGCATGGCGCTGGTCCCCGGCGAGACCTATGCCCTGGGCCTGCAGGGCGGGGGCCAGCCAAGCCGGGCCAAGGCCGTCAGCGACCTGATGCGCGACGGGCTGAACTGGTGCGCGCGCGAGCATTGGGGCGTCTGGACGCGCCCCGGTGTGGCGCGATTGCGGTTGACGCTGCCCGAGGACGCGCCGATTGGGCCGGTGCGCGTCTATCTCGGGCTGCTTGGCCCGGCTTCGGCTGTCACGGTCGGTCTGCGCGCCTTCGGTGTGAATGCCGCGCCGCCGGCCTTCGTGAGTGTCGCACTCACGGCCTATGCGCCGCAGACCTGTGTGATCGAGGTCGCGGAGCCTGGCCGCGAGATCCTGGTCGAGATCGATGGCGGCAAGGGGGTCGCGCTCGGTACGCCCGAGCGGCCTGATAGCCGCATCGCCGGGGCCGGCGTGACCTGCGCGATGATCTGCGCGGTGGACGACATCGCGGCCAGGGTCGATTTCCTGGAACGCCATGCATTCCGCGTTCTCCGTCCGGAATAGTCCACGCCTTGCGTCGGGGCCGTCCAGGCGCCAGAACGCGGCATCGATACCGCCCGGCTCAGGGCGGCCATAATGGGAGCAGGATCATGTCGACGAACAGGATCGCGCGGCGCAGCCTGATGCTCGGCGGCGCCGGCGTGCTTGGCGCGCCACTCGTGGCAGGCGCTCAGGCGCCCGCGGTGAAGCTGGGCATCCTCCAGCCGGTCACCGGCGCTTTATCGCAGGATGGCGAATACGGGCGTCTCGGCGCCGAACTCGCAATCGCCGAGATCAACGCCGGCGGCGGCATCCGCGCCTTGGGCGGTGCGCGCATCGAGACGGTGTTCGGAGATGCGCGGTCGAACCCCGAGGGTGGCGTCGCCGAGGTCGAGAAGATGCAGGCCGAGGGCGTCACCGCCATCGTCGGCGGCTTCGCCAGCCCGATCTGCCTCGCGGCCTCGCAGGCGGCGTCGCGCTACGATCTCCCCTATGTGGTCGATGTCGGCGTGTCCGACCAGATCGTCAGCCGCGGCCTCAGCAACACCTTCCGCTTCGGCCCCGGCTTCGGCGTGGTGACGCAGACCGCGCTCGACAACCTGGTTGCGCTGAACGACGCGGCGGGCAAGCCGTCGCGCACCGTGGTGATCGTGCATGAGGACGGGCTGTTCGGCTCGGGCATGGCGCGGCTGCTGAACACCGAACTCCCCAAGCGCGGCTTCGAGGTGCTCGAGACCATCGCCCACCCGACCCCGGCGCGCGACATGAACAACGTCGCGCTGCGCATCCGGTCGCTGCGGCCGGACCTGGTGATCCCGTCGTCGTACTATGCGGAATTCGTGCTGCTCAGTCGCACCATGCAGCAGCAGCGCATCCGCCCGAAGGGCATCTACTGCGTGCTGAATGGTGCTGCGTCCAACTATCGCTTCGTGCGCGAATTCCCCGATGCGGCGAACCTGGTGATGGACTGCAACCACTGGCCCGACCCGCGCAAGCCGCGCACCGCGGAATTGCGCCGCGCTGTCGAGGCGCAGAACCGCTTCTGGCTGTATAACGTGCCGTTGAACTACTCCGCGGTGATGCTCGTGGCCGATGCGCTGGAGCGCGCCGGGCGCAACGACCGCGCCGCGCTGACCACCGCGCTGGCCGCGACCGATGGCGCCTTCACGAAGCACATCATGCCCTATGGCCCGACGCGCTTCGTCAATGGCCAGAACCAGGCTGGCGCACCGGTCAACACGCAGGTGCAGGGCGGCGACATCAAGGTGATCTTCCCCCGCGATTTCGCCGACGCGCAGCCCGTTTATCCCGTCACTGGCTGAGCGTGGGCTTCCCGCCGGACATCATCCTGGAGGCCGTGCTGAACGGCCTCCTGACTGGGGCCGTCTATGGGCTGGTGGCGCTCGGCCTCACGCTGGTCTACGGCGTGCTGCATATCATCAACTTCGCTCATGGCGCGCTGCTGACGGCGGCAATGTATGCCGCCTATGTGGCGCGCGCGTCCTTCGGCGTGGACCCCTATGTCGCGGCGTTGCCCCTGGCCGCGCTGTTCTTCGGCGTGGGGTACCTGGTGCAGCGCCTGGTGATCGGCCCGGCCAGCCGGGGCAAGGACGAGAACATTCTGCTGGTGACGCTCGGCCTGTCCATCATCATCGAGAACTTGATGCTGGCGGTGTTCCGATCCGACACGCGCAGCATCGACGTGCCCTATGCGATGGAGGTTATCGAGTTCGGCCCGGCGCTGCTGTCCTACCCGCGCGTCATCGGCTTCGGCGCGACCATCCTGGTGGGCATCGCGCTGTTCGTGCTGATGCGCTTCACCGCGACCGGCAAGGCGATCCGCGCGGTGGCGAAGGAACGCACCGGGGCGGCGCTGGTGGGCATCGACGTCGCGCATATCTACGCCGTGACCTTCGGGATCGGCACCGCGTGCCTGGCGATCTCGGCGGCGCTGCTGCTGCCGTCGTTCTATGTCTCGCCGCGGGTGGGCAATGCCTTCGTGCTGGTGGCCTTCACCATCGTGGTGCTGGGCGGCATGGGGTCGGTGGTGGGCGCGCTGGTCGGCGGGCTGGTGATCGGCGTGGTGGAGAGCCTGAGCGGCCTGTATCTCGGTGAGAGCCTGGGCCAGATCGGCATCTTCCTGATCTTCATCCTGGTGCTACTGGTGCGCCCCACGGGCCTGTTCGGGGCGCGGGCATGACCGGTCGGGACCTGCTGCCGATCGCCGTCTTCGCGCTGCTGGCGGCCTGCGTGCCGCTGTTCGTCACCAGCAACGTGGTGCTGAACTTCCTGGTCTTCACGCTGATCATCGCGCTGGCCGCGCAGGGGTGGAACCTGCTCGGTGGCTATGGCGGGCAGTATTCCTTCGGCCATGCGGCTTTCTTCGGCACGGGGGCGTATCTCACGGCGATCCTGCAGGTGCGCTATGGGATGAACGCCTATCCGGCCTTCGCGGCCGGCATCGCGCTGGCGGCGCTGGTCGGGCTGGCGATCGGCTTCATGGCGTTCCGATCCGGGCTGCGCGGGTCGTATTTCGCGCTGGTGACGCTGGCCTTCGCCGAAGTGTTCCGCGTGCTGGCGAATGCCTCGGAGGTCACCGGCGGCGCGGCCGGCATCCTGATCCGCCTGCGCGCCGACCCGATGAATTTCCAGTTTGCCGAACGCGGAACCTTCCTGTGGGTCGCGGCGGCGCTGGTGACGCTCGCGCTGCTCGCCACGCTTGCGCTGGAACGCTCCCGCCTCGGCGCGCAGCTGGTCGCGGTGCGGGAGAACGAAGCCGCGGCCCAGGCGCTCGGCGTCGACGTGCTGGCGGTCAAGCTGCGTGCCATCGTGTTGTCTGCGGGCATGACGGGGGCGGCGGGCGGGCTCTACGCGCAGTACTTCCTCTACCTCGACGCGCAGATTGCCTACGGCACCTGGATCTCGGTCGAGGCGCTGCTCGCGCCCATCGTCGGCGGTGCCGGCACGGTCTTCGGCCCGCTGCTCGGCGCCGTGATCCTGCACGGGCTGGCGGAGGCGACCAAGACCATCGCCGGGCGCATCCCGGGCATCGACCTGGTGGTCTTCGGAATCGTGCTGATCCTGGTCGTGCGCTTCCCGCCGCGCGACATCCCCGGCCTGCTGAAGCGGTGGCGGCGATGACCGGCACCGGCCCCGACCCCGCCTTCCTGGCCGTGCGCGGCATCACCAAGCGCTTCGGCGGGTTGGTCGCGGTGAACGACGCGACGCTGGACGTCGCGGAGGGCTCCATCACCGGCCTGATCGGCCCGAACGGCGCAGGCAAGACCACGCTGTTTGCCGTGGTGGCGGGCTTCGAGACGCCGACCTCGGGCCTGGTGATGCTGGAAGGCGAAGACATCACCGGCCGCAAGCCGCACGACCTGGCGCGTATGGGCCTCGCGCGCACCTTCCAGATCGTGCAGCCCTTCGCCGGGCTGTCGGTGCGCGAGAACATCGCCGTCGGCGCCTTCCTGCGCGAAAGCCGGCGCGCCGCCGCTCTGGCTGTCGCTGAACAGGTCGCGGCGCAGGTCGGCTTGACGGACCAGCTCGACAAGCCCGCCGCCGCGTTGACGGTGGCCGGGCGCAAGCGCCTGGAAGTGGCGCGCGCGCTGGCCACGCGCCCGAAGCTGGTGCTGCTCGATGAAGTGCTGGCGGGTCTGAACCCCTCCGAGGTCCGCGACATCGTCCCCGTAGTCCGCGCGATCCGCGACTCAGGCGTGACCGTGCTGATGATCGAACACGTTATGCAGGCCGTGATGAACCTGTGCGAGCGCGTGCACGTCCTGGCACAGGGACGCATCATCTGCTCCGGCACGCCAGCGGAAGTGGTCGCCGCGCCGCAGGTGATCGAGGCCTATCTCGGCCACGGCGCGGCCGCGCGGCTGCAGGGCGGCGCCCATGCTTGAGATCCGCGGCCTCGAGGCCGGCTACGGCCTGGTCACCGTGCTGCGCGGCGTGGACCTGTCCGTCCCCGCCGGACGCATCGTGGCGGTGCTGGGTGCGAATGGCGCTGGCAAGACCACGCTGAACATGACCATCAGCGGCCTGGTGAAGGCGCGCGCCGGGTCCATCACCTTCGAGGGGCAGCGCATCGACGGGCTCTCGCCGCCCGCCATCGCCGCGGCCGGGCTCGTGCATGTGCCGGAAGGCCGCAAGATCTTCCCGAACCTGAGCGTGCGGGAAAACCTCGACCTCGGCGCCTATCGCCGCGCGGGTGCCAACCGCGCGCGCAACATGGACCGCGTCTTCGACACCTTCCCGCGCCTGCGCGAACGTGCGCGGCAATTCGCCGGCACGCTCTCTGGCGGGGAACAGCAGATGCTGGCGATCGGCCGGGGCATGATGGCGGAACCGCGGCTGCTGATCCTCGACGAGCCCTCGCTCGGCCTCTCGCCGCTGCTGGTCGAGGAGATGTTCGCGCTGATCCGCCGCCTGCACGCCGATGGCCTGGCGATCATGCTGGTCGAGCAGAACGTGGCGCAGAGCCTCGATGTCGCGGATGACGCGCATGTTCTCGAGAACGGCGCCTTCGCCATCAGCGGCACGGCGGCGCAGGTGCGCGCCGACCCGCATCTGCAACGCACCTATCTGGGCCTGTGATGCACGACACCACCGCGCTGCTGCTGTGCGACCTGCAGAACGACTTCATCCATCCGGAGGGCGCCTATGGCCGTGCCGGCCAATCCGCACCGGCCATCGCCGCGCTGCCGGCGCGCCTGAAGCCGCTGGCCGATGCGCTGCGAGCGAAAGGCGGCTGGATCGTCTCCACGCATTTCACGCTGGTGCCGGGGAAGGGGGGCGAGCCCTTCATCGCCGACCACCTGCGCCAGATGCGCCCCTTCCTCGGCAAGGGCGATTTCGCGCCGGGATCCTGGGGTCATGCGTTGGTGGATGACCTCGCGCCGTCGGACCTGGCGGTGGAGAAGCTCGGCTACGACGCCTTCTGGAACAGCCGGCTGGAATGGGTGCTGCGGCGCGCCGGCGTGACGCGCCTGCAGGTCGCGGGCATCGTGACCAATGGCGGCGTCGCCTCCACCGTGCGCGGCGCGCACGTGCGGGAATTCGACGTGACGCTGCTGGAAGACGGCTGTGCCGCCTTCGCGCCGGCGATCCACGACGCCGCCGTCGAGGGCCTGCGCCCCGTCGCAGCGGTCACCACCGTCGCGGATGCGCTCGCCGCGCTGAGCTGACCCCCTGGACAAGGCGGCGTCGCCTGTCATCTATCGGGCGCTTTTACTCTCGGGACCAGCACCATGGACAAGTTCGGCATCGGCCAGCCCGTGCGGCGGAAGGAAGACCTGCGCCTGCTGACCGGGCGCGGCACCTACACCGACGACATCGACAAGCCCGGCCAGGCCCATGCCGCCATCCTGCGCTCGCCACACGCCCATGCGCGCATCGTCTCGATGGATGTGACGGAGGCGCTGGCTGCGCCCGGCGTGCTGGCGGTGCTGACCGGCCATGACGCGGATGCCGACGGGATCGGCCTGCTGCCCGTGCATGTCGACGTGCCTGGCAAGGACAAGCCGCTGTTCTGCCCGCCGCGGCGCATCCTGCAGACCGACCGTGTGCGCTACGTCGGCGACCCCGTCGCGCTGGTGGTGGCGGAGACCCGCGAACAGGCGCTGGATGCCTGCGAACTCATCGCCATCGACTATGACATCCTGCCCAGCATCACCGAGACCGCCCGCGCACTCGATCCCGACGCGCCGGTGATCTGGGAGCAGAACGGCAGCAACCTCTGTGTCCACTGGGACAGCGGCCGTGCGGAGCAGGCCGACGCCGCCTTCGCCACAGCGCATCGCACCGTCAGCGTGGAACTCGTGCAGAACCGCCTGGTCGGCAATCCGATGGAACCGCGCGTCGCGATTGGCGAATGGGACGGCGAACGCTGGACGCTCACCTCGCCGACGCAAGGCGTGATCAAGGTCCGAGAGTCCCTCGCGAAATACGCCTTCAAGGTGCCGCTCGAAAAGGTCCGCGTGATCTCCCCTGATGTCGGCGGCGGCTTCGGCTTGCGTGGCAAGCTGTTTCCGGAATCCGCGATGGTGCTCTGGGCCGCGCAGCGCCTCGGCCGGCCGGTGAAGTGGCGGGCCGGGCGCACCGAGACCTTCCTGTCCGACCCTCACGGCCGCGACCACGTCACCCAGGCTGACATGGCCTTCGATGCGAATGCGAAGATGACCGGCGTGCGCATCCGCACCACCGCGGCGATGGGCGCCTATCTGCTGGATTTCGGCCCACGCATCCCGACACTCGCGGGCGGGCGCATCAACGGCACGGTCTATGACATCCAGGCGCTGAACGTGCAGGTGCGCTGCGTCTTCACCAACACGGTATCCACCGACGCCTATCGCGGCGCGGGACGGCCGGAGACGGCCTATGTGCTGGAACGCCTGCTCGACCAGGGGGCCATCGCCTTCGGCATCGGGCGCGACGAGATCCGCCGGCGCAACTACGTGAAGCCCGAACAGATCCCCTACGCGAATGCCGCCGGCAACGTGATCGATTCCGGTCGCTTCGAGGAGACGCAGGAGATGGCCCTGCGCCTGGCCGACTGGTCAGGCTTCCAGCAGCGCCGCGCGGATGCCGCCGCACGCGGCAGGAAGCGCGGCATCGGGCTGGGCTATTTCATCGAGGCCTCCGGCGGCCAGCCCTTCGAATGGGCGCGCGTGGCCCTCACGCCCGAGGGCCGCGCGAAGCTGACTGTCGGCACATTCAGCCACGGCCAGGGCCACGAGACCGCCTATGCGCAGGTGCTGAGCGAGAAGCTCGGCATCCCCTACGACAGCATCGACCTGATCCAGGGCGATACGGAGGTCGTGCAGAAGGGTGCCGGCACGGGTGGATCGCGGTCGTCGCAAATGGGCGGCGTGGCGATCAGCCGCACCGCGACCCTTGTGCTGGACAAGGCCAGGCGCATCGCGGCCCATCTGCTGGAAGCCGGCGTGGCCGACATCGAATTCGCCGATGGCCGCTTCAGCGTGGCCGGCACCGACCTCTCGGTGGACTGGCCCGCCGTAGTCGCCGCCGCGCATGACCCGGCGCGCCTGCCGGACGGCGAAGCCCCTGGCCTCGACGAGAACCTCACCTACACCCGCGACACCGAGTGCAACTTCCCGAATGGCTGCCACGTGGCCGAGGTCGAGATCGACCCCGACACCGGCGAGGTCGCGCTGGTCAACTACGCCGCGGTCGATGACGTCGGCGTGGTGATCAACCCGATGCTCGTGCACGGTCAGTGCCATGGCGGCATCATGTCCGGCATCGGCCAGGCCATGCTCGAGCACGCGCGCTACGACGACGAGAGCGGCCAGTTCCTCACCGCCACCTTCCAGGACTACTGCATGCCGCGCGCGAACGACGCGCCGGCGTTCAAGCTCGGCCTCAACATCGTGCCGAACCCGTCCAACGACCTCGGCGTGAAGGGCGCGGGGGAGGGTGGGGCCTGCGGCGCGCCGCCGGCGATCGTCTCGGCGGTGTGCGACGCGCTGGGTGTGTCGCACATCGACATGCCGCTCACGCCCGAGAGCGTCTGGCGCGCGCTCGCCCGCTAGAGCCGCCTCCGCTCGACCCGGCTTGCGGGAATGCCCCCAGCTCTCGTTCTCACGAGCGTGCTGACCGGGTCAGATGCTTCCATCCGATCGGGACCGGCTCTAGTCCACGCGCGCGCCTGAGACGCGCACCACCTCCGACCAGCGCGCGATCTCGGCGGCGACGAAGGCGGTATAGTCGGCGCGCGAAAGCGGTGGGGACTGCGCGCCGATCTCCGCGCGCCGCTGCGCCACATCCGACGCGGCCAGCGCCGCTATTGCCTCGGCATGCAGCCGGTCGGCCACCGGGGCGGGCAGGCCGGCGGGACCGGACAGCCCGAACCAGGTGGAGGCCACCAGGTCGGGGAAGCCCTGCTCCACGATGGTGGGCACGTCGGGCCAGCCGGGAACACGCTCGCGGCTCATCACCGCCAGGATGCGCACACGCTCGTTGCGCCCGGCCTCCTGCAGCGTGGTGATCATGCCTTCGATCTGGTTGGCGACGATGTCGTTGAAGGCCGGTCCACTGCCGCGATAGGGCACATGCGTCAGTTCGATATTGGCCAGGCGCTTGAACAATTCCTGGGTGACATGGCTCGACGATCCATTGCCGGGCGAGGCCACGCGCACACCGCCCGGGTCGAGCCGCGCGGTCGCAATGAAGTCTGCCACGCTGCGCTCCGGGCGTGCGGCATTGACGATCAGCACATTCGGGATCGCGGCCAGCAGCGCGATATGCGTGAAGTCGCGCATCGCATCATAGGGCAGGGCGCGATAGACGCTCGGCCCGACGCCATGGCTGGCGATGTTGGAGACCACCAGCGTGTGCCCGTCCGGCGTGCTCTTGGCGACGAAGTCGCTGCCGACCGTCCCGCCGGCGCCAGCGCGGTTTTCGACCACCACGGGCTGGCCGAGCGCCGTGCCCATGCGCTGCGCGACAAGGCGCGCCACCACGTCGGTCGCGCCGCCGGGCGGGAAGGGCACCACCAGGCGCACCGGGCGGCTCGGCGCCCAGGCTTGCGTCTGCGCGATGGCAGGTGTGGCGAACAGCGAGGCGAGAACCGAGCGGCGCTTCATGGCGTGACCCTTCATTCGACCGCGGCGGCGGCACGCAGGCCGGTGATCATGGACGATCGCAGCAGGTGTTCGCGGGCGCGGACAGGATCGCCCGCTGTCGCCTGCAGGTCGGCCAGCATTGCCGCACGTCGCCCGGGGTCGCGTTCGCGCATGCGGGCACGGTTGCGGTCGGCCTGAGCGATGATCTCGCGCTCGGCGATCGGGCGGCGGCGGCGCGTGTAGCGATCCAGATGCGCCGCCTCCGCCTCGCCGCGCCAGACCGGCACAAGATGCGCGGCGAGTTCGAACGCATCATGGATACCGCCATTCATCCCCATCCCGCCCGAGGGCGAATTGAGATGCGCCGCATCGCCCGCCAGCAGCATCCGCCCGCGCCGATAGTCCTGCACGATGCGCTGATGGATGCGGTATGGGCGCAGGTCCGGCACGTCGTACGGCGTGGGCTTCGGATGGATCGCCTGCAGCTTGCACTCGATAGCCTCGGGCGTGAGCGCGGCCTCGACATCCTCGCCCGGCGCGGTGTGCAGGCTCGCGCGCCACTTTCCCGGCACGTGCAGCAGGGAAAAGGTGCCCGAGAAGGTCGGGTGTTCGGTCCAGATGTAGTTGACGTTGGACAGGCCATCGAACACCGCGCCGAAGTCGAAGGGCGTGGTCGCGAGGATGGTGGTCTCGGGATAGGTATCGCCCGCGAAGGGCATCTCCATCGCGCGCCGCACTACCGATCGTGCGCCATCGCAGCCGACCACGAAGGCCGCGCGGAAGGCCTCGAAGCCTCGCGCGGTCACCGTGACGCCATCGGCATCCTGCGTCAGCGCCTCGACCGCGCAGCCGAAGCGCGGCGCCACACCCGCGCGATTCAGGTCCGCGAGCACCAGGCGCGATAGCTTCCACTGTTCCGCCTGCAGCCGATACGGATGCGCCGTGTCGGGCGCGATCACGCCCAGCTCGAAGACCGCGCGCGCGCCATCCTCGTGCCGGCGGATTTGCCAGGTCGGCGTGACCAGCCCCTGCGCGATCAGCGGCGCCGCCAGCCCCAACCCGTCGAGCATGTCGAGCGTCGGCGGATGGAAGGTCGAGGCGCGCAGCTCCTCGCTGATGTCGCCCTCCGCCTCCAGCAGCACGGCGGGAATGCCGGCCCGCGCCAGCAGCAGCGCCAGCACCAGCCCGACCGGGCCGGCGCCGATGATGGCGACCGGGTCGCGTTCTGCCGTCATGCGTCTATCCTCAGCGGCGCGTCGCCGGCATATCGCCCACGACATGCCCGGCGTGAAGAGGGGACGGTCAATCATGGCGGTGGAATACGGTGCGGAAGGACTGCTCGGCGTGCTGACGCCGCAGGCCAACACGACGGTCGAGCCCGAACTCGGGATCCTGTTGCCGCCGCGCATGGCCATGCTGAATGCGCGCCTCACCAGCCCCAAGCCGACGATCGCGGCGCGCCTGGTGGACTATGTGGATGGCCTCGATGCCGCGGTCGCGCAATTCGCGAATGCGCCGCTGGGTGCGATCGCCTTCGCCTGCACCGGTGCGTCCTACCTGGTCGGTGCGGCGGCGGAGGACGCGGCGGTGGCGCGGATCGAGGCGCGCACGGGCGTGCCGTTCATCACCGCCGCGCGGGCGGTCTGCGATGCCTTCCAGGCGCTGGGCGCACGCCGCATCGGCTTGGTGTCGCCCTATCCGCTCGACCTCACGGAAGCCTCCGCGGCCTATTGGGCGTCGCGCGGCTTCACGGTGGGGCGCATCGTGGCCGCGGCCGCACCGGACGCCGCATTCCACCCGATCTATGCCATGTCCGCCGGCAGCGCGGCCGAGGCGCTCGCCGGCATGACGGGCGCGGGCGTGGATGCGATCATCCTGCTCGGCACCGGCATGCCGACGCTCAAGCCGATCCTGGACAACCCGGCGGTGGACGGCGCGCCGGTCATCTCCTGCATGACGGCGCTGGGCTGGCGCAGCGTGACGGCGCTGTGCGGCGTGGCGCCCAATGGTGACACGCTGCGCTGCTGGATCGCCGGCGAAGGCTGGCGCGACCGCTACGCGCAACGCATGTGCTGAAGCACATCCCGATCGTACGGAACCATCCGGCCGGGTAGCGCCGCGCGCGATAGCGATTCTACGGGCTGCGCGCCGGCGTCACGCCGATCATCGAATCCCGCGTCACCAGCGTCGCGAGGCGCGCCTCGTCCCAGCCATCCGTGCCCGCCGGGCGTGCCGGCACCACTAGGTACCGCAACTCCGCATTGCTGTCGTGCACGCGCAACTCCGTGCCCTCCGGCAGCACCGTGCCGAATTCCGCCAGCACGCCGCGCGGGTCGCGCACAGCCCGCGCACGATAGGCGCGCGATTTATACCAGGCCGGCGGGCGCCCCAGAACGCTGCGCGGATAGCAGGAGCACAGCGTGCACACGACCAGGTTGTGCAGTCGGTCGGTGTTGAACAGCGCCGTCAGAACCGTCTCGCCCCGCGCGAGGCCCAATTCCTCCACCGCGGACCCCGCATCTGCCGCCAGCCGCGCGGCGTAAGCCGCATCCGCCCATGCTTTCGCGACCACGCGCGCGCCGTTATGGGGGCCGCGGGCGTCCATGCGTTCGATCTCGGCGCGGATTTCCTCCGCCGTGACGATTCCGCGCGCCAGCAGCAGGTTGCGCAGCGCCATGCCGCGCAGCCGCAGCGGCGGGACCTCATCGAGGCCGGAATCATCATCCTCCTGGTAGGGATGGTCATCGTGATCGTGATCGTGGTCGTGGTGATGATGGCCGGCGGCCTCGCCCTCGATGCGGTGCGCACCCGTGGCGCGCAGTCGTGCCTCCTCGGCCTCGAGGTCCGAAAGCGTCACCACGCCCTTATCGATGATCAGCGATGAGGTCGCGTGGATCCAGCGCTGGTAGTAGGGCAGCGACCAGTACGTCTCGCCGTCGAGCTGTTCCTGCACGCGGCGGCTTTCATCGGTCGTGAAGAAATGCCGCTTGCGGTCGGCCAGCAGCATGCGCAGCGCGTCGGCTTCCTTTTCCCAATGCGCGGCCTGGTGGTCGTCCTCCTGCGCGATCGGCGCGTCGAAGCGGCCACCGGCATCGTGCGGGGCGTGGTCGGGGTGGGTCATGGCATCCTCCAGGGCGGCATGGTGCCAGCAGCGCCGCCATCTCGACAGGGGGCGCGCGCGCCAGCATCCTCGCGGGGCCAACCGGGAGAGACACACCATGACCGATATGACCCGCCGCGGCGTGCTGGGGCTCGCCGGTGCTGCGGTCACTGCCGGCGCGGCGCGCGCGCAGCCCGCCTGGCCCAACCGCGACCTGCGTCTGGTCTGCCCCTTTCCACCGGGCGGCACGACCGACGTGGTAGCGCGCCTGATGGCGGCCGCGATGCGCGACCCGCTCGGCCGCACCATGGTGGTCGAGAACCAGCCGGGTGCGGGCAGCACGCTCGCGGCCGGTCGCTTCGCGCGCGAAGGGGACGACCACGGGCTGTTCCTCAGCCAGATCGCCTCACATGCCATCGGCCCGGCGCTGTATCGCAACCTGCCCTATGATCCCGAGGCCGACTTCCGCGCCGTCACGCTGCTGGTGACCGTGCCCAACGTGCTGGTCGCCAATCCGCGCAAGGTGCCAGATGGCGACATCCGCGCCTTCCTGCGCGAGGCGCGCGCGAAGCCGAACGAACGCAATTTCGCGTCCGCCGGCAATGGCACCTCCACGCACCTGACCGGCGAGTTGATCGGCCAGCTGGCCGGCGCGCGCATCACCCATGTGCCCTATCGCGGCGCCGGCCCCGCCATGACCGCGGTGATCGGCGGCGAGGTCGATACACTGATCGACAACCTGCCCACCGCGCTGCCGCAGATCCGCGCCGGCACGGTGCGCGCGCTGGCCGTCACGTCGCGCACGCGCGTGCCGGACCTGCCCGATGTGCCGGCGCTGTCCGAACTCGGCGCCGAATTCGGCATGGAGGGCTTCGAGGCGGAGGCCTGGTTCGGCCTGCACACGCACAAGACCGCGTCGGATGCCGTGGTCGCGCGCATGGCCGCGGCGGCGCAGGCGGCGCTCACCGACCCAGCCATGCGCCGCCAGCTCGCCGAACGCGGCACCACCCCGCGCGGCGGCCCGCCGGCCGACTACGCGGCGCTGGTCACGGCCGAGCGCGCGCGCTGGCTGCGCGTGGTCCGCGACGGCAATGTCCGCGCCGACTGACCCCCTTTGACCGCAGCGCGCGGCCGGTCGATGCTGCCGGCAACGGAGGAACCAACGCCATGACCTATCCCTTCACTGCCGCGGATCTCGAGGCGCTGCGCCAGTGGGACACGCCCACCATCTGCAACGCGTTGGAAGTCGTCGCTCCCGCACGCCGTGGCTACGGCTTCACCGTGCGGCCGATGACCGCCGTCTTCCCGAAGCTGCCGCCGATCTGCGGCCTGGCGCGCACCGGCACGCAGCGCGCAGCCTTCCCCTCGGGCCGCAGCAAGGACGCCGACAAGGCCATGCGCATCGCCTGGTACACCTACGTCGCCGATGCCGCGCTGCCGACCGTGGTCTGCCTGCAGGACCTCGATGACACGCCCGGCGTCGGCGCCTTCTGGGGCGAGGTGAATTCCGCCGTGCACAAGGGCCTCGGCGCGCAGGGCGTTGTGACCAACGGGTCAGTGCGCGACCTCGACATGTTCGCCCCCGGCTTCCAGGGCATCGCGGGCGTGGTGAACCCCTCGCATGCCCATGTCCACATCGTCGCGGTGAACGTCGAGGTGACCATCCACGGCATGCAGGTGAAGCACGACGACGTGGTGCATGCCGACCTGCACGGCGCGGTCGTCATCCCGCACGACGTGGTCACGAAGATTCCCGCCGCCGTCGACCTGCTGACGCGCAAGGAGAAGGTGATCCTCGACATGGCGCGTGCGCCTGGCTTCAACATCGATCGGCTGAAGGAAGCGCTGGCGCAGTCCGACGACATCCACTGAGCCCAATGCGCCGGCCGCTTTGCACCGTGCTGCCGGGGTGGGTGGACCACTACCGGCACATGAACCTCGCCTACTACCTTGTGGCCTTCGACATCGCGACCGATGCGCTGTGGCCGGATCTGGGGCTGGGCGATGGCTTCCGTGACCGCGGCCTGGGGACCTTCGCGGCCGAGTCCTGGCAGGCCTACAACCGCGAAGTGACCGAGGGCGCGCCGCTCGCCTTCGATAGCGAGGTGCTGTCCTTCGACGCCAAGCGCCTTCTGTGTCGTCACACCATGTTCCATGCCGCCGAAGGCTGGCAGGCCGCGGAGAACGAGGTCCTGTACCTGTGCGTGGACCTCACCGCGCGCCGCGTCGGCGCCTGGCCGGATGACGTGCTGTCGCGCTTGGAAAAGCGCGCGACGGGTGCTGCGGCGAAGCGGCTCGCCCTGAAGCGCTGACACAGAAAACGACCAACGGAATCGGCGTGGCCGTATGATCATCCCCTGTGCGTGAGCCGATCCGGCGAGCCTCGCCGCGGGAGCCGGGCTTAGCCCAACCGGTCGCGGATCCGCTCGATTCCGGCTTCGGCGCATTGGTCGTCCAGGTGTCCGCCCGGTGCGCCGCCCACGCCGATCGCGCCCACCACTTCCTCGCCCGCGCGGATCGCAATGCCCCCGCCCACGACCAAGAACCCCTCGATGTCCGGCAGTCGCGCGGCGGCGGGGTTGGTGCGCACCGTCTCCAGGATCTGCGTGGTGTTCGCGCGCATGCTCGCTGCCGTGTAGGCCTTGGCGCGAGCCGACGCGACCGTATGTGGCCCGGCGCCATCCGCGCGCAGCAGCGCTCGCAGCACGCCCGAACGATCGACCACCGCTGCACTCACGCGGAAGCCGCGCCCGGCGCAGGCTTCGACCGCGGCCGCGACAGCCTCGGCGGCCAGTGACGCGCTGATGTTGCGTTCGCTGACCAGGCCTTGGGTCGCGCCCGGCAGCGGGGTGAACAGGAGGCACGCAAGCAGCAGACGACGCATCGGGGCACCCTTTCGGCGCACGGTGACGCGGCGGATGTTGCACCCCGCATCCTGCCCGGGGAAGGGGGTGTCAGCCTCCGTGGCGCAGCACACCGCCGACCACGGTCGCGACCACCTTCGTGCCGCGTATCGCGGACGGATCGCAGGCCAGGATGTCCGTGTCGAGCACCGCCAGGTCCGCCAGCTTGCCGGGCTCGAGGCTGCCCTTGTCATGCTCCTCGCGCTGCGCCCAGGCGCCGAGCGTGGTGTAGGCCGCCAACGCCTGCACGGGCGTCACGGCCTCGGCGGCATCGAGGTCGGCGCCGGTCTGGCTGCGTCGCGTGACCATGGCGCCGATCGCGGTGAAGGGGTTCACGCGACAGACCGCGAAATCCGAATGCCCAGGTGCAGGAATGCCGGCGGCGATCAGGCTGCGATGCGGCCACATGTGGCGCATCGCGTCCTGCCCGCGATTGGCGACATAGGCCTCGCCCAGTTCGTCCATGAAGCCAGTCGCTGAGGAATCGACGAAGCCGCCGCGCTTGAGGCGCTCGAGGATCGGCGGCGTCACGTAGCAGCAATGCTCCACCCGCATCCGGTGGTCCGCCACGGGGTGTGCGGCCAGCGCGGCCTCCATCACATCCAGCGCGAAGTCGATGCCGCGGTCGCCGACGCCCTCGATCATCACCTGAAGCCCGGCCTTGTGAGCGGCTGTGGCACGCTGCGTGAGGTCGTCGCGGTCATACAGCAGCATCCCGGTGTTCGGCACCGGTTCGCCGGGCACCGGCGTACCCCGATAGGGCTCCCAATACGCCGCCGTCCGGCCGGAGGTGGAGCAGTCCGGGCACCACTCCACGCCGATCAACCTCAGCCAGTCGTCTCCGAAGCCCGACCGGACGCCCGCACCGATCAGATGCGGGATCAACGGTTCGTCGCGCCCGGACGCGATGATGCCCATGCGCATCCGCCAGCGCCCGTCTCTGCGCATCTGCTGATAGGCGCGGATGGCCTTCGACGGCGTCAGTGAATTCGCAACGGATGTGATGCCGTGGCGCAGGCATTCGTCCTGCACCATCTCCATGCCGTCCGCGATGTCGGCCTCGCTGTCCGCGCCATGTATGGCATTCAGGAAGACATGCGCCGCGGTCTCGCGCACCAGGCCGGTAAAGGCGCCGCTGGCGGGGTCGCGGTCGAAGGCGCCGAAGGGCGGGTCGGGCGCATCGGCCGGGACGTCGCAGGCGGCGAAGGCGGCGCGGTTCGCCAGGCCCAGATGCCCGTCCGTGCGCAGGATGAAGACCGGATGCCCGGCCGACGCCGCATCCAGTTCATCGAGTGTCGGATAACCGCCGCAGGCGCGTTCGTTCAGCCGGTAGAAGGCGCCCCAGCGGCCTGGCGGCAGCGCGATGCATACGCGGTTGATGGTGGCCAATACCTCGGCGCGCGTGCGCACGCGGTCGGGCGAGAGCAGCGTCCACGTGCGCAGCCGCACGGCATAGCTATCCGGATGCGCGTGACTGTCCACGACGCCGGGAATGACGCGCCGGCCCTGCGCGTTCAGCACGCGCGTGCCCGCGCCGATGTGCGCGCGCATTGCGTCGCTGCTGCCCAGCGCCACGATGCGTCCGCCCTGCGCCGCCAGCGCCTGCGCTTCGGTGCCCGCCGCATCCAGCGTGGCGACGCGCCCGTCGAGCAAAACGAAATCGGCGTTCATGCCGCCACTCGGTCGATATGGTCGCGCAGGCGATACCAGCCGCCGATCAGTGGCAGGAACCAGTTCGGATTGCCATTGTACAGCGGGAGCGTCGGGAAGCGCAGGCCATCGAGCGCGAAGGCCTCATTCTCGGCCCCTGCGATCTTGAGCGCGGCGCGATGGCCGAGCCAGGTCGCCATGGCCACCCCGGACCCCTGGCAGCCGGCGGCGTAGTGCATGCCGTCCTGCACGCCGATATGCGGCAGGAAGTCGAAGGTGAAGGCGACGTTGCCGGTCCAGGCGTGAGTGATCTGCACGTCCTTCAGTTCCGGAAACACCGCGGTCATGAAGCGGTGCAGCACCGGTGCGGCGGTGGCCGGGTCGGTGGGGCCGAAACTCGCGCGCCCACCCCACAGGATGCGGTTGCCGTAGGGCGACGGCCGGAAGTAGTTCAGCACGCGCTTGGTGTCGCTGATCATGCGCCGCCCGGGGAAGAACTTGTCGATCGCGTAGTGCGGCAGTTCCTCGGTGGCGATGATGTAGGACCCCACAGGGATCATGCGGCGCGCGAGCCAGGGCATGGCGGACCGCCCCTTGTCGTCGCGCGAATAGCCGTTGGTCGCGACCAGCACCGCGCCGGCGCGCAGCGACCCGCGATCGGTCGCCACGCGGAAGCCGGTCCCGTCGCGCTTGATTGCATTCACGCGGACGCCATCGACCAGCCGTGCACCGGCGCGGTCAGCCGCCGCCGCGAGCCCGCGCGCGTACTTGCCCGGATGCAGGCTGCCCGATGCCTCGGCCAGCATCCCGCCATGATAGTGGTCGCTGCCCAGCGCCTCGTGCTGGCGTTCCTTCGGCAGCATGGCGGTGGGCAGGCCGGTCACTTCCGCGATGAAGTCGGCTCGCGCGGCCAGCGCGTCGTAGTGCTTGCGCGTCCAGGCCGGCACGAAGCGCCCGCAGCGAACGTAGTCGCAGTCGATCCCCTCGCGCGCGATCGTCTCCTCGATGAAGGGGAAGGATGCCGCGGCGGCCTGGGCGATCGCCTTTGCGCGGTCGGCCCCGTGCAGCTTCTGCAGGGCGCCGGAAGCGACCTTCAGCCCGCCCGAGACCATGCCGCCATTGCGCGAGGAGGCGCCCCAGCCGATCCGTTCCGCATCGATCACCGCCACGTCATGCCCCAGCCGGCGCAGCGTGAGCGCAGCCGACATCCCGGCATAGCCGCCGCCCACCACCGCCACGCCGACATCGGTGGGCAACACGCTGTCGCGCTTGGGTGGCTCGGCAGCCTCCCACCACCATGGCGTGGTCTTGAAGCCTGGCGCCAATAGCGCGTGCGCGGAGGTCATTGCCCGATCAGCCTGCCCATGGTCAGATTTGTTCGGGAGAGTTCACGCCGGCACGGCGGCAACCGCAAGTGGTGCCGCGCCGTGCTGCTGCACCTTGGGCGATTTTCAACCCAGGCGCGAGCGGCCCGCTACGCCACCCATGAGGAGAGACGGTGATGCAAAGCTTCCAGCAGGATTGCGTGGACCTGGCCTACCGCAAGTACCGGCGCGGCGAGGTCGACCGGCGTACGCTGCTCACCGGCCTGGCCGCGCTCGGCGCCGCCGTCTTTGCCGGCAACGACGCGCAGGCGCAGGCGGCACGGCAGCTGGTGATGGTCAACTGGGGCGGCATCGCCAACCAGGGCTTCGGCAACAACTACGGCGCGCCCTTCGTCGCCGCGAACCCCGGCTGGACCGTGGTGCAGGACAGCACCGGCCCGTCCGCCGGGCGCATCCGCTCGATGGTCGAGAGCGGCCGCGTCACCTGGGACCTGTGCGACTCCTCGGCCACCTCGTCCTTCCTGCTGGGCGGGCTGAACCTGCTGAACCGGATCGACTACAACATCGTCAACCGGGAGAACGTGATCGGGCCGACCTTCGCGCTCGACCACGGGGCGGCGCCGTATTCTTTCTCGAACGTGTTGGTCTACGACAGCAGCAAATTCCCGACCGCGCCGACCGGCTGGGCGGATTTCTGGGACCTGCAGAAATTCCCCGGCACGCGCCTGCTGCGCCGCGACGCCGCCGGCACGCTCGATGCCGCGCAGATGTCGCTCGGCAAGGACATGGCGAATCTCTATCCGCTCGACGTGCGCGCATCGCTCGCCCGCGTTCGCGAAATCCGCCGCAACCTGGTCTTCTGGACCGGTGGCGCGGAATCCGAACAGTTCATCCGCACCGGCGAGGCGGTGATGGGCCAGATCTGGCATACCCGTGCGAAGGTGCTGGAGCAGGAGAGCAACGGCCGCTTCAAGTTCATCTGGAACCAGGGGATCCTGCAGCCGGGCATCTTCGTCATCCCGCGCGGCAATCCCGGTGGCGAGATGGCGCAGCGCCTGCTCGCCTCCATGCTGGCAAACGCCGAACCGCAGGTCGAGCTCCTGAAGTTCCTCGGCAATGGCCCGACCAATCCGCGCGCCGCCGCGCTGGTGCCCGAGGAGTTCAAGCGCTTCAACCCGACCGAACCAGCCAATGCCGCGCTGCAAGTGGCGCAGAATGGCCGCTGGTGGGGCGAGAACTACGCCCGCGTGAATGCCGACTACATCGACATGGTCACAGGCTGAACCAGCCCCGTGATCCTGGTCGTGAAGTCGGGCGGCGAGCGCGCCGTGCCGGAATGGCAGGCGTGCTTCGCCGCGGTGGCGCCGCAACTGCAGGTGCGCTGGTGGGATGAACCATCGCTCGACCCCGCCAGCGTGGACTATGCGCTGGTCTGGGACCCCGAACCCGGGCGGCTGGCGCGCCTGCCGAAGCTGCGCGCGATCTTCGGCTCCGGCGCGGGGGTGGATGGCATCGTCGCCGACCCGCATCTGCCGCGCGGCGTGCCGCTGGTGCGCTGCGTGCCGCCTGAGGCGACGCAGCGCATGGGCGAATTCGTGTGCTGGGCGGTGCTGTCGCTGAACAAGGATGCGCGCCGCATGGCGCTGGCGCAGGCACGCGCCGAATGGGACTGGTTCGAACCACCCTTCGCCGCGTCCGCGCAGACCGTGGGCATCATGGGCCTGGGGGCGATGGGCCTGCGCAGCGCGCAGATGCTGCTGGGCTTGGGCATTCCCGTGGTCGGCTGGTCACGTACGCGCAAGGACGTTCCGGGCGTCGAAACCTTCGCCGGCGTCGCCGACCTCCCGGCATTCCTGGCGCGCAGCGGGGTTCTGGTCTGCCTGCTGCCGGCGACGCCGGAGACCACCGGCCTCATTGCCGCCCCGCTGCTCGCGCAGTTGCCGCGCGGTGCGGGCCTGGTGCAGGTCGGCCGCGGCGTGCAGCAGGTGCTGCCCGACATCATCGACGCGCTGGATAGCGGGCAGCTCTCCGGCGCGGTGCTCGACGTGTTCGACCCGGAGCCACTGCCGCCCGGCAGCCCTGCCTGGTCGCACCCACGCATTACCGTCACGCCCCATGTCGGCTCGCTGCCCAGCAGGCTGGAGCGTGCGCGCTATGTCGCTGACTGCATCGCGCGTATCGAACGCGGCGAGGCGCCGCCCAATGTCTACGACCCCGAGCGAGGCTACTGATGCCGCTGCCACCACCGCCCGCGAAGCCTAATCCGAACCGTGTGCCGACCGAGCGCGAGGTGCGCGAGGACCTCGCCGCCGCCTACCGCCTGGTCGCCCATTTCGGCATGACCGACCTGGTCTTCACGCATCTCTCCGCGCGCCTGCCGGGCGAAGGGCACCGCTTCCTGGTGAACCCCTACGGCCTGCTGTTCGAGGAGATCACCGCGTCGTCGCTGGTCGTCGTCGATGCCGATGGCGAACCGGCGCAGCCGACCGACTGGCCGGTGAACCCCGCCGGCTTCGTCATCCATTCCGCCGTGCATCGCGCGCGCGACGACGCGATGTGCGTCATGCACACGCACACTCTAGCTGGGATGGCGGTGGCGGCGCAGACCGGCGCGCTGCTGCCGCTCAACCAGATGAGCATGGAATTCGACGGCCGCGTTGCGCTGCACGACTACGAAGGCATCGCCGCCGACGACAACCTGGATGAGCGCGACCGGCTGGTGCAGGACCTCGGCGATCGCCCCTGCATGATCCTGCGCCACCACGGGCTGCTCACGGTGGGGCGCACGGTCGCCGAGGCCTTCTACTGGATGTACTACCTGGAACAGGCCTGCCGCATCCAATTGGCCGCACAGTCATCCGGCGCGCCGCTGGCCGTGCCGCCGGCGCCCGTGGTGCGTCGCGCGCGCGAGCAATTCGGCACCGGCCCGACCAAGGGCTGGCTGCCCTGGCAGGCGCTGCGCCGGAAACTGGACCGCGAGCAGCCGGACTACGTCGCGTGAGTGCTGCCGCCGGCCACGCGCTCGGCCTGCTTGGGCTGACCAAGCGCTACGGCAGCTTTACCGCGGTCGATGATGTCTCGCTGGATGTGGGGCGGGGGGAGTTCCTGACGCTGCTCGGCCCATCGGGGTCGGGCAAGACCACGATCCTGATGGCGGTGGCGGGCTTCGTCGCACCCACGGCAGGCTCGATCCTGCTGGACGGGCGCGAGATCACGCCGCTGCCGCCGGAGAAGCGCAACTTCGGCATGGTCTTCCAGGGCTATGCGCTGTTCCCGCACATGACCGTCGCCGACAACGTCGCCTTTCCGCTGCGCGTGCGCGGGATGTCGCGTGCAGATCGCGATTCGAAGGTGCGGGCGGCGCTGGATCTGGTGCAACTTTCGGGCTTCGCGGAGAGGCTGCCGAAGCAGCTCTCCGGCGGGCAGCAGCAGCGCGTCGCGCTGGCCCGCGCGCTGGTGTTCGACCCGAACCTGCTTCTGCTGGACGAGCCGCTCTCGGCCCTCGACAAGAAGCTGCGGGCTGAACTGCAGGAGGAGCTGAAGGCGCTGCATCGCCGGGTCGGGCGCACTTTCATCAACGTCACGCACGACCAGGAGGAAGCGCTCTCCCTGTCCGACCGGATCGCCATCCTCAACCACGGCAAGCTGATCCAGGCGGGCGCGCCGGGGGAACTCTATGAGCGCCCGCGCACACGCTTCGTGGCGGACTTTCTCGGCAAGTCGAACTTCATCGAAGGCACCGTCGCGGCGTCGGATGCCGACGGATTCGTGCTGGCCGCCGGGGCAGCCCGCATCGGTGTGCGTGGCCAGACGGCGCCGGAAGGCACGCGCCGGCTGCTCTCGCTGCGGCCGGAGAAGATCGCGCTGCTGGCCGATGGCGACACCGCGGACAATGCGGTGGACGGGCGCATCCTCGCCTGGTCCTACCTCGGCGCCGGCTTCGCGCTGCGGGTCGAGACCGATACCCTGGGCGAACTCCGCGCCACGCTGCCGGCCTGGCAGGCCGCCTTCGCGCCATCGGAAGGGCTGCCGGTACGCCTCGGCTGGTCCGCCGACGCCGCCGTGCCGGTCGAGGACGACGCGCCATGACCGCCGCCGGTCGGCCCGCGCTGGGCTGGTGGCTGCTGATCCTGCCCGCGCTGCTGCTGCTGCTGGTCTTCTATGTCGCACCCATCCTGCAGGTGCTCGCTATCAGCGTGACCGAACCGGAACCAGGCCTGGGCAACTACGAACGCATCTTCACCTCGGAATCCGTGCAGCGTGTCATCCTGACCACGCTGCGCATCTGCCTGATCACCACGGTGTTGGCGCTGCTGCTGGGCTATGCGATCGCCCATGCCATCACGCTCGCTTCGCCGCGCGCACGGGGCTGGTGGATCATGGCAGTGCTGGTGCCGCTGTGGATCAGCGTGCTGGTGCGCGCCTTCGCGTGGGTCACGCTGCTGCGCCGGCAAGGGCTGGTCAACAATACGCTGATGAATGCCGGCGTCATCACCGAGCCGCTGCCGCTGGTGTGGAATGAATTCGGCATCATCGTCGGCATGGTGCACTACATGGTGCCCTTCGCGGTGCTGCCGATGCTGGCCTCGATGCGCGAGATCGACCCGCGGCTGCTCGCCGCCGCGCGCGGCCTCGGTGCCTCGCGCGCGCAGGTGTTCCGCAGCGTCTTCCTGCCGCTGTCGATGCCCGGCGTGATCGCTGCCGCGGTGCTGGTCTTCATTTTCTCGCTCGGCTTCTACATCACCCCCGCCATCCTCGGCGGCGGCAAGACGCTGATGGTGGCGGAGTGGATCAGCCTGCAGATCCTCGACCTGATCCGCTGGGGCCTCGGCACCATGATGGCCACCATGCTGATCATCGCGATCCTGGTCACGCTCGCGGTCTTCTCGCGGATCGTAGATCTGCGGCGCATCTTCGGCTCCGGGGCCTGAGGCGATGGACGGCATCCACCCGCCCGGACGCACCGCGCGCGGCCTCGCCTGGGCCACGGCGCTCTACCTGGTGCTGCCGATCCTCATCGTGCTGCCGGTGGCACTGACCGACCAGCGCTTCCTGTCGCTGCCGCAGGACGGCATTTCCTTCCGGCATTTTGCGACGGTGCTGACCTCGCCGGAATGGCTCGGGTCGATCTGGCAGTCCTTCGTGATCGCGGTCTTTGCGACGGTGCTGTCCGTCGTGGCCGGCACGCTTTGCGCCATCGGCTGCTGGCGGATCTCCCGCCGCGCAACGGAACTCGTGCGCGTGCTGATGCTGCTGCCGCTGATCATCCCGTCCATCGTCTATGCCATCGGGCTGTATCGCTATTTCGGCCCGCTCGGGTTGCTCGACCGCTTCGCCGGCGTGGTGATCGCGCACGGCGTCACCGGCATTCCCTATGTGGTCATCACCGTCTCGACGGCGCTCGCCGCCTTCGATCCACGCCTCGAACAGGCGGCCCGCGGCATGGGGGCGTCGCTGGCGCAGACGCTGCGCTGGGTGATCCTGCCGCGCATCGCGCCGGGCATCTTCTCCGGCGCCATCTTTGCCTTCATCCATTCCTGGGACGAGCTGGTGATGGTGCTCTTCATCGCCTCGCGCGACGTGTTCACGCTGCCGCGCCGCATCTGGGATGGCATCAACGAAAACCTCGACCCCGCGATGGCCGCGGTCGCGGTGCTGCTCGTGCTGTTCACAACGCTGCTGCTGATGCTGGACCTGGCGCTGCGGCGCCGCCGCGACAGCTAGCGACGTGCCCGCCTGCGGCAACGCCGCGAACCCCGTGTATGCGCGAACATCCGCACCAGATCGGATGAATCCATCTGGTCGGGGGGCGGCTCTACCCGAGCGTCCCCAGCACGGCCTCCGCCGCTGCGACCGAGGGCAGCCCCTCCGGCGCGCGCAGCTTCGCCAGCGCCTCGGCAAAGCCCGCGCGCTGCATCGCCGCGGCTTGCGGGTCCAGCATCGGGCGCAGCAGCGCCTCGGCCAGTGCCTCGGGCGTGCAGTCGTCCTGGATGCGTTCCGGCACCACCTCGCGCTCCGCCAGCAGGTTCACGAGCGACGCATGCGGCACCTTTACCAGCCGTCGCACGATCGCCGCCGTGATGGGGTTCACGCGATACGCCACGACATGCGGAATGCCCGCCACCGCCATCTCGAGCGACGAGGTGCCGGACTTGATCAATCCGGCCCCGCCCGATTGCGCGACGGCGGCGAAGGCGTCGTGCTTGTCGGCCAGCCCATCCACAAGGATCGGCGCGCCGGGCCAGTCGGCGACGCCGGCACGTACCGCATCGGCTACGATCGGCCCCACCGCCACCACCGGGCGCAGCCCCGGCATGCGCTGGGCGGCCAAGTGCAACCCGGCGCCGAATACCGGCAGCAGGCGGCTCACCTCCATGCGCCGGCTGCCGGGCATCACGATGACGGGGCGGTCGCCCTCGGCCAGCGCGTGCCGCGCGCGGAAGGCCGCGGCGTCGCCCGCATCCGCGCCGCTCTCCAGCACCGGATGGCCCACGAAGGTCACGGGAATGCCGGCGGCCTCGAAGAAGATCGGCTCGAAGGGCAATAGGCACAGGATACGGTCCACCTTGCGCTTCAGCTTGAACACGCGCCCCGGCCGCCAGGCCCAGACCTGCGGCGCGACGTAGTGCACCACCGGCTGGCCGAAGGGCCGCACCATCTCCGCCAGGCGCAGCGTGAAGCCAGGGCTGTCGATGGTCACCACCACCGCCGGACGACGCGTCGCGATATCGGCCGCCGCATCGGCCAGCAGGCGCTTCAGCCGGAAGATCTTGGGCAGCACTTCCAGCAGCCCCATCAGCGCCAATTCGCGATAGTCGAACAGGCTCGCCACGCCCTGCTCGGCCATGCGCGGGCCGCCGATGCCGGCGAAATCCAGGTCCGGCCGCTTCGCCCGCAGGGCCGCGACCAGCCGCGCTCCCAGCACGTCGCCCGAGGCCTCGCCGGCCACGATATAGACCAGCGTCATGTGAAGACCGCCGGCACCGGCCGTGCGAAGGGCATGCGCGGCCAGTCGCGATGGTTGCGCACCTGGCCATCCTCGCGCACGCGACCGATCCGCGCGGGGTCGAGCTCGCAGAACACCCATTGCTCGATATCGGGCGTGCCCCGTGCCAGCACGCCATCCTCGGGAAAGCCGCGATCGACCGGCCCGAAGACCGCCGCATGGCCGCGGTTCACGTCCAGCGCCGCCGACCACGGTGCGTCGCCGACCGTCGGCGTGATTGCGACGTAGCACTGGTTCTCCATCGCCCGTGCGGCCGCGCCGATCGCGACGCGATTGAAGCCATGCGGCGTGTCGGTGCAGGACGGGGCGAGCACCAGCCAGGCGCCGGCCTCGACCTGCACGCGCACATGCTTGGGGAATTCCACGTCGTAGCAGATGGAAATGCCGATCCGCCCCCAGGGCGTGTCGAACACGCAGGGATCGGCGCCGCGCGAAACGCCCCAGCGCTCGGCCTCGAAGCGCGTCATGGCGCGCTTGTCCTGGAAGGCCAGGCGGCCATCCGGGGAGATCAGCGGCGCGCGGTTGATCACCGCGCCATCCTCGCGCCGCATCGGCAGGCTCCCTGGCAGCAGCCAAATGCCGGCGCGCATCGCCGCCGCGCGCATCGCCGCCAGGATGTCAGGCGCGGCGGCGACCATGGCGGCCAGTTCGCCCGCCTCGTCGGCGCCATCCGCGCCGGCCAGCGTGGTGCCGAGTTCCACGCAGGCATATTCCGGCAGCACCAGCAGGTCGGCCCCGGCGCGCCCGGCCTCGATCCGCGCCTCCAGCGCGCGCGCGAATGCCGCGACGGATGCGGGCCGCCCCACACCGTATTGCAGCAGCCCCAGGCGCAGCGGCGCGCTCACAGCGGGTCCTTCACCCAGAAGCCGAGCGTATGCGGCGTTTCGCGATCGTCGCCGACTTCCTTCCAGTCGAACACGACGGAGATGTCGGCGCGGCGCCGGTAACCGCGCTTGCCCCAGAAGGCATCCAGCGGCACGTAGCCTGGCGGCTTGCGCGGGTCGTTCGCGTTGCGCACCACCGCGCAGAAGGCAGTGGCCTCGAGGCCCAGCGATCGGGCATGCGCCTCGCGTTCGGCAAAGAAGCGCACGCCCGCACCCTGGCCGCGAAATGCACGCAGCAGCACGCTCTCGCCGAAATAGCAGAAGCGCGTGGGGTCGATGCCGCGCCCGCTGAACGCCGCCTGCACGCGCGGCGCCGATTCACGCATCGGCTGGCAGGTGGCGCAGCCCACCGCGCGATCGCCCTCGATCGCCGCGACGACCGCGGCGCCCGGGCTCGCGGCATAGGCCGCGAGGTAGCCTTCCTCGTAGCCGGCCTCGCCGGCATAGAGGTACGGCCAGTCGCGAAACACCGCGATGCGCAGCCCCGCCAGGCGCGGCAGCCAGGCACGCAGCGCGTCGCCCTGCAGGGTCTCGAAGCGCAATCCGTCAGCCATGGCGCGATGCATACGGGGCCGCGCCCCGGGCGGGAAGGGGGCCTGCTACCGGTCGCGCACCAGGCGGAAGCCGGCGAAGGAAAAGCGGTCGGTCGCCCCGCCGCGCACCCGGTTGCCGGCGCGCACATACCAGGGCAGGTGGCTCCAGGACCCGCCGCGCATCGCGCGCGTCGAGCAATCCCCGGTCAGCCGCGCCGTGCCGTTCGCCGGCTGGCCCTCCAGCGACGGGTTCAAGCAGTCCTGCGCCCATTGCCAGACATTGCCGAGCATGTCGTAGAGCCCGAAGGCGTTCGGCCGGAAACTGCCGCCCGGCGCGGTGTAGACGAAGTTGTCGGTGCAGCGGAAGGTGAAGGCCGGACGGCGGTCCAGGTTCAGCGCGCTGGCCAGGGTCAGGTCCGCGACATTGCCGAACTGGCAGGCGATGGTGTTGCTGTCGCCCCAGAAGCGCGCGCTGCTGGTGCCCGCGCGTGCGGCGAATTCCCATTCGGCCTCGCTGGGCAGGCGGTAGCGCCGGCCCGCCTTGCGCGACAGCCAGGCGGCGTAGTTGTTCGCGTCCTCCCAGGTGACGCACACCACCGGGTGATCGTCGGTCTGCGGGAAGCCCGGGTCGCGCCAGGACAGCCCGGGCTGCTCCAGGTATTCGTAGGAGGCGCCGTTGTTCACGAAGGTCCAGCAGCCGGTGCCGGGCTCGAAGCCGGTCTCGGCGACATAGGCGGCAAATTCCCCGCGCGAGATGGCGCGCGCCCCCATCGCGAGGCCCGGCGCGATCACCACGCGCATCTGCGGCGAGGACCGCCCGCGCACATCGGCCGGGACGCCCTCGCGCTCCTCCTCGATGGCCGGCACGCCCATGCTGAAGGTCCCGCCGGGCAGCATGACCATCTCGGGGCAATCCGGGCAGTCGCGGAACGGTGTGCGTGAGGCCGGCTGCGCCATCGCCGGCGCCGCCGCCAGCGTGACCACGAAGACACCCGCGAGAACAGACAATGCGCGGGTGACCTTTGCTGCGTGCATCCAAACCTCCCGAGAGTTCGCGCAGCCTATCGCAGCGCGGCTTCAAAATGGTAGCCACGCAATCGTCACCGAACCTCCATGATCGTTTTTTCATCGGTTGCGGCGATGAAGGCGGACAGGCCCTGTTCCACCACCTCCCGCGGCAGGTTGCGCAGCACGAAGACCAGCCGTGACTTGCGGTCGTGGCCCTGGGGCCAGGCTGCCAGCATGGCGGGTGGATGGAACACGTGCTGCACGCCATGCACGACCACGGGGCTGTCCTCACCCGCGATGTTCAGCAGCCCCTTGACCCGCAGCAGGCTCTCGCCGCGCGTCAGCGCCAGCATCCCGAGCCAAGCCGAAACGCCCTGCCAGGGCAGCGGCGCATCGAAGGTCAGCGTGAAGGACTCGATCGACCGGTCATGCCGGCCTGCCTGCGGCGCGGGCTGTGCCGCAACCGCCACTGCGCGGCCGCCGGCCGAGATGTTCGCGGCGTCCAGCAGTGCTGCGGCCGGCACGCTCGCGGCCTCGAACAGCGGTGCGCCGGGGTTCAATGCCCGCAGCCGCGCCGTCAGCGCTGCCGCGACGCCGGGTGCGGCGATGTCAGTCTTGGTCAGCACCAGCCAGTCGGCGACCGCGACCTGCGCCATCGCCTCGCTCTGCGCATCGAGCGTCGCGGCACCCGCCACCGCGTCCACCAGCGTCGCCACGCCATCAAGCGCGAAGCCGCGCAGCACGCGCCGGTCGGTCATCAGCGTCTGCAGGATCGGCGCGGGGTCGGCCAGGCCGGTGGTCTCGATCACCACGCGCCGCACCGGCGTGCCCGCCGCGATCCGTGCCGCGAGATCCTCGAGCGCGCGCACCAGGTCGCCGCGCACCATACAGCACAGGCAGCCGCCTTCGAGCAGCGCGACCTCCTCGGTCAGGCGCTCCACCAGCAGGTGGTCGATGCCGATCTCGCCGAATTCGTTCACCAGCACCGCGGCCCCGGCGAAGTCCGGCGTGCGCAGCAGCCGGTTCAGCAGCGTCGTCTTGCCCGCCCCCAAGAAGCCGGTCAGCACCGTGACCGGAACCCTCATGCGCCGTAGAGCGCTTTCGGATCCACCAGCGGCTGGCTGATCTCGACCAGCGCGTCGTCGCGCAGCGCCTGGAAGAAGCAGTTGCGCCGACCCGTGTGGCAGGCGACCCCGGTCTGGTCCACCAGCGCCAGCAGCGTATCGCCGTCGCAATCGATCCTGAGGTCGACCAGGCGCTGCACCTGGCCCGAGCTCTCGCCCTTGCGCCACAGCGCGCCCCGCGACCGCGACCAGTAGCAGACGCGCCCGGTGGCGAGTGTCTCGGCCACCGCCTCGGCGTTCATCCAGGCCATCATCAGCACCTCGCCGGTATCGTGCTGTTGTGCGATGCAGGGCACGAGGCCGGCGGCATCGAAGCGGAGCGCGGCAAGGAAGCGGGCGGTGGCGTCGGTCGTTGTCATCGCCAGATGATACAATATACCCGGGACCCGAGGCGAGGATCACACCATGCCGGATGCTGCGGCACGCGAACGCGCCCTGAAGGAAGCCGAGCAGGCCTGCCTGCGCCGCGGCGCGCAACTGACCCCGCTGCGCCGCCAGGTGCTCGACCTCGTGCTGCAGTCGGAGGCCCCGGTCGGCGCCTATGCTCTGCTCGACCGGCTCAAGGCGGACCGCCCGGGGGCGGCGCCGCCCACGGTATATCGCGCGCTGGATTTCCTGCTGGAGCACGGCCTGATCCACAAGGTCGAGCGGCTGAACGCGTTCATCGGCTGCGCCGACGCGGGGCACGGCCATGCGCACGATCACGGCCACCCGCATCAGTTCCTGATCTGCGGCACCTGCGGTGCGACCGCCGAGATCGCCGACCACGCCGTCTCGCACGCCATCGAATCGGCGGCGCGGCGGGCCGGCTTCGTGCTGGCGGTCGCGACGGTGGAAATCGAGGGCAAATGCGCGCGCTGCGCCGCCGCCTGAATTGGCCCTGCGTCCCAGCACCGTAGCGCCTGTCGCAGTGGCGTGCCGCGGTGGCGGTCCGCCCTTCCCCGCGGCGGGGCGGCGCGGTTTGCTCATGCGCCGCAGGGCCATTCCCGCGCGGCGGCGAAACACACTACTGTCGAGCCCGCGACGTCCGCTGCACCAGGCAGCGAACACGCAGGCCACCAGGGACTACCGCTCGTGGCGCGAGAACGAAGGCCGCAGCGCTTTCGCACTCGGGACACGGGACTCACGTCAGAGCCGCGCCATCGCGACGCGGCGCAGGAGGAAAAAGGCCGTCATGATCTTCCGATCCATCATCCCCGCCATTGCGCTGGCCGTGGCCTGCGCCGCCGCTCCGGCCATGGCACAGACCACGCCGGCGGCGGCGCCCGCCTTCACCACGGCGGACCTCGCACGCGCCTGCGGCCCGGCGGCGAATGATGCCAATGCGCCGGCCTCGCGCGCGGCCTGCTACGCCACGCTGGTCGCGATCGGCCAGACGCACGCGATCTACACCACGGGCCGCGACGCTGCGCGCCCGGTCTTCTGCCTGCCCGACCCGTCGCCGGCGATCGAGACGGTCTCGGCGGCCTTTGTTTCCTGGGTTGCGGCGAACCAGCAATTTGCCGGCGTGCGCGCGGCCGAGGGCGTCCTGCGCTTCGCCGCCGCCAGCTACCCCTGCGCCGCCCCCGCAGCCCCCGCGCGCCGCCGTTGAGCCGAAGGAGAACGCCATGACCACCATCAAGTCCCTTCGCCTCGTGGTGCTGCTCGCCGGCGGGATCGGCCTGACGGGCTGCGCCGGCATGTCGGACAGCCAGCGTGCCACCGCCACCGGTGCGGGCATCGGTGCGCTGGGCGGCGCCGCGATCGGCTCGCTGTCGGGCAATGCCGGCTGGGGCGCGCTGATCGGCGCCGGCGTCGGCGGCGTCAGCGGTTACGCGATCGACCGCGGCCGGCGCTGAGCCAACGGCGCCGGGGCGGCCACGCGCCGCGTACCAGGCAAGGCGGTGCCCGCCGCCTAGCCACCGCCGGCGCGGTTGCGGCCGCCCCGCCGCTGCGCGCAGCGCCCACGCCTGCCTTGCGACTGCGCGGCGACGCGCCGATGCTCTCCATGGCGCTGGCGAGTCGGGACCGGACGTCGACACGGGCGTGCGACACGCCCGCGCATGAGGAGAGCCGCCGCATGAAAATCCCCCACCTGCTGGCCCTGGCGCTGCTCGCCGCCGGGCCCGCCGCGGCGCAGGGGAGCGCCGCCGCCAACCGCGGGTCCCACACCGCCACGGTCGCGGAACTCGGCACGCTGTGTGCGGTGCCCGCGGGCGACCCATCCTTCGCCCATGCCAGCGGCCTCTGCCGCGGCTTCCTGGCCGGCTTCGCACAATACCACGCGGCAATGACCCAGCCCGGCACGCGCCACCGCCCGCTGTTCTGCGTGCCAGACCCGGCTCCGAGCGGCGAGCAGGCGGCCGCCGCCTTTGCCGCCTGGGCGCGCGCCAACCCGCAGGCGGGCGGCGAACTCGCGGTGGACGGCGTCGCGCGCTGGTTCATCGCCACCTACCCGTGCCCGGCCGCGCCCACGCGCCGGCCGGCATCCCGCTGAGAGGGAGAGCGCAGATGCGCAGGATCATCATTCTTCCCGTCGCCGCGCTGGCGCTCGGGCTCGGCGGTTGCGCCGGAGGCGACCAAATGACCGCGGGCGGGCGCGACGTGCTGCTGGGTGGCGCGGGCGGCGCGCTGGCTGGGGCGGCGATCGGGTCCTTCACCGCGAGTGCCGGCATGGGCGCGCTGATCGGTGCCGGCGTGGGCGTGGTCGGCGGCTACCTGTGGAACCAGCACGAGATCGCCGAGCGCCAGGCCGCCGAACGCCGCCAGGCGCAACTCAACGCCGCCTACCAGCGCGGGGTGCAGCAGGGCGAGCGGCAGCACCGCAGCACCACGTCGCAGTAGCGCGCAGCGCGGGGGCTCCGGGAGGCGCCTGGCTCGGTGCGTGTTTGGGAGTGCGTCCTTTGGCGCACTCGCGAAGCGCGGGCCGGTGCCGCGCGTGACAATCAGACTCAGCGCGGCGCGACGACGAAGACCTTGCGCAGATAATCCGCATCCGCGACCCGCGTGCGGAAGCCGAGGCTCTCGTAGAAGGCTTGCGCGCCGTTATTGTCCGCGGCGATCAGCGCCTCGATGCGCGTGAGGCTGGCCTGCTGCGCCGCGTCCAGGCTCGCCGCGAATAGCGCGCGCCCGATGCCGCGCCCATGCGCGCCGGGCGCGATATGCGTGCCGATGATCCCCCAGCCTTCCGGCGTGCCATACGCATTGTCCGCCGCGGCCGACAGCATGGACTGGAAGCCGAGCACCGCCCCGTCCGCCTCGCAGGCGACAGAACAGAGCAGCCCCGACGGATGGCGGACATAGGTGGCGAGCACGTGCTCCGGCCCGGTCTCGCGCGCCCGCCCGTTCCAGGCGACGATGTCGCGCAGCACGCGCGACATGCCGGGCGCGTCGGCCGCGGTGGCCGGCCGGATGATGACGCCGGGCGCGGCCACCATCCGTCAGCGCGGCAGCGTCGCCATGCCCTGCTCGAGGTCCGCGATCAGGTCCGCCACGTCCTCGAGCCCGATATGGATCCGCATGGTCTGGCCACCGAGATCCTCGCTGGTGGCGGTGCGCGTGATGAAGCCGGTGGTGGGCAGTGCCAGGCTCTCGTATCCGCCCCAGGACGCCCCGATGCCGAACAGCTTCAGGCTGTCGATCAGCCGGAACATGTCCGCTTCGGTATAGGCCGGCTGCAGCACGACGCCGAACAGCGAGCACGACCCGCGGAAGTCCCGTGTGAACAGCGCATGCTGCGGATGCGACGGCAGGCCCGGATGCAGCACGCGTTGCACTTCGGGCCGGTTCTCGAACCAGCGCGCCACGGTCAGCGCGCTCTGCTCCTGGTGCTTCAGGCGCACCGGCATGGTGCGCGCTCCGCGCAGCGCCAGCCAGCAATCATCGGGTGCGGCGAAATGCCCCATCTGCGACGCCGCGGTGCGCACCTTGAGGTAGTCTTCCTCGGTGTTCGTGGTGATCGACCCGAGCAGCACGTCGGAATGCCCGCCGACATACTTGGTCAGCGCCTGGATCGACACATCCACGCCGTGCTCGAACGGCATGAAATTGTGGATGCCCCACGTGTTGTCCATCATCACGGTGCAGCCGCGCGCATGGGCCGCGCGCGCAATCGCCGGGATGTCCTGCAGTTCGAAGGTGTGGCTGCCGGGGCTCTCGGTATAGACGACCTTGGTGTTCGGCTGGATCAGCGCGGCGACCTCGGCCTCGCCGATGGTGGGATCGTAGAAGGTTGTCGCGACGCCGTATTGCGCGAGCAGCCCGTTCGCGATGTTGCGCGCCGGGCCATAGACGCTGTCGGGCATCAGGCAATGATCGCCCGTCTTGAGATACGCCATCAGCGGCACCGTCACCGCGGCCAGCCCGGTGCCGACCAGCACACAGCGGGTGCCACCCTCGATCTCGCAGATCACGTCCTCAAGGGCGTAATGCGTCGGCCCGCCCGCGGTGCCATAGGTCATCACGCGGTTGAAGCGGTCCTTCGCGAAGTCCCGCCGCGCCTGGGCGGAGGGCATCAGCACCGTCGATCCGCGATGCACCGGCGGGTTCACGAAGCCATGCGCGCGCGTGCCGGCGCGCCCGGCATGGGACATGCGGGTGGCGAATCCCTGGGTCGCCTTGGGGGCGTGATCGTCGGGCATGGTCAGGCGCTCTTCTGCTTGATGGTTTCCGGGCGCGAGGCCCATTCGGTCCAGGATCCGTCATAGACGGCAGGTTCGGGGAGCCCAGCACGCACCATGCCGAAGGCCAGCACGCAGGCCGTGACACCCGACCCGCACGACGTCACCACAGGCTTGCCGCCGGTGGCGCCCGCCGCGGCGAAGATGGCGCGCAGCGTGGCGGGGTCCTTCGCGCGGCCATCGGGGCCGGCCATCTCGCTCACGGGCACGTTCGCCGCACCGGGCATGTGGCCGGAGGGCAGGCCCACGCGCGGTTCCGCTGCGCTGCCGTCGAAGCGGCCCTTGGCGCGGGCGTCGATGATCAGCGCGGACCCATCGGCCACGATGCGCTTCACGTCGCCGATTCCGGCGAGCATCGAGGCCCGGAAATCCGGCACGAAAGTCGTGGGCGCGGGGGTAGGGGCCTCGCCGCTCTCGACCGGTCGGCCGTCCTTCATCCAGGCCGGCAGCCCGCCATCCAGCACCGCCACCTGGTCGTGGCCGAACAACCGCATCATCCACCACCCACGCGGGGAACCGCGCAGCCCGTGCTGGTCGTAGAACACCACGCGCGTGGCGTTCGAAACGCCGAGCGCGCCGACCATCCGCGCGAATTTCGCCGGCGTGGGAACCATGTGCGGCAGCTCGGTCTCGTCATCGGCGATCTTGTCGATGTCGAACAGCCGCGCGCCGGGAATCCGCGCCGCGCGGAAGGCGTCGTGCTTGTTGCCGGGTTCGTTGGGCAGGAAGGTCGAGCAGTCGAACACCACCAGGTCCGGGTTGCCGAGCTCCGCTGCAAGCCATTCGGTCGAGACCAGCATCTCCATCCGCGTCACTCCCCCGCCAGCACCAGCGTCACGCGCCGGTTGGCCTTGCCCTTGTTCTCGATCTTGCTGACTTCGACGCGCCCGATCTCGCCGGTGCTGCGCACATGCGTGCCCCCGCAGGGCTGCAGGTCCACCGGCGCGGCCGTATCGCCGATCCGCACCAGGCGGATACGGCCCGACCCGCGCGGCGGCTGCACCGACAGCGTGCGCACCAGGGATGGGTTCGCGTCGAGTTCCGCCTCGGTGATCCAGGTCTCGCTCACCGCATGGTTGGCCGCAACCAGTGCATTCAGCGCCTCGGTCAACGCCTCCTTGGTCGGCGGCTCCGGCAGGTCGAAGTCGAGCCGCGCCTTCTCGACCGCGATCTGTCCGCCGGTCACGCCGGCACCCGGGATCAGGCTGCACAGCAGGTGCATCGTGGTATGCAGGCGCATGAAGCGGTGGCGGCGGTCCCAGTCCAGCACCGTGGTCACCTCGGTGCCTGGCGCGGGCAGCGCGACGCCGGGGGCGGGCAGGTGCAGCACGGTGTCCTCCGGCCCCTTCACTGCCTCGGTGATGGCGCATTCGCCGCCCACCCAACGCAGCACGCCGGCATCGCCCGGCTGCCCGCCCGCGCGGGCGTAGAAATTCGTGCGGTCCAACACCAAGCCCTCGGGCCCGGCCGCCACCACGCGCGCGGTGGCCTCCCGCGCGTAGGCATCCTCGCGATAGAGAAGTCCGGTCGCCATTCAGTCCGTCCAGTCCTTGAGCAGGGCCGCGCGCCGACGCGCGAAGCCCGACAGGCACAGCGCGCCGGTGGCGTTCGCCATGCGGTTGTCGTCCAGCATGGCGATGGCGTCGTCGGCGTCCAGCACCAGCAGGCGGATATCCTCGTGCTCGGCATGCAGGCCATGCGTGCCGGCATGGCCAGGCTCAGGCAGGCGCGTCCGTGCGAGGAAGATCGTGATGCCCTCGTCGCAGCCGCCCTGGCTCAGGATGTAGCGCCCCATCGGCAGCATGCGGTCGGCGACCAGGCCGGTCTCCTCGGCCAGTTCGCGGCGCGCGGCGTCCTGCGGGTCCTCGCCATCCTCCAGCAGACCGGCCGGGCATTCCAGCATCACCGGGGCGAAGCCGCCGGCCAGCGCGGGCAGCCGGAACTGTTCGATCAGCGCGACGCGGTCGTCCCAGGGGTCCCAGGGCAGCACCGCCACCGCCTGGCCGCGACGCCACAATTCCCAGGTCTGGATGCCGCCCGCCCCGCCATCGAACCGCGTGCGGCGGAAGCGCACGCGCTGCAGCGGGAAGCGCCCGTCCCAGACCACCTCGTCCGAGAGCACCTCAAGGCCCTGATGCGCGGGAATGGGCTTCGCCTTCGGCGGTCTGGCGTTCATGCGCCGCGGACCCTACCCTTGCCGCCTGGAACCGTCCATGCACCCCGATCCCCCGGCACCGCCCGACCCCGCGGCCCTCTCGCGCGCGCGGCGGCGCGGCATCGCTCTGGTGCTGATGGCCTCCGCCACCTTCGCGCTGGCCGCCGCCTTCGCCAAGGCGATCGGTGCCGCCGTGCCGGTCGCCGAGGTCATCCTGTTCCGCAACCTGTTCGCCATCCCGGCGCTGCTGCCGGTGGTGCTGGCGGCCGGCGGCTGGGCCGCGCTGCGCACGCGCAACCCCATGAGCCACGCCGCGCGCACCCTGTTCGGCATGATGGGAATGATCGGCGCCTTCTACGGCTATGTGCACCTGCCGATCGCGACCGTCACGGCGCTCGGCTTCACCATGCCGCTGTTCCTCACGGTGCTGTCGGTGCCCCTGCTCGGCGAACGCGTTGGCTGGCGCCGCGGTGCCGCGGTGCTGGTCGGCTTCCTCGGCGTCCTGATGATGGTGCGTCCGGGCGGGGAGGGCATGCGCGGGGAGGGGCTGGCGGTCACGCTCTGCCTGCTCGGGTCGGTCGGCTGGGCGTTGGCGATGATCACGATCCGCCGCATGGGCGAGGCGGGTGAGAGCGCGGTCGCGATCGTCTTCTGGTTCGCCGTCGGTTCCGCCGTGCTGGCCGGCATCGCGGCCCTCCCGGTCTGGGTGTGGCCGACGCCGCTGCAGTGGCTGCTGCTGCTGGGCATCGGCCTGGTCTCCGCGCTGGCACAGGTGCTGATGACCAGCGCCTATCGCAGCGGGGAGACCACGCTGCTCGCCCCCTTCGAGTATTCCGGCATTGTCTGGACCACCGCGCTGGGCGGCTTCATCTGGGCCGAACTGCCCGATGCCTGGGACTTCGCGGGCATCGCGGTGCTGGTGGGCGCCGGGCTGTACATCTGGCACCGGGAGGTGGTGCTTGGCGTCAAGCGCTGACCCTGCGGCGCGGCGCGCAGCGCACCAAGGTCGTTGACGCGCCGGCCCGGCCTGGTCTCCGTTGTAGGCATCAGGCACGGAGCGCGCGACGATGGACCCCCAGGAATCCCGCATCCCCTTTCCGCTCGACATGCTGGGCGACCTGGACACGACGCTTCGCTATGTCGAAGACAAGCACCTGGCCGGCATCGACGCGCCGGAGACGCACGAACACCTCCACCCGCTGGCGACCGCGATCCGCGCCATCAAGGCGGCGATCCAGGCCTATCGCGCCAAGGCAGCGCAGGAGGCGCTGTCGATCGACGATTTGCCCATCGACCGCGACCACCTCGCCACCGTGATGGATTTCGCGCGCATCGGCGACGATGGCGAACCGGACCAGATCCGCGCCGCAGGGAACGTCTCGGAATGGCTGGACCGGGACATCTGATCCCGGCCGGCGCCTGCTACAGCGCCTTCCGGAACCAGACCCGCGCATGCCCCGCCGGCATGCCTTCCAGCCGCCCGAACTCGGCATAGCCGTTCCGCTGCCAGAAGCCCGGCGCCTGGAAACTGAAGGTGTCGGTATAGGCGTTGGTGCAGCCGCGCTCGCGCGCGATGGCTTCGGCGCGCGCGAGCAGTTCCGCGCCTACGCCCTTGCCACGCATCTCGGGGCTCAGCCATAGCCAGTCGACGAACAGCCAGCCCCAGAAGGTCAGCCCCAGCAGACCGCCCAGCGTCTTGCCGTCGGGGTCGTGCACCAGAAGCGTCACGGGCTCGCGGTCGTAATCCCCGCCCATGGACTGGTTGAAGGCGTGCAGCCCGCGCTGGATGGCGCCGACTGCCTCGAATTCCGGCGCGGCATCCTCGACGATCTCGAAGCCGCGCGTCTCAGCCATGCTCATCCGCCAAACCGTCCCCATGCCGCGACCGCCACCGTGAGCAGCCCCAGCGCCAGATTGACACTCACGCCTTTCCGGATCCTGTCCAGCGCCGTCGCAGCGCCAGGCCGGTCGCCCGCCGCGAGTGCCGCGCGCATCGCCCGCCCCGGCCCCAGCGCGACCAACCCGAAGATGGCGGCCATGACCAGCCCGGTCAGGTGCATCAGGTGGACATGCCAGATGCTGGCGCCGAAGCCCCAGTACCAGCCCAGCCACATCGCCCAGCCGGTCAGCACCACGATCGGCACGACATGCCACAGGATGCGGAAGAAGCGGCGGAACACGCCATCCATCAAGGCCAGGCGCTGGGGCGGTTCCAGCGCCTCATGCGCGGCCGGGCGCAGCACCAGCAGCGCGAAGGCCATGCCACCCACCCACACCACCGCGCCCAGCACATGCAGCACGAACAGCAGCGTGGCCATGCTCAGCGCCCCTGCAACGCGCGCAGCGCGGCGGCCAACGCGCGGGTTTCGTTCGCTGCGATTCCTTTCGGCGCCGCCTCCACCGCGCCGAGCCCGGCCATGAAGGCCTGCGCGAAGGCGGTGCGGTTGCCCAGCACGGCATCCGCCAGCGGCAGCCCGCGCTCGGCGATCTGCGCGCGCACCTGGTCGAGCAAGCGCCCCGAGGCCGGCGCGCGGTTCAGCACGAGCGCGACCTTCCGCCCTTCCTTTTTCGCGAGGTCGAGCGTCGCATCCATCGACCACAGGTCCGCCGCCGAGGGCTGCAGCGGCACCAGCACCAGGTCGGCCGCACGGACGGCCGTGCGCGCATCGCTGTCGTCATGCGGCGCGGTATCCAGCAGCACGACGTCGCTCTCGCGCCGCAGCCGGTCAAGGATGGAGGGCAGGCGCCAGCCGGTCGGCGCCTCGAAATGCAGCGGGCGCGCCTTCGCAGCGCGCCCGCGGACCTCATCCCAGCGCGCCAGGGTGCGCTGCGGATCGATGTCCAGCAGGGCGACGCGCGCGCCCTCCTCGGCATAGGCGGCGGCGAGGTTGGCGGCGATGGTGGACTTGCCCGCCCCGCCCTTGCGCTGCGCGACGGCGATGACGAAGGCCATGCGCGACTCCGTGTGTGGCGGTGCAGCATAGCAGAACCATGCGCCGCGCCCCCGCGCGTCAGCCTGGCGGCTCGTACGACATGAAGGTCAGGTAGTTCGCGCTGTAGCACCAGCCCAGAATGACGAAGATCGCCGGGTCATCGAGATCCGCCTTGAGCGCCTCCGGGATCGGGTCGTTCGGCCCATCGGGCATCGGCATGGCGCGGACGTCGATGGTGAGCCCGTCTGCTTCCTCCGCCAGCGCCTCGAGGTCGTCCGCGGTGAAGTCCGGGTCGTCGATCTGTATCATGCCCTGCGGATCGCCATGCACGCCGCTGTAGACTCGGATATGGGTCACGTCGCGGAAGCGGGTCGCGGCGTCCACCATGTCCTCGATCCCGCCATCGGCGTCGAGGGAGACGCGCCGCGTGGCGCCGGCGATGGTCGCGCCGATCATGGTCCAGCTGGTCGACACGCTGGCGGGCAGGGATCTGCTGGCGGTCCTGGTTTCGCTCATGCTGCGCACTCCGCCGGCCGGCCCGATGCCGCCCGATTTGCCGCAACGGTAGCGCAACGGTAGTAGGCTTGCGACCATCGGTTGCGGCGGGGCCTCCGGCCACACGGGATTGTCAGTTCAGGAACGGATTCCCCCCGCGCGGCCCGCGCGCCCGCGGCCCATAGTGCTGCGCTAGGTAGTCCACGATGGTGGCGCGGAACTCGCCCTCGATTGGGTTCATGCCGTGCTTCTCGGCCATCCAGTCCATCAGCTCGTCCCAGCGGTCGCGCGTGAAGGCGGACCGGCGGATCAGCGCCGTGTTGTGGCACACGGTGCAGTAGGCGAAGGTCTCGGACCGGCCCTCGCCCTCGGCCAGCACGGTCTCGTCCTCGGCGCGCGCGGCGATCCCGGCGGCCGCCTCCGCCTGGCGGCGCGCCAGGTCGGCATCCTGCGCGAGGGCGAGGCTGGCGGTGAGCAGCGCGCCCACCGCAAGCAGCATCCATGCCCGCATTAGCCGACCAGGACCGCGACGCGGCTGATCGGGTTGGCGCCGTAGCCCTGCGGGTTCCAGTTGGCCGCGACATGCGGCTGCATCCGCCCGTTGCTGTCGGTGGCGCGGTACCAGATCTCGAAATACCCGTCAGACGGGAAGGCGACGCGCCCGCTCCAGCGCTGCCAAGAATGCCGGTTTGGCGGCGCGGCGACCGCCATGGCCTGCCAGGACTGGCCGAAATCGACTGAGACATCCACCGCGCGCACGGACAGGTCCCCGGCCCAGGCCTGGCCCCGGATATCGAGGCTGCGGGTCCCCGCCGGCAGGCGCGTCCCATGCGCGTGGCTGGTCAGCACCGAACGCACCGGCATGCTCTCCATGTCCACGAAGTCGGCGCCGTTGTTGCGGCTGCCGGGGACGATCGGACGCACCGGTATGCGGTACGAGGTGCCGCCCATGCCGCGCCCGGTATGCGGTGCCGCGCGTAGTTCGATGCGCGTGAACCACTTCTGGCTGAGCGATCCCGGCCAGCCCGGCACGATCAGGCGCGCCGGCGCGCCGTGCATCTGCGGGATGGCCGCGCCGTTCATGCGGATGGCGATGAGGGTGTCCTCGTCCATCGCCTTGTCGAGGCGCATGCCGCGGCTGATCGCCGGGCCCTGCGCCGAGAGATGCGTGTCCGCGCCGTGCTGGCCGGTGAATTTGGCGCTCTCCTTCAGGCCGGCGGCGCGCAGCACGTCGCGCAGCCGCACCCCGGTCCATTCGGCGTTGGAGATCGCGCCATTGCCCCATTGATTGCCCGCTGCCTGCGGCGCGAAGCCCGACCGGCCATTGCCGCCGCATTCCATCTGCAGCCGCAGCGTCACCAGCGGAAAACGGGCTTCAAGCTCGCCCAGCGTGAGCTCGAGCGGCGTGTTCACCTCGCCATCGACAGTAACCTTCCAGGCGCGCGGATCGGCCGCCGGGGTGGGCACCGATCCGTTGTTGCGGATGAAGAACTTGTCGGCCGGGGTGATGTCGTCATCAAGCAGGTGCTCGGGCGTCTCGGCATTCAGCGGGCGCTCGCCCTGCAGGATCAGCCGCGCCTTGCCCTCCATTTCGAGGAATTGCGGCGCCCCGGACTGGGCCAGGGCGGCCGGCACGACGCCCCGCGGCAGGTGCCGGGCGAAGGGGATGGCGCTGCCCACCGCCAGGCCCATCGCCGCGAGCGCCGCACCCTTCAGCGTGTCCCGCCGCCCCCAGACCAGCGCATCGGCACGTTCGGGGTCATCGCGGTAGAGTTCCGCGGCGCTGCGTTCGATCCTGGTATTGCCCGGCATGGTCGTGGTGCCTCCCTTTGTTGATCGTGATTTACGCATGAAGCATGTCGCAGCCCGACCCGGCCGGGCAAGTCCGACCGAGTTACTGACACCCGCGGAGATGGACCGCGCCGATGCCCTGGCCGCCGCCGGCGGCGTGGCGGTGGAACGGCTGATGGACGCGGCCGGGCGCGCCGTCGCCCGCGCCGTGATGCGCCGGTTCCGCCCGGTGCGCACGCTGGTGCTGGCCGGGCCGGGCAACAATGGCGGGGATGGCTACGTCGCCGCGCGGCTGCTGGACCAGGCCGGATGGCCGGTGGCGGTCGCGGCCCTGGCGCTGCCACGCACGGGCAGTGCCGCCGCGGCGGCGGCGGCGCGCTGGCGCGGCCCTGTGCTGCCCTTCGGGCCCGACGCGGCGGGGCGCGCCGACCTGGTCGTCGACGCGGTGTTCGGCGCCGGCCTGGCGCGCCCGGTCGAAGGATTGGTGGCGGCGACGCTCGCCGCTGCGGGCGGGCCGGTGGTCGCGGTGGACATGCCCTCGGGCGTCGATGGCGCGACCGGCCAGGTCCGCGGCTACGCGCCGCAGGCGGCGCTCAGCGTCACCTTCTTCCGCCGCAAGCCGGGCCACCTGCTGCTGCCCGGCCGGCTCCTATGCGGCGAGGTCGTGCTGGCGGACATCGGCCTGCCCAGCGGCGTGCTGGCGCAGGTCGCGCCCGGCTGCGTCCATAACCTGCCGGGGTTGTGGCGGCTGCCGGCGATCGCGCCGGGCGCGCACAAGCATACCCGCGGCCAGGTCACCGTGGTGGCCGGGGCAGGCATGACCGGTGCGGCGCGGCTGGCGGCAGCGGGGGCGCGGCGCGGCGGTGCAGGGTTGCTGACGCTGGTCGCGCCGGATGCTGCCACGGCGCATGTGCTGCGCGCCGGCGCGCCCGGCGCCATCGTGACCGAAGCCACACCCGAGGCGCTGCTGGCCGATCCGCGCCACGCGACCTGGGTGATCGGACCCGGCCTGCCACCGGACCCGGCGACGCTCGGGCTGCTGCGACGCGTGGTCGCGGCCGGGCGGGCGGTGGTGGCGGATGCGGGTGCGCTGGGGGCGGCGGCCGCGGACCCCTCGGCGGTGGCGGGTTGTGCGGTGCTGACGCCGCACGAGGGGGAATTCGCGCGGCTGTTCGGCCCGGCCGGCGAGGACCGCCTGGCGGCGGTGCGGCGCGCGGCGGCGCTGACCGGTGCGGTCGTGTTGCTCAAGGGGCCGGATACGGTGGTGGCGGCACCCGATGGGCGTGCCGCGATCAACGACCATGCACCGCCCTGGCTGGCCACGGGCGGGACGGGGGATGTGCTGGCGGGGCTGGTTGCAGCACTTCTGGCGCAGGGGCTGGCGAGATTCGAGGCCGCCTGCGCAGCGGCGTGGTTGCATGGCGAGGCGGGTTTCGCCTGCGGCGCTGGGCTGCTGGCGGAGGACCTCGCGCCCCGACTGCCGGCGGCGATGGCGGCGGCCGTAGCGCGGGGCGGCTGAAAAAGAAGACGCGGCGCGTATCCGAAATCGCGGCGCGCGAGCGCACGGCAGCGGTAAGTTATTAAAATCAATGAATTGGGGAGACTGGCTGACTTGATGACGCAGATGCGCTGCACTCCAGGGCGTGCGTCAGGTTTTCAACTTTCCGTGTTGCGTGCAGGATGTCAGGGCTCAAACTACCTATGCGCGAACCAGATGTAGGCGGTCGACTTCTTTCCGGTCGCAACATCCTGTGTTATTCCAATTTTAACACAATCCTCGATGAATGTGTTGAAGCCCGCGAAGCTCCCACGTTAGGTTAACGCCAGGGAAAACCCCGGGGGATCCAATGAGCAGCACTCTCGTCAGCGCCCTTCACAGCGAAGAGCGCTCCATCATCGAGGAACTTCGCGCCTCCAAGCCCTTCCAAAGGCTGGAAGGCATCCACAAGTTGCTGTCGCTGTACGACGCGAAACCGTCGGTCGCAGTCAGCCTCGGCGCTGCATCGGCGGATGCCGACCGCGGCACCGCTCCTGTCATCCAGCTGGCGCCGCCGTTGCCCGCCAGCATGCCGATCGCGATGCCCGGCCCGGTCGGCAGCGAGGCACCCGCCGCCGAGATGCCGCGCAACGGCACCACCGGCGCGCCCATGGGCGCCGTCGCGACCAGCGCGGTCGCCCAGGAAGAACCGGCCGGCGTCGTCTCGTCGGTCCGCGCCGCCCTGCTCGGGATCGGCAAGGCCTGATCCGCGCCCGCCGCGCGGCGGGTGTCGTCAACCTTCTCGCAAGGCCGCGCTCCGCAAGGTGCGCGGCCTTGTCGCATCGGGATCATTCAACCCTGGCGCTTCACGGATTGTGTCGATAGATTTCAGGCCCCAACGGGAGCGGGATAGGGGATGTCGGACGTTGCCGCCCAGGCCGGGCTGCTCGACAGGGCGCTGAAGCGCGTCTCCAACCTCTGGCGCGACATGGCCGCAGCGGTTGGCGTGGGGGAGCCCGATCCTGACCTCACCGCTCGCCTGGCAGCATGCCTCGAAGCCCGCGGCGGTGAGGTCTCCGCCCGCAACCGCGCGGCGGGCCTGGCCGAGGCCTACCGCACGCTGGACGCCGATGGCCGCACCGAATTCCTGCGCGCCCTCGCGGCCTTCGATTCCGACCCCGATGCTGTCGCCCGCGCCATGGAGAAGGTCGCCGCCGCCGCCGATGCGGCGGAACGCGCGGTCGCCACCGCGCGCCTGCGCCGCGCCCTCGAACCGCCGCGCATCCGGCTGCTGACCGCCTTCGCCGCCATCCCGGACGGGGTGAAGTTCCTGGTGGACCTGCGCGCCGACCTGCTCGCGCGCCTCGATGGCGACAAGCTGCTTGCGGCACTCGAGACCGACCTCAAGGGCCTGCTCGCCGCCTGGTTCGACGTGGGCTTCCTCGATCTGC
Source organism: Roseomonas fluvialis (assembly GCF_022846615.1). Lineage (NCBI taxonomy): Bacteria > Pseudomonadati > Pseudomonadota > Alphaproteobacteria > Acetobacterales > Roseomonadaceae > Roseomonas > Roseomonas fluvialis. The sequence continues at coordinate 2,453,432 of NZ_AP025637.1, forward strand.
GCCGGATCGACTGGCATTCGCCCGCCATCATCCTGGAAAAGCTCGTGCAGTACGAGGCGGTGCACCGCATCCGGTCGTGGCGGGACCTGCGCAACAGGCTGGAATCCGACCGCCGCTGCTACGCCTTCTTCCACCCCCGAATGCCCGAGGAACCGCTGATCTTCGTCGAGGTCGCGCTGGTGCAGGGCATGTCCGACAGCGTGCAGCGCCTGCTGGATGACAAGGCGCCGGTGCTCGACCCGAAGCTCGCCGACACGGCGGTGTTCTATTCCATCAACAACTGCCAGCGCGGGCTCGATGGCATCTCCTTCGGCAATTTCCTCATCAAGCGGGTGGTGGGATTGCTGTCCGACGAATTCCGCAACCTCAAATCCTTCTGCACGCTCTCGCCGATCCCGGGCTTCCGGCGCTGGTTGGATGGCGCGATCGCCAACGGCGCCGTGACGCTCACGGATGAGGAACGCCGCGCGCTGCTGGCCGCATCGCCCGCCCTGCTGGCCTTGCCCGCCCCCGAGGGCGCCGAGGCCCCGCCACCCGGCGACGACGCGCTGGCCGCGCTCCAGCGGCTGATCGCGCGGCGCGGCTGGTCGCGGGAGGAGGCGGTGGCGAAGCTCCTGGAACCGCTTCTGGTGCGCCTGTGCGCCCGCTACCTGGTGCGTGAGGACGCGCCGCGCCGCGCCGGACGCGCGCGCGACCCGGTCGCGCATTTCCACCTGTCGAACGGTGCCCGGATCGACCGGCTGAACTGGCGTCCCGATACGTCGGACAACGGCATGCGTCAGGCCCTCGGCCTGATGGTCAACTACGTCTACGACCCCGACCGGATCGAGGAAAACCACGAGGGCTACGTGGGCGAGGGCAAGCGCGCCGTCTCCACCGCATTGAAGCGCCTCGCGAAGGGCTGAAGCCCCCCGCCGCGGGCCGGATCGCACCGCACGCGATGCGGCAACGCCGGGCGCCACGGCGCCCCGCCGGGACGTGACCCGCATTACGGCAGCCGGGTCGCCCCGCACGCCAAGCATGGCGGGTCGAGAGGAAACAACGCCATGGTGGCACTCGTGCAATTCGCCTTCATCCTGACCCTAGCAGCCGCGCCGGCGCTGCTTGCCGCGGCCTGCGTTCGCCGCGTGGTGCCGCTACGCGCACGGCGCGGCGGGGACCCGGTGGCCTTCCAGCGGCACCGTCGCGCCGGCTGAACGCTGGCGCCCCTCGCGGCCTTCTCCCGGCCCGGCGGAACGCCCATACTCGGGTCCGTACGCGGTGCGGGAGGACCACGAATGACGGTGCAGGGCAGGGGCCGGCGGGTCGATACGCCGGATTCCGCGCGGCGCGTCGAGATCCTGCACGCGCTCGAGCGCAAGCTGCTCTGGCTGAGCGCCTGGATGATCCACCACGCCAACCACATCCGCCCGAACCGCGACGGGCTGAAGGTGGGCGGGCACCAGGCGTCCTGCGCGTCCTCGGTGTCGATCCTCTCGGCGCTGTATTTCGGCATCCTGAAGCCGGCGGACCGGGTGGCGGTGAAGCCGCATGCCGGGCCGGTCTTCCATGCCATCAACTACCTGCTGGGGCGGCAGGGTCGCGAACGTCTGTCCACGTTGCGCGCCTTCGGCGGCATCCAGCCCTATCCGTCGCGCGTGAAGGACGGGGCCGAGGTGGATTTCTCGACCGGGTCGGTCGGCCTGGGTGTTGCGCTCGCCTCCTTCGGCTCGCTGGTGCAGGACTATGTCCATCTGCACAATCTCGCGCCGGAGGGTCTGCCCGCCGGCCGCCACGTCGCCATCGTGGGCGATGCCGAACTCGACGAGGGCAACATCTACGAAGCCCTGCTGGAAGGCTGGAAGCACGACATCCGCAATGTCTGGTGGGTGGTGGACTACAACCGGCAGTCGCTCGATTCCGTGGTGCCCGACCGGCTGTTCGGCCGTATCGAGGGCCTGTTCCGCGACATGGGCTGGAACGTTGTCACCATCAAATACGGCCGCAAGCTGGAAGCCGCCTTCGCGCGGCCCGACGGCGACGCGCTGCGCCGCTGGATCGATGACTGCCCCAACAGCCTCTATGCCGCGCTCACCTTCCAGGGCGGGGCCGCCTGGCGCGCCGCGCTGCTGGCCGAACTCGGCCGCATCCCTGGCATCCGCGCCATCATCGACCCGCTGACCGACGATGAGCTGGCGGCGCTGATGACCAACCTCGGCGGGCACGACATCGAAACGCTCGGTGATGCCTTTCGCGCCCAGGATGCCGAAGGCGACCAGCCCACCTGCTTCATCGCCTACACCGTGAAGGGCATGGGCCTGCCCTTCGCCGGCCACAAGGACAACCATTCGGGGCTGATGACCAAGGAGCAGATGGCCGTCTTCCGCGACGCCATGCGCATCCGTCCCGACCATGAATGGGACCTGTTCGAGGGCCTCGACATCCCCGAGGCGGAGTTGCGCGACTTCCTCGCGCAGGTGCCCTTCGCGCAGCCCCTCACGCCGGGCGGGCGCCGGCTCGCCTCGCCTGCCATCCACGTGCCGGCGGCCTTCACCGCGCCCAAGGTGGGCGAGGGCCGCCGCCAATCCACCCAGGCCGCCTTCGGCGACATCCTGGCCGAGATCGGCCGCGGGCACGGCGAGTATGCCGAACTGGCGAAGCGCATCGTCACCACCAGCCCGGATGTGACGGTCAGCACCAATCTCGGTCCCTGGGTGAACCGCCGCGGCATCTTCGACCGGCACAAGAAGAACGACGTCTTCCGCGATGCGAAGCTCGCCTCCGCGCAGCGCTGGGGCATGTCGCCCGAAGGCCAGCATGTCGAACTCGGCATCGCCGAGCAGAACCTGTTCCTGATGCTGGCCGGGTTGGGCATGGCGGACCGCCTGTACGGCGCGCGGCTGCTGCCGATCGGCACGGTCTACGACCCCTTCGTGAACCGCGGCCTCGATGCGCTGATCTATGCCTGCTACCAGGATGCACGCTTCCTGCTGGTGTCCACGCCCTCCGGCCTGACGCTCGCACCCGAGGGCGGGCAGCACCAGTCGGTCAACACGCCGCTGATCGGCATGGCGGCGGACCGCCTCGCGTCATTCGAACCGGCCCATGCGGATGAACTCGCCATCCTGCTGCGCCACGCCTTCGACCACATGCAGAAGCCCGATGGCTCCGCCGTGTGGCTGCGCCTGTCCACGCGCGGGCTGGAACAGCCGGCCCGCGCGCTAGACCCGGCGGCGGTGATCGCCGGCGGCCATTGGGTGGTGCCGCCGGCTCCGGGGGCGCGCATCGCCGTCGCCTACCAGGGCGCGCTCGCGCCCGAGGCGATCGCCGCCTTCGAGGAGCTGCGCAGCGAGGAACCGACCGCCGGCCTGCTCGCCATCACCAGCCCCGACCGCATGCATGCGGACTGGCTCGCGGCACGGCGCGCGGCGCGCCGCGGCGAAGGCGCGCAGTCGCATGTCGAACGCCTGCTGTCGCCGCTCTCGCGCGACGCCGCGCTGGTCACGGTGCTGGACGGCCACCCCGCCGCCCATGCCTGGATGGGCGCGGTGCGTGGCCAGCGGGTGGTGCCGCTCGGCGTGGACCGCTTCGGGCAGGCCGGGGACATCCCGGACCTCTACCGCGAGTACGGCCTCGACACCGACGCGATCCTCGATGCCTGCGCCGAGGCGCTGCTGGGCCACTGACCGTCTGTTCGCGGATGCGCCTTCTGGCGCATCCGCGCCCCTCGGCGCCCGCGACGTCAGCGATACCCGAAGGCCGTCATTGATTCCGCCAGGACAGCCTCGACCTGCGCGCGTGTTGCCGCGCTCATCTCGGACAGGTGGTTGCCCGGGTGCACCTGGCGAATGTGGCGCGCGGGATCCGCGGCCGCGGGCAACACGTCGAAGCGTGCCGCGGCCTCGGCGCGCACTGCCTCGTGCAGGTCCCAGCCGAACCAGGCGCAGAGTCCCTCCACCCAGGCCCGCTTGGCAAAGACCACGTCTTCGTAGCGGAACACCGCCGTGGTCTCGCGGAAGGCGAAGCCCTGCGCCAGGTAGCCCTCGAAGCGCCTGGCGAAGCGCTGCGCGGCGCCGGGGGCGAATTGCGCTAGGGTCTGCCGCTGCGCCGCCTCGCGCGCGCGGTGCATCGGGTGGTCGGGCCCGGCATCCTCGGGCACCAGGTGGCTCGCGCGGAAGGAATGGAACTGGCTCACGATCATGTCGCGCGGGTCGCGCACCAACAGCACCGCGCGGCACGACGCCAGCGGCGGCAGCGGGTGCCGTGGCATTGCCCGGAACCCGCCGTAGCAATAGCCGCGCGGGTGGAACAGCCGCGCCGCCTGCGGCCAGTCGATCGGCGCTGGTATGCCGCTGGCGAACAACGCGTCCTCGATCGAGAAGAACGCGAGGCCCGCCGCCGGCGCCAGCACGCGCAGCAGGTCGTTCAGCAGGGTCGAACCGGCCTTGGCCAGGGAGAAGGCAAAGACCGACGGGGCGGCCGAGAAGGGTGGCGGCAAGGCGGGCAGGGGGCCGCCGCGCGCCGGGGGGTGCCAGGGTGGGATGGCGGACGGGGGCATCGGGCGAAACTGGACTGGCCGCCCGGCCACCGTCCAGCCCGCCCATGCGGCGCCTTGGAAACCCCGCCGGCTTGCGCTACACCCCGCCTCCTGCCGCCTTCGGCGCCTTGCGGGCGTGGTGGAACTGGCAGACACGCCGGATTTAGGTTCCGGTGGCGCAAGCCGTGGGGGTTCGAATCCCTTCGCCCGCACCAAAGGCGCTGCCGGTTTTCTCTAGCTTTTTGGATGGACGTCCCTCGATGCAGGTCACCGAGCTCGCGAATGACGGGCTGAAGCGCGCCTATTCCGTCACCGTCACCGCGGCGGATATCGCCTCCACGCGCGACAAGCGCCTGGCCGAGATCGCCAAGACCGTCTCCATGCCTGGCTTCCGCCCCGGCAAGGTGCCGATGTCGGTGGTCAAGCAGCGCTACGGCGCCGCCGTGCTCGGCGAGGTGCTGGAACAGCAGGTGTCCGACGCATCGCGCCAGGTGGTCAGCGACCGCGGCCTGAAGCCGGCGCTGCAGCCCAAGATCGACATCGTGAACTTCGCCGACGGCTCGGACCTCGAATTCCGCATGGACCTCGAGGTGCTGCCCGAGGTGCCGATGCCCGAATTCGCCGGCATCGAACTGGAACGCCTCAGGACCGAACCGACCGACGAGGCGATCGACAAGGCGCTGGCCTCCATCGCCGAGCGCAACGGCACACTCGCGGACGCCGAGCCGCGCGCCGCCGGCGCCGGCGACATCCTGGTCTGCGACTTCACCGGCCGCCTGCCGGTCAACCTGCTGAAGAACGGCGTGGGCCTGGGCGCACGCCCGGGCAGCCCGGGCGAGCCGCCGACCGACTGGTCGGTCGATGTCTCTGCCGGCCTGTCGCATGAAGTGGCCGCGATCGGTTCCGAACGCGGCCTGCCGTATTTCGACGCCAAGGTCAGCGGCACCGCCACCGAGAGCGGTTTCATCCGCATTTTCGCCACCCGTCCGAATGGCCTGGCGGCCAAGCCGGCCGCGACCTACACGCTGTCGGTGCAGGCCCATGTCGCCGCCGGCGCGCTGCCGCAGGGCGCGATGGCGCAGTTCGGTTTCAACGAGCGTTCGGCCGACGCCTTCCTGCGCGGTACCCGCGCCACCTGCAGCCTGAACCCGCATGGCGACCGCGCCACCTTCGAACTGGTCGACGATGCGGCGCTGGCCTTCGCGCGGCCGGTCATCGAGATTTCGGTGCCCGCCGGCGCGACCGTGGACCTCACGCTGCGCGTGGGCCCGATGCGCGTCGTGCCCGGCGCCGAGGAACCGGAGGCCCCGGCCTTCGCCGGCGGTGCCGCCACTGACATGCCCATCGAAGTCGCCGGCCAGGGCTTCATCCCCGGCTTCACGGAGCAGATGGTCGGCATGGCTCCGGGCGACAGCCGCGACATCGACGTGACCTTCCCGGCCGACTACGGGTCGGCCGAACTGGCCGGCAAGCATGCCCGCTTCACCATCGCCGCCAAGGCGCTGAAGGCGCGCCGCGCCGTCGCCATCGACGACGACCTCGCCAAGGCCGTCGGCATGGCCGACCTGGCGGCGCTGAAGGATGCGATCCGCGGGTCGTTGCAGCGCGAATACGACGCGCTGTCGCGCATGAAGGTGAAGCGCGCGCTGCTGGATGTCCTGGCCGACCGCGCGTCCTTCCCCGTGCCCGATGGCATGGTGGAGCAGGAATTCACGCAGATCTGGCAGCGCGTGGAGGCCGATCTCAAGGCCGGACGGCTCGACGCCGACGACCAGGGCAAGGACGAGGAGACACTGAAGGCCGAATACCGCACCATCGCGGAACGTCGGATCCGCCTCGGCCTGATGCTCTCGGAGATCGGGCGCGCGAACAACGTCCAGGTCGCGCAGGACGAACTGGCCCGCGCCGTGCGCCAGGAGGCCTCGCGTTATCCGGGCCAGGAGCAGCAGGTGCTGGAGTTCTTCCGCAAAAATCCGCAGGCGGCCGAGAACCTCCGCGCGCCGATCTTCGAGGAGAAGGTGGTCGATTTCATGATCGAACTCGCCAAGGTCACCGACCGCCAGGTGACGCCCGACGAGCTCTCCGCCGCCGTCGCCTGACGCCACGCGCGGTTACACGACAGGGGGCGGCCGGGCGACCGGCTGCCCCTTTTTCGTGCAGGCGAAGACGCCGGGACGCCATGCAGCGCCTGCGTCACGGAAATTCATGCGCAGGCCGCGGGCCTGCCTTGCGCGGCGCACCGCGCCTCGCCTACACCCTTGTCATCGAAACGCGATCGGCCGCCCAGGCCGGCGAGGCAAGGGGAGCAGTGACGGCGTGTCCGACGCGATTCTGGAAACCAGCGGCCTGACGAAGGAGTTCCGCGGCTTCGTGGCCGTGAACGACGTGAACCTGTCAGTGAAGCGCGGCACGATCCACGGGCTGATCGGCCCGAACGGCGCGGGCAAGACCACCTGCTTCAACCTGCTCACCAAGTTCCTGCCGCCGACGCGCGGCACCATCCGCTACGACGGGCGCGACATCACGGGCATGAAGCCCGCGCAGGTGGCGCGGCTGGGGCTGGTGCGGTCCTTCCAGATCTCGGCAGTGTTTCCGCACCTGTCGGTGCTCGAGAATGTGCGCGTCGCACTCCAGCGCCAGCGCGGCGGGTCCTTCGATTTCTGGCGATCGGACAGCATCCTGCGGTCCTACGATTCGAGGGCGCGCGAACTGCTGGATGATGTCGGACTGTCAACCTACGCCAACCTGACGGCGGGCGAGCTGCCCTATGGCCGCAAGCGCGCGCTCGAGATCGCGACCACGCTCGCCCTCGACCCCGTGATGCTGCTGCTCGATGAACCGACTGCCGGAATGGCGCATGATGACGTCGACCGCATCGTAGCGCTGGTGAAGCGCGTGGCGGTCGGGCGCACGGTTCTGCTGGTCGAACACAACCTCAAGGTCGTCTCGGGCCTGTGCGACACCATCACGGTGCTGGCGCGCGGGTCCGTGCTGGCCGAGGGCGACTACGCGACGGTCGCGCGCAACCCCGAAGTGATCGCCGCCTATCTCGGCAGCGAAGCGCCCGCGATGGAGGCCGCCCATGGCTGACGCAATCGACACCGCGCCGGCCCGCAGCCAGGCCACTGGCACGCCGCTGATGGCGGTGAAGGGTCTCGAGGCCTGGTACGGCGAAAGCCACGTGCTGCATGGCGTGACCCTCGACATCCACGAGGGCGAGGTGGTCACGCTGCTCGGGCGCAACGGCGCGGGCAAGACCACGACGCTGCGTTCGATCATGGGCCTGGTGCCGCGGCGCGCCGGCTCCATCCGCCATGCCGGGCAGGAACTGATCAACGCGCGGTCGGACGTGATCGCCCGTGCGGGCATCGCCTATTGTCCGGAGGAGCGCGGCATCTTCGCCTCCCTGGACGTGACCGAGAACCTGATGCTGCCCCCGGTGGTACGGCCCGGCGGGATGGCAGTCAGTGAGATCTACGAACTGTTCCCGAACCTTAAGGAACGCGCGCGCAGCCAGGGCACCAAGCTGTCCGGGGGCGAGCAGCAGATGCTCGCGATTGGGCGCATCCTGCGCACGGGTGCGAAGCTGCTGCTGCTGGATGAACCCAGCGAGGGTCTCGCACCGGTCATCGTGCAGCAGATCGGGCGCACCATCCGCGAGTTGAAGCGCCGCGGCTTCACCGTGCTGCTCGTCGAACAGAATTTCCGCTTCGCCCAGACCGTCGCCGACCGGCACTACGTGATGGAGCACGGCCGCGTGGTCGACATGGTCCGCAACGAGGACCTCAACGCCTCGATGGACCGGCTGCACGAATACCTCGGCGTCTGAGGGGCCAACGGCCCGCACGCCGCGCATGATTTGCACAAGGAGACGACCATGACTGACCTCACGCGCCGCGGTGTCCTCGCCGCCGGTTCGGCTGCCGCCACCTGGGGCGCGCTGCCGCTGTCGCGCGCGCGCGCACAGGCCGCCAACACCATCAAGATCGGCGTGCTGGGCGATGGCTCGGGCATGTACCGCGACCTCGGCGGGCCGGGGTCGACGGTCTGCGTGCGCCAGGCCATCCAGGAATTCGGCGCCCAGGGCTTCAATGTCGAGGTGGTCGAAGCCGACCACCAGAACCGCCCCGACGTCGGTTCCACCATCGCGCGGCAGTGGATCGACCGCGACGGCGTGGACATGATCACCGATGGCACGACCTCCTCCGTCGCGCTGGCGCTGAACCAGCTCGTCAAGGAAAAGAACAAGGTCATGCTGAATTCGGGGGCCGCGACCTCCGACCTCACGGCCGCGGCCTGCACCGCCAACACCATCCACTGGACCTACGACACCTGGATGCTGGCGAATTCGACCGGCGGCGCGATGGTGCGCGCGGGCGGCGACAGCTGGTACTTCATCACCGCCGACTACGCCTTCGGCCATGCGCTGGAACGCGACACCGCGAATTTCGTGCGCGCCGCCGGCGGCCGCGTGCTCGGGCAGGTGCGCACGCCCTTCCCGGGCACGTCGGACTTCTCGTCCTTCCTGCTGCAGGCGCAGACCTCGCGCGCCAAGGTGGTCGGGCTCGCCAATGCGGGGTCGGACACGACCAACTGCATCAAGCAGGCGGCCGAATTCGGCCTGACGCGGCGTGGCGTGAAGCTGGCCGGGCTGCTGGTCTTCCTCAGCGACGTGCATTCGCTGGGGCTGCAGACCGCGCAGGGCCTGGTGCTGACCGAGACCTTCTACTGGGACCTCAACGATCGCACCCGCGCCTTCACGACGCGCGTGCGCCCGCGCATGCCCAACCAGGCGCCACCCACCATGGTGCAGGCCGGCGTCTATTCCGCCACGCTGCACTATCTGAAGGCGGTGAAGGACATGGGCGTCGCGGCCGCCAAGGACGGCGCGGCAGCGGTGGCGCGCATGAAGGCGATGCCGACCGACGACGACGCCTTCGGCCCCGGCTCGGTGCGCGGCGACGGCCGCAAGCTGACGCCCGCCTACCTGTTCGAGGTCAAGACGCCGGCCGAAAGCCGCGCGCCCTACGACTACTACAAGCTGCTCCAGACCACGCCGGCCGACCAGGCGTTCCGCCCGGTGGCGGACGGGAATTGCCCGCTGGTGCGCAGCTGAGTTCAACCCGCGGCGCCCGGCGCCGACAGACGACCACAGGGAGATACTGATGTCCGCAGTCAACCGCCGCAGCGTCCTTGCCGCCGGTGCCGCCGGCGCCGCCTGGGGCGCGCTGCCCTATCGCAGCGCCCGCGCACAGGCCGCCAATACCATTAAGATCGGCGTGCTCAACGACCAGTCCGGCCTGTACCGCGACGTGAACGGCCCGGGCTCTGTCGCCTGCGTGCGACAGGCAATCGCCGACCTCGGCCTCGCGGCGCGCGGCATCAACGTGGAAGTCGTGGTGGGCGACCACCAGAACCGCCCGGATGTGGGCGTGAACATCTCCCGCCAATGGATCGACCGCGACGGCGTGGACATGATCATCGACGTGCCGACCTCGTCGGTGGCACTCGCGGTCAACACGGTGGTGCGCGAGAAGAACAAGGTCTTCATCAATTCTTCGGGCGCCACGTCCGACCTGACCGGTTCGGCCTGCTCGCCCAATACGGTGCACTGGACCTACGACACCTACATGCTGGCGAAGTCGACCGGCGGTGCGATGGTGCGCGCCGGTGGCGACACCTGGTTCTTCATCACGGCGGACTATGCCTTCGGCCACGCGCTGGAACGCGACACCGGCAACTTCATCCGCGCGGCTGGCGGACGGGTTCTGGGTGCCGTGCGCACGCCCTTCCCGGGAACCACGGATTTCAGCTCCTTCCTGGTGCAGGCGCAGGCGTCGCGCGCCAAGGTGATCGGTCTGGCCAATGCCGGCGGTGACACCATCAACTCCATCAAGCAGGCGGCCGAATTCGGCGTCACGCGCCGCGGCGTGAAGCTGGCCGCGCTGCTGATGTTCATCTCGGACGTGCATTCGCTCGGCCTGCAGACCGCGCAGGGCCTGGTCTGCACCGAGACCTTCTACTGGGACCTCAATGCCAATACCCGCGCCTTCACCCAGCGCGTGCTGCCCAACATGCCGCAGGGGCTGCGTCCGGGCATGGCGCAGGCCGGCTGCTATTCCGGCACCATGCACTACCTGAAGGCGGTGATGGAGCTGGGCGTCGCAGCCGCCAAGGCCGATGGCGCCGCGACGGTGGCGCGCATGAAGGCGATCCCCACCGAGGACGACGCCTTCGGCCCCGGCTCGATCCGCATCGATGGCCGGCGCCTCTGCCCGGCCTACCTGCTGGAAGTGAAGACGCCGGCCGAAAGCCGCGCACCGTGGGACTACTACAAGCTGCTGCAGACCACCGCGGCGGACGAGGCGTTCCGCCCGCTCGCCGAAGGCGGCTGCTCGCTCGTGCGCAGCTGACCGCTTCTTGATATGCCGGCACCGACCCCCTGGTCACCGACGAGCATACCGTCGGTGCCGGGAGGGGCCCGGTGCCGGACCTCGGAATGCGCCCGCGCGCATTCCCTGAATGCCTCCGGCGCGGGGAGCCAACCCCGCCCGGTTTCACAACGACAAGGAGGACGTGCCCCATGGAACTGACCCGCCGTACTGCGCTCGCCGCCGGCACCGCCGCCGCGATCGCGCCGCTGTCGCGCGCCCGCGCGCAGGCCAACACGATCCGCGTCGGCGTGCTGACCGACATGTCGGGCACCTACCGCGACAATACCGGCCCGACCTCGGTCGCCTGCACGCGCGAGGCCGTGGCCGAGTTCGGCGCGAGCCACGGCTTCACGGTCGAGGTGGTTGAGGCCGACCACCAGAACCGCCCCGATGTCGGGTCGAACATTGCGCGCCAGTGGTACGACCAGGGCGTGGACGTGATCGTGGACGTGCCGACTTCGTCCGTCGGCCTCGCGGTCAACCAGATCGCGCGCGAGAAGAACAAGGCCTACCTCAATGTCGGTTCTGCCACTGCGGACATGACCGGGCCGGCCTGTTCGCCCAACACCATCCACTGGGCCTACGACACCTATATGCTGGCGAAGTCGACCGGCGGCGCGATGGTGCGCGCAGGCGGTGACAGCTGGTTCTTCATCACGGCCGACTACGCCTTCGGCCATGCTCTCGAGCGCGACAACGCGAATTTCGTGCGCGCTGCTGGCGGGCGCGTGCTGGGGCAGGTGCGCACGCCCTTCCCGGGCACCACCGACTTCAGCTCCTTCCTGGTGCAGGCGGCGGCCGCGCGGCCGAAGGTGATCGGCCTGGCCAATGCCGGTGCGGACACCGCGAACTGCGTCAAGCAGGCGGCCGAATTCGGCATCACGCGGCGCGGCATCAAGCTCGCGGCTCTGCTGCTGTTCGTGAACGACGTGCAGGGCATCGGCCTGCAGACCGCGCAGGGGCTGGTCTGCACGGAATCCTTCTACTGGAACATGAACGACAAGACCCGCGCCTGGACGCAGCGCATCATTCGCCGCACGCCGACCAACTACCCGAACATGATCCATGCCGGCTGTTATTCGGCCACGCTGCACTTCCTCAAGACCGTCGCCGCCATGGGCGTGCCGGCCGCCAAGGCGTCGGGCGTTGAACTCATCAACCGCATGAAGGCGACACCCAGCGAGGACGACTGCTTCGGCACCGGCACCATCCGCGCCGATGGCCGCCGGCTTATCCCGTCCTTCCTCTTCGAGGTGAAGGCCCCGGCCGAAAGCAGCGGCCCGTGGGATTTCTACAAGCTGCTGCAGACCACCCCGGCGAACGAGGCCTTCCGCCCGATCTCCGAAGGCGGCTGCAGCCTGGTCCGGAGCTGACGAGACCGATCGCCCGGCGGGACGGGGCCCCAAGACCCCGCCCGCCGGCGCACCACGCAACACCCTGGGAGGACAGATGATGGACACGAGCCGCAGAAGCCTTCTTGCCGGAGCCACCGCCAGCGCGGCGCTTCCGATGGCGCGTGCCCGCGCGCAGGGCACCGCCATCCGCATTGGCGTGCTGACCGACATGTCCGGCCCCTATCGCGACACCACGGGCCCCGGGTCCGTGGTGCTGACGCAGGCCGCCGCCGCCGAATTCGCCAACCGCGGCTTCACGGTCGAAGTGCTGCAGGCCGACCACCAGAACCGCCCCGATGTCGGCGCCAACATCGCGCGGCAATGGTACGACCAAGGGGTGGACGCGATCGTCGACGTGCCGACATCGTCGGTCGCCTTTGCGGTCAACACCATCGCGCGCGAGAAAAACAAGGTCTTCCTGAATTCCGGCGCGGCGTCCTCGGACCTCACGGGCGCGCAGTGCAGCCCGAACACGGTGCACTGGACCTACGATACCTGGATGCTCGCCAAGGGCACCGGCGCGGCCATCGTGCGCACCGGCGGGGACAGCTGGTTCTTCATCACGGCCGACTACGCGTTCGGCCATGCGCTGGAACGCGACACAGCGAATTTCGTGCGCTCGGCCGGCGGGCGGGTGCTGGGCCAGGTGCGCTATCCGTTTCCCGCGACCACCGATTTCTCCGCCTTCGTGCTGCAGGCGCAGTCGTCCCGCGCCAAGGTGCTCGGCATGGCGAATGCCAGCACCGACACGGTCAACACCATCAAGTCGGCGCGTGAATTCGGCCTGCATCGCAGCATGAAGTTCGCCGCCCTGCTGATGGGTGTCATGGACATCCATGCGCTGGGGTTGGAATCGGCGCAGGGGCTGCTGCTGACGGAATCCTTCTACTGGGACCTCAATGACCGAACCCGCGCGCTGACGCAGCGCGTGCGCCAGGCCAACCAGAACCGTCCGCCCGCCATGGTGCCGGCCGGCTGCTATGGCGCCACGCTGCACTATCTCAAAGCTGTGGCCGACATGGGGGCCGCCGCCGCCAAGGCCGATGGCCGCGCGGCGGTCGCGCGCATGAAGGCCATGCCCACCGACGACGACGCCTTCGGCCCTGGGCGCATCCGCGAGGATGGCCGCAAGATCCACCCGGTCTTCCTGTTCGAGGTGAAGTCGCCAGCTGAATCCCGAGCCCCCTACGACTACTACAAGGTCGCCGCGACCACTCCGGCGGAGGAAGCCTTCCGCCCGCTGGCCGAGGGCGGCTGCTCTCTCGTGCGTTCCTGACAAGGATCTGACTGCCCATGCTCGATATCATCGAGAACGCCCTCGGCATCCCGGCGCCGCTGCTGTTCGGACAGTTGCTGCTCGGCCTCATCAACGGTGCCTTCTATGCGATGCTCTCGCTTGGCCTCGCGGTGATCTTTGGGCTGCTCAACATCATCAACTTCACCCATGGCGCGCAGTTCATGATGGGCGCCTTCGTTGCCTGGATGCTGCTGGCGTGGGGGGGGCTGGGCTATTGGTGGGCGCTGCTGATCGCGCCGCTGATCGTGGGCGCCACGGGCGTGGTCATCGAACGGCTGATGATCTCGCGCCTGTACAAGCTGGACCACCTGTATGGCCTGCTGCTCACCTTCGGCATCGGGCTGATGATCGAGGGCGTGTTCCGCAATGAATTCGGCTCCTCCGGCCTGCCCTACCGCATCCCCGCGGAACTGCAGGGGGCCTGGGATCTCGGCTTCATGTTCATGCCGATCTACCGCGGCTGGGTGGTGGTCTTCGCGCTGGTCTGCTGTCTGGCGACCTGGCTGGTGATCGAGAAGACGCGCCTGGGGGCCTATCTGCGCGCGGCGACCGAGAACGCCGCCCTGGTGCAGGCCTTCGGCGTGAACGTGCCGCGCATGATCACGCTGACCTACGGGGCGGGCGTGGCGCTGGCGGCCCTTGCCGGCGTGCTGGCTGCGCCGATTTACTCCGTAAACCCGCAGATGGGCACCAACCTCATCATCGTGGTCTTCGCGGTGGTGGTGATCGGGGGGATGGGGTCCATCCTGGGGTCGGTGATCACCGGCTTCGGGCTCGGCATCATCGAGGGACTCACGAAAGTCTTCTGGCCCGAGGCATCCGCCACGGTCATCTTCGTCATCATGGCGATCGTGCTGCTCGCACGTCCCGCCGGCCTGTTCGGGAGGGCGTGAGCCATGGCGTCCGAAACCACCGCCGGCGCGATCGCGCCCGTCGCGAACGACCAGGGCGTGATCTGGGGCTTCTCCAGCGCGCAACTTGCGGCCCTTGGCGTGCTGGTCGCCTTCCTCGCGACCGCGCCCTTCTTCCTCTACCCCGTCTTCCTGATGAAACTGCTGTGCTTCGCGCTATTCGCCTGCGCCTTCAACCTGCTGATCGGCTATGTCGGACTGCTGTCCTTCGGCCATGCGGCGTATTTCGGCATGGGCGGCTACATCGCGGGTTATACCGCCAAGGCCTATGGCTTCACCCCCGAACTGGCTGTGCTGGTCGGTGCCGCCGTGGCGGGTTTCCAGGGCTGGATCTTCGGCTGGATCGCCATCCGCCGGCAGGGCATCTACTTCGCGATGATCACGCTCGCGCTGGCGCAGATGATCTACTTCGTCTGCGTGCAGGCGCCCTTCACGGGCGGCGAGGACGGCATCCAGGCCATCCCGCGCGGCGCGCTGTTCGGCAGCATCAGCCTGTATTCCGACATGAACATGTACTGGTTCGTCGCCGCCATCTTCCTGGCCGGCTTCCTGATGATCCACCGCATCATCCATTCGCCCTACGGCCAGGTGCTGAAGGCGATCCGCGAGAACGAACCGCGCGCCACATCGCTCGGCTACCGCACGGATGACTACAAGCTGGTGGCCTTCATCCTGTCGGCCACGCTGGCGGGTGTCGCGGGCGGCGTGAAGTCGCTGGTCTTCGGCATCGCCACGCTGACCGACGTGCACTGGTCGATGTCGGGCGAGGTGGTGCTGATGACGCTGGTGGGTGGCCTCGGCACCGTGTTCGGCCCGGTGGTGGGTGCGGCCGTCATCGTGACCATGCAGAACTACCTGGCGGAGATGGGCGCCTGGGTCACCGTCATCCAGGGTGCCATCTTCGTCACGGTCGTGCTGGCCTTCCGGCGCGGCATCGTGGGCGAGATCGCGAACCTGCTGCGCGTGAAGCTGTAGCGGCGCGCGGGCAGGGCTTCGGTCCTGCCCGCCGCCGTCACGCCGTGCGCAGCGCGCGCCCCAGCACCGCGGCGTCCGGCAGCGACGCCAGGCGTTCCACGAGGCGCGCCATCTCGTACAGCCGTGCCGGAGGCATCGGGTGCCGCGCGGCCGCGGCGCAGGCCTCGGCCTTCGCGCGCTGCGCCGCATCGCTGAGCGGATTCTCAGGGCTGCCGATGGTCGCCTGCACCTCGGCGCGGTGCAGCGCGCCATCCGCCATGGCGATTTCCACCACCTGCGGCACCACGGCGTTCTGGTCGGTGCTGCCATCGGGCAGCATCGCCACATGCGCGGCCAGTGCCAGCGTGTCGGCATCCACCAGCCGCGGCGCCGTGAAATCCTGCAACCCCACCGTCCCGAATCGTAGGGTTGTCGCCACGACATAGGGCAGGCACAGCCGAGCGTAATTGGCGGTCAGCCCCGGCACCAGCGGCCGTCCCACCAGGCGCATCGCCAGCGGCGGCAGCAGCAGCCGGACCTCATATACGCGCGCGGTTTCCACGGCGCCCTGCGCCAGGATGCGCTGCACGCCATCGATCGCCGGATGCGTCAGCCGACCCGAGGGGAAGGGCTTGTGCGACAGTCGCTCGACCTGCCAGTCGCGGCCGAGCGCCGCCAACCCCGGCGCGATGTCGTGCTCCGGCTCGGTCATCGCGAGGAAACCCGACGGCCCCGTGAGCCAGGCCGCCGGACCCGCCAGCCCCGCCTGCGCCAGATCCGCCGCGCGGAACCCCGCCGCCGCCGCGAAGCCCATCTGCACCGCCAGCGCCACCGATCCTTCGTGATGCGCCTGCATGGTCCCGGGGATCTGCCCCAGCAGCAGCCCCGCGCCCGCCGCCGCGGTGGCCGCATCCAGCCCGCGCAGCCGCGCCACCGCGCCATAGGCGCCGAACATCCCGGCGGTCGCGGGCCGGAAGAAGCGCATCGCCCCGCGCGCCGCCGCGCCGATGGTGCAGGCCAGGTCGAGCCCCAGCACGACCGCGCCCAGCAACCGCGTGCCGCTGACGCCGCCGGCGCGCTCGGCCTCCGCCAGCGCGGCCGCGAGCACCGGCGTCATGGCGTGCACGACGGCAGCTTCGTGGATGGCGTCGAATTCCAGCGCATGCGCTTGGAAGGCGTTGACGAAGGCGGCCTGCGGAGCGGGCAGGGCGATCGCCTCGCCCCAGACCGAGGCTTCCTCGCCGCCGCCCCAGCGCCCCGCCGCGGCGATCATCCCCGGCTGCGCCGGATGCGCCGAACCGGCCAGCCCCACCGCCAGCGCATCCACCATGAAGCGCCGCGCGGCCGCCAGGGCCGAGGCCGGTATGGCGCTGTCCGGTGTTTCAACCAGGTGACGGATCAGGCGGGTCTCGGCGGTGGTGTCCATGGCGCGATGCTGTTCGGCGCCCGACCGCCGGTCAACGCGCCCCGGCTTTACGCGCCTCCCATCCCGCGCCACGCTGCACCGCAGCACAGGCGCGAGGGCGATCATGGCGGCGAAGAAATTCCACCTCGGCTGGTTCCTGCAGGGCTCCTCGGTGCAGGCCTGGGGCGAGGACTGGACCGGCAACATCGGCACCGAATGGATGGTGCCGGAGTTCTTCATCGAGATGACGAAGAACCTCGAGCGCGCCTGCTTCGACTACGTGCTGCTGGAGGACAGTTCCTACATCGGCGAATCCTACGGCGGGTCGCGCGAGATTTACCTGCACCACGGCCTGTCCGTGCCGCGGCAGGACCCGTCTGTCGTGGCCGCATTGCTGGCGCGCGAAACCAGCCGCATCGGCATCGTCGCGACCTTCGGCACCTTCGCCTATCCGCCCTACCTGCTCGCGCGCCTGGTCGCGACACTCGACCAGGTATCGTCGGGGCGGATCGGCTGGAACGCGGTGACCGGGAGTTCCGACTTCGCTGCGCGCAATTTCGGCCTGGACGGCATGCCGCCGCACGACACGCGCTACGACATCGCCGACGAATACATGGAGGTGGCGCGCAAGCTGTGGGGCTCGTGGGAGCCCGGTGCGATCATCGCCGACCGCGAGCGCGGCATCCTGGTCGACCACACCAAGGTCCACGCCATCAACCATGACGGACCCCACTTCAAGGTGCGCGGGCCGCTCAATTCCGGCCCCTGCGTGCAGGGCCAGCCGGTCATCGCCCAGGCGGGCGGGTCACCGCGCGGCCGGCAATTCGCCTCCCGCCATTCCGACACCATCGTGGCGATGGTGAAGGGCACCGAGGGGATGAAGGCCTACCGCGACGACATTCGCGCGCGCATGGTCGCGCACGGGCGCAACCCTGACGACTGCAAGGTGCTGTTCCTGGTCTCCCCGGTGCTGGGCGACACCGAGGAGGAAGCCCGCGCGCGCCACAAGCGGCGCCTGGCCACCACCGAGGACGAGATCGCGCGCCGGCTCGCGCACCTGTCGAAGATCACCAACCTCGATTTCGGCGCGCTGCCTCTCGACAAGCCCTTGGGCTCGCTCACCACCAACGGCCACCAGCAGTCGCTGGACGAGTTCCTGCGCAAGGCCGGCAACCGCACGCTGCGCGAGGCCGCCGAGATCTACTCCGACGCCGGCTCCATCCCGCTGGTCGGCACGCCGGCCCAGGTGGCCGAGCAGATGGGCGCGGCCATGGAGGAGATCGGCGGCGACGGCTTCCTGATCACGACAAACCAGACCTCGCGGCGTGTCATCGCGGAGATCGCCGACGGACTGGTGCCTGAACTCCAGCGCCGCGGCCTGACGCGCCGCTCCTACGACCACGCGATGTTCCGCGACAATCTGCTGGCGTTCTGAGCCTTCGCCGCGCGCCGGCAGCCTTGCGCCGCAGGCGCCGGACGACCGTCGCGGCCTCGACCGCGCGGGTCGCGGGCGGGACCGTCTCGCGACCCGTCCTACCGCGCCTTCGGCCCATAGACATCGGGCACGTACAATTCGCGCGGCAGCGTCGCGCGCTCGTAGTCCGGGTTGAACACGCGTTCGGGCAGCACGACGGGTTCGTGCGGCACCTCGCCATAGGGAATCACGGACAGCAGGTGCGCAATGCAGTTCAGCCGCGCCAGCTTCTTGTCGTTGCCTTCCACGATGGTCCAGGGCGCCTCGGGGATGTTGGTGCGTTCGAACATCGCCTCCTTGGCCTTGGTATACTGCTCCCAGCGCACGCGGGACTGCAGGTCCATCGGGCTGAGCTTCCACTGCTTGATCGGGTCGTGGATGCGCATGAGGAAGCGGAACTGCTGCTCCTCGTCCGTGATGGAGAACCAGTACTTCACCAGCACGACGCCCGACCGCACCAGCATGCGCTCGAACTCCGGCACGTCGCGAAAGAATTCCTCGACCTGCTGTTCGCTGGCGAAGCCCATTACCCGCTCGACGCCGGCACGGTTGTACCAGGACCGGTCGAACAGCACGATTTCGCCGGCCGCCGGCAGGTGCGGGACGTAGCGCTGGAAATACCACTGCGTCTTCTCGCGGTCGTTGGGCGCCGGCAGGGCCACCACGCGGCAGGATCGCGGGTTCACGCGCTGGGTGATGCGCTTGATGACACCACCCTTGCCGGCAGAATCGCGCCCTTCGAACAGCACGACCAGCTTGAGGCCCTTGTGGCTCACCCAATCCTGCAGCTTCACCAGTTCGGATTGCAGCCGCAGCAGTTCGCGGAAGTAGACGCCGCGGTCGATCGTCGCCTTCTGCCGCTTGCCAAGCAGCGCGCGCAGCTCCGCCGGGATGCGTGCGTCGTCGATCTCCTGCTCCAGCTCCTCGTCGAAATCATCCTCGAGCTCGAGGTCGAGCCAGGGGCGGTCTTCAGTGGCGTCGGTCATGTAGCGGCTCTCGCAGGCGTTCCTGGGACACCGGCGCAACGCCGGGCCGGCCCATTGGCTGCGCCGGACCTCTCGCACCGGCCCCGCTCCGCTGTAGCCCGTTCGCGCGATGGCGGTGTGACGGTTCCGCGTCAGTCCCGCGAAACGCCGCCTGCACACGCACGATGCGGCGCGCAACCGCCGCACCGGGAGCACATCGATCCTGCGCGCAGACTGGTCCGGCGAAGCCGCCCGCCGCGTCAGTCCGCGAAGGACCCCGCGGCGGTGATGATCGGCCGCCAGCGCGCGATCTCCTCGGCATGGTAGCGGCGGTGGAACGCCAGGCTGGCGCGCTCCGGCGTGGCCGGATCGGTCACCAGTTCGGCGAAGCGCGTGCGCAGGCGTTCGTCCTGCAGGGCCAGCAGCAGCGCGGCATTGAGGCGCTGCTGCACCGCTTCGGGCGTGCCGGCGGGCGCATACAGCCCGTGCCAGGTGCTCATGCTGATCGCCGGTGCGCCGGCCTCGGCCGTGGTCGGAATATTCGGCAGACCGGGCAGGCGTTGCGGGCTGGTCACGGCAAAGGCGCGCACCCGGTTGTCGCGGATGAAGGGCGCGGTGTTGGTCGCCTGGTCGCACAGCAGGTCGAGCCGCCCGGCCATGAGTTCCGTGATCGCCGGCGCCGTCCCGCGGAAGCCTACGATGGTCGCGCGATTGCCGGCCGCCTGCTGCAGCAGCAAGCCACACAGGTTCGCCGCCGAACCCAGCCCCGCAGTGCCGAGGTTCAGTGCTTCGCCGCGACGGTTCAACTCGGCCACCAGGCCGGCCAGGTTCTCGGCCGGGAAGCCCGGCTTGGCGATGATCGTCATCGCCGCATCGGAGACCAGGCCGAGCGGCGCAAAGCCGTTCAGCGTGTCGAAGGACAGGCGGCGGAACAACGTGGCCCCTGCCGCCATGCCGACATTGGTCATCAGCAGCGTGTAGCCGTCGGGCCGCGCCTGCGCGACACGCTGCGCACCGACATGGGCGGGGCCGATATTCTCGACCACCACGGGCTGCGGCAGGTGCTTCGCCATCGCCTCGGCCACCAGGCGGGAGATCACGTCGGTCGGCCCGCCGGCGGCGGCGCCGGCCACGATGGTGATGGTGCGGGTCGGATACTCCTGCGCGAGGGCAGGCGCGGCGCAGGCCGCGGCCAGCACGGCAGGCAGCAGGGACCGGCGAAAAACTGTCATGACGTTCCTCCTGGGCGGCCGTCTGCGGGCCGCATTCCGTTCAAGCACGAAGTCTTGCGCATTCCACCGGCTACGTCACCCGCGCCGGCGGGCAGCCTTGAGCCCCGGGCGCGTGATCACCGACAGGGTGCAAATCAGGTTCATGTTGCACCGCGGCATCGACTCACGCTTCAGTAAATACATGTCGAAAGGCCCCTCGATCCTCCTGTTCGAAGGCTATGCGTTCGACCCCGCGGCGGGCCTGCTGTGGGTCAATGGCGCGCCGCTGACGCTGCGCCCGAAGGCGGCCGATGTGCTCGGCCACCTGCTGCGCCATGCCGGGACGCTGGTCACGCGACAAGACCTTCTGGATGCCGTGTGGCCGGGCATCGCGGTGGTCGATGACGGGCTGACGCAATGCGTCACGGACATCCGCCAGGCGCTGGGTCCGGACGGGCCGCGCCTGCTGCGCACGGTGCGTGGGCGCGGGTACATCTTCGCAGCCTCGGTGACGCAGGGGGCGGCGCCGAGCCTGCCCCGGGCGTCCCGGGTGCCGTTGCTCCCGCTGCTGGTCGCCGCGCCGGGTCATTCGCGGATGGTCTGGACCGTCGCGGTGCTCGCGCTCGGCACGCTCGCGTTTCCTCTCGCGGCGCTGATGCCGCGGCCGGCACCGGCGCCGGTCGCGGTGCCGATGCCCACCCCGGATGCGCGGCTCGTCGCCCACCGGCTGCTCGAACACGGCCTCACGATCCAGCGGGGGCCCGGCACCTTCGAGGAACGGCTGCGCAGCAGCCTGCCATTCTTCCGCGACGCCTTCGCAAGCGACCCGACCAACGCCGCGGCCGCAGCCGAGGCCGCCTTCGTCCACGGCAACCTGCTGACCGTCCGTGGGTCCACGAACATCGCCTTCGACCGCGCGGAGCTCGACCGCTACGCGGATCTCGCGATGGCGGCGAATGCGGCCGATCCGAAGGCGCTGAATGCGCGCGCCATCGCGCTGCGCCATGCGGGCCGCTACGCCGAGGCGCTGCCCTTCTACCGCCTGGCCGGCGCCGACCCCGAACGCGCCAGCGCGCGCGCCAATGTGGGCCTGATGCTGCTCCTCCTCGGCGATCCGGACGCGGCGATCGAACCGTTGCGCGGCGTCCTGGCCGAGAGCCCGCGCCACGTCTTCGCCGGCACCTGGCGGTTGTACCTGGCGCTGGCGGAACTGCTCGCGGGCCGCCCGGGATTCGGCGAGGCGCTGTTCGACCCGGCGGGGCCCACCCGCGCCTTCATGCCGCGCGGGGAGCGCCTGCTGTATCGCGCCGCGGCCCTGGCGATGGACGGGCAGGAGGACGCGGCGCGCGAGGTGCTGGCGGAGATCCAGCGCCGCTGGCCCGACGTGCTGGCGCGGCCGCTGCGCGACCACGCGATGTCCGCGGAGCCGGCGTTCCTCGCCTTGTACGACGAACGCTTCGTGGCACCGCTGATGCGCCTCGGGTTGCGATAGCGGGCGCGCGCATCACACCGGCAGCCCGGCCGGCGGCTTCACCGTGCGCAGCACGAAGGCGCTTTTCGTGTCCTTCACGCCGGGCAGGCGCAGCAGCCGGCGCGTGGCGAACTCGCCATAGGCCTCGAGGTCGGCGGCCACCACCTGCAGCAGGTAGTCGGTCTCCCCGCTCATGGCCCAGGCGGCCAGCACCTCGGGCATGCGTCCGATCGCGGCATGGAAGGCCTCGACGGTCTCCTCGGATCGCGAGGCCAGGCTGACCTGCACGAAGGCGGTCAGCCCGAGTCCCAGGCGCGGCGCGTCCAGGACCGCCGCATAGCCAGCGATGATGCCGGCTTCCTCCAGGCGCTTAAGCCGCCGCTGGCAGGGTGTCGCGGAAAGCCCGATCCGCTCGGCAAGGGCCACGACGGAAGCGCGGCCGTCCCGCTGCACCTCGCGCAGGAGGCGCCGGTCGGTGGCATCGAGATCGATGGTGGATTCCGGCATGATTTCGGCCATTTCTGGAGAATTCCGCCCAGAATAGCTGCACAGTTTACCAAGATCGCCGGAAAATGGCGCGTGACCGAGGCGATCCTGCACCCACGCAGCAAGGACCCGCGCCATGGACATCCCGCCCGACCGCACCGCCGTCGCCGGCCGCGTCTGCGATGCCAACCCGATGGGGACGGACGGCTTCGAATTCGTTGAATTCACCGGACCCGACATCGCGCAACTGGAAGGCGTGTTCCGCTCCCTCGGCTTCGCGCCGGTGGCGCGGCACCGTTCGAAGCAGGTCACGCTCTGGCGCCAGGGCCAGGTGAACTTCGTCGTGAACGCCGAACCCGATTCCTTCGCGCAGGCCTTCGCCCGCGTGCACGGCCCCTGCGCTTGCGCCATGGCGTTTCGCGTGGCCGATGCCGCGACCGCCTTCGACCGGGCTGTGCGGCTCGGCGCGCGCCCCTTCCATGGCCGCGTCGGCCCGATGGAACTGAACATCCCGGCCATTGAGGGCATCGGTGGCAGCCTGATCTACTTCGTCGACCGCTACGGTCCGGCCGGCAGCATCTGGGACGTCGATTTCCGTCCGATCGACGGTGCCGAACCGAACCCCGTCGGCGCCGGCCTCACGGTCATCGACCACCTGACCCACAACGTGCACCGCGGCCGCATGGACGCCTGGGCCGGCTTCTACGAGCGTTTGTTCAACTTCCGCGAAATCCGCTACTTTGACATCGAGGGCAAGCTGACGGGCCTCAAGTCCAAGGCCATGACCAGCCCCTGCGGCCAGATCCGCATCCCGATCAATGAGAGCAGCGACGACCATTCGCAGATCGAGGAATACCTGCGCGCCTACAATGGCGAGGGCATTCAGCACATCGCCATGGGCAGCGACGACATCTACGCCTCGGTCGAAGGGCTGGCGGCGGGCGGCGTGCGCTTCCTCGACACGCCCGACACCTACTACGAGCTGCTGCCCCAGCGCCTGCCCGACACCGGCGAGGACATGGCGCGCCTGGCCCGCAACCGCATCCTGATGGATGGTTCGCCGTCGGGCGGGCGACTGCTGCAGATCTTCACCAACACGGTGATCGGCCCGATTTTCTTCGAACTGATCCAGCGCAAGGGCGACCAGGGCTTCGGCGAGGGCAACTTCCGCGCGCTGTTCGAATCCATCGAGTTGGACCAGGTGCGTCGCGGCGTGCTGAAGCCGGCTGCCGAATAGGCAGACGCATGAAGGCCCGCCGTGCCCGATGATGCACGGAGTGCTGAGACCGATGGCTGGGGGCGCGCTGCGCCCGATGATGCACGCGTTGCCGAAGCGGGCGGCGCACCGGGCGCCGGGCGGAACTCCGGCCGCGCCGCTCAGCGTGGCGCGGGCGGCGTGAGCTCGCGATAGATCTGCTCCACCGCGGGCGTCTGCGGCCCCTGCCGCAAGCCGGGCAGGGGCCCGGGCGGCGGCGGCGTGTTCGGATTCTGGCCGGTCAGTTCCCGGTAGAGCTGGTCTTCCGTGCGCGCGTCGCGCGCCTGCTCGGCCGCGCTGGGCGCGACGCCCGCGGCGCGTTCGGCCTCGCGGACCGCGCCCGCCGAGGGCTCGCGCTCCGCGCGTGGCGTTGGCATCTGCGCGGCGGCACCGAGGCTGCCGAGCAGGAACGCGGCGGGCAGGCAAAGGATCATGCGGCGCATCGGCTCACGGGCTCCAGGACCGGCACAGGCTACACGGTGCGCGGTGGCAGCGCGACGCCTTCCCGCGCGTCGGCGCGCTGGCTGTTGCGCAGCAGGTTCGATCCGATCGATGCCGGCATTCTCAAGCGATCACTGAGCAATCGCGAGGCAGTCCTGCGAGCGACGCGGGCAGGTGTCCGGCCGACGGGCACCATTCGGGCGGCCATCCCCCTTGCGCCCCGGCGCGCGGCGCGGTTACTCGCGCCATGGTCTTGGATCCCGCGGCAGGCAGGAAGGGGCAGGGGAACGCTGGCGCGCCTGCGCTCGAGGTCGCCGGCCTGACGCTCGACTTCCGCCAGGACGGGCGCAGCCTGCGCGTGCTGGACGGCGTCTCCTTCCATGTCGAGGCCGGGCGTACGCTCGCGATCGTCGGGGAATCCGGCTGCGGCAAATCGGTCTCGGCCCTCGCGATCATGGGTTTGCTGCCGGATACCGCGAGCATCGGCGGGGCCATCCGCCTCGCCGGCCGCGACCTGACGGCGCTGTCGCGCGAAGAACGTCGCCGTCTGCGCGGCGGCGAGATGGCGATGATCTTCCAGGAACCCATGACCAGCCTGAACCCGGCCTTCACCGCCGGCGAACAGGTGGCGGAGGCGCTGCGCCTTCACCAGGGCCTGGACGACGCCGCCGCCTTCGCCGAAGCCACCCGCATGATCGACCGCGTGCGTATCCCCGATGCGGCGCGCCGCGCGCGGCAGTACCCGCATCAGCTCTCGGGCGGGATGCGCCAGCGCGTGATGATCGCCATGGCGCTGGCCTGCCGGCCGAAGCTGCTGATCGCCGACGAACCCACGACGGCGCTGGACGTGACGGTGCAAGCGCAGATCCTCTCGCTGCTCGATGATATGAAGCGCGAGACTGGCACCGCGGTGGTGCTGGTCACGCACGACCTCGGCGTGGTGGCCGACCATGCCGACGAGGTCGCCGTGATGTATGCCGGGCGCATCGCCGAGCAGGCGCCGGCGGCGACGTTGTTCGCGCGGCCCGAACACCCCTACACCGCCGGCCTTCTCGGCGCGGCGCCGGGCGAGGGCGAACCCGGGCAGCGCCTGGCCAGCATCGAGGGCACCGTGCCCGACCTGCGCGCGCCCCCGCCCGGCTGCCGCTTCGCCCCGCGCTGCCCCTTCGTGGTGGAGCGCTGCGCGACCACGCCACCGCTCGCGGAAGTGGCGCCGGGGCATCTGTCGGCCTGCTGGCGCGCGCCGCTCGACGGAGTGCTGGCGGCATGACCGCGCTGCTGGAACTCGACGGGCTGGTGAAGCGGTTCCCGGTGCGCGATGCGCTCGGGCGCAGGGCTGGGGCCGTGCATGCGGTGGATGGCGTCTCGCTGAGCGTTGCGCAGGGTGAGGTGCTGGCGATCGTCGGTGAATCCGGCTGCGGGAAATCCACCCTCGGCCGCCTGATGCTGAACCTCATCACGCCCGATGCCGGCACGGTGCGCTTTTGCGGCGACGACCTCGTCAGGCTTTCGCCCGCCGCGTTGCGCGCGCGCCGGCGTGACATGCAGCTGATCTTCCAGGATCCCTTCGCGAGCCTCGATCCGCGCATGACGGTCGAACAGGCGGTGGCGGAACCGCTGCGGCTGCACCGCATCGTCCCGCGCGCGCAGGAAGCCGCGCGGGTGGCGGACCTGCTCTTGCGCGTTGGGCTGCGGCCGGAACTGGCGCGCCGCTGGCCGCATGAATTCAGCGGTGGGCAGCGCCAGCGCATCGCGATCGCGCGGGCGCTCGCCTCGCAGCCGAAGCTGATCGTGGGCGACGAACCCGTCAGCGCGCTCGATGTCAGCGTGCAGGCGCAGGTCGTGAACCTGCTGTCGGACCTGATCCGCGACCTCGGCCTCACCTTCGTGCTGATCAGCCATGATCTCGGTGTGGTGCGCCACGTGGCCGACCGTGTCGCGGTGATGTACCTCGGCCGCATCGTCGAGGAAGGTCCGGCGGACGCCGTGCTTTCCGCGCCGAAGCACCCCTATACGCGCGCGCTGCTCGCCGCCGTCCCGGGCCATGGCGTGAAGGCGCCGCCGATCGAAGGCGACGTGCCATCACCCATCGCGCCGCCGCCGGGCTGCCGCTTCCACACGCGCTGCCCCTTCGCCGAAGCCGCCTGCCGGGAGGCGTCGCCGGAACTCACCGCTCCGCCGCACCGCGTCGCGTGCCATCTGGACGGCCGCCTGCCGCCCCCGGCACCGCGGGCCGAACGCATGGCGGGTGGCGAAAGGCTGAAGCGCCTGCAATCCTTCTTCCGGGCCCCGAGCCCGCAACCGGGAGTGCCACAATGAAGACCACGATCAGGACCATGCTGGCCGCGCTCACGCTGCTGGCGGGCGCGGCCTCGGCCAGCGCGCAGAACCTGCGCATCGGCCTGCGCGAGGATCCCGACATCCTCGACCCCACCCTGTCGCGCACCTATGTCGGGCGCATCGTCTACATGGCGCTGTGCGACAAGCTGTTCGACATCAACGAACGGCTCGAGATCGTGCCCCAGCTCGCCACCGCGCATCGCTGGGAGAACCCGACGACGCTCATCATCACCCTGCGCGAGGGCGTGCGCTTCCACGATGGCGAGGCGATGGACGCCGAGGCGGTGCGCTATTCCATCAATCGCCATTTGACCATGCAGGGGTCCTTCCGTCGGTCCGAGATCAGCGAGATCGACCGAGTCGAGGTGGTGGACCCGCGCACGGTCCGCATCGTGCTCAAGACCCCCTCGGCATCCTTCCTCGCCGCACTGACCGACCGCGCCGGCATGATCGTCAGCCCCAAGGCCGCCGAGGCGCTGGGCCGCAATTTCGGCACCCGCCCGGTCTGCGCCGGCCCCTTCCGCTTCGTCGAGCGCGTCGCACAGGAACGCATCGTGGTCGAACGCTTCCGCGAATACTGGGACGCCGCCAATATCCACTTTGACCGCGTGACCTACCTGCCGATCCCGGACAACACGGTGCGCCTGGCCAACCTGCAATCCGGCGCGGTCGAATTCGTCGAGCGCATGGAACCCGACGACATCCGCACCATCCAGCGCGCCCGCAACCTGCGCGCGGTGAACGTGGACGAACTCGGCTACCAGTCCATCACCATCAACCACAACAACGGCGAACGGGCGAACAACCCGATGGGCCGCGATGCGCGGGTGCGCCAGGCCTTCGAGCTGGCGCTGGATCGCGCCGCCATCAACCAGGTGGTCTACGAAGGGATGTACACGCCCACGCGTCAGCCCTGGCCGCCGGCCAACCCCTTCCATGTGCGCGACTTCACGCCGCCCGCGCGCAACGTGGACCGCGCCCGCGCCCTGCTGCGCGAAGCCGGCATCACCACGCCGATCCAGATCGAGATGACGGTCCCCAACAACCCCGACCTGCGCCAGGTCGGCGAGGTGATCCAGTCCATGGTCGCCGAGGCCGGCTTCCAGGTGACGCTGCGCGCGATGGAATTCGCCTCCTCCCTGCAGGCGGCCACGCGCGGCGAATACCAGCTGTACCTGGTGGGCTGGTCCGGCCGCACCGATCCGGACGGGAATTTCTACACCTTCACCCGCACCGGCGGCGGCCAGAACGACGGGCGCTATTCCAACCCTGACGTGGATGCGCTGCTCGAGGCCGCGCGCACGGAACTCGACATCGAGAAGCGACGCGACCTCTATGCCCGCGCGCTGCGCCAGTCGATCGGGACGGATGTCGCGCGCATCTACCTTTGGCACCGCAAGAACATCATGGCGCACCAGACGCGCCTGGTGGGCTACCGCCCGATCGCGGACGGCATGATCCGACTGCAGGGAATGAGGTTCCAGTGACCGTGAGCGCCGCTGGCGCGACGCCCTCAGGCGCCGGCGCCACGTATCCACGCGCCTTGGCTTTCGCGCCCGGCACTGTTGTGCCCGGCGCGTCGGTCGGTCCGGAAGCAGTCGCGCTTTGCGCTCCCGGATCGCGCATGCGCGCGATCCCCACGGGGCTGCTCGCGCGAGCGGGGGCGTAGCCCGCCATGGGCATCTGGCTGCTGCGCCGCGTGGGCCAGGTCATTCCCACGCTGCTGATCCTGTCGATCCTGATCTTCGGGCTGCAGCAGCTCATGCCTGGCGACCCGGCGCTGATCCTGGCAGGCGAGGAACGCGGCGACCCCGCGGTGCTCGCAGCCATCCGCGCTGAGCTCGGCCTCGACAGGCCCATCTGGCAGCAATACCTGCTCTGGATGGGCAAGGTGCTCACCGGGGATTTCGGGTTCTCCTGGCGCATCCGCGTGCCGGTGTCGGAATTGATCCTCACGAAGCTGCCGGTGACGTTCCAGCTGGCCACCATGGCCTTCATCATCGCCATCATCATCGGCGTGCCGCTCGGCATCCTGAGTGCCGTGAGGCGCGACACGCCGGCGGACTGGGCGGCGAATGGCGCGGCGCTGTTCGGCATCTCCACGCCGAATTTCTGGCTCGGCATCATGATGATCCTGCTGTTCAGCGTGGAGCTCGGCTGGCTGCCGCCCTCGGGCTACGTGCCGCTGTTCGAGGACCCCGTGCAGTCCCTCGCGACCACCATCATGCCGGCCTTCGTGCTGGGCACCGGCGTGGCCTCCGTGCTGATGCGCCACACCCGCGCGGCGATGCTGACCGCGTTGTCGCAGGACTACGTCCGCACCGCGCGCGCCAAGGGCCTGCGCGAACGCGTCGTCGTCTGGAAGCACGCGCTGCGCAACGCACTGATCCCGGTGGTGACACTCGGCGCCATCGAATTCGGCCGCCTGCTGGCCGGCGCCGTGCTGACCGAGCAGATCTTCACCATCCCCGGCTTCGGCAAACTCATCGTCGATGCGGTGTTCAACCGCGACTACCCGGTGGTGCAGGGCGTGGTGCTGGCGACCGCGCTGATCTTCGTAGTCCTCAGCCTGATCGCCGACATGCTCTACATGGCCATTAATCCGCGGCTGAGGAACGCCTAGGCGCATGTCCGCCCTCGGCCCCAGCTTCACCGCCCGCATGCCGCGATCCCTGCGGCAGGCAGGCTTCCACGGCAGGACGGTGACGGTCGTTCTGACCGCAGACCTCGTCGGCCTGGTCGGCGCCGAGGGTGGCGACCGGCCCATCCCCATCCGCAACATCGCCGGCCTGCGCGCCGGCCTCGGGCAGACCACCTACGGCCACGCGCCCGAACTCCGCCTGTTCCTCGCCAGCGGAGAGACGCTGCGCCTCGACCCCGTGGCCGACCCCGGAGATGCCGCCGCTGCCCGCCGCTCCTACCCCGACTTCGTGCGAGCTCTCGCGCAGCGGCTGGTCGCGACGGGCCATCCCGTCCGCATCGAGACCGGCGTCGGCAAGGCCTCGACCGCCATCTTCACGGGGCTCATCGCGCTGCCGGCTGCGGCGATGGCGGCGATTGCGGCCTGGACCTGGCACGACCCGCCTCATGCCGTGGTCGAGCGCTGGATCGCCCGGGGCTTCACCAGCACCCTCGCGCTGGTATTCGCCGGATTCGTCTACTGGTTCTGGCGCGCGCAATGGCCGCGCCGCGTGGCGCATCCCGCCGCACTGGAAGCCGGGTTGCCACGCCGATGAGCGCGACCGCGATCACCGCCGAAAGCCCGACCCGCCGCGCCATCCGCCGCTTCCTGCGCCACCGCCTGGCGGTCTTCGGCCTGCTTGTTGTCGTGCTGTTCATCCTGGTCGCGGCGCTCGCGCCGCTGATCGCGCCCTACGACCCGCTGCAGACCTCGTGGTCGCGCATCCGCCGCCCGCCATCCTGGGAACACTGGATGGGCACGGACGAGAACGGGCGCGACGTGCTCTCGCGCGTCATCTGGGGTGCGCGGGCGTCGCTCATGGCGGGCGTGATCTCGGTGCTGGGCGCGCTCATCATCGGCGTGCCGCTCGGCCTCATCGCCGGGCTCGCCGGCGGCTGGGTCGATGCCGTCATCTCTCGCATCGCGGATGCGATGCTGAGCGTCCCGTTCCTCATCCTCGCCATCGCGCTCGCCGCCTTCCTGGGACCCGCGCTCGAGAACGCGATGCTCGCCATCGCCATCACCGCATCCCCGGTCTTCGTGCGGCTTGCGCGCGGCATGGCGCTGGATGCGAAATCGACCGACTGGGTGGAAGCCGCGCGCGCGCTGGGCAACCCGCCCTGGCGCATCGCCTTCGTGCATGTGCTGCCCAACATCATCCCGCCGCTGCTGGTGCAGGCGACGCTCGCCATCGCGGAAGCCATCATCGCCGAGGCCGCGCTGTCCTTCCTGGGCCTGGGCATGCAGCCGCCCAACCCGTCCTGGGGGTCGATGCTGAATTCGTCGCAGCGCTTCCTGACGCAGGCGCCGTGGCTTTCGATCTTCCCGGGGCTCACCATCATGATCGTGGTGCTGGCCTTCAACCTGATGGGCGATGGGCTGCGCGACGCGCTCGACCCGCGCGCCGACAAGAAATGATCGCGCTGCGCGCCGCACCGGCCACCCTGCCGCGCGGGCGGCGTATCTACGCCATCGGCGACATCCACGGCTCGATCGCGCAGCTGCGCGACCTGCACGGGCAGATCGCCGCCGACCTGCGCGTCCGCCCGGTCGCCTCCGCGCTGCTGATCCACCTCGGCGACTACGTCGACAAGGGCGGCGACAGCCGCGCCGTGCTCGACCACCTGATCGAGACCGATCCGGTGCCTGGCATCGACACGCTCAACCTCACCGGCAATCACGAGGAGACGATGCTCGCCGCCCTCGATGGCGACGGTGCTGCGGCGGCGGATTGGCTGTGGGGCGGCGGCCGCGCCACGCTCGACGCCTGGGGCGTGAGCGCCGACACGCCGCGCGAGGACTGGCCGCAGCACTTCGCCCCGCAGCACCTGCGCTTCCTTCGCCGGCTGCACCTGTTCCACCAGGAAGGCGGCTACCTGTTCGTGCATGCCGGCATCCGCCCCGGCATCGCGCTCGAGGACCAGTCGCGCGAGGACCTGCTGCGCATCCGCCACGACTTCCTCGGGTCCGAGCGCGACCACGGCATCGTCGTGGTCCACGGCCACACGGCGGGCTTCCAGCCGGTGGTGCGCGACAACCGCATCTGCCTCGACACCGCCGCCTGGTCGGGCGGGCCGCTCACCTGCGGCGTGTTCGAGGGCGCCACACTGGGCTTCCTGCAGGCCTGATCGCGGATCACCCCTGGTCGCGGCTCACGAGCCACCCAAGCAGCAGCCAGAACAATCCGAAGCCGACCAGCGCCACGGCGAGCCACGGAAAGCCGCCCAGCGCCGCCGCCACCGCCCCCAGCGCGAAGATGCCGATGACCACCGACAGCACCACGACCAAGTCGTCCGCACCGCGGCCGCCATCCTGCCTGCGGCGGAGGCGCCCGCTCGCCGCACGCTCGGTCGCGCGGAGCAATCGTGCCTCGCGGACGCCGAGCCATGCCCCCAACCCCCAGATCGCCATCCACAGCGCGCCGAAGCCGCCGAGCGCCGCCGGCAGCGCCCAGGCATCGTGGAATCCGAGGCGCCTGACGCTGCCTGGGTCGGCCGGGTCGTACCCGACGCGCAGGATGGTGCCGACGCGCTCGCTGCACCCACGCTTGCTGCACATGGGTCCCACCGCTTGCTGGAGGCTGCCGTCAGGCAGTGCGAACTCGTAGATCGCGACCCGCCGCAACCGACCGGAGTCCCTGCTGCGGGGCACGAGATGGAAGTCGACGATGCGCGCCTCGGTGATCGTCGCGCGGCTCAGGAACGCGATGTGCGACCCGGCCGGCCAGGCGGCACCGAGCAGCAGCGCCACGCCGACCAGCAGCAGCCCGCCCATCAAGGCACCCGACTTCGCCTCTGCCGGTGCCATGTCAGCCCGCCGCCCGGTCGCAGCGGCGTGGGTCGTGCCATCTGCCGGCGCCGGCGCACGTGCAGCCCCGGGGGCACAGCCGGGCGGCGCCATGCCGGATCGTTGCTCGCGGTCGCGCGGAGCGTCCGGCGTCATCCCTGCCGCCGCACCCTGGCCGCATCCGCGTCGAGATCGTGCAGGAAGGCCAGGTCCATCTGATGCGGCCCCTCCGGCAGGCCGGGGTCGAACAACACCCGCACGCTGGTCCTGTCGCGCATCTGCGGCACCGGGTCGAAGGGCAGGGGGGCGCTTTCGAAGATGCGCTCGCCGCCCCGCGCCTGGTCCTGCCAGCGCGCCTGCACGAACCAGCGCG
Organism: Roseomonas fluvialis; assembly: GCF_022846615.1. NCBI lineage: Bacteria > Pseudomonadati > Pseudomonadota > Alphaproteobacteria > Acetobacterales > Roseomonadaceae > Roseomonas > Roseomonas fluvialis. The sequence continues at coordinate 2,485,826 of NZ_AP025637.1, forward strand.
GGCCGGATTGTGTCTCGGCGCGGCGCAGGCCCGCGAGCGGCAGCTCGATCGCCGCGAGCCCGGCCGGCGCCGCCGCGGCCTGCGCGCGCGGCCCGGGCGCGGGGCGGCCCCGCGCCACCCCTGCGCCGCCCTGCGCGCGCCCGCCGGGGCGCGGCGCGGGTGCGCGCTCGGACATCCCGGACATCACCACGATGCCGAGCCAGAACAGCCCGAACCCGCCCAGCACGGTCGGCCATAGAAAAGCATCCATGAAGCTCGCGATGCGGGCGTCGCGCGGCGCCTCGGGCCGGTAGCGCACCGTGACCTCCTCGCCCACCTCGCAGCACGGCGGGTTCGAGACGATGCGCGAGGTCACGCGCTGCTCGCTACCGCCGCGCGGCGTGAACACGAAGACGGGCGAGGCGCCGCCGCTGGTCACGCGCATGTCCACCACGCGCCCCGGCACGCTCTGGCTGGCGCGGATGAAGGCGGTCTGCGGCCAGGCCAGCGCGGCGGCACCGGCCAGGAAGGCGACGCCGATGCCGATCGGCACCAACCCAACAAGGCTCCGGGACTCGCGTCCGGCCGGCGGCGCCGCGGCTGCCGCAGGCCGCACCGGCTGGAGGATCGTCTGGTCGAGCACATACCCCGCGCCCGGCCCGCGGTCGTACTGCACCAGCAGCGTCGGCAGCACGGCGAAGCGCGCCTTCGGGTCGAAGTCGAGCGGCGCGCCCTCGAAGACCCGTTCCTCGTTGGTCAGCGGGTCGGTGAGGCGCGCCTGGACCACCCAGCGTGGGCCGTCTGCCGTGTCGGTCCGCTGCACCCGCGTGATGCGGGCGAGTCCGCGCTCCTGGAACTGCGGCGGCGCATAGGCCGGGGCCTTCGCCGCGGGCGCGCCGCCGAAGACGCGGAAGAACAGCAAGCCCATGCCGAACACCAGGCTGCCGAAGCCGCCGAGCACGGTCGGCAGCAGCCAGCTGTCCTCGAAGCTGTCCTGCGCGGCGCGACGCGGGTTGGAGGGGTCGTAGCGGATGGCAACCACGTCGCCCACCTCGCAACAGGGCGCCCCGCTGCCGATCGGGCCGACGGCGCGCACCGCCTGCCCATCGGGCAGCGCGAATTCGAGGACCGGGTAGTAGACCGTGCTGTCCCGCCCGTCGGATCCGCGGCTGGTACTTGGGCGCATCTCCACGATGCGTGCATCGGTCATGCGCGCGCCGGCGCGGAAGGACAGTTCGGCCAGGATCGCCCAAGCCGCGCCGGCCAGCAGCGCAAGGCCGACCAGCATCACGCCGCCGAAGATCAGGGCTTCCGCCGTCACGCGCCGCCGCATCGACCGCCTCCCTGCACCGCGCACCAGCCTGCGGCGGTGCCGCGCGGCACGGCGTGCCGCCGGTCACACCACGCGCGTTACCCCCGCCGCTGCACGACGGTGGCGTCGGGATCGGGCTCGCGCAGGAAGGACAGGTCCATCCAGTAGGGGCCGTCCGGCTGGCCGGGATCGAAGCTGACATTCACCGCGGTCATGCTGCGCATCTGCGGCACCGGGTCGAAGGGCAGGGGCTCGCTTTCGAACAGACGCTGCACGCCGCCGCGCGGGTCCGCCCAGCGTGCCTGCAGGATCCAGCGCCCCGCACCGTCGCGCCGCAGTCCCGCGAGCGGCACGCTGAAGGTCAGCGGCGGCGCGCCGGGCGGCGCCTGCGCAAGGCCCGCCGCCTGCGCCAGGCCGGCCGTCCCGGGGCGCACTGCCCGCATCACGGCCGCGCCGACCAGCGTGAACACCAGGCCCATGCCGCCCAGCAGCGTCGCGACGAACCAGCTTTCCATGAAGCCGGTCATCTGCGCGCGATCGGGTGCCTCGGGCCTGTAGCGCACGCGGATGGTATCCCCCACCCGGCAGCAGGGCGGGTTGGAGGCAACGCCGCCTTCCACCCGCTGCAGTTTTCCGCTTGGCAATTCGAAGGTGAAGACCGGGGTGTAGGTGGTCGAGGACCCGCGGTCGCGGTCGCGGCTGCTGCGCGCGAGCATCTGCACGACGCGGCCATCGGTCTCGATCGCGCCGCGGCGGAATTCGACTTCGCGCCACGCGGCGAAGCCACCGCCGCCGAGCAACCCGAGGCCGACTAGCACCAGCAGCCAGGGCAGGATGCGCTTCATGGTCCTACCGCACCGATCCGGCGCGCGGCGCCGCCTGGAGGTTGGTCATGCCGGACACTCCGTCATCCGCGGGCAGCATTGCCGGCTTCGCGCCGCCGATCCAGTGGGCAGCACGCCCGCGCCGGGCCGCCCCGCACGGCCTGGGCGCGCCAGGGCCAACCCTTCGCGCCCGGCTGCCCACCGCCGCGATGCGTGCCACGCGCCCTGCAGCGTACCGGGGCGCCTTGATCGGGCGGGGCAGGGGGGCGATCTAAGGCGGCGTGATGAGCAACCGCACACTCCCCATGGCCCCGCCGACGGCGCCGCCGCCCTTCGGCACGCGGCTGATCGGCTTTTTCCTGCTTGGCGGCACCATGTGGATCGCCGGGCTGCTCGCTCTGTTCCGGTCGGTCATGGCGGTGGTCCCCTGATGCTGTCGGCCTTCTGGCGGCGCTGGCTGCTGCCCTTCACCATCCTGCCGCTGATCCCGGCCACCTTGTTCAACCTGTTCGCCGGCCGCGAATGGGCGCTGCTGGGCTGCCTGCTCGGGCTCGGTTTCCCGCTGCTGGCCGCCTGGCTGATGCGCCGGGGACAGGCCGGGGATGCCGGTCGGGCAGCGCTCGCCATGGGTGCGTCCGTCGCCGCGGTCGCCTGGCTGGGGGCGGATGCCGGGCCGATCGCGGCCGGGCTGCTCGCGCTCGGCGCCTGGGGCGGTACGCGGTTGCTCTATACCGGTGTGCAGGAAGCGGCGCCGCCGCCGCAACCGGCCGCGCCGCCGCCGCCCCGCCCGCTGGACGACGCACGCGCGCGCCTCGCAGCCATCGCCGGGACTGCCCAGCGCCTGGCCGAACCGCGCCTGCTGCCGGTCGCCACCGCCATCGGCGCGGTGCTGGACGAGTTCGAACGCCGCCCTGAACGGCTGGAGGAAGCGCGCCGCTTCCTCGGCGTGAACCTCGACGGGCTGGAACGCATCGCCGCGCGCCTGTCGGCCGGCGCCGAGCCGCCGCCAGGCCTGCCATCCCTGTTGCGGGAGATGGAGGCCGCCGCCACCGGCCTGCGCACCCGCCTGCGCGAGGAGGAAAGCGCGGCGCTGGCCGTGCAGGTGAATGTGCTCGGCGCGCGCATCCGCGAGGCCGGCTACGGGTAGCGCCGAACCCGGTGAGGCCGAGTTACCCGACCGGTTGAAGATGCTCGTGACACCAAGGGCTGGAGGCGTCACCGAGAGCCGGGGCGAGCGGCAGCGGCTCCGGCCCCTCCCGCGCGACCGCACCGCACCTGCCCGCTAACCGAAGCGCCGGATTGCGCGAAATCATCCCGCAGGGCCGCCACCCCTGGCAGACTACCCCCGCCTCCGGAGGAACCCCCCATGATCCGTCGCACCATCCTGCTCGGCACGCTCGCCATCGCCGCCTGCGGCCCGGTCACGCCGCCACCGACCATCCCGGTCAGCGCCGCCCCGGGCGAGCGCGTGATCGACCCCATCGTGCGCGCCGGCAACAACGCCACCGCCTTCTTCCGCCGCCCGCAGCCCAACCAGCCGGCGGTCGCGGCGCGCGCCATTGCCGATATCGAATACCTCGCCGGTGCGGTGCCGGCCGACCCGCGCTGGCAGACCGCCTCCAGTTCGGCCCAGGTGCAGCTGATCCAGGCGCGCAACCAGGCGCGCCAGGCGCTCGGCATTCCGCGCACTGCGTCGGCACAGGACGTGATCGACGGGCTGACCCGGGCGGCCGATGCGCTCGACGCGAATGACCGTGCCGCCGCGGCGCAGGCGCTGCCGCGTAGCATCTTCACCGCCGGCCCCGACCAGACGCTGCGCCGCCTGGCCCAGCCGCCGCGCATCCCCAGCGCCAGCGCGGCGCTGGCCGCCCTCTCGGCCGGGCCCTCGCCGCGCGGGCCTTGACGCGGCCCCGGGGCTGGGCGACCTCCGCGGCCAAGACAAACCGCGGAGGAACAACGCCATGATGGAACGACGCTCGCTGCTGGCTGCGGCGGGGCTGCTCGCCGCCCCGGCGGTCGCCCACGCCCAGGCCGCCTGGCCGAACGGACCCATCCGGATCATCGTGCCCTTCCCCCCGGGCGGGTCCACCGATGCGCTGTCGCGCCTTCTGCAGCCGCGCCTGTCCGCCGAGTTCGGCGTGCCCGTGGTGGTCGAGAACCGCGCCGGCGCCTCGGGCGCGCTCGGCACCGCCGCGGCGGCGCGCGCGGCCCCTGACGGCAATACTTGGGTGCTGGTCTTCGACACCCATGCGGTGAACCCCGCGCTGATCCCGACGATCGGCTTCGACACGCAGCGTGACCTGACGCCGCTGCTGCTGTTCGGCACCGCACCCATGGTGCTGACGGCGCATCGCACGCGTCCCTATCGGTCGGTGGCGCAGGTGGTCGAGGCCGCCAAGGCGCGGCCCGAGACCGTGACCTACGGGACCATCGGCAACGGGTCGCTCGCGCACCTGACCATGGCGCTGGCGCAGCGCGCGGGCGGTTTCTCCCTGGTGCACGTGCCTTATCGCGGCGGCGGGCCGCTCGCGGTCGCGGCGGTGGCCGGGGAGGTCGACCTGCCCATCGCGACGCGCCCGGCGATCGGCGTGCATATCGACTCCGGCGCGCTGGTCCCCCTGGCGCAGACCGGCGCCACGCGATCGCCCTCGATGCCCGACATCCCAACGCTGGCGGAATCCGGCATCCCGGGGATCGACGCGCGGGCCTTCTGGGGATTCCTCGGCCCCGCCAACCTGCCTGCCGCGGTCAAGCAGCGGATGGAGGCGGCGATCCGCGGCGCGCTCGATGTGCCGGAGATCCGCAGCCGCGTGCTGGGCCTGGGCATCGACCTCGACCCGCAGGGGGAGGCGGTGTTCGGCCCCTTCGTCGCGCGGCAGATGGAGGTCTGGGCGCAGGTGGTGCGCGAGAACAACATCCGCCCCGACTGATCGACGTGGCCCCGGCGTGCACGGCAGCGTCCGGCCGGATGCCGCCACCGGCGGGGACGATGCCGCGCAGCACAGGAGCGTGCGGCCGGGTGCTGCCACCGGCCAGGACGATGCCGCGCCGTGGACCGCTGCGCGCCGACCCCATGGCCTGACGGCTGTGGCGCAGCCCCGTCCGGTTCAGGCCGGTCCAGCGCTGCCATGAAACGCGCCACACCGCTGCCACGGCCAGCGTGGCAGGCTGTGGGCATGAAGGCGCTTGTCCCGCTGTTGGCCCTGCCGCTCGTTGCCTGCGTGGTGGTGCAGCCCGTGCCGCTGCCGGTCCCGTCCTCGCCGGTCTGCGACGACCCGGCCATGGGGGCGGCCTATGGTGCGGCGATCGGGGCCGGCATGGGCGCCATCGCCGGATCGACCCAGGCGGATGCCGCGCGCGGGGCACTGATCGGGGCCGGCGTGGGCGCGCTCGCTGGCGCTGCGATCGGCAGCGTGCCGTGCGAGACCCCGAAGTAGACCGCCGCCGTGGCTGTGCCGATGCGAGGCGCCCGCGCCCAGCCGGAGGCCGCCGGCTTGCGTGGACCCCGCGGCCGGGCGCCCGGCACGCGGGCAGGCCGCGGCGCGACCGCATGGCGATGCCCCGACGAAGCGCGCGGTACGACGCGACCGGCGCCGCGCCGGCCAGGTGCCGCGCTTGAAAGTGCTGCGCTTGCGCCATGCGGCGCGCGCCCGCAGATCAGCCCCATGACCCCGCCATGCGCCGCGTGCTGACCGCCATCGCCATCATCGCCAGCCTGCCGCTGCTGCTGGTGGGGGCGCTCTGGGCAGGGCAGGAGAGGCTGATCTTCATGCCCGACCCGCGCGTGATCGCGGCGCCGCCGGGCTGGGAGCGGCCGGTGATCCGCACCACTGACGGGCTGGACCTGGCCGTGCTGGCGGTGGAAGGCCGACCCGGCGCGCCGGTCGTGCTGCATTTCCACGGCAATGGCGGCAATGCCGAGGACCGCGCAGGGCTCGGTTCCGCCCTCAACCGTGCTGGCTACAGCATTGTTCTTGCAGAATATCGAGGCTATGGCGGCAATCCGGGACGGCCGGGCGAGGACGCCATCGCCGCCGATGCCGTCGCCATGCTGGCCTGGGCCCAGGCGCGCTTTCCCCGCCGCCCGCTGGTGTTGTGGGGTGAGAGCCTGGGCACCGGTGTGGTGACCCGCCTGGCCGAGAACCGCCCGGGCATCGCGGCGGTCGTGCTGGAGAGCCCCTTCACCTCGGTGGCCGACCTGGCGCGCGGGATGTACCCGGTGGTGCCCACCGACCTGCTGCTGCGCCACCGCTTCGAGAGCCTGTCGCGGCTACCCGGCATACGCGCGCCGGTGCTGGTGGTGGCGAGCGAGGGCGACCGGATCACGCCGGTGGACCATGCGCGGCGGATGGCGGCGGGGGCCAGCGATGCACGTTTGGTCGTGCTGCCGGGCGGGGCGCATCCGGCGGTGCTGAACGACGATCGCGGGCAGGGGGTGCGCGCGGTGCTGGGGTTTCTGAGCGAGGTACCCGCGCGATAACGCAGAATCAGGCTCAATCGCCCCCTGAGAGAGGGCGAACCGGCCATCCGCCGAAAAGATGGACTTGCCATGATGGGCGTTGGCCGGCCGCGGCATTTGGTGGCAGCATATTGATGGGCAATGACACAGGACAATTTAGGGACTGCACTCGTCGTACCAAGTGAGCGCGAAGGTGGCCTGGCGCGGCTTCAGGAGGCGGTGCTGGCCCATCGGGCAGCGCTGGAGGAATACACTCGCGATCGCACGCCGCTCCAATGGGGGGCCGTGCAGCAAAACCTGGGCACTGCGCTCACAGTACTAGGAGAGCGCGAACGCGGTACGGCGCGGCTGGAGGAGGCGGTGCTGGCCTACCACGCGGCGCTGCAAGTGGTTTCGCGCGACCGCGAGCCCTTCCTCTGGGCGCAGACAACCGAAAATTGCGCTCGGACCCTAGAAGTGCTCGCCGAACGTGAGGCCGCCAAAACCGTAGGTCGGGAGCCCTGGTCCAAGCAGAAGCGGCCCTAGAAGAGTATCGCCGCGCCGGGGCAGCACGGCAGATCGCAAAGGCCACCCACCTCCGCGACCGGCTCGCCGCGCGGTGCGCCACCCCCTGACGCCACGCGCGCCTCGATGCCTCTCGATTTCCTGATGGCGTAGCCGCCTGCCTCAGCCCAGAGGCCGCGGCTTCTGCGGCAGCGGTCCGCCCTGGTCCGGCGCGAAATGCTTGCCCCCGGGCTGGGGTTCCGGCGCCGATGGCGCAGTGCCGCCAGCACCCCCCATCAGCGCCCCGAGCATCGCCCCTAACCCGCCCGCCGCCGGCGCCGCGCCGCCGCTGCCGCCGCCCATGAGCCCGCCGAGCAGCGCACCCAGCCCGCCGCCGCCCTGCGGCGCGCCGCCAGCCTGGCCGCCCATCATCTGCGCCAGCATCCCGCCCACGCCGCCGGCGCCAAACTCCTCGTCCCGCTGCGGCACGCGGCCCTGTGGCGTCAGCCCGTTGATCAGCTGCGGCAGCACGGCGGCCAGCACGCCGGCCATACCGCCCGCGCCGGTAGCACCGCCGCTGCCGCCGCCGAACTGCTGCGCCAGGCCGGCCAGTGTATCCGGCCCGAAGGCGCTCTCCAGCCGCTCCGGCGCCACCGGCTTGTTCGCCCCGGTGCCGACCCAGCTGTCCACCTCCTCGCCCAGACCGGCCTGGCGCAGCCGGTCCACCAGCGATCCCAGCCCCTGCGCGCCGCCCTGGCCCCCGGCCAGCAACCCGAGCAGCCCTTCGAGGCCGCCGCCCATCCTGTCCGACATCCTGTCCCTCCCGTCGCGATCGTCGTGGCGGCGATCCTACGCGCATCGGTTGCGCGCGCGCATCCACATTGCTGGCCCGCTTGACCCGCCGCACCCCCCTTGGTCCGATGGCTTCACGCCAGAGATCAACCGGAGGAACCAACCATGCGCGCCTGGGCCGTCATCGAGACCGGCAAGCCCCTGCAGGAAATCGAGCTCCCCACCCCGGAACCCACCGGCAAGCAGGTCCTGCTCGAGATCACCCATGCCGGCGTCTGCCATTCCGACCTGCACATCTGGGAGGGCGAATACGACCTCGGCTCCCGCGGCAAGATGCGCCTGACTGACCGCGGCGTGACGCTGCCGCTGGCGATGGGGCACGAGATCGTCGGCCGCGTGCTGAAATGGGGGCCGGAGGCCAACGCCGCCGGCCTGAAGGTCGGCGACCACATGATCGTCTTCCCCTGGGTCGGCTGCGGCACATGCGCGAAGTGCCTGGCGGATGAGGACAACATGTGCCTCACGCCTCGCAGCCTGGGTGTGTATCAGCATGGCGGCTACGCGACGCATGTGCTGGCCCCGGAACCGCGCCATCTGGTCCCGGTCGGCAGCCTCGATCCCGCCCTGGCCGCCACCTACGCGTGTTCCGGCATCACGGTATTCAGCGCCATCAACAAGGTCATGCCGATGGATCCCGACGATCCCATCGTGCTGGTCGGCGCCGGGGGGCTCGGGCTGAACGCCATCGCGGTGCTGAAGGCCAAGGGCCACCGGCGGATCGTGGTGGTGGACGTGGCGCAGGCGAAGCTCGACGCCGCGAAGGCCGCGGGTGCCACCGACACCGTCCTCGCGAACGGCCCCGATACCGCCAAGGCCATCATGGCCGCGGCCGATGGCGCGGTCGGCGCCATCATCGACCTGGTGAACGGCACCGAGACCGCCCGCTTCGCCTTCGAGTCCCTGCGCAAGGGCGGAAAACTGATCCAGGTCGGGCTGTTCGGCGGTGAGATGAACATCCCGCTTCCGCTGGTGCCGATCCGTGCCCTGACCATCCAGGGCAGCTATGTCGGCAACGTGAAAGAACTGTGTGAACTCGTTGGTATTGCAGCATCTGGCGCACTTCCCGCCATCCCGATCACCACCATGCCGCTCAACCAGGCCGATGCCGCGCTGAACCGGCTCAAGGACGGCAAGGTGGTCGGGCGCATCGTGCTGACCGCGGCGTGACGGCAGGGCGGGGTGCGCCCCGCGCGCGCCCCGCCGGCCAGCCCCGCAATTCGTTGGAAACCGAGACGTCTGCCTGGCGCGGGTCGGTGCGCTGTCAGCCGCGCGGGTAGGCCCCGCCCGTCACCGGATCCGTCGCCGGATCCGGGGTCGCGGCGATGGCGTGCAGGGCCCGTGCCCGTTCGGCGAGCGCGCCGTGCAACTGGTCGGGCGGCGCGGCGCCGTCGGGATAGGCGCCGACGACCAGAAGTGCTTCGTCGGCGCCGAGGTTGCGGTGCCCGGTCCCGGCTGGCAGGACCACCACGTCGCCGGCCGACAGGTCCAGCAAAACGCCACTCTCGCCGCCCAGTTGCACCCGGACCTGGCCCGCGACCACAGCCAGCGCCTCATGCGCGTTGGAATGGTAGTGATGCGTGTCGAAGATCCCGCCGCGCCAGGCGGGGCGCCAGCCGTGGCGGCGGAACATCGCCTCGGCCGCCACGGCGTCGGGCGCCACGGCGCCGCGATGAACCACCACCGGCAGCCGGGGATTGTTCGGGATCTCCGGATCCTGCCGGAGAAACAGTATCTCCGCCCCGTCGCGCCGATGTTCGTGCATTGCCCGTTCTCCGTCTTCCATGGGAACCTTGCCTCCTTCGCAAGGTTCTGCCGGGAGGGTTCCATCATGACCGACGTGGCACCACTGCGCGACTTCATCCGTGCCATGACCCGCCTGGCCAACGAGGACGCATCCGAGACGCGCTGGCTGACCGAGGGCGCCACCCTGCTGCGCGGCCTGGTCGCCGACGAGGCCTGGCTGCCCGATGCCTTCGCCGAACCCGGTCCGCGCTACCGCCAGTACCTGCTGCATTGCGACCCACTCGAGCGCTTCTGCGTCGTCTCCTTCGTCTGGGGCCCTGGCCAGCGGACGCCGATCCACAACCACACCGTGTGGGGCCTGGTCGGCATGCTGCGCGGGGAGGAGGTCTCGACCGAAATGGTCCGCGGCGCGCCCATGCGGACCGGCCAGGTGGACCATCTGAAGCAGGGCGAGGTCGTCGCGGTCAGCGCCGACACATACGACATCCACGTGGTCGAGAACGCGCTGCGCGACCGCGCGTCGATCAGCATTCATGTCTACGGCGGCAATATCGGCGCAGTCATCCGCAGCGTCTTCGACGCCGCGACGGGGGCGGAGAAGCGCTTCGTGTCGGGCTACGACAACACCGCCGTGCCGAACCTGTGGGACCGCAGCCGGGACACGCTCGCCGCCTGAATGTGAAAAGGGCCGCCCCGTCGCCGGAGTGGCCCTCCCACCTCAATCGCTTGATGCGAAGTTTTCGCGCGTCAGCGCCGGCGGGCCGGCGCCTGCGCAACCTCGTCATAGCCGAGCGAGGCGGTCGCGGCCTGCGCCGCATTCACCCGCAGCGGCGCGCGCCCGGCCATCATGGTGCCGCCGGTCGCGTCAGGCCGATTGTGGATGAAGCCATAGACCGGGTAGGTGCGGCCGTAGTTCTCGGCGCTGTGGCCAACCTGCACGCGCACCTGCGTCCAGTCGTTGTTGGGCGAAGCGTCGATCACCGAAACGCCGCGCATGATGCTGCCGCGCCGGATGCCGGGGCCGCCCCAGTTCGCGTGGTGGATATGCACCTCGCGCGAGGAGACCACACGTTCGACCACGGCGACATGGCCGGATCGCATCCCGCCCGACCCGGGGAAGGCCATCACCGAGCCCACTTCGGGACGGTTCGACCGGGCGTAGAGGCCCGCCGCGTTGTACCACCAGTCGCGGCCATTGCCGCTGATGTCCATCCCCGTGGCCTGGCGCGCATAGGGCACGCAGGAGATGCCACCACCGCCGCGGCCGCCGGCAAGGCTACGCCGCCCGTTTCGCGCGGTGGCCCCGCGCCCGGTCGCGGCGACCTGCACAGCGCGGTTCTGGCCGCGCTGGGCGGTGGAACGCGCGGTCGGATTGGCCGGGCGGGCCGCCTCGCGCCGCGCGGCGCTCGGCGCCGGTGCACTCGCTGCCCGGGCGGCGGGCTTGCCCTGCCGTGCCTCGGGTGCCCGGGCGGCGGCATCCTGCGCCACCAGTCCCAAGCCGCCGAACAAGATCGCCGCGACGATCGCTGCGCCTTTTGCCGTCATTGCCCCAGAACCCCCTGGTAACCCCCTGGCGTCGCGTCATGGACGCATCGCCGTGTGACGTGGCTAACAACCCAGGCGGCGGGCAGGCAACCCGTGCGTCTGTTACCGGGCGTAATCTTGGGTGATTTGCGCGCAACTCGTATGGCGCGGGTCCGGTATCAGGAAGATATACCCCGGAATTGGGCAGGATCTGGACCGAGCCACAGTGTGGTGTCCGGAAAGCAACAACGCCCGGTGCGGATGGCACCGGGCGTTGTCATCAGAGTCGAGGAAATGTTTCCGAACCCCACTGAGGGGCGGGAAAAGCGTCAGCGGCAGGCGGTGACCATGATCTCAACCAGGTGGCGAGGATCGGCCATGTTCGCCTCAACGCAGGCGCGTGCCGGGGCCGCGCCCTCGGGCAGCCACGGCGTCCAGAGCTCGTTCATCGCGGCGCGGTCGGCGATGTGCTTCACCCAGATGGTCGCAGTCAGCAGGCGGGTTTTGTCGGTGCCGTTCGATTCCAGCGCGGCGTCGATCTTGGCCAGCACCTCGGCCGTCTGGCCCTTGATGTCCTTGGACAGGTCATCGGCGGTGATGCCCGCGAGGTAGACGAAGTTGTGGTACTCGACCGAGGTCGAGAGGATCTTGTTGGTCCCCTGGCGGGTGATCTTGCTCATGCGGGCCGTTCCTTTGCGATATGCGCCACGGGCGCGGGTGCCAGGCGCACCCCGGGCAGGGGCGCGGTGCGGCGCTCGCGCGCGGCCTCGCTTCTAGAACAGGTTGCGCGGGTCGGGAATGTCCCGCGGCGCGGAGCCGGCGCCAAACAGGTCGCAACCGCAACGCGGGCAGCGGGCCTGCGCCAGGTCCGGCGGCGTGCCGGCGCCCGGCGGCTGGCCGGCGCGCCGGAGAAGGTCGGTGCGCAGCGTCTCGTGCAACGCGGGCGCCTCGCAGGCGTCGGGCGCCACCGGCAGGTCGGCCGGGCGCGCGAGGGCAGCGGCGGGCATCAGCAGGGCGGCGGTGCAGACCAGGCGGCGGGTCGTTCTCATGCCGGCATCATGCGGCCTCGCGCGGCGTGACGCACGCGCAATCTCGGGGCGGGTCGGCGGTCAGCGCGCTGACGTCCTGTCGGGATCGGCCCGCTGGCCCTGCCGCCCGGCCAACGACCGCATCTTGGAAGGGGCGCCGCCTGGTCTCCCCGCGTGCTAACGCCAATCCTTCGATACGGCGGCGCAGTGCGGGCAGCCGCTGGCGGCCTCACCGCCATCCGCGAGGAACCGCGCCTTGGCGGCGGCGCATCGCTTGGAGGGCTCGCCCGGCACGCAAGCCTCCGCGTCCGGCGTATCCGGACCGGCCGATTTGGCCGCTGCGGCGCGCAAGCCGGCGCCGAACAGCAGCAGCGGCAGGGCGGTGGCGGACAGGGCGCGGCGCGTGGTGTTCATGCGGTCATCCTGCGCCGCACCCGGCCCGTCGTCAGCGAAACGGTTCAGGGCGTGACCGGGACACGGTGCCGCCCGCCGCACAGCGGGCAGCGCCCGTTGCTCGCAAGCGGCAGGCTGTCCTGCAGGGCCTCGCAGGCGATGAAGCGGCCGCCGGGGTCTCCGCAATTGCGGCGCGGCTCCGGGCCGGCCACGGCGGCGGCGCGCCCGGCGTCGCGCGGCAGCGCGAGCAGGGGAAGCAGGGCAAGTCCGGCAAGGCGACGTCGGTTCATCGCGGACTCCGGTTCGGACCCGACGACCCTAGGCCGCGCCGGCGCATCCCGCAGCACCGATTCGCCCGGTTGGTCGGCCACGTGCGTCAATTCGGCATGAACGGCCGTGCCCGGCGCGTCATGCCACGCGATAGGTGCTGCCCGAGGCCGCGGCGCCGATCATCGCCTCGTAGACCGCCACGCCGTGGATGGCGTCCTCGACCGGCAGCGGATAGGCCGGCCCGCCCGCGACGGCGGCGGCGAAGGCCATGAGTTCCGCCGCCTCGATGTCGGTCTTCGGGAACACATGCTCCTGTGGCGTGCCGTCGCGGGTGCAGGTGGTCAGGTGTTCGTGCCCGTGCAGCACCGCCCAGGCATCGGTGCCGAACAGCCCGACGCGCCACAGCCGCGGTGCGAGGGCCAGCGTCGCGAAATTCGCCGTGACGCCGCTGTCGAAGCGGAACAGCGCCGCGGTCGTGTCATCCAGGCCGTTGTCCAGCACGCGCGCATGCGACTGCACGGTCACCTCGGCGATGCGCCCCGCCAGGTTGATGAACATGTCGACCATGTGGATACCCATGCCGCCCATGCCCCCCAGCGGGCTTTCCGAGCGATCCGCGCGCCACATGCCCGGCTTGTAGGCGACCGCGCCGGGACCGCTGAACTGACCCTCGACATGCAGCAGCGTGCCGAGGCGCCCATCGGCCAGCATCGCCTTCATCTCGGCCACCGCCGGCAGGAAGCGGCGATTATGGCCGAGCGCCAGCACCACGCCGGCGGCGCGGCAGGCCTCGACCGCGGCCTGGGCCGAGGCCTTGGTCATGGTGAAGGGCTTCTCCACGAACACGTGCTTGCCCGCGGCTGCCGCGGCAATCACCTGTTCGGCATGCATCCCGTGCGGCGAGGCGATCGCGACCGCCTTCACCTGCGGGTCCGCCAGCACCGCTGCGAAGTCGGGCAGGATCCGCACGCCCTGGCGCGCGGCCCAGTCGGCGGCGCGTTCGGGCCGCCCGGTGCAGCCGGCGACGAAGCGGATGCCGGCGTCATTGCGGCCTTGCACGCTGTCGACCAGCGTCTGGCCCCAGCGGCCCATGCCGATGATGGCGGTGTCGAGCATGTTGTGATCCTGCTGTTCGAAGGTCTGCGTGGCGGGCGTGGTGAATGGCCGCGGCGGCGGCGGCGGTCAACCGGCCCGCGCGCCGGCGGCAGCGAGCGCCGCCAGCAGGTCCGCCGGGGCGATCCGGTAGGCATCCGTGCCATCGCCTTCCAGCCGGGCCGTTGCGTAGTCGTGCCTGCAGCCCGCCGAAAGCTGCCGGACATGGGCGGGCAAGTCCCTCTCGCCCTCCGCGGAAAGCTCGATGACGCGGCAGCCGGGCGCGGTGAGGATCAGGGTGGACAGGCCGGCGCCGTTCAGGCGCATGACCATCCGCGCGACGCGGAAACGCTGCGCCGGTTCGGCCACGGTCATGGCCTCGGCATGGATCAGGCGAAAGCCGTGCCGCGGCAGGGTCGGCAGGATCCCGTTCTCGTCCGCGAGCCGCCGGCGCGCGCTGGGCATGGATCCGCTCCCCATTCGTGGGGCCGCGTTGCCGCTCACCGCGCGGCCGCGCCGTCCGGCGGCCCTTCCAGCGCGTCGCGTATGCGCGGCAGACGCCACATCCCCCAGGCCACCACCAGCAGCGAGAGCAGCACCGCGGCCAGCGTCGGCCAGGCGAGGCCCCAGACCTCGCCGGCGGCGCCGAGCATCAGCGCGCCCAGCGCCGGGAAGGCGCGGGTGATCAGGCCCCACAGGCTCAGCACCCGCCCGCGCATCGCCGGGTCGGACGCATTCTGCGCCAGGGTCTGCACGCTGATCCCATGCACCGACCCCGCGGCCCCCATCAGCGCCGCGCAGAGCACGCCGAAGGCGAACCAGCCGGTCGCCGCGAAGCCCGCGGTGGACAGCGCGAGCCCGAGCACGCCCAGCACCGCAAGGCGCGTGGTGCCCTCCATCCGCCCACGCGCCGCCACCGCCAGGCCCGATACCAGCGCGCCCACGCCGAAGGCCGCCGTCAGCACCGCAAGCGATTCTGCCCCGCGCCCGAAGGCGCGTTCCACGAAGGGGGGCAGGATCTCCTGGACGCCGCGCAGCAGCAGCGCCGAGACCGCGGCGAACAGCAGGATCGGGCCCAGCCCGGGGTGGCGCGCAGCGTAGCGTATTCCATCCAGCGTCTCGCCCATCAGGGAGGCGGTGGCGGCATGGCCGCGCCGTGCCGCGGCCTCCACGCGCAGCATCGGCGTGGTCAGCGTGGCCAGCAGGTAGGCCACCGCATTCGCTGCGATGGCGGGCCACACGCCGGCCACGGCAATGATCGGCCCGGCCAGCGCGGGGCCGATGAAGCGCGCCACGTTGAAGGTGAGCGAATTCAGCGCCACCGCCGCCGGCAGGTCGGCGCGCGGCACCAGCCCGGGCATCAGGGATTGCCGTGCGGGCTGCGCGAAGGACGCGGCGATGCCGCCCAGAACCTCGAGCACCAGCAGCAGCCAGATATCCATCCAGCCGAGGGCGACCAGCAGCGCGATCAGCGCGGCATTCAGGCCGATCGCGGCCTGGCTGAACATGGTCAGGCGCAGCCGGTCGGCGCGGTCGGCGATGGCGCCCGCGATCGGGCTGACGACGACGGCGGGTGCGAGGTCGCAGAACGCCACCACGCCGACCCAGAAGGCGCTGCCGGTCAGTTCCCAGGCCAGCCAGGACACCGCGATGCGGTGCATCCACAGCCCGGTCCAGGCCGTGAGCGACGCGCCGAAGAAAATGCGGGCGTTACGGTGGGAGAGTGCGCGGCCGAGCGTGCCGAGCGAGGCCATGGCGGGGCGGTGCCCGCGCCGTCAGCTCCGGCGGCCGCGCGCGGCCGGCGCAGCGGGATCCTGTGGTTGCGGGCCCGCCGTATTGGCGCGGATGCACTCGCGGATCAGGTCCTCGCGCAGGACGCGGCGGTTGAACTGGTCGGCCTGCACGCGCAGCGTCGGGATGTTGTTGGTCTGGTCGGTCATGAACATGGCCTGGTCGTCGCGCGCCGACTGGCCGCGTTCGCGGAAATTGACCGCGCGCTCCGCCTCGGCCGTGCAGGTGGCGCGCAGCACGCTGTCGGTGCCCGCGCCGGCGGTCGCCGAGGACAGGCTGCGCGGCGCATCGGCGGTCGCGCAGGCCGCCAGAAGCAGCATGGCAGGGAGCGACAGCGTGGGCGCCAGGCGGGTCATGCGGATGCTCCGGAAGGAATCGGGCGCGACAATAGCCGCCGAAGCGCGGTTTCGTCGAACCGGGCCGCCGCGTCCAGGGGCATGGCCGCGGCGGCACGCAGCAGGGTGGGGTGCAGTTCGATCCCGTCGGCGGCCAGGGTGAACAGGCCGCGCATCCAGGGCGCGCGCGTCATCACCTCGACCAGCGCCAGCAGGCGCAGGCACAAGGACAGCCCCGCCAGGGTGCCGAGGTCATGGCCGGCATCCACGGCCTCGGCCCAGCAGGCGGCATCGGCGTCGGCCAGCAGCAGTTCCTGGGCGCTGCCGTCCTGGCGGCGGAACAGCAGCCGGCGCGGCGCGCCCCAGCGTTCGGCGGCGGCGGCGGCGCGGGCCCGGTCCCAGGCGGCTTCGAGGTCGCGCGGGGCAACCGGGGGCAGGGCTTCCGGCGGCAGCGGGATGGCGTAGGCCAGCACGCCATCCGAGGCGCGCGCGACCCGGATCGGGGTGGGCATGGCCGAGTGTCGCAAGCGTGACGGTGGTGCGCCAGTGGCGATCGCGTGCGTCGCGTGAAGGCGCGCGGGGGATGAAGCGCGCGCCGGCATGAAGTGCGCGACGGTGCGCGGGGATGAGGCGCGCGACGGCGTGCGGGGCGGGCGACGGCGCCAGTGTGACAGGCGCCCAGGCATCGTCGTCTTGACGGCCTGCCCGCCGGGCCGCGACATGCCGGCATGACCGAGACCGCAGACCTCACCGCCACAGCCGCCCTTGCCGCGATCCGCGCCGGGCGGCTGTCCGCCGCCGATCTCATGGAAGCCTGCCTCGACCGCATCGCGGCGCGGGAGGGCACCATCCGTGCCTTCGCCTGGCTCGATCCCGCGCAGGCGCGCCGCGCGGCGGCCGCGGCGGGGCAGGGGCCGCTGGCCGGCATCCCGATCGGCGTGAAGGACGTGATCGACACCGCCGACCTGCCATCCCAGTACGGATCGCCCGCCTGGGCCGGGCACCGCCCGCGCGGCGATGCGGCCTGCGTGGCGGCAGCGCGCGGCGCCGGGGCGGTGGTGATCGGCAAGACCGTTACGACGGAATTCGCCACGCGCCACCCGGGGCCGACCGCCAACCCGGCGAACCCGCGGCACACGCCGGGCGGGTCTTCATCGGGGTCCGCCGCCGGGGTGGCGGCGGGGTTCTTTCCCCTGGCCTTCGGCACCCAGACCGCCGGCAGCATCATCCGCCCGGCGGCGTATTGCGGCGCGGTCGGTTTCAAGCCGAGCTACGGCACGCTGCACCGCGCCGGCATGAAGGTGATGAGCGAGAGCCTGGATACCATCGGGGTGATGGCGCGCTCGGTCGCCGATTGCGCCCTGGCCATGGCGGCGATGACCGGCAGCGACTTCGGCGCGCCCGAGGCCAAGGCGCCGCGCGCACCGCGCCTCGCGCTGGTGATGGGCCCGTCGGCCGACCAGGCCGCGCCCGAGACGCTGGCCCTGATGGACCGCGTGGCCGAGGCCTGCCGCCGCGCCGGCGCCACCGTCACGCCGCTGACCCTGCCCGAAGTATTCGCGGCCGCCTACGCCGCGCACCCCACGGTGATGAACGCGGAATCGGCGGAGGCGCTAGGCTGGGAATTGGCCCAGGCACGCGCGCTGATCACCCCGGTGCTGCAGGAGCGCATGGACTGGGGCCGGGCGCAGGGCGCCGCCGCGCTGGCCGAGGGCCGCGCCGCCTTCGCCGCAGCCCGCGCCGCGTTCCCCGACGCGATCCAGGGCTTCGACGCGGTGCTGACCCCCGCGGCGCCAGGTGAGGCGCCCGAGGGCCTCGGCTGGACCGGCGACCCGGCTTTCAACACGCTCTGGACGCTGCTGCACGGGCCGTGCGTGACGGTGCCGGCCGGAGCCGGGCCGCGCGGCCTGCCGCTCGGCGTGCAGGTGGCCGGGCGGATCGGGGACGACGCCGCCGTGCTGGCCTGGGGGGAATGGGTGCGCGCGGCGCTGGGCTAGAGCCGCGTCCGTTCGCCATGGCTCACGTCAATGCCTGTGGCGCGTTCCGCGACCTGTCGGTGTCGGCACCGGCCCGCTCTGGGCACGCGGCAAGGTCTGGTTTTCGCGACCATCTTCGCCTGACCGGGTGATTCCAGCCGGTCGGGATCTGCCCTAGGGGAGCGACGCGGTGTCGGTCGAAATTAAGGCGGTGATGCTAGCGCATGCGCGTTCGGGCTCCACCATGCTGATGGAGTTCCTGAACGATCAGCCCGACACCAGCTTCGCGCACGAGATCTTCCACCGCGAAAAGCTGCACCTGCCCCCCTTCATGGCGAAGCCGACCCAGGACCAGGCCGCGCTGCGCACCCGGCGCGACCGCGATCCGCGCGGCTTCCTGGCCGAGGCCATTGCGGCCTGCCCGACCCGCATCTTCGGCTTCAAGTGGTTCCGTGGGCACGATGCCACGATACGCGACCATGTCGTGGCCGACCCGTCCTGGCGTGTCATCCTTCTGTACCGTGAGAACTTCCTGGCGCTGTTCGCCTCGCAGCGGACCGCGCGGCTGACCGGTCGCTACATCCAGCGTGCCGGCGAACCCGCCCCGCCGCCAACGCTGCCCTTCGCGCCGGAGGAATTCCTCCACGAATACGAGCTGTATCGCCGCTTCTATGCCGGCCTCGTTGCGCAATGCGACCAGGCGGGCAAGGCGATCCACCTGGTCGAATACCAGCACTTGTCGAACCCCGCACTGCTGCGCAACGCCGCGCGCGCGATCGGCATCGTCGCGCCGGTGGCGGCCGCGCCGCGCATGGTGAAGCAGGGCACGACACGGATGCTCGAACGCTTCGACAGGCCCGAGATCGTGCGCGCGACGCTCGAGCACATCAACCGCCTGCATTGGCTGGTCGAGGAAGACCATTTCTTCGCCACCGCGCCGTCTGCCTCGGCATCGGTGCCTGTTTGACGAGTCCGGCGCCGATCCGCGGCCCCACCCGGCGACCGGCATTCTGGAACGGGTCGCATGGTGTGGCCGGGCGGGCCCATGCACATACCAACGGTCGCGGTGTGCCGCGGGCACTGACCCGCGTGGACAGGACGCTCAGTCGTCCTCGGCAGCCAGAAGGCGCAGCGCCAGGTCGAGCACGGCGTCGATGTCGACGGGCGGTTCCGCAGTCTCTGCGTAATCCGAGAAATCCTCGGAGAACAGGCTCGGCGCCTGCGGGAACCATCGCCGGCGCACGGCCTCGTTGGAGGCGGCGCGGCGCGCGACATAGGCGGTAGCCTCGGCGCGGGCCAGCCTGTGGCCGCGCCCCGGCGCGACACGCTGCAGCCTGGCCGTGACACTTTCGCGCACCTTGTCGATGCCGGCGACCCCATCGCGCTGCGCGAGGTCGGTGAAGCGGCGCAGCAGCTCGAGCGCCGCCGGCGTGAGGTTCGGGTTGGCGCGCTCGGCCGTCGGTTCCGGCAGCCCCTCCACGCCGAGCAGCGACACGAAGTCGAGCACGACGTTGCCGCCCGGCATGCTGCGGCTGTCGAAGATGCGCGGCTGCAGCGCCTCGGCGCCGAAGACCAGGCTCCAGCGGTTCAGCAGGCGCTCGTAGTCGGGCGGGGGCACGTCGAGCGGCGAGGCCACGCCCTTTCCGCCGCGCACCATGTTCGTGTAGCGGCTGATCGCGAAGTGATCCTGGCGGCGCAAATACGCCACCACGAGGAAGCGCCCGAACATCGGCGCGAGCCGCGCGCGCAGCAGCGACACCGCGGCATCCGGCAGCCCCGAGAGATGTTCGGAGGAAAAGATCACGCGGTCGGTGTGCGGGGGCAGGGCGGCAAGCTCGGCCTGCAGCGCGACCATCATGCGGTCGAGCCGATCCTGCGCCGCGCCCGCGCCGTCGCCGCCCTGCGCCGCGTCCCGCACCGCATCCGCCAGCGCCTTGTGGGCGCGCCCGCCGACGGCGCCGGCATAGTGCAGCCCGGCCGCCTGGAGTTGCGGCCGTGCGGCCTCAAGGTACGCCTGCACGGAGGTCGATCCGGTCTTGATCACGCCGATATGGAGAATGGCGGTGCGTTTGGCTTCAGGCACAGGCGTGTCTCTCGTGGCTGCGCCGGCAGGGCGCGACGCAGGGGGGGCAGGCGGGCTGCTCGCCGGGTCTGCCAGCGGCCGCAACGTCAGGGCGAGTTGCGGGTTGGGCTTGCGGCTGCGGCAGCACGCCAGAGCGGCGTCGATGAAGGCGGCCGCCTCGCCGTCGCCGGGTGCAGTCCGCCAATAGCCAGCATAGGCGGCGATATCCGCGCGCAACAGCTCGTCATCCTCGATGAAGCCGGCGGCGGCGGGCGGGTCGATGAAGCCCCGTTCGGCGAGGAAGCGCAGCACGTCGGCGGGATCGAGGAAGGTGAGGGCGCTCGCGCGACGCCCGCGCTTCGACAGCGACCCGATCATGAAGGGCGGGCGATACAACGCGAGATGCGCCGCCTTTTCCTCCAGGCTGTGGCGGACCAGCGCCATGCCCGGTCGCCGCCCGATGACGGCGACCTGCGCACGCAGCGGCGGCAGCAGGTCGAGCAAATGCAGCGCGCTGCCTTCGGAGAAGACGATGCGCTCCGCCCCCATGACGGCGGCGATCTGTTCCTCGATCGTGTGCTTCTCGGGGTGGAAGGCGCGGTAGCCGGCGGCGGCCAGCTGTGCCTCGATCCAGGCCTCGCCCAGGCAGCGGCCGGTCTGCAGGTGCCCGCGCAGCACCGCCAGGTGCCGCGCCTGGCCGGTCGGTTCGACCACCGCGGCAGGCAGCAGGCTGCCGGCCAGCCGGCCATAGGCGGCGGTGCAGGTTGTCCGGTAGATCCGGCCCGGCTCGCCCACGACCAATTCCTCGATCCGGACGGGCTGCGTCACCAGGACCGGCTCGCGCGCCCCGATCAGGCGCAGGTAGTCGCGCACGAAACGGGGAATCTGCGGACGGGCGGGCTCGGCATTCACCAGCAGCGGCACGAGGTCAGGGTCGTCCCGCAGCACCCAGAGCCGGTGCAGGAATTCTGCGCACATGTGCCCGAAATGGTGCGCGGTCGGGCCGAC
Organism: Roseomonas fluvialis; assembly: GCF_022846615.1. Lineage (NCBI taxonomy): Bacteria > Pseudomonadati > Pseudomonadota > Alphaproteobacteria > Acetobacterales > Roseomonadaceae > Roseomonas > Roseomonas fluvialis. The sequence continues at coordinate 2,506,957 of NZ_AP025637.1, forward strand.
GAAGGCGTAGCGACCGGGCAGCGGCTCGGCCTCCGGCGGGTCGGCCGGCGGTCCCTCGGCCCACACCTTGCCGCCCAGCAGCGGCATGTGCACCCAGCGCGGCGCATCGCCGGGAAATACGACGCCCCCGGGCAGCCGCGCCCCGTCCTCCGGCGGGCGCCAGAAGCGCATCGGCACGGCCGCGATGTCGCGGAAGACGACCTTGCCGAGGGAGGGCGCGCTCGCGCCCTCGGTCAGGCTCATCCGCCGCGCGCCCCGCCCGGCAGCCCCTTCAGCGCATCCGTGGTGTCGAAGTCCCGCAGCACGGCGTCGTCGGCCATCTCGACCTCGACCATGCGCTCGCCGTGGCGGCCCACCAGGTGGCGGGCGCCGACATCGCCGGTGATGGTCATGATCTCGGGGATGAACTCGCGCGCCCAGAGCATCGGGTTTCCCTGCTTGCCGCGGAAGGTCGGCATGACGATGGCGCGGCCTTCCTCCGGGTCGAAGGCGGCGATCAGGCGGTCGAGCATCGGGCCGGCCACCAGCGGCATGTCGCCCAGGCAGACCAGCACGCCCTCGGCGTCAGGCGGCAGGGCCGCGATGCCGGCCTTGAGCGAGGCCGACAGGCCTTCGGCATAGTCCTCGGCATGCGCAAAGATGACAGGGCGGCCGGCGAGCGCTTCCTCGACCCGGTCGCGCTCATGGCCGGTGACCACGATGATCGGCCGCGCATGGGAGGCGATGACGTTGTCGACCACGCGCGCGACCATCGGTGTGCCCTGCGCGTCGGCCACCAGCAGCTTGTTGAGCGGCGCCATGCGGCGCGACCGCCCGGCCGCCATGACGATGGCCGCGACGGAGCGCGCGCGGCGCGGCGCCAGCGCGGGCGGGGCCACGCGCGGCGCCTGGTCGCGCGGCAGCGGGCGCACCTCGATTTCCTTGAGCAGGCCGCCCACGCCCATCGCCATCACGTCGGCCGGTGCCACCGGCACGCCAGCGAAGATGCGCTGCAGCACCCAGTCGAAGCCGTTGAGCTTCGGGGACCGCGCGCAGCCGGGCAGCACCATGGCCGGGATGTCGCCGATGGCGCCGAGGCAGAGCAGGTTGCCCGGGTCCACCGGCATGCCGAAATGGTGGATGCGCCCGCCGGCGCGCACGATCGCAGCGGGGCCGACGTCGCGCCGGTCCACCACGGCCGAGGCGCCGGCGACCAGCAGCACCTGCGCCCCGGCGCGCTTCAGGCGGCCCAGGGCTTCGGCCACCGGTGCTTCCTCGTGCCGCACGCGCTCGACCGGCAGCATGGTGCCGCATAGCGCTTCGACCCGCGCGCTGGTGGCCTCCACCGCGCCTTCCATCACGCTTTCCTTGATGCCCGGCAATTCCGTCAGCACCAGGCCGACCTTGAGCGGGCGGAAGGGATGCACGGCGAAGACGGGCCCGCGGCCGCGCGCCACGGCCTCGGCCACGCCGAGCACCGCACCGGGCACCGCGAAGGGAATGACCTTGATGGTCGCCAGCATTTCCCTCGGGGAGACCGGCGTGTGGTTGGGCAGGGTCGCGACCGTCAGGCTTTCGTCGACATCGTTGATCGCATCGATGCGCTTCGCGTCGATGACCAGCAGCCCGGCCGTCTCGGCCAGCAGGTTCACGCGCCCCGTGGCCGCACGCGACTTCGCAATTAGCGGCGCGGTCAGGACCGTGGCCAGGCGGTCCGCCGCGTCGTTCTCCGGCACGTCGCCGGCCTCGAGACGGGCGGTGATCACGTCGCGCTTGCCGGCCTCGCGCAGGGCGGCGATCGCGTCCTCGTCCAGCACCGTACCCTTCTTCAGCACGCGGCCGGTCAGGCGCAGGGAATGGGCGAGGATCGCGCCCTTGGCCTCGTCCAGCGGCGTGGGGCCGAAGATCATGCGGAGATGCCGATGCTGATGCGCGCTTCGCTTGGCTGTGGGCGCGGTGCGCCGAGCGCCGCGCCGCGGCGTGCGGCGACGATTTCGGCCATCACGGACAGTGCGATCTCGGGCGCCGTGACCGCGGCGATGTCGAGGCCGACTGGCGCATGGATGCGCGCGATCGCATCGTCGTCATGGCCGAGATCCTTCAGTCGCGCGACGCGCTTGGCATGCGTGCGCCGGCTGCCGAGCGCGCCGATGTAGAAGGCCGCGCTGCGCAGCGCGGCATCGAGCGCGGGGTCATCGAGCTTCGGGTCGTGCGTGAGCGTCACGACCGCCGATCGCGCATCGGGCTTCAGCGCGGCCATCGCCTCGTCCGGCCAGTCGGTGTTGAGCGACACGCCGGGGAGGCGTTCTGCGGTGGCGAAGGCGCGGCGCGGGTCGACCACGATCATCTCGAAGCCAAGCGGCGCGGCCATCGGCGCCATCGCCTGCGCGATGTGCACGGCACCCACCACGATGATGCGCAGCGGCGGGTTGTGCGGGTGGATGAACCATGCCTCGCCATCGATGGTTACGCTCGCCGCCTTTTCGGTGCCGAGCGTCGTGCGCGCCGCATCGGCCAGCGCGTCGGGCAGGCTCTCCTGGGGCCAGAGGTGCTGCGCGCCGTCGGACAGGCGGGTGAGGAGCACGACAGGGTTCTGCGCCGCGCGTTCGGCCTGCAGCCGCGCGAGGGTTTCGGTCTTCACGCGAGCGGCTCCACGAAGACCTTGACCTTGCCGCCGCAGGACAGACCGACCTCCCAGGCGCGTTCGTCGGAGACGCCGAAGTCGAGCAGTTGCGGCTGGCCCGTCGCCATCGCTTGCTTCGCGGCGTCGGCCACCGCGCCCTCGATGCAGCCGCCCGAGACCGAGCCCATCAGCCGGCCGGATGCCGTGACCGCCAGGCGCGAACCCGCCGGTCGGGGGCTGCTGCCCCAGGTCTCGACCACGGTCGCGATCGCGACCTGTTCGCCCGCCGCGCGCCAATCGGCGGCGATGGCGAGGATATCCTCGGAATGCGTGGTGTCGGTGGTCATGCCGCCATCCTCCCGCGCTGCGCGGCGTGAGGGTCCGACAAGGTCGCGACCAGTTCGCGCAGGCTGTTCAGGTTATGCACCGGGCGGAAGTCGTCCACATGGGGCAGCATCGCCCGGATGCCCTGGGATTTGGGCTGGAAGCCATCGAACCGCAACAGGGGATTGAGCCAGATCAGCCGCCGGCACGATCCGCGCAGGCGTTCCGTTGCTTCCGCGAGCCCCTTGGCACCCTCGCGGTCGAGGCCGTCGGTGATGAGCAGCACGACTGCGCCCTGGCCGAGCACGCGCCGCCCCCACTGCCGATTGAACAGCGCGAGCGATTCTCCGATGCGCGTACCGCCCGACCAGTCCTCCACGATGTGGGAGATCATCTGGAAGGCCACTTCCGGGTCGCGGTGCTTCAATTGCCGCGTGATGTTGGTGAGCCGGGTGCCGAACAGGAAACTGTGCACGCGGTCCCGGTCGTTCGCCACCGCATGCATGAAATGCAGCAGGATCTGCGCATAGCGCGCCATGGAGCCGCTGATGTCGCACAGCGCGACCAGCGGCGGCGGGCGCGTCACACGGCGGCGGCGCGCGATGTCCAGGATCTCGCCGCCGGTGCGCAGCGATTGCCGCACGGTGGCGCGCAGATCGGTCGCCGGGCCGAAGGGGTCGGGGCGGAAGCGGCGGGTGCGCTGTTCATCGAGAGGCAGGGCCAGGCGGCGGATCTCCTGCTTGGCTTGCGTGATGTCGTCGGCCGACATCGCCTCGAAATCCATCTGCTGCAGGCGCTCGCGCTCGCTGACCGTGAAGGTCATGTCGTGGCGCGGGGGCGGTTCCTCGGGCGGCTTGGGCTTGGGCGCGTTCTGCTGCATCGCCTCCGCGAGGCGGCGCGACGCCGGGGGCGGCTTTTCGTCCTTGGGCTTGTTGCCGTCCAGCAGCGCCATGGCGGCGGCATGGGCGGCGGCCTCGGGGTCGCGCCAGAACAGTTGGAAGGCCTGGTCGAAGATTTCGAAATGCTCGCGGCGATGGACCATGACGGCGCGCAGCGCGGCATGCACCTGGCGGCGGTCCGCGAGGTCGATCTCGGTCAGCGCCTCGAGCCCTGCGATCGCCTCGCCCGGACCGAGCGGCAGGCCGGTACGCCGCAGCAGCCGCGTGAAGGCGAGCAGGTTCGCGGCCAGGTGGCCGCGCGGCGCGGTTGCGGCACCGGCGGCGCGGGCCTGGGCGACACCAATGATGCGGGACGCGTCGCGATCGGGGGTCATGGGGTCCGTAATGGCTGCGTGGCGAGCATAGCGCCTTCGCGCGCCATGCCCAGGACCGCCGGCAACCCTGTGCGTCGCGTCGCGTTGGTGGGCCTGGAGGAATGCCCATCGATGGAGGTTGTGGTGCTGCCCGAACGATTCCGCATATCCGCGATCCGCGACGCGGCGCCGACGCTGCGCCGAAGGCATCTCGCCGTGGTCGCGGGCGCGGCCGCGCTGGCCGCGCCACGGCAGATCTCCACCGCTCGCGCGACCAGCGCGGCGGCGCCGAGCTCCTTCGATGCGCAGATCGTCCCGACGCTGGCGCGGGAGCTCTCCACACGCCCGCACCGGCCGCGTCGCGGCAACCTGCCGCGCGTGCTGGATACGCTCGATTACGACGGCTATCGCGGCATCCGCTTTCGTGCCGAACGCGCGCTCTGGGCGGGCGCGGGGCTCGACTTCCAGGTGCAGCCACATCACCTCGGCTTCCTGTTCAAGGAGCGCGTCGACCTGTTCGAGGTGGCCGACGGGCAGGCGATGCCGATCAGCTATGACGCATCCCACTTCACCTTCGACAACGGCCCGCCGCCGGCCGACCTGGGTGACATCGGCTTCGCCGGGTTCCGCATCACGCATCCGCTGAACCGGCCGGATCATTTCGACGAGCTGTGCAGCTTCCTCGGCGCCAGCTACTTCCGGGCGCTGGGGCGCGGGCATGCCTACGGGCTGTCGGCGCGCGGGCTGTCGATCCGCACGGGGCACCCGCAGGGTGAGGAATTCCCGGCGTTCACCGCCTTCTGGATCGAACGCCCGGCGCCGGGGGCGCGCAGCATCGTGGTGCATGCGCTGCTCGAGTCCCAGAGCCTGACCGGCGCCTACCGTTTCGCGATCGCCCCTGGCGCATCGACCGTGATGGAGGTGCAGGCCGAGATCTTTGCGCGCGTGGCGGTCGACGGCTTCGGGATCGCGCCCGGCACCAGCATGTTCCTGTTCAACCCCGGCCATCGCGGCACGGTCAGCGACTTCCGCCCCGCGGTGCATGATTCCGACGGGCTGCTCATGCGCACCGGGCGCGACGTGCAAATCTGGCGGCCGCTGTCGAACCCGCGGCGGCTTCAGGTCAGCGGCTTCCAGGACAGCGCGCCGCGCGGCTTCGGCCTGATGCAGCGCGCCCGCGACTTCGCCGACTACCAGGACCTCGAGGCGTCCTACCACCGCCGGCCCGGCCTGTGGGTCGAACCCATGGACGAATGGGGCCCGGGCGAGGTGCAGCTCGTGGAGATCCCGACGCCGAGCGAGATCCACGACAACATCGTCGCCGCCTGGGTCCCGCGCGAAGGGCTGAAGGCAGGCGAGGCGCGCCGGGTCCGGTACCGCCTGCACTGGGTCTCGGAGCCGCCCTTGCCGGGCGGCCTGCTGCGCTTCGCCGCGACCCGCAGCGGTGCGGGCAACGGCAGCGGTGCGTTGCGCTTTGTCCTCGACACCACGCCCTTGCAGGGCCGGATGGACACGCTCCCGCAGGCGCAGGTGAGCGCGAGCGCGGGGCGCATCGCCAACCCGGTCGTGCAGCCCAATCCCGAGACCGGCGGGCTGCGCCTATCCTTTGACCTCGAGACCGACCGCAGCCGGCTGAGCGAGGTGGCTGCCGTGCTCGCGAGCGAGGCCGGGCCGGTCAGTGAGACCTGGACGTTCCGATGGACGGGCTGACCCGCACCGCCGCTCTGCTGCCGGCGGAGGCGCGGCTTGAGATGCCGGTGCGCCCGCTCGATGCGTTGCCGGACCTGACGCAGCCCGCGCCCGCCTCGCCGCGGGGGACGCGCCGCCGCCGCGCATTCGTGCTCGCGATGACGGTCATCCTCACGCTGTTCGCCACCGCGGAGATGTGGGAGGTGCTCGGCCTCGCGCGCTGGACGATCACGGGCGTGGTGATGACGTCGCTGTTCGCGGTGCTGCTGGTCCCGATCGCGCTGTCCTTCGCGACGGCTGTGCTCGGCTTCGTGGAACTGCTGCGCGGACCAGCGCCGCAGGCCATGGCGCCGGCCGTGCCGGGGTCGCGCACCGCGCTTCTGGCGCCCATCCGCAACGAGAACATCGAGGATGTCGCGGCCGCGCTGGCGGCGATGCGTGCCGACTTGCACGCGGATGGCGCGGACGACGCGTTCGACATCTTTGTCCTGAGCGACAGCCGCGACCCCGCGATTGCCGCGGCCGAGGTCGATGCCGTGCTGCGCCTGCGCGCGGCCCCCGGCTGCCGCGTGTTCTATCGGCAGCGCAGCGACAATGCCGGCCGCAAGGCGGGCAACATCGCCGAATGGGTGCGGCGCTTCGGCGGCGCCTACGAGGCCTTCCTCATCCTCGATGCCGACAGTCTGATGCGGGCCGACACGTTGCGCCGGCTGGTCGCGGCGATGCACGCCATGCCCCAAGCAGGGCTGTTGCAGACCGTGCCCGTGCTGCGCGGCGGCACCACGGTTTTCGCGCGCCTCCAGCAATTCGCGAGCCGGGTCTACGGGCCGATCCTCGCTGCCGGTGCGGCCGCCTGGCACGGGGCGGACGGCAACTACTGGGGGCACAATGCGCTGATCCGCACTCGCGCCTTCGCGCAGACCTGCGGCCTTCCGGCGCTGCGCGGCCCGAAGCCGTTCGGCGGCGACATCATGAGCCATGATTTCGTCGAGGCCGCGCTGCTGCGCCGCGCCGGCTGGGGCGTGCAGATGCTGCCCCACCTGGGCGGCAGTTTCGAAGGCGGGCCGCCAACGCTGCCCGACCTCGATGCGCGCGACCGGCGCTGGTGCCAGGGCAACCTGCAGCATGCGGCGGTGATCGGCGCGCCGGCGCTGCATCCGCTCAGCCGCGTGCACCTGGCGATCGGCATCGGATCGTATCTGAGCGCTGCATTGTGGCTGGTGTTCCTGGTGCTGGGCATCGCCACCGCCCTGCAGGCACGCTTCCTGACACCGGCCTATTTCCCCGACACGCATGTGCTGTTCCCACAATGGCCGGTGGTCGATGCGCAGCGCGCGCTTTGGGTCTTCGCCGGCACGATCCTGTTGCTGCTGACGCCCAAGCTGCTGGGGATACTGTCCGTGGCCCTGATTGCGGGCCGGCCGCGCAGCCTGCGCGGCTGGGGCCGCCTGGTCGGCGGGGCGGGGGTCGAGATCATCGTCTCGGCGCTGATCTCCCCGGCGACCATGGTGCGCCAGGCGGGGCATGTCGTCTCGGTCCTGCTGGGCCGGGATTCAGGGTGGAAATCCCAGGCGCGCGGCGACGTTCTGTTGCCGTTCGACGAGGCCTGGCGCTTCGCCCGCGCGGGCGTGGTGCTCGGCCTGCTGATGCTCGGCGCGGCGCTGGCGGTCGATCCGGGCCTCGCGGCCTGGATGTCGCCCGTCCTCGCGGGCCTGCTGCTGTCGCCGCTGCTGATCTGGGCGACGGCGCGCCCGGTCTTCAGTCCGGCAGGTCGCTGAGCATCCGCGCCGCCTCGGCGCCGCGGAGCTTGGCGATGTCGTCCTGGTACTTCAGCAGCACGCCCAGCGTCTCGTCGACCGCGCCGGGTTCGAGTTCCTTGGCGTCGAGCGCGGCCAGCGCCTGCGCCCAGTCGATGGTCTCCGCCACGCCAGGTAGCTTGAAGTAGTCGCCCTGCCGGACCTTCTGAACGAAGGCCACGATCTGCGCCGAAAGCTTCTCCGGCAGGCCGGGCGCGCGCAGCGCCAGGATGGCGCGTTCGCGCGCGGCGTCGGGGTAGTCCACCCAGTGGTACAGGCAGCGCCGGCGCACCGCGTCGTGCACCTCCCGCGTGCGGTTCGACGTGATGACCACCACCGGCGGGGTCTCGGCGCGGATCGTGCCGAGTTCAGGGATGGTCACCTGGAAATCGGCGAGGATCTCGAGCAGGAAGGCCTCGAAGGGTTCATCGGCGCGGTCGAGTTCGTCGATCAGCAGCACCGACGGTTCGCCCTCCAGCGCCTGGAGCAGCGGGCGAGGCTGGAGAAAGCGGCGGTCGTAGATGCCGCGTTCCAGCGCCTCGCGGTCGGTCTCGCCGGAGGCCTCCGCCAGGCGGATCGCCATCAGCTGCTTGGCGTGGTTCCATTCGTACGCGGCGGCGGACAGGTCGAGACCGTCGTAGCATTGCAGCCGCACCAGGTGGCGCGGCAGCATCTTCGCGAGCACCTTCGCGATCTCGGTCTTGCCGGTGCCGGGCTCGCCTTCCAGGAAGATCGGACGGCCCATGCGCAGCGCCAGATGCACGGTGGTCGCGAGCGCACGGTCGGCGACATAGCCGCCGGCGCCCAGCAGGGCCCGGGTGTCCTGAACGCTGGCCGGCAGGGTGAGGGTCATCGCGGCGCCCCTGCGCCCGGCGCCCTCACAGGAACATCAGCCCCAGGATCACCAGCATGATCGCGCTGCCAACCCAGGCCATCAGCGGGATGCCGAGCGGTGCTTCGGGCAGCAGGTCGAAGATGGAGATGCCGGCGGGGGTGGTGATGGGCGGGCGCGGCGCGGCAGCCGGCTGGGCGGCCTGCGGCGCGGCCTCGGTCTCCGGCGCCGGTGGTGTCAGGGCCGCGGCGAAGCGATCGAAGAACTGGTCGGACATCTGCTTGGCCGTGCTGTCGATCAGCCGCGCGCCGAGCTGCGCCATCTTGCCGCCGACCTGCGCCTTCACGGTGTAGCGCAGCAACGTCTCCTCGGGGCCGAGTTCCTCGAGCGAAACGTCGGCGCCGCCCTTGGCGAAGCCCATCGCCCCGCCATTGCCCTCGCCGCTGATCGTGTAGGAGGCGGGCGGGTTGACGTTCTCGAGCTTCACCTTGGCGCCGAACTTGGCGGCCATGGGGCCGATCTTGAGGGCGAGTTTCGCCTCGAAGGCGTCGTCCGCGGTGCGCGTGACGGATTCGCAGCCGGGGATCGCGGCGCGCAGCATCTCGGGGTCGTTCAGCGCCTCCCACACCCGCGTGCGGGCTGCGGGGATGCGACGCTCGCCGCTCATGTCCATGACGAAGTCTCCTGTCTGGCGGGCAACCTAGGGCCGGGGAGGGGGTGGGAAAAGGGGGCGCGCCCCTCTTGTGGCCGGTGCGATGTTCCTGCAAGCCACCGGGAAGGGCCGGGGGCACCGGCCGCAATGGGAGACAGGACCGACGATGCGCTTCAGCCGCCCCCTTGCCGCGACCCTGCTGGCCGCCGGGATGCTGGCCGCCGGCGCCATGCCCGCCGCCGCGGCCGGCGTATCGGGGGCAGGGATGTCGCTCGCCTGGGGCATTCCCTTCGCCGGGCTGTTGCTGTCGATCGCGCTGATGCCGCTGGTGGCGGGGCACCTGTGGCACCACCACTACGGCAAGATCGCCGCGGGATGGGCGGTGCTGCTGGTGCTGCCCTTCGCCATCGTGTTCGGCCCGCAAGTGGCCGCCAGCGAGGTCTGGCACATCATCCTGCAGGAATACATCCCGTTCATCGCCTTGCTGCTGGCACTGTATGTGACCGGCGGCGGTGTGCTGTTGAAGGGCACGCTGGTTGGCACACCTGCCGCCAACACGGCGTTGCTGGCCTTCGGGACGGTCATCGCGTCCGTCATGGGCACCACCGGTGCCTCGATGTTGCTGATCCGCCCGGTGCTGCGGGCAAATGCGTTCCGGAAGCGCAAGACGCACACCTTCGTCTTCTTCATCTTCCTGGTGAGCAACATCGGGGGGTCGCTGACGCCGCTCGGCGATCCGCCGTTGTATCTCGGCTTCCTCAAGGGCGTTTCGTTCTTCTGGACCACGACCCACATGTTCTGGGAATTCATGGTCTGCGCCGTCATCCTGCTCGCGATCTACTACGTGCTGGATTCCATCGCCTGGGCGCGGGAGAAGCCGGTGGTGCCCGGCACCGGCGCGAAGGAACCGCTGCGCGTCGAGGGCTTGGTGAACCTCGCGCTGATCGGCGCGGTGGTGGTGATGGTCCTGGTGCAGGGCTATTGGCGGCCGGGCAATGCCTACCTGCTCGGCGAGACCATCGGCCTCGAGCGCCTGGTCGGCATCGCCGTGTTCGTCGCGATCGCCTGGCTGTCGATGCGCCTGACGACGCCGGAACTGCGGGAAGCGAACGGCTTCGCCTGGGGCGCGATCCTGGAGGTGGCAAAGCTGTTCGCCGCGATCTTTGTCACGATGGCGCCGGTGCTCGCGATCCTGCGCGCGGGCATGGAGGGTGCGGCGGCGCCGCTGGTGGCCATGACGACGGACGCTGCGGGCCAGCCGATCCCGTGGGTGTATTTCTGGCTGACGGGGACGCTGTCCTCGTTCCTGGACAACGCGCCGACCTACCTGGTGTTCTTCAACCTGGCGGGCGGCGACCCAGGCTACCTGATGACGCAGGGCGCGCTCACGCTGGCCGCGATCTCCTGCGGCGCGGTGTTCATGGGGGCCAATTCGTATATCGGGAACGCGCCCAACTTCATGGTCAAGGCCATCGTGGAGGAGAACGGCGAGCGCATGCCCTCCTTCTTCGGCTATGTCGGCTGGGCAGTGGTGTTCCTGATCCCGCTGTTCATACTGGTGACGCTGATCTTCTTCTGAGGAGGGCCCGATGCCCTACGTGATCGCCGACGACCTGCCCGACGAACCCGCGGGCGTGCGCTTCCGCCGCATGCTGGATGCGCCCGGCATCCTGCAGATGCCCGGCGCGCATCTGGGCATCTCGGCGCTGCTGGCGAAGCAGGCGGGGTTCGAGGCGCTGTACATGTCCGGTGCCGCGATGTCCGCCACCATGGGCCTGCCGGATCTCGGCATGATCACGGTGGACGACGTGGCGTGGCACATCCGCCAGGTGGTGCGAGCCTCGGGCCTGCCGGTGCTGGTCGATGGCGACACCGGCTATGGCGAGGCGCTGAACGTCATGCACATGGTCCGCTGCTTCGAGGAAGCCGGGGCAGGGGCGGTGCACCTGGAAGACCAGCTGCTGCCCAAGAAGTGCGGGCACCTCAACGACAAGAAGCTCGCGAGTGCGGAGGACATGGCCGCGAAGGTCGCCGCCGCGCGGCGCGCCCGGCGCCACCTGGTCATCATCGCGCGCACCGATGCGGCCGCCAGCGAGGGCATCGAGGGCGCGGTGGCGCGTGCGCGGATGTACCTCGACGCCGGGGCGGACGCGATCTTCCCCGAGGCGCTCACCACGCGCGAGATGTTCGAGGAATTCGCGAACCGCATGCCCGGCGTGAAGCTGCTGGCCAACATGACCGAGTTCGGCCGCACGCCGTTCTTCACCGCCGAGGAATTCCAGGCGATGGGCTACGCCATGGTGATCTGGCCGGTCAGCCACCTGCGCATTGCCGCGCGCGCGATGGAGGATTTGTATGCCGCGATCGCGCGCGACGGCGGCACGCAGAAGATGGTCGGGCGCATGCAGACCCGCGCGCAACTGTACGAGACGATCGGCTACCACGCCTATGAGGCGCTGGACGCGAGCCTGATCCGCACCGTCGTGCCCGAGGGGATGCCGCAGGGCTGACCCGCGCCGTCGGGCGCCTGACTTTCGGATTGTACGAAGGCACGGCCCGGCAGCGCCAAGCGCGACCGCGCCCAGACCAACGGCCGCGCCGGGCGCACCAGCGTGTGGCGCGCAAGCCAAACCGGCGGATGCCGGCCCCCGGCGCTTGAGGGCGCCTTAACTCACCAGCAAATTCCCCAGCGCGAAGCGGATCGTCTGCTCGTCGGCGATCGGCGGGCGATTGAGGAAGTCGCAGAAATCCTTGATCTGCTGCGGGATCTCGGTCGCCTGGTAATAGGCCAGCGGGGTGCCGTGGCGCACGATCTGGTCCACCGTGTAGGCGATCGCGTCGACCGTATAGGCCACGCCGTGATCCTGCGCGTTGTTGCGCAGCAGATGCGCGAATTCCTCCGGCGAGGGACCGCTCACGTTGATCTTGTAGGGCAGGCGCCGCAGGAAGGCCGGGTCCATCAGGTCGCGCGGGCTGAGGTTGGTCGAGAACACCAGCAGCTGGTCGAACGGGATCTGGAAGGACTGGCCGGTGTGCAGCTTCAGGAAGTCGATGCGCCGGTCCATCGGCACCACCCAGCGGTTCAGCATGGCTTCGGGGCGCACCAGCTGGCGGCCGAAATCGTCGATCAGCAGCACGCCGTTCATCGCCTTGACGTGCAGCGGCGCCTCGTAGAAGCGCGCCGTCTCCTCGAACTTCAGGTCGAGCATGTCGAGGCTGAGTTCGCCGCCCGCCGCGACGAAGGGCCGCCGGCAGGGCACCCAGCGCGGGTCGAATTCATCGGCCAGCAGGGAGGAGGCATGCGTCGCCTCCATCCGCGTGCCCAGGCGCTTGTGCACCGACGGGTCGTAGACCTTGACGATCTGCCCGCCCACCTCGAAGCAATGCGGGATCAGCACCATGGCGCCGAACACCTTGACCATGCGCTCGGCGATGGAGGTCTTGCCGTTGCCAGGCGCGCCATACAGCAGGATGGACCGGCCCGCATTGGCGGCGATGCCGACCTTGGCCAGCAATTCATCGTTGACCACCAGCGGCTGCATGGCCTGGAGCACGGCGTGCGCGGTCACCGTCTCGCCGCGGATGGTCTGGCGCAGCACGCGGGCCGAATACTCCTTCAGGGAGACCGGCAGCGGGCCGATATAGGCATTGCTGGCAAAGGCCTCGACCGCCATGGACCGCCCGCGCGGCGTCAGCTCGATGCGCAATTCGCCGGCCACGATGCCCGGCTTGAGTTCGACGATGCCTTGCGCGCGCGCCTGTTCGATCAGCACCGAGGCCAGCCTGCGGGAGATGGAGAGCGTCTCGGCGATGGTCGCCGCATTGCCCTGGCCCGCCGTGCTCAGGAACTTCACCATGATGTCGAAGACGATGCGCGGTTCGATGCCGAGCTCGAGCACGCTGTCGGGCGGCGCGGGCAGCCCGTCCTCGAGCTCGTGCACCTGGTGGGCGCTGAGCATGCCGAGCTCGACCAGGACTTCGCCGAACTTGCGGCCGGTGCGCGCCTGGCGCTCCAGCGCCTCGTCGGCGTCCTGGCGCGAGATGAGTTCGAGGGCGACGATCAGATCACTGAAACGCAAGGGCCACCTCCGGCTGTCGCGCAGGGTCCGCGCTGCAGGCGCGGCGAGCCGAATCGCGGACGCCGGCTGACGCTAATCGCGCCGGGGCCACCGGTCCATGCGGTTGTGCTTGATGACGCCGCTGCACGCTCCATCTCCCGGGTGAAGCTTCCATGACACCGCTGCTGATCGGCTCCGAGATCTACCGCGGCTCGACCTACGGGCCGAAGCATCCGCTCGCGATCCCGCGGGTGTCGACCATGCTCGACCTCGTGCAGGCGCTGGGCTGGGTCGACCCCGCGCAGTACCGCGACAGCCCGCGCGCGAGCGTCGGTGAGCTGCTGCGCTTTCATCGCCGCGACTACCTGGACGCCTTGCTGCGGGCCGAACACACGCAGACCGTGAGTGCCGACGACCGCGCGCGGTTCCGCATCGGCGCCGACGGCAACCCCGTATTCCGCGAGGTGTTCTCGCGCCCCGCCACGGGGGCGGGCGGCACGCTGCTGGCGGGACGGCTGACCGCCCATGGCGGCGTGGTGCACGTGCCTGGTGGGGGTACGCATCACGGTCGCCCCGACCGCGCGAGCGGGTTCTGCTACCTGAACGACGCGGTGCTGGGCCTGCTCGCATGGATCGACCAGGGGTTGAATAATATTCTCTATCTCGACCTTGACGCGCATCACGGCGATGGCGTGCAGGATGCCTTCCAGGATGATCCGCGCGTCTTCACCCTCAGCATCCACGAGGATGGGCGCTGGCCCTTCACTGGCGCCAGCGACGACCGTGCCGGGGGTCATGCCGCCAATATCCCCGTGCCGCCAGGCTTCAACGACAGCGAATTCGGCTGGGTGCTGCACCACGCGATCCTGCCTGTCATCGACCGGTTGCGCCCGCAAGCCATCATGGTCCAGTGCGGCGCCGACGCGCTGGAGGAAGACCCGCTGGCGAAGCTGAGCCTGTCCAACAACGCGCATCGCGCGGTGGTGGCGGCGGTGATGGCGCGCGCCCCGCGGCTGATCGTGCTGGGCGGCGGCGGCTACAACCCGTGGTCGGTGGCGCGCTGCTGGGCGGGGGTCTGGGGCGTGCTGGCCGGGCACGCCATGCCCGACCGCCTGCCCCCGGCAGCCGAGGCCGTGCTGCGGAACCTGCGCGCGCAGCCAGCTATGTCGGCACGCGCCGCCTGGCGGGACCCGCCGGAGCATTGGTTCACCACCCTGGCCGACGCTCCGCGCCCGGGTGTGGTGCGCGCGGCGGTCCGGCGCGCCGCTGCCGCCGCCCTGGCCGGCCTTCACGCCGACCCGCCGCGCGTGGCATGACGGTGCCCATGATGCTCCGCCGAACCGTGATGCTCGCCCTGGCTGCCCTTGCCCCCGTGCCGCTGCGCGCACAGCCGGGCGTCGACCGCCCGCAGCCGCGCCTGCCCACCGAACCGCTGGTGATCGTCACCCGCGATGGCCGCCGGCTGCCCTTCACGGTCGAGATGGCGGTGGCACCCGAACACCAGATGATCGGCCTGATGTTCCGCCCCGAAGTGAAGCCAGACGAGGGCATGCTGTTCGACTGGGGTGCGCCGCGCGAGAGCAGCATGTGGATGCGCAACACCATCACCAGCCTGGACATGGTGTTCATCGCCGCCGACGGGCGCATCCATCGCATCGCGGAGCGCACGGTGCCGCTCAGCCTCGCGACCGTGTCGTCGAACGGGCCTGTGCGCGCGACGCTGGAATTGGGCGCGGGTGTGACGGAACGGATGGACATCCGCGCCGGCGACCGCGTTCTGCACCGGATCTTCGGCACCGCGCCCTGAGCGCGACGCAGCGCCACGCACGCACGGGGGCAGCGCCGCCATGATCGTCCTGGACAATCCGCCCGACGCGCCACGCGCCGCCTGCACGCCCTGGGCCTTGCCGCCTGCCGGTAGCGTGCGCCTGACGGTTGGCTACGTCGGCCGTGTCCTCGAGACGGAAGTGCCGATGACCGCCAATGGCCAGAGCGGCCATTTCACCGCGGATTGCGGCCCCGGCTACCTCGAGGAAATCCTCTGGACCCAGGCGGCGTCCGGCGGCTGCTGGCCCTTCGCGGCGATGGTTCGAAACCCGACGCGCTCGCTGGAGACTCCGCTGCAGGCGCTCGCCTTTGCCCACCTGGCCGCCAAGCGGGACGAGGAGGTCGAGGACATCGCCGGCGTGTTTGCCCAGCTCTACGGCATCACCGACCCGACCGCCGTCCATCTCGTGGTGATGCTCCATCGCGACCTGGCGAGCGAGACCGAGATCGGGCACGTCGAAACCTATGCCTTTGGCGCCTTCGAGCGCGGCTTCGGGCAGCGCGTGCCCACGGCCAACAAGGTCCTGCTGCTCACCAACACGGTGAATGCGGCTGTCACGCGCTATGGCCATTTCGGCGAGATCACCCAAGAGGATGTCGCCGCCCTCAAGGCCGGTCAGGCCCTGCCGCCTTGCGTCTTTTCGTAGGTCGGTCGCATCCCGTACCGGAGCAAGCCGCTTGCCCACGCCGCCCCCCATCCCTAGGGTGCGCCGCGACGGGGCGTAGCGCAGTCTGGTAGCGCACTTGGTTTGGGACCAAGGGGTCGCTGGTTCGAATCCAGTCGCCCCGATTCGGCTTTCGAGGACGTCACGCATGGCGCAGCACAAGGGCCTTGCCCGCATCTTCCAGCCGCCGAAGTCGGCCATGCAGTCCGGCCGCGCCAAGGCGCAGGGCTGGGTGCTGTCCTATGAACCCGCCGAGTCCAAGGTCCTGGACCCCCTGACTGGCTGGTACGGGTCGGGCGACATGCTGGGCCAGGTGCGGCTGCAATTCGACACGCGCGACCAGGCGGTCGCCTATGCCCTGGCGCAAGGCATCGCCTACGAGGTCGAGGCGCCGCCCGCGCGCGCCACCATGAAGCCGAAGGTCTATGCCGAGAATTTCCGCTTTGGCCGGGCCGAGAACTGGTCCCACTGACCAGCCCGCGCCGTGCTATGAGCGCGGCACGCGTCCTTAGCTCAGCTGGATAGAGCAACGAGCTTCTACCTCGTGGGTCGGGGGTTCGAATCCCTCAGGGCGCGCCATTTTGTTTTCACCACCCAAAGCACCGCCTAAAACCTTGAACGGTAAGGACAAATCCGCCGTTCTAAACCCCTCATTTCTGACGTAGTGCAGGGGCCGGGCAAAGGCGAGTTTGAGCACCGCCCGCCGGTCTTCCAGACGCTCCGAACGCCAGAGATTCCAAGGGTTTGCGAGGAAATCGAGCGCCGTTCTAAGTGCCCCGTCAAAATCGCTCGCCGGACGACCGCTGCTGGCGATTTTTTCCAACAGCGCGAAGCGCTCTTCCTCCAATCGCTGGACCCGCTGCTCATAGGCCGCGATGACGCTCGGAACGCTCACATCGAGGATACGTTCCAGAAGCTGTTTCACCTGGCCGTCGATCTTCGCCAGTTCCAGCGCCATGGCCTTCTTCTGCTCCTGCGCGAGCGATACCCGCCGCGCCCATAGTTCCTTGAACATGGACCGCGCCACCGTGAACAGTTTGTCGGACGGGCGGAGCGTGTTCAGCAGCTCCGCGAACTCGCCCTCGATCTTGTCCCGGCGGATCGACTTCCCGTAGCTGGCGCATCCCTTCTTTGGGCAGAGGTAGTAGGGATGGCGCGCATGGGCACCCGTGGACCAACACGCCGTCAGCGGCGTCGTACAGTCCGCGCAGAGCACATGGCCGCGCAGGGGGAAGTCCGCGTTGAGGTTGCGGCGCTTGGGCAGCCGCCCAATGCCGCGAAGCCGTTCCTGGATGCGGTGATAGGTCTCGAAGGAGATCAGCCCTTCGTGCTGGGCGGGGCGCAGCGACACATCCCAATTCGGGGCCTCGATATATCCGGCATAGGCGACCTGGCTGAGGATGCAGCCCACGCGCTGATGACGGACGATGCCCCGGCTGTCCTTGGGGAAGAGGGGGTTGTCTTGCAGGAAGCGCATCACGTCGGCCTGCGTCTCGAAACGCCCGCTGGCATAGCCTTCCAGGGCTTCCTGGACGATTGAGGCAACAGGCTCATCCCGCGTCAGCATCATCCCGCGATTGGTGACGCGCTGAAACCGGAACCCGATAGGGGCCTGGAACACCCAGTAGCCATTCTGGACGCGGGCTCTCATGCGGTTCTTGGTTTGCTCGGCGTTCTTTTGCCGCTGGTGCTGCGACACGCTCGCCATGAGGTTTTCATGCAGGCGGGAGTCCGCGTCGTCGCCGAACTCGATGGAGGGCGATTTCAGAATGCCGCCCGCCTTGGCGATCACGCCACGAAGATCGGTGTGCGTGTGAATGTCGCGGGCGAGGCGGGAGATATCGTCGATGATGACGATCATCCCGCTCGCGCGGTGTTTACGCACGAAGGCGAGAAGCGCCTTCATGCCGGGGCGA
The DNA here is from genome assembly GCF_022846615.1 of Roseomonas fluvialis. NCBI lineage: Bacteria > Pseudomonadati > Pseudomonadota > Alphaproteobacteria > Acetobacterales > Roseomonadaceae > Roseomonas > Roseomonas fluvialis. The sequence continues at coordinate 2,524,570 of NZ_AP025637.1, forward strand.
TTGGCGGTCTCGCCGGTAATATCGTCCTTGAACACGCCGACGATATCGAAACGCCGCATCGACGCGAACTCGCGGCAGCGGGTCTCTTGCGATTCCAGGCCGTTCCCCATCTTCACCTGCTTGGGGTCTGACACCCGGCAGTAGATTACTGCCTGCTTGTATTCGTTAGCGCTCATTGCTCAAACCCGCGTCCTTTCCGTGTCGCCTGCTGGCGTCTCCTTCTGTTGCTGCCTGCCTTCACTCTATCTCAGCCGAATCGGCATCGGTGCCGCCATCGGTCAGGGCGGCGCAGATATCCACATCGAAGCCCATCTCGACGAAGCTGCGCATGATCGACCAGAGCGTTTCGAGAAGCTCGCGCTTCTGGTCTTCCGTGATGTCCAGATCGTCCAACTCGCCCGCGTATTTGGCGATGTCGGGTTCCATGCCCGCAGGCCCCACGCTGACCGCCTGGCCGAACGGCCCAGAGGGCCTGCTATTGTCCAATTCCATCGCGCGCCTCCTTGTCTGTTTCGTGGTTACAGGAAGCTGCCGAGTATAGAACAAATAAGGAACATAAACAAGGAATAAATTCCTTGTCAGAATCCCAAGCTTGTTCTTCGCTGCCGCCTGAAGCCATTCCGCAGAGCGCCGCTTCGGCTTGGAATGCCAAGCCGTTCAGGGCGATGCTTCGCCGTGGAAGATCGCACCGAGCGGCGGTGCGTTGAAGACGCTGCGCGAGGCGTCTAATCAGTTGTGGAAGGAGGGTTGTCGCTAAGCCGATGATATGGCGCGATTTCTGAGGCCCCGCCTCGTAAACGCAAGGCCAGGCCGCCGCGCCGCGTCGCCGAGGGCGACAACCAGTTCAAGCCGGGTGCGAAGTTCGACGAGACGACACTCATCCGGCTAGCCTACTGCTTTTGCCAGGGCATCGGGACCAAGGTCGCGGCGCGCAACACGGGCCTCAGCGTCAAGACGGTGAGGGGGCTCTACCTGGAGCTTCGCGCTCGCCTGCTGAAGCCCGCCTTCAATCGCTGGCACGGCACGAACCGCATGCTCACCAGCATCGCGCAGCCGGAGCACGAGCGGATCATCCGCATGGAGTACTTCGAGACGCTGGCCGTCTGCGGCATGAACGAGACATGCAGGCGCAACTTCCGCCTCGGCAACCGCAAGGCGCGGCAGTGCCGCGCTTGCCCGCTGGCACGGGTCTATTCGGATGAGCGGCGGGCCGAGGCCTATGCGGTGATCGACGCCGTGCACGACTTCTATGAGCGCATCGGCATCCGGGGCGAGAAGGAGCGGCTGGCCGTGCTGATGTTCCGGGAACGGCTGATTCATGCTACGGTCATGGGAACGGTCCAAGCCCATAGCCGCAAACGGACGAATGGGTTCTTCGATCCCGAGGAACAATCGTTTCTCAGTGGGGGAGCTCTTCTGAATATGATATTAAATGACTTATCTATCGATCCACTTTGAATAAACTAATATCTTCGAATAAATATCTATAGGCTAAGAGCAATTTCTGTCTATTCTTTCTTGAGGGTCCCATGAAACGAACAGTTTTTTATTCCTGGCAATCTGACCTTCCTGCCGCCTGCAATAGAAACTTGATTGAAAGATCATTACAGAAAGCCATGCGTGCCATTGGCCGCGAAGATGATGCAAAAATTCTCCCCGTACTCGATCGTGATACAGCAGGATTACCTGGAACACCCGATATTACTCAGAGCATACTTACAAAAATTTCCGCATCGGATGTGTTTGTTGCAGATGTTAGCATTATATTTCAAGGCACAACACGCCCAACACCTAACCCAAACGTCCTCATAGAGCTTGGTTACGCTATAGCAGAACTTGGGTGGGACAACGTGATACTGGTCATGAACGCGGCTTTCGGTGGTCCGGAGCTACTGCCTTTCGATTTGCGCGGTCGGCGCGTCGCGGTTTACGATGCAACAGAAAATGGAGACCGCAAAGAGTCTCAGGGGCTACTACAAGGACGCCTGGAAGCATTCTTGCGCACTTCTCTTAAAGATGGCGCCTCCGCCAATCTACCTACTGGCAGCAGCGGTAACTTGTGGTGGGGAAAATGGAATTTCTCCTCAGGCTCGGCGGGAGGCTACCTCTTTATAAGGGAGGTCGGTCCTTGTGGATTCCTATTTGACCTTGACGTTGTTCATGGAGCACACAACGGCTCCGTTACAGCCTACGCCCGCATAGTCTCCAATGACCTGGCCTATTGCCGCCTAGCCAATGGTGACACTGGCAATGACGGTGAATTAGTATTTAAACGCAGCTTAGTGGGCTCTAACCGAATAATAGAGATTGAAGAAACCGCCCTATGCAGTTTTTATCATGGAATGCGCGCCACTTTCTCAGGAAAATACTCTAGAGATCGTGCCCCCTGGTTTGATATTGGCCTCATAAATGAGCTAGAGCTTTCACGATTGTACAATATCACAGGGTCTCATTTCGATAAGCTATTAGATTGTACCAGCGATATTGGAAGCTCCGAAAATCTTGATCATGAACTCAACGCTCAAGTTATTACTGGGGGCGTAGCTGGACTATATACATTCATGGAAAGTATTGTAATGCTAAACAATGCTGGCGAAATGTGGGTAGCATATCTTAATGATTCAAAGGTATATTATTTTACAAACGTGCCCTCATTTAAAACAACTTTACCAAAGACCATCGAGGCTTGGAGGGGCAGGTTCGAGGCCGCTGAGGTCATTTTTTGCGCGTCCGCTGAGGTCACTCCGCCACACCGAAGGTGATAGGCCTGATCTCGTTCTTCATTTCCGCCCTGACGCGTTGTTATCCGCGGAGTTTGCCCCTTTCGTTAAGTGCAAGATGTGCGGGGTAGTACCGCAATCTTGGCAAGGGAGGCCCGCTGCGCGCCTCCCGTTGCATCCCTCCCGGCCCAACGTCTGGCCGTTGGATCGCCAGTCAGTGAGCCTCCATGCTCCCCGACACCCCATGGGCAAGGGGCGTGCCTGCCCCTTGGAACCCTGCCTCTCCCGAGCGGCCAACCCTACGCGGATTGGATGCTGCCACCCTCATCGCGGGTGGATTGCGACCGGGGAGACTTCGCTCTCGCCTGGACCCCATCGACCGAGGAGCTCGCCTGCCCCTCGACTCCCAGACCAACCAGCGGCTGCACTGGCGATCCAGCGTCTGCTCAGGAACTTCGGAACACTCTCATCCGTCTTCGTGTCTTGGCCTCGACGGGGGCGGAGCCGCAACTTCCAATATCGCCGGGCTGACAAGCTCGCCTCCAAAGCTCTAAGCCATGAGCATACGCATGCCGCCAACTCAGTCCGTGCTAGCCTCTCAAGAATATCGAGTCGTAAACGCCCGCCCCCTCAATCTGGAGCGGCGCAAGCATCCAGGGCCTTTTTCCGAAAGTGGTTTTGCTTGCGAGTTTACAAAAATCAGCTATTTGTAACAATCTTGAAGAAAATGACGTTCTGGGAGACACCGGGTGGAGCAACTACTCCTTCTAAATCCTCTGATCACCACGCCCAGTTCGCGTAGTACTGAGCGCAAGAAGAGGCGCGACCAGTTTACGTACCAAACCGTGTCAAACGGTGAAGCCGAATCCTTAATAGCGTCAGGCTGGATCTTAGATAAAAAACTTAAGCACCGTACACGCGTGCGACGTCAGAACTCAATCGACGAGGATCTGGAGAATAGAGTTTGGGTTCTACTAGCTGAACTAGGATTTCCGGAACTCAACCAGGGCAGGAAATTCAAAATCCGCTTCCGGCGGAATAATAAAATTGATGGTGAAAAACAGATTGATGTTTTTGCCAAGGATGATGAGACAGTTGTTGTTGTTGAGTGTAAGGCTTCGGCCGAAATTAGAAAAAAATCTCTGCAGAAGGATATCGAAGAATTCGCCAATCTCAAGGGCAAGATTTCTGAGGCGATCAAACAGCATTATGGTTCAGGATTCAAACCTAAAATTATATGGGCTTTCGCAACAGACAAAATTATTTGGACCAATGAAGACAAAAAGCGAGCAGCAGGCGAAAATATATCTGTCATTACGGAGCGAGAACTCCGCTACTTTTCTGAACTTGCAAAGCATCTGGGCCCCGCCGGGCGCTATCAGTTCTTAGCTCACTTCTTAGAGAACCAGAAGGTGCCTGGCTTAGACGATAGACGAGTGCCCGCACTACGCGGAAAGCTCGGGGGCAGGCAGTTTTATGCTTTCGTCACCACCCCTGAGCGCCTTCTAAAGATCGCCTTCGTGAACCATCGAACTCTTAACGATCCGAAGGGGATGCCAACGTATCAAAGGCTGATCGCGAGGAACAGGCTCAAGGACATTCATAACTTCCTTAGCGAAGGCGGATTTTTCCCAACCAATATCATCATCAATTTTACCACGAAGCCAAAATTCGAGATCAAACTAAAAGAAGAAGAGGCAGATATCCATTTCGGCACTCTATATCTTCCTGACAAGTATAAGTCTGCCTGGGTCATCGATGGTCAGCATCGTCTGTATGGGTATTCGAAGCACGCTGATCTCCAAAAAAATCATAACATTGTGGTGCTTGCGTTTCAGCAGATGCCCATTGAGGATGAAGCGAACCTTTTTGTTACCATCAATAACGAGCAAAAGACAGTTCCTCGGACTCTTTTGGATGATTTGCAGGGCGAGTTGAAATGGGGATCTGACGATCCTCGGGAACGTGTCGTTGCGATGTGTTCGCGCTTGGTGAATATATTGAACAGCGAGCCCGGCGGTCCGTTCCACACGCGGGTTGTGCAAACTGGCCTACGAACAACACGAGAAACATGCCTCACCTTACCGGCCCTGGTGGAAGGGCTCCGAAGATCAAATCTCTTGGGGGGCGTCCATCGTAAGCTGAAATCGTATCAGCCTGGGCCGTTCACGGGCAAAGACGATTTCGCAACGCTGGATCGCGCTCGGCATGCGCTTGAAGACATCTTCTCCCTGCTCAAGGAAGCAAATCCGGAGGTCTGGCGGCTTGGTGCCGACGGCCACGTTTGGACGAACACAGGCGTTTCCGCCCTGCTGTTGATCATCGCGGCGGCGATTGAACACTACGAAGCAGCTACGAAGCTGGACTGCAAGGAATTGTCGGCAGAGGAGATAGCTGAGCAGGTGCAGGATCTCATCGCGCCGATTACAGCTAGAATTAAGGCGCAGACGTTGGCTCAGATTTCGAAGCTGTTCCGTGATGACGTGCCCTACGGCTCAAGCGGTGTTCGGGAGCTCTTCTTGAAACTTGTGGGCGTTATCCGTGAGACGACGCCTAGATTTGGCCCGGCTGACTTTGATGTTTGGCGCTCTGCGCAGAGCCAGGAGCGCGCGAAGGACGCTTCTGACAAGGTCCAGGAGCTCAATGATCGGATCTGCGCCGTCATATTCGGCATCTTCAAGCGCGAGTATGGAGAGAAAGACTACTGGGATCGAGGAGTCACCAACAAGCAGATGAAAACAGACGCCTATGGACGAGCGCAAGACGATGACATTAGTGAACGTGGCGCGCTTGAGGAATATCTAAATCTCATAGACTACAAGAAAGTTGTAGAAAAATCGGAGCACTGGGGCTGGTTTCAAGACATCTTTAGTATACAGTTGGCCGATGAAAAAGGTGGGCAAGCAAAGTATCTGCGCTGGATGGACAAGCTTAACGATGTCAGAAAGAAAACTGCCCATAAGTCAGCAGGACGCCCTTTGACAGAGGCCGAGTTGGACTTTATCGAGATGATCCATGAGGAGTTTTTTAAGCGAGCTTCTAAGGTTATCGTCGAGGTTGCGGCAAAAGCGGCATGATACTCCCATTTTTGAAATGGCCAGGCGGTAAGCGTTGGCTCGTACAAGATTTCGGCGCAGCCTTTGTGCCTGTGCGAGGCACCTATTACGAGCCGTTCCTGGGCGCCGGGGCAGTATTTTTCCTCACGCAGCCCGAGCGCGCCCATCTATCTGATTCGAACGAGGCGCTCATTAATGTTTACAAGCAAATTCGCTGCCGTCCCAGACAATTCGAAGCCAAACTGAAAGCGTATCAAGAACTTCACTCCACATCTTTCTATTATGAGGAGAGAGAGAGGATATACTCCTCTAATTTCGAGCGTGCTGTGCAATTCGTTTATTTGAACCGAACCTGCTTCAATGGAATTTACCGAGTCAATCTGAATGGCGTATTTAATGTCCCGATAGGAAGTAAGACTGCTGTGATTCTTCCAACCGATGATTTTTGTGAAATTGCCAGAGCGCTCTCCGGGAAGACTTTATCAGTGTGCGGATATAATGAAACTATCTCCCGAGCGGGTAAGAATGACTTTATCTATGCAGACCCGCCTTATACCGTGAAGCATAACCTAAATGGCTTTGTGAAATACAATGAAAAACTTTTCCAATGGCGCGATCAGGAATTATTGAGAGACTGTCTCTCTGCTGCTAGCAGGCGAGGCGCACGCGTCGTCGTTAGCAATGCTGATCACGAATCGATCTCAGCTTTGTATGCTGACGGTTGGCACCAATATATTGTTTCTAGGCCGAGCGTCATATCAGCCGACTCCAGCCACCGGCGGTCAACGACGGAGCTACTGATCTCAAATTTCCCACTCCAAATTGATTTAGACATGTTCGAGGTCAAGGTAGGTCAATCCACACGAAGCGGTGCGGTAAGGCACTAAGACTTGGGGCTTCGCCCCCGGCGCGCTGCGAAGCGCCTTCCACCCAGCTTCGGATCGCAAGCGCGATCCTGCCAGCCGGGTCCCTGCGAAGGCGCATCTTCGCTTGCACCCCCATTCTCGCCGAAGGGCAGAGGTTCAGACGAGCTGAACCTCTGTTTCAATCCACGCCCTCATCGACGAAGTGAGTGATACTGGCCCGCACGTTCCAGAAGTCATGCTTCCAGTAGATCGCATGCGCCTCTCGCGCCGTCAGGCCGCAGAAGTGCGCCGCGAAGGCGATGAACTCATTGACCTCGATCACGCGGAGCCGCGCCCATTGCGGGAACCGCAGCCGCGCATCGTGCAGGACAGCACCAGGGCCGAAGTCATCGACCTGGGCGATATCCTTGAATGTCTCGTAGGCGAAGAGCGCGCAGGCCATGACCGGGAAGCGCTCCCGGTCAATCTCGAACGCCTCTTCCTCGGCGGGCGAGAGCTGCCACCAATCCGTGCCGAGGTAGCGAGCGGGATCTCCGCTGGCCCATTCCTCCATCTGGCGGCGGACATGCGCCTCGAAGCGTCCTTTGAGGCTGATGACGGTTCCCATGCTCACCCCTCCCGCACGGATCGACGATGGACCCGCGCGGGATCGCCGCCGCCGCGCATCAGCCAGGCATGCTTGTCCGGCCTTTGCCGCACATCTCGGAGCATCCCGGCCAGCTCGGGCCGCTCCCAGAACTCCGGCATATCCACCACGAAGAATCCGGAATCCCGCGCATCGAGCAGGCCGCAATCGCCGCCCGTCGCCTCCCGAATATCCTCAACCTGAAGCAGAGGCCGGGATTGCTCGACCAGGTTATCGCCGGACCCGTTCACCTGGTTGTTCGAGACGTTGAAGCCCCGCACCATCACGCTCGTCTTGCCGGAGCGGTGCTCGATGTCCTTCAGCGTGTCGGTGTCCGGCAGCCCCCGATAAAGCGTGTGCGCGACCGCCTTCTTCCAGATGCGTGCCGTCTCCCGCCCATAGCGGGTTTCAATCTGCGCGCTCGCGTTCTGGAACACGCCGAGGAAGTTGATACCGCCCTCCCGAAACAGGGTCAGCATCTCATAGAAGTTGGAAACATAGAGCTGGCCCCATTCCTCGCCGACCACCAGGGCGCGCAGCGGACCATGCGCATCGGCAAAACGCTCGATGATGGCCGCCGCCATCGCGCCGACCAGGGTGCGGCTGGTATCGCTGCGCGCCGAGCCGATGATGAAGAGCGCCGTGCGCTCCCGCTTCATATCGGCCGGATCGAAGGAGTTGGTATCCGTGGCAATCCGCGCCGCCGATCCCGGCTGGAAGCCTTGCAGCCGTTCTATCAGCGTGGATGAATAAGCGTTCCACTGATCGCGCGAGTTGGTCAGGCTCGCGACCTGAAGGCACATGCCCGCATCGTCCTGCATCCGGCCATCACTCGCCCAGACGAGCAGATCATCCCGGATATCTTCGACGCCGCGCCCGTAAAAATCCCACAGCCCGCTCGGTGTGCAGGGCCAGCGGGGTGACGGATAGAGCGCGGTCAGCTTGTAGTAGAGCGCGGCGCACGTGCGCGCGCCCTGGCCGATCCATCGGTGTCCCGGATGCGGATCGACGGGAAGCAGATAGCTCGCGGCATCATAGGCAGCCTGGCCGACCAAAGGCCGCAGCGCAGGCATCCCCGCGACCTCAATCAGCCGCGTGTTGAAGTTGAACGTCTCGGATGGATAGCCGTAGAGCCTGCCCGGATTGATGAAGCGGACCTTGTAGCCCTGGCGCTCCAACGTCTTCCACGAGACCCAGGCGAGCTCACCGTCTTTCGGGTCGGTGATGATCTTGGTGAGGTGCGCCGTGCGCGGCGAGACAAGATTGACGCCAAGGAAGCGGGTGAGCTTTCCCTTGCCCGCCTGCGCGTCGATGGCGACGGGTTCTGTCCCGTCATAGATGAGTGGGCGTCCCTCGAAGAAACCCAGCTCGATCCCGCGCCGGACAACCTGGCGCGGGACGATCATCTCACTCACAGCAGCCCCGCCCGGATAAGCGCATCCCGGTCATTCAGCCGCGCATGCCCAAGCTGGCCGCTGGGGTTCGCAGCCAACATGGCGTGAAGCTGCGCCGCCGCCCGTTGTTCGGCCCGCAGGCGCGCGATACGGGCCTGCGCCGCATCGTCCCACGACAGGCGCTGCTGCGCGTGCGATTCAAACATCCATAAGAACTGATAGATTTCGACGACGCGGGAGAGGCTCACCGGGGCCGCTCCTCATCATCCCAATCGCCGAACACGAAGGGCTTGCGCGGCTCGGGCCGCGCCGTCTCCTTCGGTTGCGGCAGGGCAGCCGGAGGCGCGGGCGGGATATAGGTGGCATTGGCCGCCGCATCCTGTTCGTACTGCGCCTTCAGATACTCGATCCCGACCGAGCCCGCCGTGTAGCCGCCGATGATGATGTAGACCCACGCCTCATCGACGATGTGCAGCTTGAACATGGCCGCGCAGAAGATGACGAAGAGCGGCAACAGCACCATGCCGAGCAGGCCGCGATAGACGAAGGCGCGCGCTTCATGCGGGTAGATCGCCTGGCCAAAGATGCTTCGCGGACGATCCCAAGCCCACAGGGCGACAAACGTGAACACCACCGCCGCGAAGGTCGCGAGCGCGAAGATGAGCGCCGCCCAAATGAAAATCGCCATGGCGATAAAGACGAACACCATCGCAAACCCCGCCGCCTCGTTGTTCTGGTTCGACATATCGTTGACCTCCTTCCTGTTCACTCACCGGGACAGGCCAAGGCCGCGCGACGTCTCGCGCTGGCGGGCCTGGCTTTCGCCTTGCCCGCGCGAGAAGCGCAGATACCGGCCTATGTCCTGACGAAGCTCACCCAGCTGCGCCGCCTGCGCGCTTCGCAGCGCCTTGAAGTCCGATTGCAGGGCGCGGCGCTGATCGAGCTGGCTCTCGATCAAGCCTTGCCGCTCGCCTGCGTGGCGCGCCTGGGTGCGGGCAGCCTCGGCTTCGTTTGCCGTGCGGATTTCTTGGTAGGTGCCAGTCAATCGCTGCCAGAGGCCGCGCCAGCCTTTGGGCAGACGGCCTGCGCGTTCCTTCGTCTCGCGCTCCCATTCCTGCGCCTGGCCGGATTGCAATTCTGCGCGCGCTTTGCGGTGCGCCCGCGTCATCGCTTCCTTGGCCGCGCCGAGTTCGGCGGAGCGTTCGCGGAAGCGGTCCCGCGCTTCCTCGACATGACGCTTGATCGCGGGCGTCATCCGCTCGCCGATCTTGGCCTTCGTCTCATCGACACTGGAAAGCCCGTCGCCTTCGCCGAGGCGGGCGCGAACATCCTTCGTCTTCACATCCAATAGGCGCGGCAGCGCATAGACCTCGCCGCCATGATCCAGCACCACGAAGCCTCGCCGGTCTCCCTTGGCGAGGAACAGGGCTTTCTCTTCGAGGCTGCGCTCGAAGGATTGGCGGTTGTCAGAACCCACCCAGCAGCCTTGGACGGTCTGTTTGATCCAGCGCGGGTCAATCCCCTGGCGCTTGGCCTGTTGCCATTCGGCCAGCGTGAAGTTGGTGGGATCGCGTTCCGAGGGGGTTTCGAGGCCGCGCGGCAGCTTCCACCCATGTTCGAGGTAGAGATCGCGCGACACGCCCATGAGCTTGTTCTTGAAGTAGGGCAGCGTGCGCGCCGTCATTGTGTCGGCATCAATCCGAGACCACACGCAATGCGCATGGCGGCGGCCTTCCTTCTCATGGAAGACGATCGCGCGCGGCTGGCCTTCCAGCCCGAGCCGCGTCTCGATCGTGTCGATCGTTCCCCGGAACACTTCTTCCGAGACGTTCACTTGGGCGGGCGGGCTTAAGGACAGCGAGAACAGGTATTGGCGGCACTTCGTGCCGCGACTGATCGCTTCCGCTTCCTTGAAGGCACCGCGTAAATCATCGGCAGCGAAGCCGCGCAGCTCCGCAATCTTCACATGCTCATTGTCATCGAGCCGGGTCAGATGCTGGGCCAGGTCCTGGCCGCCGCCGCGCTGGGAGCCTTTGAGGATCATTCTTCGGCCCCCGGTTTGAGGCCGAGTGCGGTCACGAGGAGGCAGCGCATGGCGCGCACCTCGGACACCGCGTTCTTGAGTTCGGATTCAATCTCAGGCGAGACCGGGAGCGCGCCGATATGGGCGAGGTGCGCGAGTTGGTTGAGATTGCTGGCAAGCCGGGACTGGCCCAGCAGGGCCAGCGCCTTGCCGAGCGCCTGCCGGTCTTCGACCGCGAGGCCGCTGCGCCGCATGCGGACGGGAATCGTCTCGCCGAGCAGCTTCGCCTTCATATACGCACCGAGCGGCGCGCCCCCGGCTTCCACCGTTAGCCGCGCGCGCTCATCCTCGGATAGACGCAGGCTGAACGGCGCGAGGCGGTTCCGGTGCGGCTGCGCCGGAGCGGGAAGGGAGGCCGAGCCTTGCTTTTCGTTGAAGGTGCCGCTTATGGACATGGCGGCACCGGCGGGACAGAGGCCCCACGGTGCTCAAGGATGGTGTTCCAATGGCCAAGGACTTCGAGCAACTCGTTCGAAGTCGCGCTATCGAGGCGCGCCAATCCTTTGTGCCGGGTCACGCCAATATTGGCGCCGTGCCGGAATCCGCGGTGCAAGGGCTCAGTCGCAGCAGTGTAAATCTGAATAGTGGGATGAATATACCGGTCCAGGAGATGGTACCGGTATTGCCCGGCGCAAAGTTGTGCGCGCTCACCATTTGCTGGAGATGGCCGACCGCCGCCCCCAGCGTGAAGATGCTCGGACCGCGCCCGAGGTAGATGGCCGGTACAATGCCTCCGACCGGGAGTTCAGACATCGTCCTGCCCGGCCCACCGTCACTTCGGGAAGTGTTCGACATGGGTTTCGGCGGTCCGGCCGAAATAGACCACGCGTCCGCCCAGGAACGACACGAGGTATCCCGCGCAGCCCGCGACCTTCGCCTTCTCGCAAAAGGCGGCAAAGCTGTAGTCGGCGGCGTTCGACTGCGCCCAACGCACCAGGCGCTCGACCTCGTTGGCATCGAAGGCGGCGGGGACGGTGCCGGCGGATGCCTTCATGTCCAACGCGACGCTGTCGCCGTCCGGCAGGTAGAAGGTCTGGCTGTTGCGGCGATAGTCGACCGTGTACCCCTCGAAGCCGGCGGCGAGCAGTTTGCCGATGATCGCCGGGAAACTCAGGCTGCCATCATGCGCAGCGTGCAGGCAGGTTTCGGCAACCGAGATCCGTTCCGCGTCCATGGCGGAGTTCCTTTCATGTGAACGGCACTTTCGGCGGCGCGTTCAGTCCACCGGCGTCGCTTTCAGGTCGCGCCGTTCGGCGAGACGCTTCAGGATGCGGCCGAGCATGTCGTGCTCGTCCTCAGTCAGCACGCCGAAGAATTCAGCGTCATTCATGTCGGCCAGCGATGCCAGGACCGGGATCCTGGCGCGACCGGCCGTCGTGAGGGACAGGCTATGGGCGCGCCGGTCCTGTGGGTTTTCCGTCCGCTCGACCAACCCCTTGGCGACGAGCCTTTCGGCAAGCTTGCTGATCGCCCCCTTGGTCATGCCCATCCGTTCGGCCAGGACTGAAGGAGGCGTGGGCTCCACATCGAAAAGCGCGCGCATGAACGACCACTCCGCGACGGTGACATCCTCGGCGGAAACCTTGCGGGCGAATTCCTGCGATACGGCGTTCGACACCACGCGCAGCCAGTATCCGGTGTGATCGGTGAGTGCTGAGGGGGAGGCCATGCTACATCCTTATTGACTAGGAAACTAAACGCCTTTCATTTCCTAGTCAACAATCATTTTCGGCTGGATGATGATCATCGATGGTGGGCGCGGTTCGCTGCGCCTCAGGGGACAGCCGCGGGACGTCCGGAGGATATTCAGTCAACCTGCAGGGCGCGCGCGAACGCGCTGCGAGGCGTTCGCGGACCGTCGACGTCAAGATTCTTCCACGCAACCGACGAACGAGGAGCGCGTGATCGCTCGTCGCCAGGCGCCGATGCGTCGCGGCCACCACCGCAGTCGGTCCGGTCACGGGCGTTGCTCCTGGGCATTGGTGCCGTCGTGAACCGCAGTCAGCCCAACCGACGCCGCACGCGCCGCTGCCCGGAGGGCGCGGGAACGGGCCGCGCCTCCCGCCACGCCTAAGGCACCACGCGCCCCGGTTGACCGCCGCGCTCCGGGCAAGCGAAGTGTCGCCTCGCCGCCAGCCGCATCACGCCACAGTTGCGCCCAACGATCCGAGGAACCGTCATCCGCGTGCCCGAAGCTCCGCCACCGCTCGGCCTGCCGCTCGGCACGCCCGTGCTCACCCCCACCGGCGAAGTGGCGGTCGAGGCGCTGGTGCCGGGCATGCTGGTGCTGGCCGTTGGCGGGGGCGCCGCACCGTTCCAGTCGGTCGTCGAACTGCGGCGCGTCCTGCTGCCGGGGCCGTTCGTGCGCCTGCGCGCCGGCGCCCTGGCTGATGGGTCCCCGCATGACGACCTGGTGCTCCCGCCAGGCCATGCGGTGCTGCTGGACGGCACGCTGGTGACCGTCGGCGACCTCGCTGACGACCGCGGCATATTGGTCGAGGCGGGTGCGGCCCTCGCGGCCGTGCAGATCGTCCTGGCCGGGCATGATGCCGTGCTGGCCTGCGGCGCGGCGGTCGAGACAGCGCCGCCCGAGCCCGGTTCGTCGCCCTGCGCGCCGCGCTGCCCGCCCGACGCCACGCTGCGCGCGTTGCTCGCCTGGCGGGCCGAGGCGATGGGCTGGTCTCCGCCCACGGCCCCGACCGCGCCGAGCCTCGAGGTCGGCAGCTTTCGCGCGCGGCTGGCGGCCTCGCCGCTGACGCCTGCCGCCGTGCCGTCGCTGCCCATCAAGCCGACGCGCTGAGCGCCTCGCGCCTCGCCACGCCCGGGGATAGACTGCGACGCGAACCGAGGGAGCATCCGCCATGACCGACGCCTGCATCGTGGGCTGGGCCCATTCCGCCTTCGGCAAGCGCGACGACGCGCCCGACCTCGAGACGCTAATGGCCGGCGTGGCGCGCGCCGCGATCGAGGACGCCGGCGTTACGCCCGCGGAGATCGATGCCGGCTTTGTCGGCGTGTTCGGGGAAGGCTTCACCCCGCAGGGCTTCCCGGCCTCCCTGGTGCTGCAATCGCTGCCGGAACTGCGCTTCAAGCCGATCACGCGGTTGGAGAACGCCTGCGCGACGGGCTCCGCCGCAATCCACGCCGCGCGGGACTTCATCGCCGCCGGGCGCGGTCGCCTCGCCCTCGTGGTGGGTGCCGAGAAGATGACGGCGACCCCCGGGCCGAAGGTCGGCGACATCCTGCTGACCGCGTCCTACCGCAAGACCGAGCACGACATCGAGGGCGGCTTCGCCGGCGTCTTCGGGCGCATCGCCGAGGCCTATTTCCAGAAGCATGGCGACCAGTCCGACGCTTTGGCCGCGATCGCGGCGAAGAACCACCGCAACGGCGTGGACAACCCCTGGGCGCAGATGCGCCGCGACCTGGGCTACGAGTTCTGCCGCACCGAGAGCGAGAAGAACCCCTATGTTGCGCGGCCGCTGAAGCGCACCGACTGCTCGCTGGTGAGCGACGGCGCCGCGGCTGTCGTGCTGGCCGATGCCGACACCGCCGCGGGGCTTGCCAAGGCGGTGCGCTTCCGCGCCGCGGTCCAGGTCAACGACTTCCTGCCGATCGCCGCGCGCGACATCACCCGCTTCGAGGGCGCGCGCGAGGCCTGGGCCCGGGCCTACGACCAGGCCGGCATCGGCGTCGGCGACCTGTCCTTCGCCGAGACGCATGACTGCTTCACCATCGCCGAACTCATTGAATACGAGGCGATGGGCCTGGCCGCCGAAGGGCAGGGCGGGCGCGCCGCGATCGAGGGCTGGACCGCGGCGGGCGGGCGCCTGCCGGTGAACCGCTCGGGCGGGCTGAAGGCGAAGGGCCACCCGATCGGGGCTACCGGGGTGTCGATGCATGTGCTGGCGGCGATGCAACTGACCGGCACCGCGGGTGCGCTGCAACTGCCGAAGGCGGAACTCGGCGGTGTATTCAACATGGGCGGCGCGGCGGTCGCGAACTACGTGTCGATTCTGGAACGGGCGCGGTAATCACCGCGCGCGTGAATGCGGCGTGAAACCAATTACTTTATGTTGAGATTCGATAAAATCGCGCTCTAGTTGAATTCGGCGGATCCGCCCGCCGATCTCGGCGAGGAGTGCGCGATGTCCGGAACCTGGAACGATTCCAGCGGGGTGGCCCGCAACCCGGACACCTGGACCGACGACGACGACATCTATGTCGGCAGCAACGACAAGGATTTCGAGCTCGACGCCGACGGTTTTCCGACCGTCGCGAACATCTTCGCCGGCAACGGCAACGACACGATGGAAGGCCGCGGCGGTGACGACGTGCTGTCCGGCGGCGACGGTAACGACCAGGTCTTCGGCGGCAACGACAACGATGAATTGCAGGGGGGCACCGGCAACGACCTGCTCGACGGCGGCGCCGGCGACGACTTCATGGACGCCCAGCCCGGCGACGACGAGATGTTCGGGGGCACCGGCAGCGACACCGTCGTGTTCAACGGCGCACCGGACGAATACACCTGGGAGCGCGTCGCCGGCGGCTGGCGGGTCACGGACAATGAGACGCAGCTCGGCACCAACGACGGTGTCGACTTCGTCGCCGACGACATCGAATACGTCCTCTACAACAACAACGACCCGTCCAACGCGGTCATCCTGCCGACGCCCTGCTTCCTCGCCGGAACCCTCATCGCCACCCCCGCCGGGGACCGCGCCATCGAGACCCTGCGCGTGGGCGACCTGGTGCTGACCGCCGATGGCCGCGCCGTGCCGATCCTGTTCGCCGGGCGCACCACGGTGGAAGCGCGCACCGCCCGCGGCGCGCAGGGCTTGCCCATCCTGATCGAGGCGGGGGCGCTGGCCGATGGCGTGCCGCATCGCGACCTGCAGGCCTCGCCACAGCACGGCATCGTGGTGGACGGCATGCTGGTGGCGGCCCAGGCGCTGGTGAACGGCCTGTCGATCCGGCGCATGCCCGCGCCCGCGCCGGTCTTCGTCTACTACAATATCGAAACCGAGGCGCATGAGGTGGTGCTGGCCAACGGCGCGCCGGTCGAGACATTCTGCGACCACATCGGCCGCGACGCCTTCGACAACCACGCCGAATTTGCCGCGCTTTATCCCGAGGGGCGCGAGATCGGGGAGATGGCGCTGCCGCACGCCAAATCCGCCCGGCAATTGCCGCGTGCCACGCGCGCCCGGCTCGAGGCCCGGGCACTGGCCGGTGCGCGGGCCGTGCGGAGGGCCGCCTGAACAGCGCGCGCCATGCGCCGGGGTGCCCGTGGCGCCGATCCGTCGCGCGCCGTGCCCTGCTGGCCTGCCCCGGGAGAGTGCACCCCGCCGTTGCGGCCCCGCGACTGGGCGACGGTGCCGCCGGCAGGGCTGGCACGGGCCATGCAAGTCCCGGCTTGTCTGGCAGCGGGATCCTCCCGGGCCTGGCAGCTTAGCCTTCCTCAACCTTGCCTCAGGGCCATCCGCAGGGATGGCCCTTCTTTTTGCCCAATGCGGTTTGCAGAATGCGAAGCGCCGCGCGAAGCCCTTCGCGAGACCGCCGCCAGCACGCCATCCACGCTTTCTTCACCTCTCGCACGCGACATTGCCGCTTCGACCGGACCCCGGACGGCGCCCCCGCCCGGGTCCCGGACGCCCAGCGGAGGACGACAGCGCGCGATGGACGGGATGGCGGAAGCCGGCGGCGCGACCAAGCCCCAGAAGCCGCCCGGTCGTGGCCAGCTGGCGGCGGCCGCGCTCGAGACCCTTCCCGACGGCGTGGTCAGCTTCGATGCCGACCTGCGCGTGGGCCTGGTCAGCGGCCGCGCCGCGGCGCTGCTCGGCCTGGCCCGCACCGCGCGCCACGCTCAGGGCGTGTGCGACCTGCTGGAAGCCAGCCCGCGCCTGGACCGCGAGGCGGTGGCCGTGATCGCCGCGGCGTGCCTCACCGCCACGCTGCCCGATGGCGATGCCGAGGCCGACCTGCGGCTGGCCGGGGCGCCGGGCCTGCGCTTCGGCATCCGCCGCGCCACCCAGGGCACCTGGGTGCTCGCCATCACGCCCGAGACGGTGCTCGCCGGCGGCGGCGGGATCGACCCGCTGACCGGCCTGTCCGACCGCGCCATGTTCGAGGCGCGCCTCGCCGCGGCACTCGACCGCCCGGCGCGGCGCCGCGGCGGGGCCGCGGTGCTGCTGGTCGACCTCGACGGCATCCGCGCGGTCAACCAGGTGCTGGGCCACGCCATCGGGGAAGACCTGCTGCGGGCCGCCGCACGGCGCCTGCAGGCCGCGGTGCGCGACGGCGACCTCGTGGCGCGCATGGCCGGGGAGGAATTCGCCGTCCTGCAAAGCGAGGTCACCGAGGCCTCCCACGCCGCAGCCCTCGCGGCGCGGCTGGTCGACCTTCTGGGCCGCGCCTATCTCATCGCCGGGGAGACCGTGGTGATCGTGCCGCGCATCGGCATCGCGCTGGCCCCGGCGGATGGCGCCGATGCCGCGCTGCTGCTGCGCCGCGCCGCGATGGCCCGGCACGACGCACCGGCCGAAGGCCATGGGGCATGGCGCCGCTTCACGCCGGACATGGACGTCCGCTGGCAGGAGGCGCGCGTGATGGAAGCCGCGCTCCGCCGCGCGGTCGCCGAACAGGAGTTCGAACTGCACTTCCAGCCGCAGGTGGCCCTGCCGTCGGGCGTGCTGACCGGCTTCGAGGCGCTGATCCGCTGGCGCCACCCCGAACGCGGGCTCCTGGCGCCGGGCGCCTTCCTGCCGATGGCCGAACGGCTCGGCCTGATGCGTCGGATCGGATCCTGGGTCCTGCGCGAGGCCTGCGAGACCGCGATGCGCTGGCCTGGCGAACTCTCCGTCGCGGTCAACCTGGCTCCGGCGCAGTTCGAGGATGGCTGCCTGCCCGGCAGTATCGCCGCCTTGCTCGCCGAATGCGGCCTGGCGCCCCATCGGCTCGAACTCGAGGTGACCGAGACGGTGCTGCTGGCCAATGGCGACGCGGCGCTGAGCCAGTTGCTCGCGCTGCGCGAAGCCGGCGTGCGCATCGCCATGGATGATTTCGGCACCGGGCATTCCTCGCTGACACAGCTGCGGGTCTTTCCCTTCGACCGGATCAAGATCGACCGGTCCTTCGTGAAGGACCTCCCGCTGGGCGGCGATGCGCCGGCCATCGTGCGTGCCGTGACCGGGCTCGGACGCAGCCTCGGCATCGCGGTGATCGCCGAGGGTGTCGAGACCGATGCGCAACTGCGCGAATTGCTGGCCGAGGGCTGCGACGCCGCGCAGGGCTACCTGTTCGGCCGTCCGGTGCCGCCGGACCAGGTGCCCGGCGTGATCGACTCGCTGCGCACCCCCGCACTCACCTGAACGCCTGCAGCGCGGTCAGTGTTCGATGGCGCCGACCGCGGCCGCGCAATCCTGCAGTGCCGCCAACACCTGCGGGTCGAACTGCGCCGGCGCGATTCGCCCATCGCCGTCACGCAGGCGCGCCAGCGCCTCGTCATGTTCGAGCGGCGCCTTGTAGGGGCGATCCGACCGGAGCGCGTCGTAGACATCCGCCACGGCCACCAGCCGTGCCGCCAGCGGAATCTCCTCGCCCGCCAGGCCCGCGGGGTACCCGCTGCCGTCCCAGCGCTCATGGTGGTTCAAGGCGATCGTTGCGGCCAGTTGCATCCATGGCGCGCGGGCATGCGCGAGGATGCTCGCACCGAGCGTCGTATGGCGTTCCATCACGCGTCGCGCCGCGGGGTCGAGCACGTGGCTGTGGCCGAGCACGCCCTCGGGCAATGCCATCTTGCCGATGTCGTGCAGCACGGCCGCACGGCGCAGGAGGGCCCGTTCCGGCGCCTCGATGCCGAGCACCTCGGCCAGCAGCGCCGCGATATGCCCGACCCGCACCGGATGGTCACGACCCTCGGGGTCGAGCGCTACGGCCCGCAGCACCAGGCCTTCCAGCGCTTCATCGTGCAGGGCGCAGATGCAGCGACCGGCCGCCCCCGCCGCCGGGGCGTCACGCAGTCCGCATAGCGGGCAGGCGAGGCTCGCATGCGAGGCGATGAGGGTGACGGCGTTCATTCTGGCGATCGGACTCGGTCGAAGCTTGGCGAATAGGATAGGCCGGAACCGTGTCTCGGAAAAAGATAATGAATTACGTATTGGCACAGGTATCACGGGCCGGCGGCACCAGCACCACCGCGGCGGCCTGCGCCGCAATGCCCTCGCCGCGGCCGGGGAAACCCAGGCGCTCGGTCGTGGTCGCCTTCACCGATATCGCCCCGATGTCGACACCGAGCAGTTCAGCCAGGCGCGCGCGCATGGCCGGCGCATGGGGCGTGATCTTCGGGCGCTCACAGATGAGCGTGACGTCGGCATTGGCCAGGATCCCGCCGCGCGCGGCAATGCGCGCCGCGGCGTGCCGCAGGAAGCGGGCGCTATCGGCATCCTTCCACCGTGCTTCGCTCGGCGGGAACCAGCGGCCGATATCGCCTTCGGCCAGCGCGCCGTAGATCGCGTCGCACAGCGCATGGATGCCGACATCGGCGTCGGAATGGCCAGACAGGCCGAGCGGATGCGGCACGGTGACGCCGCACAGCACCAGCGGGCGGTCCTCGACCAGGCGGTGCACGTCGAAGCCGGTGCCCATGCGGGGGATCAGGCGGGCAGACAGGTGGGCTTCCACGCGTATCAGGTCCTCGGGCCAGGTGATCTTGATGTTCGCTTCCCCGCCCGGCACCAGCGTGACCGCGAGCCCTGCCGCTTCCAGAAGGGCGGCGTCGTCGGTGGCGCTGCCGTCGCCGGCGCGATGCGCCGCCAGCAGGGCGTCGAAGCGGAAGGCCTGCGGCGTCTGGGCGCGGAACAGGCCCTCGCGTGGCACCGTCTCGATGATGCGGCCCGCCGCGCCGCGCTTGAGCGTGTCCGTCACCGGCTGGGCCGGAATGGCGCCGGGGGCCCGGGCCAGCGCATCGCGCAGCGCGGCGATGGTGCCGGGCGGGATGACCGGGCGGGCGCCATCGTGCACCAGCACGATCGCGGGCGGGTCTGCAGCCAGCGCCTCCAGCCCCGCGCGCACGCTCTCGGCACGCGTCGCGCCGCCGGCAACTGGCGGCAGGGCGGGCAGGCCATCCAGGATGGCCGCGACACGCGCCTCCTCCCCAGCGGCGACCACCGGCAACAGGCGGTCCACGAGGCCGTCCGCCAGCAGGGATTCGGCAGCGTGCCGGATCACCGGGCGGCCGAGCAGCGGCAGGTACTGCTTGGGCTGCGGTGCGCCGAAGCGCTGGCCGGTGCCCGCGGCCATGAGAAGGGCTGCGATCGTCATGCCGCTTGATACGGCGCTTCGGCCGGGGTGCAAACGGCGGGGGCGTCCTGCCCATTCCGTGACCGGAGGGCCGGTGCCACCGTTGCGGAACGGCGGCACTGGCTCTATCTTGCACAAATCATGAGCAACACCTCCGCGCCGCGCCTGGCGCCGATCATGGTCGGCGACATCCGCATCGACACACCGGTCATCCTGGCCCCGATGTCTGGGGTCACGGACCTGCCCTTCCGGCGCCTGTCGCGCAGCCTCGGCGCGCCGATGGTGGTCAGCGAGATGATCGCCTCCCAGGCGATGGTCCGCACCAACCGCCAGACGCTGAAGATGGCGGAGGTGGACGGCTTCGGCGGCCCGGCCTCGGTCCAGTTGGCCGGCTGCGATCCCGAGACCATGGCGGAAGCGGCGCGCCTCGTGGTCGATCGTGGCGCCGCCATCGTCGACATCAATTTCGGCTGCCCCGTGAAGAAGGTCGCGGTGGGGCAGTCCGCCGGTTCGGCGCTCATGCGTGACGAGATCGCCGCCGCGCGCATCCTGGAAGCCACCGTGCGCGCGGTGTCGGTGCCGGTGACGCTGAAGATGCGCATGGGCTGGGACCACGCGAGCCTGAACGCGCCGCGCCTCGCGCGGATCGCCCAGGAAAGCGGCATCCGCCTGGTCACGGTGCATGGCCGTACCCGGCAGATGTTCTACACCGGCACCGCCGACTGGGCCTTCATCCGCCAGGTGAAGGACGCCGTGACGATCCCAGTGATCGCGAACGGAGACATCCTGACCGCCGAGGATGCGGAGGAAGCGCTGCGCCAGTCAGGCGCGGATGGCGTGATGATCGGCCGCGGCTGCTACGGTCGTCCCTGGCTGCCGGCCGTGGTGGCGGCACGGCTGTCCGGGCGCGCGGCGGCCGAACCGGTCCTGGCGGAGCAGAAGCGCATCCTGCTGGACCACTACGCCGACATGCTCGACCACCATGGCCGCGACCCCGGCGTACGCCTCGCGCGCAAGCATGTCGCCTGGTATTCCAAGGGCCTGCCCGGGTCGGCGGAATTCCGCGTGCAGGTGAACCGCTGCGACACCGCCGACGCCGTGCTCGACCTCGTGCACGCCTTCTACGACCCGCTGATCGAACATGGCGTCGAGGCCGCGCGAGAGGATTTCCGCGCTGCCGGCGAGACACAGGACGCGGGCGGGGAGCGCATCGCGGCATGAAGGGCAGCCTGCTGCGCCGCGCCATCCGCCCGAGCGGCTGGCAGGGCCGCCCGGTGCCCGATGCCGCCGCCATTTTGGGCGCCATCGCCGTGCCCGTGGTGGTGCTGGATGGCGAGAACCGCTTCCGCAGCGCGAACGCGGCGGCGGAGCAGTTCTTCCGCACCTCGATCGCCTCGTTGTCGCAGATGTCGTTGTCGGACCTGGTGCCGGAGGACAGCCGCATCTTCGCGGTCATCGCGCAGGTGCGCCACCTCGATGCGCGGGTGTCGGACCACGACCTCACGCTCGACAGCCCGCGCCTGTCGCGCCGCGGCGTCACGGTCCATGCCGCGCCGCTGCCCGAACTGCCGGGCGGCGTGGTGGTGACGCTCGAGGATGGGTCGACCGCGCAGATGCTCGACCGGCAACTGAATTTCCGTGGCGCGGCGCGCGGTGCCTCCGCCATGGCGGCGATGCTCGCGCATGAGGTCAAGAACCCGCTTTCGGGCATCCGCGGCGCGGCGCAGCTGCTCGAGCAATCCGCCGCCTCGGATGGCGACCGCGAATTGTGCCAGCTGGTGCAGGACGAGGCCGACCGCATCCGCGGCCTGGTCGACCGCTTCGACATGTTCTCCGAACGCCCGGTCGACCTCGGGCCGGTGAACATTCACCAGGTGCTGGACCACGTGCGGCGCATCGCGTCGACCGGCTTCGCGTCGCACCTCCGGCTGCTCGAGGAATACGACCCGTCCCTGCCGCCGGTCTGGGGCAATCGCGACCTGCTGGTACAGATTCTGCTGAACCTGGTGAAGAATGCGGCGGAAGCGGTTGACCCGCTGAATGGCGAGATCGTGCTCGCCACCGCCTATCACCACGGGGTGCGCATCGCGGTGCCCGGTTCGTCGGACCGTGTGCACCTGCCGCTGCAGATCAGCGTGCGGGACAATGGATCGGGCATCGCCGACGAGGTGCGCGGCACGCTTTTTGAACCTTTCGTGAGCACGAAGCGGGGCGGGCAGGGGCTCGGCCTCGCGCTCGTCGCGAAGCTAGTCGCGGACCAGGGGGGGCTCATCGAATGCGACAGCCGTCCCGGCAGGACCGTGTTCCGGCTTTCGATGCCAACGCCACCGCCGGGAAGTTTCGGGACCGCCCAATGAACGACGCGCGCACCATCCTGATCGCCGACGACGACCGCGCCATCCGCACCGTGCTCAGCCAGGCGCTCGGACGCTCGGGCTACCAGGTGCGCGCCACATCCTCCGCCGCCACGCTCTGGCGCTGGGTCGAGGATGGCGAGGGCGACCTCGTCATCACCGACGTCGTGATGCCTGACGAGAACGGGCTGGATCTCGTGCCGCGCATCAAGCGCGTGCGCCCGGAACTGCGCGTCGTGGTGATGTCGGCGCAATCCACCTTCGCGACCGCCATCAAGGCGACCCAGCGCGGGGCCTTCGAATACCTGCCCAAGCCCTTCGACCTGAAGGAACTTCTGGCCGTCGTGGAACGCGCCCTGGCGGCGCCGCCCAGCGCCGTGGCCGCCAGCGAGGACGGCGAGGGCGAAAAGCTGCCCCTGGTCGGCCGGTCGGCCGCCATGCAGGAAATCTACCGCACCGTCGCGCGCCTGACGACCACCGACCTCACGACCATGATCACGGGCGAGAGCGGCACCGGGAAGGAACTGGTCGCGCGCGCGCTGCACGACTACGGCAAGCGCCGCGCCGGGCCCTTCGTGGCCATCAACATGGCCGCCATCCCGCGCGAATTGATCGAGGCCGAATTGTTCGGCCATGAGCGCGGCGCCTTCACCGGCGCGCTCAACCGCGGCATCGGCCGGTTCGAGCAGGCCGCCGGCGGCACGCTGTTCCTCGATGAGATCGGCGACATGCCGCCCGAGGCGCAGACACGCCTGCTGCGCGTGCTGCAGGAGGGCGAGTTCACCACGGTCGGCGGCCGCCAGCCGATCAAGGCGAATGTCCGCATCGTCGCCGCCACGCACCGCGACCTGCGCCAGTTGATCCGCCAGGGCCTGTTCCGCGAGGATTTGTTCTATCGCCTGAACGTGGTGCCCATCCGCCTGCCGCCGCTGCGCGAGCGCATGGAGGACATCCCGCTGCTGGCGCGCCACTTCCTCGACCGCGCGCGCGCCGCCGGCCTGCCGGGCAAGCAGCTCAGCCCCGAGGCGATGGACGCGCTGAAGGGCCATGCCTGGCCAGGCAATGCGCGCGAACTCGAAAACCTGATGCGCCGGCTCGCGGCGCTCTATCCCCAGGAAATGATCGGCGCCGATGCGGTCGCGGCCGAACTCGCGGAGGCCGTGCAGCCCGCCGGCCCCGATGGCCAGGCCATGCCCGCCACGCTCGAACAGGCGGTCGAGCGCCACCTCGCGACCTTCATGGCGGCGCACAAGGACGGCATGCCGGTGCGCGACCTGTACGAGCGCGTGCTGGCCGAGGTCGAGCGCCCGCTGCTGCGCCTCGCCCTCGGCGCCACGCGCGGCAACCAGATCAAGGCCGCAGCGATGCTGGGGCTGAACCGGAACACCCTGCGCAAGAAGATCCGGGAGCTCGAATTGCCGGTGGTGCGCGGGCTGTCCTGAGGGTGTACAGGCCCTGACATGAAGGGCCTGTTCCAACGCCGCGCCGCGGGCCGCCCGGAATCGCGCGCTGCCCAGCCCCCCGGGCCGATCGGGGGCGAACCGACCGCGCCGGGATCCTGGGGGCGGCGACTCGGCGATGCGCTGCTCGGGCCGAGTGCCACCATCGGCATGGCCCTTCTGGCCCTGGTGCTCGGGCTCGCGACCTTCGCCGTGCTGTCCGGGGGCACCCCGCTGGGTCCGACCGGGCCGGGGCAGGTGGTCGGCATCATCCTGGCGAACCTGGCCGTGCTGCTGCTCCTGGCGGCGTCGCTGGTGGCGCGCGTGGTGCGCATGTGGGTGGAACGCCGGCGCGGGTCGGCCGGGTCGCGGCTGCATGTGCGCCTGGTGCTGCTGTTCGGCGTGGTGGCGGTGGGCCCGTCGATCCTGGTGGCGGGCTTCGCGGCGCTGTTCTTCAACCTCGGCATCCAGTCCTGGTTCTCCGACCGGGTGAGGGACACGCTGGAAGCCTCGCTGGTGGCCTCGCGCGCCTATCTCGAGGAACACCGCAACACCATCCGCGCCGATATCCTGGCCATCGCCAACGACCTGAACCGTGCCGCGCCGGTGCTGCTGCCCGACAACGGCATCGCCTTCGCGCGCCTGCTGGCCACGCATACCGGCATCCGTGGCCTGACCGAATCCTTGGTGGTGGAACCGACGCTCGGCCAGGTGATCGCCTCGGCGGGGCTGACCACGGGATCGGTGGTGGATGTCCCGCCATCATGGGCCATGGAGGCGGCGCGCGCGGGCGAAGTCGCGGTGCTGCCGGGCGAGAGCGGGGAGGGGCGGGTGCGCGCGCTGGTGCAGCTCAATATCCCGCCCGGACTGCTGCTGATGATCTCGCGCCCGGTCGATCCCGGCGTGCTGGAGCACATGCGCACCACGGAACTGGCCTTCCAGGAATACGACCGGCTGGACCGCAACCGCGGCGACCTGCAGATCACCTTCGTGCTGATCTTCGCCATCGCGACGCTGCTGGTGCTGCTGGGCGCTGTGCTGCTCGGGCTGCTGATCGCGAACCGCATCGCGCGCCCCATCTCGCGCCTGATCACGGCGGCGGAGCGCGTGCGCGCCGGCGACCTCGCCACGCGTGTGCAGGAGGGCGAGGCGGATGACGAGGTCGCATCCCTGTCGCGCGCCTTCAACCGCATGACCAGCCAGTTGGGTGCGCAGCGCGGCGAGCTGATGGAGGCCTATCGGCAGATCGACGAACGGCGGCGCTTCACGGAAACGGTGCTGTCCGGTGTCACCGCGGGCGTGATCGGGCTGGATGCGGAGGGGCGGGTGAACCTGCCGAACCGCTCGGCCTCGGCGCTGCTGGGTGTCGACCTCGATGCCGCGATCGGGCTGCCGTTGGCCGGCGTGGCGCCGGAATTCGCGCCGCTGATCGACGCCGCGCGCGCCACGCCCGACCGGCCGCAGACCGCGGAGATCCGGTCGGGTTCGCCCAATGCCCGGCGCACCTTCATCGCGCGCCTGGGCGCGGAGATGCAGGGCGGGCGGGTCGAGGGCTACGTGCTGACCTTCGACGACATCACTGAATTGCTGTCGGCCCAGCGTAAGGCCGCCTGGGCCGATGTGGCGCGGCGCATCGCGCACGAGATCAAGAACCCGCTGACGCCGATCCAACTCTCCGCGGAACGGCTGAAGCGCCGCTACCTCAAGCAGATCACTGACGACCCCGACACCTTCAGGCAATGCACCGACACCATCGTGCGCCAGGTCGGCGACATCGGGCGGATGGTCGATGAATTCTCCGCCTTCGCGCGGATGCCCCAGCCGGTGATCCGCCCCGAGGACGCCAACCACCTGCTGCGCGAGGCGCTCGTGCTGCAGCGCGACGCGCATCCCGACATCACCTACGAGACCGACTATGCCGACCCCGCGCCGGTGATCCCCTGCGACCGCCGGTTGATCGGCCAGGCGCTGACGAATCTGCTCCAGAACGCCGCCGATGCGGTCGCGATGCGTGCCGCCGAGGGGGCCGGGCGCATCACCGCGACCGTCCGCGCGACCCCCGATCAGGTGACCATCGCCGTCGCCGATGACGGAGTCGGCCTGCCACAGGAGGAGGACCGCGACCGCCTGACCGAGCCCTATGTCACTCACAAGGCAAAGGGAACCGGGCTTGGCCTTGCCATCGTGAAGAAGATCATGGAGGACCATGGCGGGAAGCTTGTTCTGGAAGACCGGGGGGATGGCCCCGGCGCGCGGGTGATGCTGGTGCTGCCCGTCCGTGCCGCGGCGGAGGCCGGCCCCGATGCCGCCAGGACCGGCGAGGGAGCGAAGGTCGCGCATGGCGCATGAGATCCTGATCGTAGACGACGAACCGGACATCCGGACGCTCATCGAGGGCATCCTGTCCGACGAGGGCTACGAGACGCGCCAGGCGCACAATTCGGACAGCGCCATCGCGGCCTTCCGGCAGCGCCGGCCCTCGCTCGTGATCCTGGACATCTGGCTGCAGAACTCGCGGCTGGACGGCCTGGGCATCCTCGAAGCCCTGCATGTCGAGGAACCGCAGGTGCCGGTGATCATGATCTCCGGCCACGGCACGATCGAGACCGCGGTGCAGGCGATCCAGCAGGGCGCCTACGACTTCATCGAGAAGCCCTTCAAGTCCGACCGCCTGCTGCTGATCGTCTCACGCGCACTGGAAGCGGCGAAGCTGCGGCGCGAGAACAGCGAATTGCGCCTGCGCGCCGGGCCCGAGACCGACCTGCTGGGTGGGTCCGCGCCGGTCGGACAGTTGCGCGGGGCGATCGAGAAGGTCGCGCCGACCGGATCGCGCGTGCTGATCACCGGCCCCGCGGGGGCGGGCAAGGAAGTCGCGGCGCGGATGATCCATGCGCGTTCTCGCCGCGCCGATGGACCCTTCCTGGTGCTGAACTGCGCCACGCTGAACCCCGCCCGCTTCGAGGAGGAGCTGTTCGGCATCGAGGCCGGCGCCGATGCCTCCGCCCAGCCGCGCCGCGCCGGCGTGCTGGAACGCGCCCATGGCGGCACGCTGCTGCTCGATGAGATCGCGGACATGCCGCTGGAGACGCAGGGCAAGATCGTGCGCGCCCTGCAGGAACAGGGTTTCGAGCGCATCGGCGGCGGCACGCGGGTGAAGGTGGATGTGCGCGTGCTCTCCACCACGAACCGCGACCTGCAGGCCGAGATCGCGGCCGGGCGCTTCCGGGAAGATCTGTACTACCGCCTCGCCGTCGTGCCGTTGCGCGTGCCCGCACTTCGCGAACGTCGCGAGGACGTGCCCCTGCTCGCACGCCACTTCATCGGCCGGTCCACCGAGACGACCGGCATGGCCCGGCGCGAGCTGAGCGAAGACGCGTTGGCCGCCATGCAGGCCTATGACTGGCCGGGCAATGTGCGCGAGTTGCGCAACCTGATCGACTGGCTGCTCATCATGGCGCCGGGCGAGGCGCGCGAACCCATCCGCCCCGACATGCTGCCCCCGCAGGTGGGCGCCGCGGCACCCGCGGTGCTCAAGCTCGACCGCAGTTCCGAGATCATGACGCTGCCGCTGCGCGAGGCGCGGGAATTGTTCGAACGCCAGTATCTCGAGGCGCAGCTGCTGCGCTTCGGGGGGAACATCTCGCGCACCGCGAATTTCGTCGGCATGGAGCGCAGCGCGCTGCACCGGAAGCTGAAATTCCTCGGCGTGCATGCCGAGGACCGCGCGAGCCCAGCCGGCACCGTCGGCAACGCCTGAAGGACAGGACCGCATGTCCCGCATCGCCTATGTGAACGGCCGCTACGTGCCGCAGCCCGAAGCCAGCGTGAACATCGAGGACCGCGGCTACCAGTTCGGCGACGGCATCTACGAGGTCGTGCACCTGTATGATGGGCGCTACATCGACGAAGACCTGCACCTCGACCGGCTGGAACGCTCGCTGCGGGAAATCCGCCTGCCCATGCCGATGTCGCGCGCCGCGCTGCGGCTGGTGCTGCGCGAAGTCGCGCGCCGCAACCGCGTGACCGAGGGTCTGCTCTACATGCAGGTCACGCGCGGCGTGGCCCGGCGCGACCATGCCTTCCCGACCCAGCCCACGCCGCCGGCGCTGGTTGTCACCATCAAGCGCATCGCGCCCTACCCGACCGATGTGGACCGCTGGGGCGCGTCGGTCATCACCGCGCCCGACCTGCGGTGGGCGCGCTGCGACATCAAGACCGTGAACCTTCTGCCCAATTGCCTGGCCCGCCAGGCGGCGCGCGAGCAGGGCGCGATCGAGGCCGTGCTGTTCGACCCGCAGACCGGCATGGTGACCGAAGGTGCCGCGACCTCCTTCTGGATCGTGGACGAGCACGGCGTGATCCGCGTGCGGCACCTGGACGACGCCATCCTGCCCGGCTGCACGCGCGCGGCGCTGATCGCGGAACTGCAGCAGGCCGGCATCGCGGTGGAGCTGCGCGAATTCTCCCTGGACGAGATGAAGCGCGCACGCGAGGCCTTCATTACCTCCGCCACTTCCTTCGTGAAGCCGATCCTCAAGATCGACGGCGCGCCGGTCGGTGATGGCAAGGTCGGCCCGGTGGTGCGCCAGCTCTTCGACATCTTCGCCCGCCATGTGAAGGGCGGCATGAAGAACGCCGCGTGACCACCGGCAACGCCGAGGTCATCCGCGCCTTCTACGCCGAGCTCTGGGAAGCCGGCGATCTCGCGCGCCTGCCCGCGTTGATGCACGAGGACGTCGCCTTCCAGGGCACCTTCGGGCAGACCATGCGGGGCCTTGAGGCCTTCGGCGCCTATGTGCGCTCGGTCCGCCATGCCTTCTCGACCTATCGCTGCGAGGTGCTGGACCTGCTGGTGGATGGCGAGCGCGTCGCGGCGCGGGTGCGCTTCTCCGGCGTGCATGATGCCGGGCCGTTCCTTGATGCGCCGCCCAGCGGGCGGACGCTCGCCTGGGAAGGCGTGGGGTTCTTCACGCTCGATGTCGGGCGCATCCGGCATCTGTGGGTGATGGGCGACATGCTCGGCCTGCTGAATCAGCTCCGCGGATGACCCGCCCCACCGCGATTCTCTGGGACTGGGACAATACGCTGGTCGACGGCTGGGCGGCGATCGAGGCCGGGCTGAACGCCGCCTTCCGCGCCTTTGCCCTGCCCGAATGGGACCGCGCGACGGTGCTCACACGTGTGCGCAAGTCGCTGCCCGAATCCTTCCCGCCGATGTTCGGCGCGGAGTGGGAGCGTGCGCGCGACATCTTCTACGCCACGGTGCGGTCCTGCCATCTGGACGTGCTGCACCCGATGCCCGGCGCGGCGCAGGCCATCGGGGCCGCGGCGGCGCTGGGCCCGCAGGCGGTGGTGTCGAACAAGCAGGGTGCGCTGCTGCGCGCCGAGGCCGCCCATCTGGGCTGGGCCACGCGATTCGGCGCGCTTGTCGGGGCCGGTGATGCCAGCGCCGACAAGCCTTCCGCCGCACCCTTGCTGCTGGCGCTCGAACGCCTTGGCGTGCCGGCATCGTCGCAGGTCTGGTACATCGGCGACACCGTGCTCGACATGCAGGCGGCGCGCGCCGCGGGCTGCCGCGCCGTGCTGCTCGGCGATGCGGCACATGACGGCGGCGTGACGGCCGCGCAGCCCGATGCGGCATTCCGCGATGGCCATGCGCTGGAAGCGCACCTGCTTTCCCTTGCCAAGGCCTGACAGGGCGGGGAAACTCTCGCCTGCCGGCGGCCGGAAATGGTTTTCGCCGGTCCGCAGACCGGTCGGTGACCGGCAAGAACAGAAGGACCGGTCCCAATGGCCGCCGAGAAGTCCCAGAACGTGCAGGACGTGTTCCTGAATCATGTTCGCAAATCCAAGACCCCCGTGACGATCTTCCTGGTGAACGGCGTGAAGCTGCAGGGCATCATCACCTGGTTCGACAACTTCTCGGTGCTGCTGCGCCGCGATGGGCATACCCAGCTGGTCTACAAGCACGCAATCAGCACGGTGATGCCAGGCGCGCCGATCATGCTGTTCGACGCGGCCGCCCAGGGGGCGACCCAGGGCACCGCGCCGTCCGCCGGCACCTCGTCGCCGTCCGAGACGCGCATGACCTTGTCGCGCGAGGTGGCCCCTGGCGGAAGCGACTGACGCGCGCGGCGGCGTACCCACCCGCGCCGCCGTCATCCTGCCCCACGAACGGTCCAACCGCGTTGCCATCGGCGATGCCGGCGGGCATCGCGCGGCCGAGGCGCGGCTGGCCGAAGCCGT
Source organism: Roseomonas fluvialis (assembly GCF_022846615.1). Lineage (NCBI taxonomy): Bacteria > Pseudomonadati > Pseudomonadota > Alphaproteobacteria > Acetobacterales > Roseomonadaceae > Roseomonas > Roseomonas fluvialis. The sequence continues at coordinate 2,554,656 of NZ_AP025637.1, forward strand.
CGGGCTCGCGGCCTCGATCGGCGTCACCATCGTGCATTCCGCGGTGCATCCGCTGCGTGAGCGCCGCCCCTCCACCCTGATGGGCGAAGGCCAGGTCGCGATGATCGGCCAGGCGCTGAAGGAACAGGAGGTCGGCGTCGTCGTCGTCGATGCTGCGCTGACGCCCGTGCAGCAGCGCAACCTGGAACGCGCCTGGGGCTGCAAGGTGATCGACCGCACAGGCCTGATCCTCGAGATCTTCGGCGAGCGCGCGCGCACGAAGGAAGGCGCGCTGCAGGTCGAATTGGCCCATCTGGACTACCAGCGCACGCGCCTGGTGCGGTCCTGGACGCACCTCGAACGCCAGCGCGGCGGCTTCGGCTTCCTGGGCGGGCCTGGCGAAAGCCAGATCGAGCTCGACCGCCGCCTGATTACCGACCGCATCGTGAAGCTCAAGCGCGAACTGGAGCAGGTGCGCCGCACCCGCGGCCTGCATCGCAGCGCGCGGGCGCGCGTGCCCTACCCTGTGGTCGCGCTGGTCGGCTATACCAACGCCGGCAAGTCCACGCTGTTCAACGAACTCACCGGGGCGGGCGTGTACGCCCAGGACCAGCTGTTCGCGACGCTCGATCCCACGATGCGCGCCATCCGGCTGCCGTCCGGGCGCACGGCGATCCTGTCGGACACGGTGGGCTTCATCTCCGACCTGCCGACGCAGCTGGTGGAAGCGTTTCGCGCCACGCTGGAAGAAGTCGCGGCGGCGGACATCATCCTGCATGTGCGCGACATCGCGCATCCCGACAGCGCCGCGCAGCGCGCCGATGTGCTCGGCGTCATGGCCGAGATGGCCGAGGGCCCCGATGCCGCGCTCGAAGCCGACTGGGAGGAACGCGTGGTCGAGGTGCTGAACAAGTCCGACCTGCTCGGCGGCGTCGATTCCGTGGCACGCCGCGCGCCCGGCGCGGTGCCGGTCTCGGCGCTGACCGGCGAAGGCCTGGACGAACTGCGCCGCGCCATCGATGCGCGCCTGTCGGCGGGCCTCGAGACGATGGAGGTCAGCCTGCCCACCACCGACGGCGCCGGCCTGGCCTGGCTCTATGCGCATGCCGAGGTGCTGGCGCGCCAGGATGGCGAGGAGGCGATCCGCCTGACCGTACGCATCTCGTCCGCCGACCGCGCGCGCTTCGAAGGCCGCGCATGATCGGCGCCGCCCGCGCGGCCGATGTCGCGGCCCTGTTGCGCGAGGCCGCGCGCGCCGAGATCCTGCCGCGCTTCCGCCGCCTGGCGCAGGGCGCGGTGCGCGCCAAGTCCGGCCCGCTAGACCTGGTCACCGATGCCGACGAGGCCGCGGAGCGCGTGATCGAAGCCGGCCTGACACGCCTGTTCCCCGGCTGCGTGGTGGTGGGGGAGGAAGCCTGCGCCGCCGACCCGGCCGTGCTGGACCGGTTGGTGGATGCCGACTTGGCTTTCGTGGTGGATCCGGTGGATGGCACGGCGAATTTCGCCGCGGGCGTGCCTTTGTTCGGCTGCATGGCGGCCGCCGTCGTGAAGGGCGAGGTGGTGGCGGGCTGGATCCACGACCCGCTCGGCGACGACACCGCCATGGCGCTGCGTGGTGAGGGGGCCTGGCTCGCCGATGCTCAGGGCCGCCACATGGCCGACTTGCGCGTGGCGGCGCCCGCGCCGGTGGAGCGCATGGTGGCGGCGGTGTCCTGGACCTATCTGCCGGAACCGCTGCGCGCGCGGGTCACGGCGCGCCTGCCGCGGCTGGCCGGCACGGTGGGCTATCGCTGTGCGGCGCATGAATACCGGCTGACGGCGGGCGGGCATGCCCATGCGCAGCTGTACAACCGGCTGATGCCCTGGGACCACCTGCCGGGCTGGTTGCTGCACCGCGAGGCCGGCGGTTACGCGGCGCGCTTCGATGGCAGCGACTATCGGCCCACGCATCGCGATGGCGGGCTGATCTGTGCGCCGGACCGCGCGTCCTGGGAGGCGCTGCGCGCCGCGCTGCTCGACCCGTGAGCGACGACGACGAGGGCGAGGACACCCCGCCCGGCCTTCCCCCCGGCACGCCCTTCTACATGACCCCTGCCGGCGCGGCCGCCCTGCGCGAGGAGATCCGCGCCCTGTGGGAGGATGAACGGCCCAAGGTGGTGGAGGTGGTCTCCTGGGCGGCATCGCTCGGCGACCGGTCGGAGAACGCCGACTACCAGTACGGCAAGCGGCGGCTGCGGCAGATCGACGGGCGCGTGCGCTTCCTGCGCAAGCGGCTGGACCGCGTGCAGGTGGTGGATCCGGCGGCGCAGGCGAAGCGCGACCAGGTCTTCTTCGGGGCAACGGTGACCTATGCGCGCGTTTCGGACGACGCGGAGGTGACGATCCGCATCGTCGGCGTCGACGAGGCCGATGCCGAGCGCGGCGACATCGCCTGGGTGGCGCCGGTGGCGCGCGCCCTGCTGGGCGCGCGGGTGGGGGACCTGCGGCGCATCCGCACCCCCGCCGGCGCCGAGGAGGTCGAGGTGGTAACGATCCTGTATCCAGCCCCCGGCGCCTCGGATGAGGGCGACGCCGCCTGAACGCTGCGCCTCCCCACCGGCTGTCAGGGCCCCTCCAGACCAGGCCGGCGGACTTCGGATCGATCAGCGCGGATGGTAGGCATGCTCACGCACCCTGGCCTCCACTCCGGGCGGTGGCGTGCCTGCTCCGCACCCTGGGTTGAATGGCATGCGATGCGATCCGCGCTTCAACGTCCGCGGCGGTGACGTTGGCGAGCGGCACGGTTGTCGGGCGCATCGTGATCGGGTCGGATGTCGCTCCCGGCCATCAGCGCCGGTGATCGCCGCCATTTGAAGCTTGCGCTGGGCAATCCCTCGCGGCCATCCGACATGGGGGACAGCCCCAGGAGAGACGCCATGTCCACGCTCGACGAGACCGACCCGCTCTGCCCGCCGCCCCCGCCCGGCATCGAGACCGTCATCATCCCGCGCGCCCACGACGTGGGTGGCTTCGAGGTGCGGCGCGCCCTGCCGGCGCGTGAGCGCCAGTTGGTCGGCCCCTTCATCTTCTTCGACCAGATGGGGCCGGGGGAATTCCTGACGGGGCAGGGGCTGGATGTGCGCCCGCACCCGCATATCGGCCTGTCCACCGTGACCTACCTGTTCGAGGGCGAGATCCTGCACCGCGACAGCCTCGGGTCGCAGCAGCCGATCCGCCCAGGCGAACTCAATTGGATGACCGCCGGGCGCGGCATCGTGCATTCCGAACGCACCGACGCGGCGCAGCGCGAACTGCCGGCGCGGCGGATGTTCGGCATCCAGTCCTGGGTGGCGCTGCCGAAGCACGCCGAGGAGACCGCGCCCGCCTTTGCGCACCACGACGCCGGAGCGCTGCCTTTCATCGACGATGGGGGCGTCCGGATGCGCCTCATTGCCGGCGAGGGCTGGGGGTTGCGCGCGCCGGTCGAGGTGTCCTCGCCGCTATTCTACGCCGATGCGATGCTGGCACCTGGCGCGCGTCTGCCGCTGCCCGACGGGCACGAGGAACGCGGCGCCTATGTGGTGCAGGGCAGTGTCAGCGTCGCGGATACGACCTTCGAGGCCGGGCGGATGCTGGTGTTCCGCGCCGGGGATGCGCTGGCACTCACGGCCGGCCCGCAGGGCGCGCGACTGCTGATGCTCGGCGGGGCGGTGATGGACGGGCCGCGCTACCTGCACTGGAACTTCGTCGCCTCCTCGCGCGAGCGGCTGGAGCAGGCCAAGGCCGACTGGAAGGCCGGCCGCTTCGCCAAGGTTCCCGGAGACGAGGCCGAATTCATTCCGCTGCCCGAGGGCCGCGTGACGGTGCGGGCGGAAACCCGGCCGGTCTGATGCCGGCCGGCGGCGTAGCCCGGCGTCTCGGCGCACGGGTCTGGCGCGGCGGCTGTGCGCGAAGCCAAGCGCATCCCAGCGCCAGGCGTCGCCATGGCCGACAAGGCGCCGGCTATCGCCAATCCAGCGCATAGACCGCGGTCTGGTCCGGCCCGTTCGGCCGGCAGGCTGCCGTGGTGTAGGGCGCCCGCGGCGGGTTGGCGGCGCGCACCGCGCCGGCGAAGGGGCTGCAGGCGATGCGGGCGGCGAGTTGCCGTTCGGTTTCGGCCAGGCCCGGCACACCCTCGGGCCAGGCGGCGCGCAGCAGGCGCTGCGCCTCGGTGGCGTGGCCGGCATAGACCAGGCAGGCGGCGAGGCGTGCGGCCTCGACGCCGGGATGCACCCCGTCCCGCGCCGACCAGTCGCGTGCGCGCAGGGCCGCGATGGCCGCGGGTATGTCCGGGTAGGTGGCGATGCGCTGTTCCGGCGGGGGCATCTCCTCGGGCGCTGTCATGTCGGCGCAGGCGGTGCCGATCGCGGCCGACACCGGGCGGCGCATGGCGACCACGTCCGGCACCACCGCTCGCCCGTTCCAGTGGAGCGGGATCGTCGGGTGCAGGTCGGAAGCCCGGCTGGCGGGGGCGTCCCAGAAGTCGAAGGCCGCATCCGCCAGCACCATGCCCGGGCCGCCGGGCGGCATCAGGCGCAGCACCGCGGGTTCCCGCTTGCCCAGCGGCAGGGAGGCGACATGGGCGATCCCCTGGGGGCCGCGTTGGAACAGATGGAGCGTCCAGCAGCAATAGGCGCCGCCGGTCCACCCGGTGATGCCGATGAGCGTGACACCCGGCGCGACAGCCAGCTGGGCGGCATCGCCGAAGGGTTCGAAGCGCTGCGCGCGGGCTTCAAACACGGCCGTGCCGCCGCGGGTGAGGCGAAGGATCTCGCCCCTGCCATACGGCGCGGCGATGATGCGCCCGGCGCCGGCGGCGTCATGGAGGGTGCGGCGGGGCTGGGCGTTTGCCTCATGTGGGAAGACAAACCACAGAATCAGGCCGATCGCGGCGATAACTCGTATCATGTCTCACGCTCCACGCGTTTCGCGTCGGACCAAAGGGTTTCCATTTCGTGCAGTGTACTTTCCGCAGGTGTTTTTCCTGCAACTTTCAAAGTTTGTTCGATATAGCTGAACCGACGTTCGAACTTTCGGTTGGCACCTCGCAGGCAGTCCTCCGGGTCGAGGTCCAGTTTGCGGGCGAGGTTCGCCAGCACAAAGAGCAGGTCGCCCACCTCATCGCGTAATGCCGCAGGATCAGCGGGATGGCCATCACTGCGGAGTTCCGCGCGTAGCTCGGCAGCCTCCTCCTCGAGCTTGTCGAGCACGGCCACGGCGTCAGGCCAGTCGAAACCTACCCGCCCGGCGCGGCGCGTGAGCTTGGCGGCGCGGGTCAGGGCGGGCAGGCCGGTCGGGATGCCGGCCAGCGTGCCGGTCTCGGCACGGGTGGCGCGCTCGGCGGCCTTCTGAACCTCCCAGGCCGCCACCTGCTGGTCGGCGGTGCGGGTTTCCTCGGCCCCGAACACATGCGGGTGGCGGCGGATCATCTTGTCGGAGATGGCGCCCGCCACGTCGGCGAAGGCGAACCAGCCGCGCTCCTCCGCCATACGGGCGTGGTAGACCACCTGGAACAGCAGGTCGCCGAGCTCGTCCAGAAGGATGGCGGGGGAGCCCCGCGCGATCGCGTCCTCGACCTCGTAGGCTTCCTCGATGGTGTAGGGTGCGATGCTCGCAAAATCCTGCACCTGGTCCCAGGGGCAGCCGGTCTCGGGGTGGCGCAGCCGGGCCATGACCTCGATCAGGTGCAGCGTCGCGGTGGCGGGGTCCTGGGGCATGGCGCATCCGTGGGGGGGCGTGGCCGTCCTTCCTCCCGCGCCGTCGCGGCGCCCGCAAGCCCCCGCGCGGTGTTGTCAGCCGCCGCCACGCCGCCGAGACTGCCAGGACGCGCGGCTGTTGCGCGCCGCCCAGCAAGGATCCGCCCCGCATGTCCAAGGTCCGTGTCGTCTGTGCCCATGACTGTCCCGACATGTGCTCGCTGGTCGCGGAGGTCGAGAATGGCCGTGTCCTGCGCATCCAGGGCGATGCGGACGAGGCCTGGACCGCCGGATTCGCCTGCGCGAAGGTCACGCGGGACACCGAGACGGTGCATTCGCCCGACCGGCTGCGCACGCCCCTGCGCCGCTCGGGGCCGAAAGGCAGCGGCCGGTTCGAACCCATCACCTGGGATGCGGCGCTGGACGAGATCACCGCCCGCTGGAAGGCCATCATCGCCGAGAGCGGGCCGGAGGCGATCCTCGGCTATGCCTATTCGGCCCATCAGGGGCACATGAACCGGCGGCTGGTGAGCGGGCTGTTCCATGCGCTTGGCACGTCCCGCCTGCAGGCCGGCACGGTCTGCGACACCTGCTGCGAGACCGCCTGGGACATGACCTGCGGCCCGGTCGGCGGCACCGACCCGGAATCCGTGGTCCATTCCGACCTGGTGATCGCCTGGGGCTGCGACCTGATGGCGGTGAACGTGCATTTCTGGGCGCTGCTCGAGAAGGTGCGGAAGTCCGGCGTGCAACTGGTGGTGATCGACCCGCGGCGCAGCCAGACCGCGGCGCGGGCGGATTGGCATTTGCCCATCCGCATCGGCACGGATGCGGCGCTGGCCTGCGGGATCGCGCATATCCTGTTGCGGGACGGGCTGCTGGACCGCGACTACATCGCCGCGCATACGCTTGGTTTTGAACGATGGTCGACGGAAGTCCTGCCGAACTTCCCGCCGGACCGCGTGGCCTCCATCACCGGGCTGTCGGTCGCCGATGTGGAACGGCTTGCGGCCATGTACGGCGCGGCAAAGGCGTCGCTGATCCGCCTCGGCGAGGGCATGACGCGCCTCGCGAAGGGCGGCCAGGCGTTGCGCGCGGTCGCGACGCTGCCGGCGCTGACCGGTGCCTATGGCCGGGCAGGGGGCGGGGCATTGCTGCTCGCGGCCGGGTCGATGGATTTCCAGTTCGGCGTGCTGAACCGCCCCTCCGGCCCGGCCAGCGCGCGGATGGTGAACCACCTGGCGCTCGGCGAGGCGCTGGAGGAGATGCGCGACCCGCCGCTGCGCGCCCTGTTCATCGCCGCCAACAACCCGGCCGTGACAAATCCGGACGTGAACCGCCTGCGCCGCGGGCTGGCGCGCGAGGACCTGTTCACCGTGGTGCACGACCCTTTCCTGACCGACACCGCGCGCTACGCCGATATCGTGCTGCCGGCCACCACCTATCTGGAAACAGAGGATTTCTACCGCTCCTACGGCACCTACCGGATGCAATACGCGCCGGCCGCCGTGCCGCCGCAGCACGAAGCCCGGTCGAATTTTCACCTGGCGCAGGACCTCGGCCGGCGGATGGGGCTGACGGACCGCGCCTTCAGCGCCGCCCCACGCGACCTGGTTCCGGAGTTCTTCAAGGGCGCCACCGGCATCATCGCGGCGGTGGACCCGGCGCGGGTCTTCGAAGGCCCGGTGAAGGTCGCGCCGCCGGCCGCGCAGGAGTTCCGCACGCCCTCCGGCCGGCTCGAGATCTATTCCGAAACGCTGGACCGTCAGGGCGTCCCGCCGATGCCGACCTGGGAGGAAGACCCGGTCGAGGCCGCCGACGCCGCCCGTTGGCCGCTGCGCCTGCTGACCGCGCCGGGGTATTTCCAGGCGCATACGGCGTATGCCGCCTCGCCCTTCTTGCGCAAGCGCGAGGGCGAGCCCTGCGCCATCCTGCACCCCGAGGAAGCCACGCGCCGGGGTCTGGCCGAGGGCGATAAGGTCCTGTTGTTCAACGATCGCGGCAAGGTCGGGCTGGTGCTGCGCGTCAGCGACGAAGTTCGCCCCGGCGTGGTGCTGGTGCCCGGCCAGCGCCCGGATGGCGAGGCCGTGTCCGGCACGGTGAACATGCTGTGCGACGAACGGCGCACCGACATGGGCGAAGGGGCCTGCTACCAATCGACCTTCCTCGATGTTGCGGCATGGCAGGACGCGGCATGAGCGACCTCGCCACCTTGCCGGCGACCGAACAGGCCCGGCTGATCCGCACGCGGCGCGCTTCGCCGGTCGAGGTGGTGCGGGCCGTGCTCGACCGCATCGCGGCCTGGGAACCGCGGCTGAATGCCTTCGCTGTGCTGGATGCCGAGCGCGCCCTGGAGGCCGCGCGTGCGGCCGAGGCAGCGGCGATGGGCGATGACGAACTCGGCCCGCTGCACGGCGTGCCGGTCACGGTCAAGGACATCACGGCGGTCGCGGGACTGCCGACCCGGCGCGGATCGCGGCTGACCGACCCGACGCCGATGGGCCATGATTCGCCGGTGGTGGCGCGGCTGAAGGGCGCCGGGGGGATCATCCTCGGCAAGACGACGGCCACCGAATACGGCTGGACGGCGGTCAGCAGCAGCCCCTTGACCGGGCATACGCATAACCCGTGGAAGCATGGGGTTACGGCCGGTGGCTCGTCGTCCGGCGCGGCGGCTCTGGCCGGGGCCGGCTGCGGGGCGCTGCACCTGGGCACGGATGGCGCGGGGTCGATCCGGCTGCCAGCGCATTTCTGTGGCGCGGTGGGGCACAAGCCGACCTTCGGCTTGGTGCCCTATGCGCCGGTGACGAACAACCAGTCGCTCTCCCATGCGGGGCCAATCACCCGCACGGTGGCGGACGCAGCGCTGATATTGGAAGTAATGTCCGGGCTACATCCTTCTGATCATACGACATTACCGGGCGGATTCCGGGCCGGAGATGTCGGCCCGGCCGATCTGCGCGGGCTGCGCATCGCCTATAGTCCGGACCTGGGCCATGCGCGCGTCGACCCGGACGTCGCCGCCGCCGTGCGCGCCGCCGTTGCAGCCTTCGCGGAGGCCGGTGCGCGGGTTGAGGAGGTCTCGCCGCCCTGGGGCCCGAAGGGGCCGGGGTTGGAACGCGACCTCTGGGGCGTGGCGATGCTGCCCTTTGCGGAGGAAGACCCGGCCCGCCGCGCGCAGCAGGACCCGGGGCTGGCGGCCTGCCTGGCGGAATACGGCACCATGACCCTGGCCCAGGCGATCGCCGCCCAGGGCAAGCGGATCGCCTACGCGGCCGAGATCGGCGACTGGTTTGCCTCCGGCTGGGACCTGCTGGTGACGCCGGCGGCCTCGGTCACGGCCTTCGAGGTCGGGCGGCAGCGCCCGGCGCATTGGCCCGACCATGTCTGGGACTGGCTGGTCTGGGCGGAGTTCTCGTATCCCTTCGACCTGTCGCATGGCGCGGCGGTCTCGGTGCCGTGTGGCCGGGACGGGCAGGGACTGCCGATCGGGCTGCAGATCGCTGGGCCACGCTGCGCGGATGCGCTGGTGTTGCGCGCGGCGGCGGCCTTCCTGGCGGCGCGTCCGTTTGCACCCGGGTTCGCATCGCTCGACTGAGCGGTCCAACGGCTGTCGCGGGTCAGGACGTTGCGGGCAAGCAAACGGCGTCGGCGAGTGGCGTGACTGTCGGCCGGACGCTCGCACGCCACAGGTGGCACGGGGAGACGCCGGGACCCCGCTAGGGATCGCGCGCTGCAGGTGCGGCAAATGGGCGGGGTCCGGAGGGGCGAGGCAGCCAAACCCTGGCGCGTATGATTGCCGCATAAGGTATATTATGGAAATAAAACGCCTGGGCGAGGTTCGCGCGAACGGGCCCCTGGCGCGCGCAGCGGCCTAGATCTCCTCCACCGCCGAAACCCCCGGCAGCACCTTCATCGCCTGCAGCACTCGCGGCCCGACATTCCACCCTTGCGGCAGCGCCACCTCGACCTCCTGGCCCAGCGCGATCCGCGGCACCAGCACCACGCGCCCGCGGCCACGGCCTTCCCGCGCCAGGATGTCGCGGATCGGGTCCACCGCCTGGATATCCTCGATCCAGAGGCGGATGCCGCCGCCGGCGCCATTGGCAGCCTTCTCCAGCGCCTCGACATCGGTCGCGGTCAGGCGCAGCGCCTCGCCCTCCATCCGCGCATCGGCCGTGACCAGCACGGCCTTGCCCTCGGCGAGCAGGTCGCGCGACCGGTTCAGCACCTCCGAGAAGCAAGTCACCTCGTAGGAGCCCTGGGCATCGGACAGGCGCACCCAGGCCATGCGGCTGCCGGTCTTGGTGGTGCGTTCCTTGGAATTCACCACGGTCCCGGCCAGCTTCAGCCGGGCCGAGCCGCCGCGCGCCCGGTCGGCGATATGCGCCGAGGGCGTCACCCCCAGGCGCTGCAGCGCCTTCCGATAGGTATCCAGCGGATGCGCCGAGAGATGGAAGCCGACGGCCTCCGCTTCATGCGCCAGGCGTTCGAACAGCGGCCAATCCGGAACGTCTGGCAGGCGCAGCGGTTCGTCCTGCGCGGCGTCCGCGCCGAACAGGCCGATCTGGCCGGACCCGCGTTCCTCGGCATTGGCCTGCGCCCGGCGCAGAATGGTCTCGGCGCCGGCCATCACCCGGGCGCGGTTCTTCTCCAGCGGCTCGAAGGCGCCGGCGCGGGCCAGGTTCTCGATCTGCATCTTGTTCAGCAGCTTCGGGTCGACCCGCGCGGCCAGTTCGGCCAGCGACTGGAACGGGCCCGCGGCATCGCGCGCCGCGGCTAGGTCGCGCATCGCCGCCTCGCCCACGCGCTTCACCGCGGCCAGCGCGAAGCGGATCGCCTGCTTGCCCTCGGGCGTGGTTTCGACCCGGAACTCCGCGCCTGATCGGTTGATATCCGGCGGCAGGATCGGGATGCCCAGCCGCGCGCATTCCTGCATGTGGCCGGCGAGTTTGTCGGTGTTCGACACGTCCAGCGTCATCGACGCCGCCATGAACGCCACCGGGTGGTTCGCCTTCAGCCAGGCCGTCTGGTAGCTGACCAGCGCATAGGCCGCCGCGTGGGACTTGTTGAAGCCGTAGTCGGCGAAGCGCTCCATCAGGTCGAAGATCTCGGCCGCCTTGGCAGCCTCGATGCCGCGTGCTTCCGCGCCGTCGCAGAAGATCTTTCGTTGCGCTTCCATCTCCGCGCGGATCTTCTTGCCCATCGCGCGGCGCAGCAGGTCGGCCGCACCCAGGGAATACCCGGCCATGTCCTGCGCGATCTGCATGACCTGTTCCTGATACACCATGATGCCGAAGGTCTCGGCCAGCACATGGTGGATCGCCGGGTGCGGGGCCGCCCAGGGCTCACCCGCCTTGCGCGCGCAATAGGCCGGGATGTTCGCCATCGGCCCAGGGCGATAGAGCGCCACCGCCGCGACCAGATCCTCGAAGCGCGAGGCGCGCATCTGTCGCAGGCAGTCGCGCATCCCCTGCCCTTCGAACTGGAACACCCCCGCCGCGTCGCCCTTGGCCAGCATGGCGTAGGTGGCCGGGTCGTCGAGCGGGATCGCCATGATGTCGATCGCGATCCCCTGCCCCTTCAGGATGCCGAGCGCACGTTCGATCACCGTGAGCGTCTTGAGACCGAGGAAGTCGAACTTCACCAGGCTCGCCGCTTCCGCGTATTTCATCGAGTACTGCGTGACCAGCATGTCCGACCGCGGGTCGCGGTACAGCGGCACGATGTCGATCAGCGGCTTGCGCCCGATCACCACGCCTGCCGCATGGGTGGAGGCATTGCGGTACAGCCCCTCCACCTGCTGCGCGATATCGAGCAGGCGCGCCACCTGCTCATCCCCGTCGCGCATCTCCGACAGCCGCGGCTCGCCGGCGATGGCCTCCGCCAGGCCGACCGGCTTGGCAGGGTTGAACGGGATGAGGGATGCAATCTTGTCCACCTGGCCATAGGGCATGCCCAGCACGCGCCCCACGTCGCGCACCGCCGCCTTGGCCTGCAGCTTGCCGAAGGTGATGATCTGCGCGACGCGGTCCGCACCGTACTCGTTGACCACGTAGCGGATCACCTCGTCGCGCCGGTCCTGGCAGAAGTCGATGTCGAAGTCGGGCATCGACACCCGCTCGGGATTCAGGAAGCGTTCGAACAGCAGCCCGAAGCGCAGCGGGTCGAGGTCGGTGATCAGCAGCGACCAGGCCGCGACCGACCCCGCGCCCGAACCGCGCCCGGGGCCGACCGGAATGGGTGGCACTTGCGCCTTGGCCCATTGGATGAAGTCCGCGACGATCAGGAAGTAGCCCGAGAAGCCCATCTTCTCGATGACCGACAACTCGTAGTCGAGCCGGTCGCGATAGGTGGCGCGCGCGGCCTCGTCCGGCGGCGGCTGCAGTGCATCGAGGCGCCGCTCCAGCCCGGCCTTGGCCATGGCGCGCACCGTCTCGGCCTCGGTCATGCCGGGCGAGACCTTCGGGCAGACCGGCAATTCCGGCTTCTTCGATTCCGCCATCACCGCGCACATGCGCGCGATCGCCAGCGTATTGTCGCAGGCATCCGGCACGTCGTGGAACAGCGCGCGCATCGCCGCCGCCGGCTTGAACCAGTGCTCGGGGGTGACGCGCCGGCGCTCGCGCTCGGCCATGGTGCGGCCCTCGGCGATGCACAGCAACGCGTCGTGTGCCTCGTGCATCTCGGGCTTGGCGAAATACACGTCGTTGGCGGCAACGATGGGCAGGCGGGCCTGCTGCGCCAGGGACAACAGCCCGGCCTCGATCGCCGGTTCCTGTGGCAGCCCGTGGCGGTGCAGTTCGACCGCCAGCCGACCGGGAAAGGCCTCGCGCAGCACGTCCAGGATGCGTGCGGCACCCTCGCGCCGCCCCTCCCCGATCAGCCGCGCGACCGGGCCGAGCGTGCCGCCCGTCAGCAGGAACAGCCCCGCCGCATGGTCGCGCAGCAGGTCGAGCGTGACGGCCGGCTTGCCGGACGGATCGTCGCGCAGGAAGCCGTGCGACGAGAGCCGCTGGAGGTTGTCCAACCCCGCCGCATCCATCGCCAGCGCCACCAGCGGATCAGGGTTCTGGCGTGCGGCGTCCGGACGGTCCGGGTCGGTCTCGGCGCGCGCCAGGAACAGCCGGCAGCCCATGATGGGCTGGATGCCCTTCTTTGCGCAGGCCTCGGCGAATTCAAGGGCGCCGAACATGTTGGCGCTGTCGGTCAGCGCGACCGCCGGCATGCCGTGGTCGACGGCCAGTGAGGCCAGCTTGTCGGCCTTGATTGCGCCCTCGCTCAGCGAATAGGCGGAATGGACGTGCAGGTGAATGAAGGACGAAGACGGGCTCATCGGCCGGACTCGATCATTCCCGAACGATACACTGCGCGGGCGCCCGTGCAGAACAGGCACCCACCGGACTGCGATTCGTGTGGCATGGCAGCCTTGCGCAGGCACCGATGCGGCGCGACCATGCCTGACCCGAAGCCATCTTCACGGAGTGCTCCCGATGACGATTCCATGGTCGCGTGCCTTCGCGCCTGTGCTCTTCCTGCTCGCTGCCGGGCCGGCCATCGCGCATGCCGGAGCGGCGAACGGCCTGGGATCGGGATTGGCGCATCCTCTCCTCGGCCTGGACCACCTCATCGCGATGCTGGCAATCGGGTTCTGGTCGTCACAGGTGGGGTTGGCGCGCGCGTGGCTGCTGCCGGGCACATTCCTCGGAGGGCTGGTCGTGGGCATCCTTCTGGGCCTGCTGATCACCCCGCCGGGCGGGACCGAGTTGCTCGTCTCCGGCTCCGTGGTGCTGCTCGGCGTCGCCGTCGGGATCGGCGGGCCCCGGCGGGTGGAACTGGCGTTCCCTCTCGCAGCGGCGATCGGCCTGATCCACGGGTTTGCGCACGGCGCGGAGATCGGGGACAGCGTGGTCCTGACGATCATCGGCATGCTGGTCGGGTCCGCTTTGCTGCTGACGATCGGCTATGTGGGCGGTCGCTGGCTGGGCAAGCGGGACTCACTCGTTCAGACGGGCGGAGCCGGTGTCATTGCGGCCGGCCTCGTGCTGTTCCTCATGGCCTGACGGACGCGCCGGCCGCGGGCGATCTTGCCATCGGCCGGCGTCACATCCTTCCGGGGGGGGGGGGCGGTGATCAGGCCGGCGCCACCTTGCCGTCCCGCAACGTCACGATGCGGTCCATCCGCCGCGCCAACTCCGGATTGTGCGTCGCGATCAGCGCCGCCACGCCATGCCCGCGCACCTGCTCCAGCAGTTCCGCGAAGACGCGGTCCGATGTGCCGACATCGAGGTTGCCGGTGGGTTCGTCCGCCAGAAGCACGCGCGGACGGTTCGCGAGAGCGCGGGCGATCGCCACGCGCTGCTGTTCCCCGCCCGAGAGCTTGCCCGGCCGGTGGCTCTCGCGCCCGGTCAGCCCGAAGGCGGCGAGCAGTTCGCGCGCCCGCGCGCCCGCCGCGCCACGCGCCACGCCGGCCGCCATCTGCGGCAGGGCGATGTTCTCCTCCGCCGTGAATTCCGGCAGCAGGTGGTGGAACTGGTAGACGAAGCCGATGGTGGTGCGGCGGATCGCGGTGCGCGCCTCATCCGACAGCGACCCTGCGGCGCGGCCGGCGACATGCACCTCACCGCCATCGGGCTTTTCCAGCAGTCCGGCCAGGTGCAGCAGCGTGGACTTGCCGGTGCCCGACGGCGCCACCAGCGCCACGATCTCTCCGGCGGACAGCGTCAGGTCGGCGCCGCGCAGCACGGGCAATTCGCCCGCCTCGGTGCGGTAGCGGCGTTCCACGCCCGCGAGGCGCAGCGGCGGATGGTCATTCACTTCGCAGCGCCTCCACCGGATCGAGGCGCGCGGCGCGCCAGGACGGGAACAATGTCGCAACGAGCGACAGCGCGAGGCCGAGGCCCGCCACCTGCGCGACTTCCCACGGGTCCACCACCGCGGGAATGCGCGTGAGGAAGTAGATCTCCGGATCGAACACCGTGGTGCCGGTCGCGCGCATCAGCGCCTGGCGGATCGCCTCGATGTTCGCGGCGAACAGCAGGCCAAGCGCAAGTCCGACCGCGGTGCCAACGCCCCCGATCGCCGCCCCGCACAGCAGGAAGATGCGCATCACCGCCGCCCTGCCCGCCCCCATGGTGCGCAGGATGGCGATGTCCCGCCCCTTGTCCTTCACCAGCATGATCAGGGAGGAGATGATGTTGAAGGCCGCGACCAGGATGATCAGCGTCAGGATCAGGAACATCACGTTGCGCTGCACTTCCACGATCTGGAAGAAGCCTGAATTGGCCCGCTGCCAATCGAGGATGACGATGGGTCGCCCTTGCAGGACGCGACGGATGCCGTCAGCCG
Source organism: Roseomonas fluvialis (assembly GCF_022846615.1). NCBI lineage: Bacteria > Pseudomonadati > Pseudomonadota > Alphaproteobacteria > Acetobacterales > Roseomonadaceae > Roseomonas > Roseomonas fluvialis. The sequence continues at coordinate 2,569,697 of NZ_AP025637.1, forward strand.
CGTCGTAGGTAGCCGCCGGGTCGCGCAGGTGCACCTCGATCTGGCTGACCTGGCCCGGCTGGCGGAAGAAAACCTGTGCCGCGGCCAGCGGCTGGTAGACGAAGCCGCCATCATAATCCTGCATGCCCACTTCGAAGATCGCAGCCACGCGATAGGCCCGCAGCCGCGGCACGGTGCCGAAGACGGTGACGCGGCCCTCGGGCGAGACCAAGGTCACGCGATCGCCCACCGACACGTCGAGCCGCCGCGCGAGCACCGTGCCGATGGCGATGGCATCGTCACCCTCGAAGGCATCCAGGCTGCCCGCACGGATGTTGTCGGCGATGATGGCGCGCGCGCGCAGATCCGCCGGCGCGATGCCGCGCACCAGGCCGCCGGCCGAGGCCCCGGCATCGGTGGTCAGCAGCACCTGGCCCTCGAGCGTCGGCACGGCGGTCGCGACCTCCGGCAGCGCACGGATGCGGCGCGCGATCTCGTCGTAGTCGCGCAGCGTGCCCTCCGCCGCCACCACGCCCAGATGCCCATTCAGCCCCAGGATGCGCCCCAGCAGTTCCTGCCGGAAGCCGCCCATCACCGACAGCACCACGATCAGCGTGCCAACGCCGAGCGCGATGCCCGCCAGCGAAAAGCCCGCAATCAGGGAGACGGCGCGCTCGCCGCGCCGTGCACGCAGGTAGCGTCCGGCCACCATGCGTTCGAAGGCGCCGAAGGGGCGGGATTCAGCCACGCAGCGCCTCCGCCGGGTCGATCCGCGCGGCGCGCCATGACGGCCAAAGCGTGGCCAGCAACGACAGCGCGAAGCCCATCGCCACGATGAACGCCACCTCCCGCGCATCCACCACCGATGGCAAGGACATCAGGAAGCGAAGTTCCGCCGGCAGCGCGACGGAAGTCTCGATCTGCAGCAGCAGCGCCTTGAGCGCGGGAAAGTTGGCGGCGATGCCCAGGCCCAGCCCAAAGCCCAGCAGCGTGCCGCCACAGCCGATCGTCGCACCGCACAGGATGAAGATGCGCAGCACCGCGCCGCGTGACGCGCCCATGGTGCGCAGGATGGCAATGTCGCGCCCCTTATCCTTCACCAGCATGGTGAGCGAGGAGATGATGTTGAACGCGGCCACCACCACAATCAGCGTCAGGATCAGGAACATCACGTTCCGTTCCACCACCACCGCGGCATAGATGCTGCTGTTGGCGCGCTGCCAGTCGGTCACGCGAAGGCCGGGCAGCATCGCCCGGATTTCGGCGGTGAGGCCCGCAACGCGCGACGGGTCCGCCACCAGCACTTCGACCTGGCTGGCGTCCTCGTTCAGGTTGAACAGCGACCGCGCGGTGTCGATCGGCACGAAGATCGTGCGGCCATCGACTTCCGGCATGCCGACATCGAAGGTCGCGACCACGCGCATGGCGCGCTGGCGCGGCGCCTCGGTGAAATCGCCGCCGCGCGCCTGGGGCAACACGAGCGTGAGCGTATCGCCAGGCTGCAGGCGCATCCGCTGCGCAAGCCGCGCGCCGATCACCACGCTGTCCTCCTCGCCGAAGGATGCCAGGTCGCCCTGGCGCAGCCCGCGCTGGATGACGGAGCGCCCGCGCAGCGCCTCGGGCGGCAGGCCGCGCAACTGTGCGGCGGCCGCGGTGCCGCCGGGGCCCGAGAGCAGCACCTGGCCCTCCACCGCCGGCGCGGCCTGCGCGACGCCGGGCAGTGCGGCCAGCCGCGCCGCTATCGCCTCCGCCCCCGGCAGCGCGCGGCCGCGCTCCGGCTGAACCGTCAGGTGCCCGTTCAGCCCGATGATCCGGTTCATCAGGTCGGCACGGAAGCCGTTCATCACGCTGGTCACGATGATCAGCGTGGCCACGCCGAGCGTGATGCCCACCAGCGAGAAGATCGCGGTGATCGAGACCAGCCGCTCGCCCTTGCGCGCGCGCAGGTAGCGGAAGGCAACGGCGCGTTCGAAGGCATTGAACATCAGACCGGGGGCATCCTGTCGCCGAACAGCTCGATGAACAGGCGGAAGGCACCTGCGATGAACAGCCCCGCAAGGATTCCCACCAGCAGAACCGCCACGATGGAACGGCCTGGCAGCAGCAGGAAGGCAAAGACGCAGGTGAAGAACACCACGAAGGCCGTGAACACGGCCCAGAGCGCGCTGCGGGTGGCGTCCTCGCGGATCATCAGCCGAGGATGCGCGCCACCGCGTCCTCGAGGCTGACCTCCGCCCGTTCGCCGCTGGCGCGGCGCTTCAGCTCGACGCGCCCCGCCGCGGCCCCGCGCGGACCGATGATGGCCTGCCAGGGGAAGCCCATCAGGTCGGCATCAGCGAATTTTTCGCCCGCGCGTGACCCGCGGTCGTCGTAGACCGCCGCATCGCCGAGGCGCGCATAGAGGTCCTCGCACATCGCATCCGTCGCCGCATCGCCCTGGCGCAGGTTCAGCACCGCGGCGGCCCAGGGGGCGACGGCGTCGGGCCATTTGATGCCGGCCTCGTCGTGGTTGGCCTCGATCAGCGCGCCGACCAGGCGGGAGACGCCGATGCCGTAGGAACCCATCTCCGGGATGATGGTGGTGCCCTCGGGCCCGGCCAGAGACAGCCCCATCGCGGCGGAATATTTGGTGCCGAAGTAGAAGATGTGGCCGACCTCGATGCCGCGGCCCTCGCGACGGCGTGCCTCCGGCACAGCGGCCCAGGCGGCTGCGTCGTGCATCTCGTCCGTCGCTGCGTAGGACGACGTCACGCCGTTGAAGAACGCCTCGAGCCCCGCGACGTCGTTGGTCGCGACATCCGTCCCCGCCCAGTCGGTCGTCTCGTAGGTTGCGTCGTAGAAGACGCCGCTCTCGCCGGTCTCGGCCAGGATGATGAATTCGTGGCTGAGGTCGCCGCCGATCGGCCCCGTGTCGGCGCGCATCGGCACGGCGGTCAGGCCCATGCGCTGGAAGGTCCGCAGGTAAGCCAGGAACATCTGGCGGTAGGAATGGCGGGCACCCTCGGGCGTGGCGTCGAAGGAATAGGCATCCTTCATCAGGAATTCGCGGCCGCGCATGACGCCGAAGCGCGGGCGCACCTCGTCACGGAACTTCCACTGGATGTGGTACAGGTTGCGCGGCAGGTCGCGGTACGACTTCGCGTAGCTCTTGAAGATGTCGGTGACCATTTCCTCGTTGGTCGGGCCGAACAGCATCTCGCGCTCGTGCCGGTCGGTGATGCGCAGCATTTCCTTGCCGTAGTCGTCGTAGCGGCCGGATTCGCGCCACAGCTCGGCCGACTGGATGGTCGGCATCAGGATCTCCTGCGCGCCGGCGCGGTCCTGTTCCTCCCGCACGATCTGCTCGACACGCCGCAGCACGCGCAGCCCCGCCGGCAGCCAGGCATAGATGCCGGCCGAGGTCTGCCGCACCAGCCCGGCGCGCAGCATCAGCCGGTGGGAGGCGATCTGCGCCTCGGCGGGGGTTTCTTTCAACGTCGGCAGGAAGGCGCGGGAAAGGCGCACGGCGTGATTCCAGGCTGTGATCGGGCGGGAACCTACCGGCGGCGGGGGCGCGCCGGAAGGGGCGGCGTGCGGCGCAAAAAGAAAGGGCCGCGCCCCGAAGGTCGCGGCCCAAGTTTAGGGAGGAAACGCCAGTCACACGGCAGAAAGAGAACCAATCTCTTTCTGTCCCCAGGATGCTGGCAGGGCCGGGTCCGGACAATTGGAAAGACCGTTCGAAAAACCGGAAAATGCGCCGTCCAGACGCATCCTGCGCCATTCGCGGGCATTCGCATTTACTCCTGCCGCATCGGCGGTCAAAATCACGGCATCGCCAAAAAGCCGGTGCGGAAGGAGAGCCAGTCGCTCTCGATCACGACATACAGAATCGCCCAGATCACCACCGTGAGGCCGGTCGTGCCGATCAGCTTCCACCCTAGATTCGGCGCCACCGGCGCGCCGCGCCAGCCGCCGGCCTCGATGTCACCGTCCGGGTCGGGGCGGGTACCGATCGGCAGGATGCAGAACAGCGCCGTCCACCACACAAGCAGGAAGACAACGGTGCCGGTGAACCAGGTCATGGGTCGCTGATGCTCGTGGACGTCGTGACGCCGCGGCAGATGGGGCTGCCGCGGCAGGGGGCAAAGGGGCGCTCAGACGCGCAGCAGGTGGACCTCGACCGTAGGGCGCTTGCGCAGCCGGCGCCCGACCGCCTTGCGCAGCGCACCGCGGGCGGCCTCGCGCAGCGCATCGTCCTCCCGCTTCAGCGCGGCCGGCAGGGCGGCCACCGCCTCGCGCAGGTCCGCGGCGATCAGCATGGGTTCGGCATCGCCCACGTCGAACAGGCCGGGGGCCGCGATCTGCGGCTGGCCCAGCACCCTGCCCTGCCCGTCCACCGCGATCGAGGCGACCACCACGCCGTTGAACATCATCCGCCGGCGCGCGGCCAGGATGGCGCCGTCCATCGGCACCAGCCGGTCGGCATCGACGGCGAGGCGACCCGCCGGGACGGATTCCACCACCTCGGGCCGGTTGCCCGACAGGCGCAGCACGTCACCATCCTCGATCAGGAAGGGCGTCGCGCCGCATTCGGTCGCGAGACCGGCATGGTCCTGCATGTGACGCCATTCGCCATGCACCGGCACGGCGAAGCGCGGCTTCACCAGCGCATAGAGGCGCTTCAGCTCGTCGCGCGCCGGATGGCCGGAGACATGGACCATGTGGTCGTCGTCGGTCATCACCTTGCAGCCGCGGCGCACCAGCCCGTCCTGAATGCGCTGGATGGCGCGTTCGTTCCCCGGGATGCGGCGGGAGGAGAAGATGACCGTATCGCCCTCGCCAAGCGCGATGTGCGGGTGGGTGTCCTCGGCGATCTTGGCCATGGCCGAGCGCGGTTCGCCCTGGCTGCCGGTGCAGATCAGCAGGATTTCCTCGTCCGGCAGGTAGCCGGCCTCCTCCTCGGGCAGGAAGGGCGGGATCGACTTCAGGTAGCCGCATTCGCGCGCGGCGGCCTCGATGTTGCGCAGGCTGCGGCCGATCAGCGCCACCTGGCGCCCCGCGGCGCGCCCGGCCAGCGCAATGGATTCAAGCCGCGCGACATTGGAGGCGAATCCAGTCACCGCCACGCGCCCGGTCATGGGCCGGATCAGCGCGGCCAGATTGCGCCGGACCTCGGCCTCGCTGCCCGAATGGCCTTCGACCATGGCATTGGTCGAATCGCAGACTATGGCGAGCACGCCTTCCTCGCCGAGCTTGGCGAAGGCGGCCTCATCCGTGCGGGGGCCAACCAGCGGGTCGGGGTCGAGCTTCCAGTCCCCTGTGTGCAGCACCGTTCCATGGCGCGTGCGGATCGCGAGCGCCTGGGCCTCGGGGATGGAATGCGCGACCGGGATGTATTCGCAGTCGAAGGGGCCGAGGCGGAAGCGCGCGCGCGGTTGCGTGACCACCAGCGGCACCTCCTGCGCCATGCCGGCTTCGGTCAGCTTGCGCGTCAGCACGGTCGCGGCGAAGGGTGTCGCGAAGATCTTGCAGCGAAATTGTCGCCACAGATGCGTGACCGCACCGATGTGGTCCTCATGCGCGTGGGTGATGACCAGGCCCAGCAGGCGGTCGCGGCGCGCCGCGAGCCAGCCCGGGTCGGGCACCATGACATCGACTTCGGGGTTGTCGCGCCCGGCGAAGCCCAGGCCGCAATCCACCGCCAGCAATTGGTCGTCGCAGCGGTAGACGTTCAGGTTCATGCCGATCTCGCCGGTCCCGCCGAGCGGGAGGAAGGCGAGGTCGCCGGACAATGCGTTCATGCGGGTCAGTCGGACTCCGATCTCAGCGGGTCGCGGAGCGCGCTGTGGTGGAAGACGGGAACAGGATTGCGATCGGCCAGCAGGCGCAGGCCCTCGAGGGTGATGTCGGGGTCGGTCCGTTCAATGACAAGGGTGCCCTCGGCGAACAGGGAGGCCAGGCCGCCGGTGCCGATGACCTTGAGGGGCCCGCCGAACTCGGCCTTGATGCGTGAGACGATGCCCTCGATCAGCCCGACATAGCCCCAGTAGATGCCCGACTGCATGGCCGGCACGGTGGAACGCCCGATCACCGCCTGCGGCCGGCCGATACCGATGCGCGGCAGGCGGGCAGCGGCGCGGTGCAGCGCTTCGATCGACAGGTTGATGCCCGGGGCGATGACGCCGCCGACATAGCCGCCATCATGGTCCACCACGTCGAAGGTAGTGGCGGTGCCGAAGTCGATCACCACCAGCGGGCCCTTGTAGTGGGTGTGGCTTGCGAGCGCGTTGAGCAGCCGGTCGGCGCCGACCTCGTTGGGCTGGTCGACGCGGATCTCGAAGCCCCAGTCGAGGTGGGCGCGGGCGATCAGGGGTTCGGTGTCGAACCAGTCGCGGCAGACGCGGCGCAGGTTGTAGAGCGCGGCGGGGACGACGGTGCCGATGACGCAGCGCGTGACGTCGTTGGGGTTCACGCCCGCATGCTGGAACAGCGCGAGCAACCATACCGCGTATTCGTCCGACGTCCGGTCGGCGCGCGTGGCGATGCGCCAGCGGCCGCGCCATTCCTTGCCGTCATGGACGGCAAAAACGACGTTGGTGTTGCCGGCATCGATGGCGAGCAGCATCAGGTGAGCTCCCCGGAAGCAAGGGCGTGGACGCGCCCGCCGGTGGCGAGCAGCAGGCGGCCATCCTCGGCCAGGCCCGCGAAACGCCCGGCGATACCGCTGCTGAGCGCGAGGTGCGTGTCGAGCGCCGGGCCGCGTTCGAGCCAGGCGGCGCGGATCGGCGCGAAGCCTTCGGTGATGCGCTGGGTGCGGCGGCCGTCCAGCGCGGCCAGTAGTGTCTCGGCGAAGGCTTCGGGCCTGGGGGCAACGATGCCCGTGTCGGCCAGGCAGGCGGTGACGCGCCCTTCGACCTGCGGGGCATGGTCCAGGTTGACGCCGATGCCCAGGCACAGCCACGCGATGCCGCCCTGGTCGTCGGGGCTGGCCTCGGCAAGGATGCCGGCGGCCTTGGCACCATTCAGCATCAGGTCGTTCGGCCATTTCAACGTGATGGCGCGCGGGTCCGGTATGGTCGCGGCGACGGCGTCGCCCAGCGCGACAGCGGCCAGCAGCCCCCATTGTGGTGCATGACGCAGCGGTTCGGCCGGGCGCAGCAGCACGGACAGATGCAGGTTGCCCGCGCGGCTTTCCCAGGCACGCCCCTGCGTTCCACGCCCCGCGGTCTGCCGATGCGCCAGCACGGCGAGCCCATCGGGTTCCCCCGACGCGGCAAGTTGCGCCACCAGGTCCGAGGTGCTCGGCAGCGCCGCGTGGACGCGCAGCCGGAAGCGGTGCTGCGTCACCCCAGCAGGGCGGCGACCGCCGCCTGCGCCGCGGCCACCAGCGGGGCCGGGTAGAGGAAGAAGAGCAGGGTGAACAGGCCCGACGCGGTCATCACGAGCGAGACCGTGGCCGGCCGCGGGTCGAGCGCGGCACCGACCTGCTCGTCGAAGAACATCACCTTCACGATCCGCAGGTAGTAGAAGGCCGAGACGACCGAGGCCAGCACGCCGACAATCGCGAGCGTCCACAGACCGGCATCCACCGCCGCCTTGAAGACGAACATCTTGCCGAAGAAGCCCGCGAGCGGCGGGATGCCGGCCATTGAGAACATGAAGATCGCCATCCAGACCGCCATGCCGAGGTCGGTCTTGGCGAGGCCCGCGAGGTCCTTCACCTGCTCGACCGCCCTGCCCTGCCGGCGCATCGCCACCAACACCGCGAAGGCGCCGAGGTTCATCAGCAGGTAGATCGCCATATAGACCAGCAACCCGCGCATCCCCGCTTCCGAGGCGGCCGCGAGGCCGACCAGCGCGAAGCCGACATGGCCGATGGAGGAATAGGCCATCAGCCGCTTGATGTTCTCCTGCCCGATGGCGGCGAAGGCGCCGAGCACCATCGACAGCAGCGAGATGACCACCACCACCTGCTGCCACTGGCCCGCGAGGTCCCCGAACGGCCCGCCCAGCACGCGCGCGAACAGCGCGATGGCGGCGACCTTGGGGGCGGCCGCAAAAAAGGCGGTGACCGGCGTGGGCGCGCCCTCGTAGACGTCGGGCGTCCACATGTGGAAGGGCACGGCGGAGATCTTGAAGGCCAGGCCCACCATCACGAACACCAGCCCGACGATCAGGCCGGAACTGGCCTTGGTTGGGTCGGACAGCGCAATCGCGATGCTGTCGAAATTGGTGGTGCCGGTGAAGCCATAGACCAGCGAAGATCCATAGAGCAGCAGGCCCGAGGCCAGCGCGCCGAGGACGAAATACTTGAGGCCCGCTTCCGCCGAGCGCTCATCGTCGCGGTTGAACGCGGCCACGACATAGAGGCTGAGCGAGAGCAGCTCGAGCCCGATATACAGTGCCATCAGGTCGTTGGCCGAGACCATGACCATCATGCCGAGCGTCGCGAACAGCAGCAGCACGGGATACTCGAAGCGGTCGAGCCCCTCACGCGCGTTGAAGTCGATGGATAGCACGACGCCGGCGGCCGCACCGAGCAGGATCAGCACCTTGGCGAAGCGCGAGAAGGCATCCGCGGCGATCTGCCCGCCGAAGGCCGTGCCTTCCGGCACGCCCAGCGCCACCACCGCGGTCAGCAGGAAGGCGCCGACCACCGCCATGGCGCAGGGGAAGAAGGTGTTGCGCTTGGGCAGCACGCCGATGCCGAGGATGGCCAGGCCCGACAAGGCCAGCACCAGTTCGGGAAGTGCGAGGGTCCAGTTCATCATCTCACATCCCCGCCAAGCGCGTGGCCGCCAATGCGGCTTCGTGGCGGACCACAAGCGCCGTGACCGTGGCCTCGAAGAAAGACAGGAAGGATTGCGGATAGACGCCCATCCACACCGCCAGGATCACCAGGGGCGCAAACACCGCGTGCTCGCGCGGCGACATGTCGAGCAAGCCCCGCAGGTCATCCCTGGTGATGCGCCCGAAGGCGACGCGCTTGTACAGGTACAGCGCGTATGCCGCGCCGAGGATCATGCCCATCGCCGCGCCGAAGGCGACCCAGGCGTTGATCTTCCAGGCGGCGACGATCACCAGCAATTCGCCGGGGAAGCCCGCCAGGCCCGGCAGCGCGACGGAGGCCATGGTGAACAGCATGAAGACCAGCGCATAGGCCGGCATGATCTTCGCCACGCCGCCATAGCGCGCGATCTCACGCGAATGCACGCGGTCATACAGCACGCCGACGCAGAGGAACAACGCGCCCGAGACGATACCGTGCGACAGCATGGTGTAGAGCGCGCCCGACAGCCCCTGCACGGAGAAGGTGAAGATGCCCAGCGTGACGATGCCCATGTGGGCGACGGACGAATAGGCGATGAGCTTCTTCATATCCTCCTGCGCGAGCGCGACCAGCGAGGTGTAGACCACCGCGATGATCGACAGCGCGTAGATGAAGGGCGCGAAGTCGGCGGAGGCATGCGGCAGCATCGGCAGGGAGAAGCGCAGGAAGCCGTAAGCGCCCATCTTCAGCAGCACGCCCGCCAGGATGACCGACCCCGCCGTGGGCGCCTCGACGTGCGCATCCGGCAGCCAGGTATGGAACGGCCACATCGGCACCTTGACCGCGAAGGAGGCGAAGAAGGCCAGGAAGATCCAAGTCTGCAGCGCCGGCGGGATGGCGTGCTGGAACAGCTCCGGGATGTCGGTGGTGCCGGCGCGGAACCACAGCAGCAGGATCGCCAGCAGCATCAGCACCGAACCGAGCAGCGTGTAGAGGAAGAACTTGAACGACGCATAGACGCGCCGCTTGCCGCCCCACACCCCGATGATGAGGAACATCGGGATCAGCACGCCCTCGAAGAACACATAGAAGACGATGAAATCCAGCGCAGCGAACATGCCGACCATCATCATCTCAAGCACCAGGAAGGCGACCATGTATTCCCGCACGCGGGTCTGGATCGAGTCCCAGGACGCCAGGATGCAGATCGGCGTCAGCAGCGTGGACAGCAGGATGAACAGCACCGAGATGCCGTCCACGCCCATGTGGTAGGTGATGCCGAATTCGCTCAGCCAGTCGAGCCGTTCGACGAACTGGAACCCCGGGTCGGTCTTGTCGAAGCGGAACCACAGGATCAGCGACAGCGCGAAGACGATCAGGCTAGTCCAGAGCGCCGTCCAGCGCGCGTTCTCGGCGGTGACCTTGTCGTCGCCGCGCAGCGTCAGGATGGCGATGGCGCCGGCCAGCGGCAGGAAGGTCAGCAGGCTCAGAAGCGGGAAGCCGGCGGCGTTCATCGGGCGGCTCCGAAGACGAGCAAAGTCACGAAGATGGCGAGCCCCGCGATCATGGTGAAGGCGTAGTTGGCGACACGACCCGTCTGCAGGCGCACCGCGCCCTGCGCGACGTCGGTGGCAATGGCGGCGGCGCCATTGGGCACGCCGTCGATCACGCCGGCATCGACCTTCTGCCACAGCACGCGCGCCAGGGCGCGGGTGGGGCGGACGAAGATCGCGTCGTACAGCTCATCGAAATACCACTTGTTCAGCAGGAACCGGTACAGCCCGCCGAAGGTGGACGCGAGCTTCCCCGGGATGGACGGCGCGAACATGTACAGGATGTAGGCCAGCGCAATGCCCGACAGGCCGACCACGGTCGGGGCCAGCGGCACCCAGGACGGCACCTCGTGCGCCGCATGCATGATGTGGTTGTGCGGCGCGTTGACGATGGCGCCGTTCCAGAACTGCTCCCAGTGATGGCCGACGAAATTGTCCTTGAACACCGCGCCCACGGTGATGGCGCCGACCGCGAGCACCGTCAGCGGCGCCAGCATGGAGATCGGGCTTTCGTGCACGTGCTCCATGGTGTGGTGGTCGGCGCGCGGCGCGCCGTGGAACGTCAGGATGATGAGGCGCCAGGAGTAGAAGGCGGTCAGGAAGGCCGCGATCATGCCGCAGGCGAAGGCATACATGCCGACCGTGGAATGCGCGGCGAAGGCCGCCTCCAGCACGAAGTCCTTCGAGTAGTAGCCGGCGAAGTAGGGCACGCCCGCCAGCGCCAGCGACCCGATCCACATGACCGCATAGGTCATCGGGATCTTACGCCAGATTCCGCCCATCTTGCGGATGTCCTGCTCGTTCGACATGGCGTGGATCACGGAACCAGCGCCCAGGAACAGGAGCGCCTTGAAGAAGGCATGGGTGAACAGGTGGAACACCGCGCCCTGGTAGGCACCGACACCGGCCGCGAAGAACATGTAGCCCAGCTGCGAGCAGGTCGAATACGCGATGATCCGCTTGATGTCGTTCTGCACGCAACCGATGGTCGCCGCAAAGAGCGCGGTCGATGCGCCCACCAGGGTGACGACAGCGAGCGCGAACGGCGCGTACTCAAACACCGGCGACATGCGCGCAACGAGGAACACGCCCGCCGTCACCATGGTCGCGGCATGGATCAGCGCGGAGACCGGCGTTGGCCCTTCCATCGCATCCGGCAACCAGGTGTGCAGGCCCAGCTGCGCCGACTTGCCGCAGGCGCCGAGGAACAGCAGCACGCAGATGACCTCGTAGGCACGGAAGCCGGCGAAGGTCGCGTCCTTGTGCTGGTCGATCGCGCCGAAGATGGCGCTGAATTCCACGCTGCCGAAGGTCCAGAAGGTCAGCGCCAGGCCGAGCATGAAGAACAGGTCGCCCACGCGGTTCACGATGAACGCCTTCATCGCGGCGGCGCAGGCACTCTCCTTCTCGTACCAGAAGCCGATCAGCAGGTAGCTCGCGAGCCCCACGCCTTCCCAGCCGAAGAACAGCTGCACCAGGTTGTCCGCCGTCACCAGCATCAGCATCATGAAGGTGAATAGCGACAGGTAGGCGAAGAAGCGCGGCCGGTCCGGGTCGTGGGACATGTAGCCCACGCTGTAGATATGGATCAGCGTCGAGATCAGCGTGACCATGCCGACCATGACCGCCGACAGCGTGTCGTAGCGCAGCGCCCAGGACACTTCGAAGCCACCGACATCGAGGAAGGTCACGATCTCGATGGTGGTCGCCGTGTGGCCCAGCGCGACCTGCCAGAAGGCGGTCAGCCCGCAGATCGCGGCCAGCACCATGCAGACGATGGTCGCCGCCTGCGCGGCACGGTCGCCGATCCAGCGGCCGAACAGGCCCGCAATGCTTGCACCCAGCAGCGGGAAGAAGACAGCGCCGACGAACATGCGCTCAGCCCTTCAGGGTCGAGATATCCTCGACCTCGATAGTCCCGCGGTTGCGGAAGTAGATGACCACGATCGCGAGGCCGATCGCCGCCTCGGCCGCGGCGACGGTCAGGATGAACATGGTGAAGACCTGGCCGGTGAGGTCCCCCAGCGCGGCCGAGAAGGCCACCAGGTTCAAATTCACCGCGAGCAGGATCAGTTCCACCGACATCAGGATGACGATGACGTTCTTCCGGTTGAGGAAGATGCCGAAGACCCCCAGCACCAGCAGGATGGCCGAGACGGTCAGGAAATGCGCGAGCGAGACGGCCATCTCAATGGTGCCCCCCATGGCCATGATGCTCGACCTGCTTGGGCGGGGCTTCATCAGGCGATGGCGGGCGTTCGATGCCGATCTCCTTCAGCCCGACGCCCATCGGCACCTGGCGCACCGAGACGGACCCCGACCGCGACACCTGCGCGCCGATATCCTGCCGCTTCGTGCCTGGGCGGTCGCGATGCGTCAGCACGATGGCGCCGATCATCGCCACCAGCAGGATCACGCCGCTGCCCTGGAACAGGTAGATGTAGTCCGTATAGAGGATGCGACCGAGCGCCTCGGCATTCGTCACGCCTTCGGGGTTCGGGTTCAGTCGAAGTGCGGCGGCCTCCGGCGCGAAGCGCCAGACCGTCACCACCATGAAGAGTTCCAGCAGCAGGATCCCGCCGATCACGGCGCCGAACGGCGCGTAGCGCTGGAAGCCCTCGCGCAGCTGCGCGAAGTCGATGTCGAGCATCATCACCACGAACAGGAACAGCACCGCGACCGCGCCGACATAGACGATGACCAGGATCATCGCGAGGAACTCAGCCCCCGCGATCAGGAACAGCCCCGCCGCGTTGAAGAAGGCCAGGATCAGGAACAGCACGGAATGCACCGGGTTGCGGCTGGTCACCACCATGACGGCGGAGGCGATCAGCACCGCCGCGAAAGCGTAGAAGGCAAGGGTTGCGATCATCGTGAGGTCACCGGTACGGCGCGTCGAGGCGCAGGCGTTCCGCGAGCATCGGCTCCCAGCGGTCGCCATTGTCGAGCAGCTTCTCCTTGGTGAAGATCAGCTCCTCGCGCGTCTCGGCGGCGAATTCCATGTTGGGGCCCTCAACGATGGCGTCGACTGGGCAGGCTTCCTCGCACAGACCGCAATAGATGCACTTCGTCATGTCGATGTCGTAGCGCGTGGTGCGGCGGGATCCGTCCTCGCGCGGCTCGGCCTCGATGGTGATGGCCTGGGCGGGGCAGACCGCTTCGCAGAGCTTGCAGGCGATGCAGCGTTCCTCGCCATTGGGATAGCGGCGCAGCGCGTGCTCCCCCTTGAAGCGCGGGCCGAGCGGGCCGCGCTCGAACGGGTAGTTCAGCGTCACCTTCTTCTTGAAGAAATACTTCAGCGTCAGCGCCATGCCCGAAACCAGTTCGGTCAGCAGCAGGCCGCGGGCGAGACGATCGAGGGAGGCCATGGTCAGATCCTCACGCCGGAAGCCAGCCGGTGAGCTTCAGCACGAGCGCCGTCAACACCAGCCAGGCCAGGCTGAACGGGAGGAACACTTTCCAGCCCAGGCGCATCAGCTGGTCGTAGCGGTAGCGCGGGAAGGTCGCGCGCACCCAGATGAAGGTGAACAGGCACAGGCAGATCTTGGCGACGAACCAGACCGGCCCGGGCACCCAGTTGAACGGCGCGATGTCGATCGGCGGCAGCCACCCACCCAGGAACAGGATGGTGGTCAGCGCCGACATCAGGATCATGTTCGCGTATTCGCCGAGGAAGAACAGCGCGAAGGACATCGAGCTGTATTCGACGAAGAAGCCGGCGACGAGTTCGGACTCGCCCTCGGGCAGATCGAAGGGCGCGCGGTTGGTCTCCGCCAGCGTCGAGATGAAGAAGATCACGAACATCGGGAAGAGCGGGATCGCGAACCAGACGGTGGACTGCGCGCGCACGATCTCGGTCAGGTTCAGCGAGCCCACGCACAGCAGCACGGTCACGATGACGAAGCCCATGGAGACTTCGTAGGACACCATCTGCGCCGCCGATCGCAGCGCGCCGAGGAAGGCGTATTTCGAATTCGACGCCCAGCCCGCGATGATCACGCCGTACACGCCCAGGCTGCTGATTGCGAACAGATACAGGATGCCGACATTGATGTCGGCAATCGCCCAGCCGTCATTCACCGGGATCACCGCCCAGGCCAGCATCGCCAGCATGAAGGTCAGCATCGGGGCCAACAGGAACAGGACACGGTTCGCGCCAGTCGGCACGATCGTCTCCTTCATCAGCATCTTGATGGCGTCGGCAAAGGGTTGGAACAGGCCGAAGGGACCGACGACATTAGGTCCCTTGCGGAGTTGCATCGCCGCCAGGACCTTGCGTTCCGCGTAGGTCAGGTAGGCGACACCAACCAGCAGCGGCACCAGCAGCGCCAGCGCCTTCACCACGGTCAGGGCCAGGATGCCGACCGGATGGTTGAAGAAGAAGTCCATCGCTCTATTCCGCCGCCATTGCTGGCTGTGGCCCATAGACAGCGGCACAGGTGGCCATGGTGTCGGATGCGCGGCTGATCACATCGGCCTGATGATAGACAGGGATCGGCAGCACGAAGGGCGCGTCCGTCGGTGTGCCGCCGGCCGGCGCGGTGATGTCGCTGCAGCCGGCGCGCACCACGTCGCCCACGCGCGCAAAGACCGGGCTGACTGTCGCCAGCCGCGCACGGATCGCGTTGGTGTCGTCATAGGGCAGCGTCTTGCCGACACCCTCGCTGTAGGCGCGGAGGATGCGCCAATCCTCCTTCGCTTCGCCGGGCGGGAAGATGGCCAGGCGCCCGCGCTGTGCGCGACCCTCGGTATTCACCCAGGTCGCGTCCTTCTCGGTGTACGCGGCGCCGGGCAGGATTACATCGGCCCGCGCGGCCATCGCATCGCCATGGTGGCCCTGGTAGATCACGAAGGTGCTGGGCGCGATGCGCGACGGCTCGAAGCCATCCGCGTTCAGCAGCCACAACGCATCGACGCCGCCGGCGAGCATGTCGCTCAGCGGCTTGCCCTGCACGAAGCCGAGTTCCAGCGCACCCACCTGGCCGCCGAACAGATGCAGCAGGTTGAAGCCGTGCCAGTCTGGCGTCAGCGCGCCCACATCCGCCGCCAACTGCCACGCCGCCGCCAGCACCGCCGCGCCATCGGCGCGCTGCAAGGCGCCGCGGCCAAGGATGATCATCGGCTTCTGCGCGGCCTTCAGCGTCTCGGCGAAGGCGGCCATCGCGGCGGGCCCCTCGCCCAGGTGCTGCGCCGGGTAGGTCAGGTCCACGCCGCGCGGCCCGACGAAGCCGATCGGGAACTTCCCCGCCGTCCAGCGCTTGCGGATACGCGCGTTCAACACCGGCGCCTCGCGACGCACGTCGCTGCCGATGATCAGCAGCGCATCCGCTTCCTCAATGCCGGCAATGGTGGTGTTGAAGCGGAAGAAGTCAGGCCGCGACGCATCGATCGCCGCGAAATCGTCGCGGCAATCCAGGTTCGTCGACCCATAGGCTGCCATCAGGTCCTTGAGTGCCAGCAGGCTCTCCGCATCCGCCAGCGCGCCCGCGACGGCGCCGATGCGCTCACCCGGCAGTGACGACAGCTTCGTCGCAATGGCCGCAAAGGCTTCGGGCCAGGTCGCCGCGACCAGCTTGCCGTCCTTCTTCACCCAGGGACGGTCCAGCCGCCGCCGCTTCAGCCCGTCGAAGGAGAAGCGGCCGCGATCGGCTATCCATTCCTCGTTCACCGCCTCGTTGATGCGCGGGATGATGCGCAGCACCTCCGGCCCGCGCGCATCGACGCGGATATTCGCACCCACCGCATCCAGCACGTCGATGCTGTCGGTCTTCGTCAATTCCCAGGGCCGCGACACGAAGGCATAGGGGCGCGAGGTCAGCGCCCCCACCGGGCAGATGTCGATCAAATTGCCCGACAGTTCGGACGTCAGCGCCTTCTCCACATAGGTGCCAATCTCCATGTTCTCGCCGCGGTTGGTGCCGCCCAGTTCGGGCGTGCCGGCGACCTCGGCGCTGAAGCGGACGCAGCGCGTGCACTGGATGCAGCGGTTCATCACCGTCTTCACCAGCGGGCCGATGTCCTTGTCCTTCACCGCGCGCTTGGGTTCCTCGTAGCGCGACTTGTCGTGGCCATACGCGACGGCCTGGTCCTGCAGGTCGCACTCGCCACCCTGGTCGCAGATCGGGCAATCCAGCGGGTGGTTGATGAGCAGGAATTCCATCACGTTGCGCCGCGCCTGGCGCACCACGGCGGTGTCGGTGAACACCTTCATCCCGTCCATGACGGGGTACGCGCAGGACGCCACGGGCTTGGGCGCCTTCTCCACTTCCACCAAGCACATGCGGCAGTTGCCGGCGACCGACAGGCGTTCGTGATAGCAGAAGCGCGGCACTTCCTTGCCAGCGGCCTCGCAGGCCTGCAGCACGGAGGCGCCGTTCGGGACCTCGACCTCGATGCCGTCGATGGTGACCTTCGCCATGGCGCGTTACTCCGCCGCCAGGCGCGCATGCTGCGCCTTGTACGCCATGATGCGTTCTTCCATCAGCGGTCGGAAATGCCGGATCAGCCCCTGCACCGGCCAGACGCCACCATCCGCCAGTGCGCAGATGGTGTGCCCCTCGATCCGGCGCGTGACGTTCTCGAGCACGTCGATCTCCTCGATCTCCGCATTGCCCGTGACCATCCGGTTCATCAGCCGCATCTGCCAGCCCATGCCTTCGCGGCAGGGCGTGCATTGGCCGCAGCTCTCGTGCTTGTAGAAGGCCGCCAGCCGAGCGATCGCCTTGATCACGTCGGTCGACTTGTCCATCACGATCACGCCCGCGGTGCCGAGGCCCGACTTGTGTTCGCGCAGCGCGTCGAAATCCATCAGCACGTCGTCGCAGATGTGCTTGGGCAGCAGCGGCGTCGACGAACCGCCGGGGATGACACACAGCAGGTTGTCCCACCCGCCGCGCACGCCGCCGGCGTAGCGCTCGATGAGTTCCCGCATCGGGATGCTCATCTCGGCTTCCACGTTGCAGGGCTTGTTCACATGGCCCTGGATGCAGAAGATCTTGGTGCCGGAATTCTTCGGCCGCCCGAAGCTGGCGAACCACGCGCCGCCGCGCCGCATGATCTCCGGAACCACGGCGATGGTCTCGACATTGTTCACCGTGGTCGGGCACCCATAGAGCCCGACGGCGGCCGGAAACGGCGGCTTCAGCCGCGGCATCCCCTTCTTGCCTTCGAGGCTTTCGATCAGCGCCGTCTCTTCGCCGCAGATATAAGCCCCTGCCCCGCGATGGACATAGAGGTCGAAATCATACCCGGACCCTGCTGCGTTCTTGCCGAGCAACCCGGCTTCGTAGGCTTCCGCGATCGCCGCTTCGAGCACCACGCTCTCATTGAAGTACTCGCCGCGGATGTAGATGTAGCCGGCCACCGCACCCATTGCGAAGCCGGCGATCAGGCAGCCCTCGACCAGCGTGTGCGGATCGTGGCGAATGATGTCGCGGTCCTTGCAGGTGCCGGGTTCGGATTCATCCGCGTTCACGACCAGGTAGGACGGCCGCCCATCCGACTGCTTCGGCATGAAGGACCACTTCATGCCGGTCGGGAAGCCGGCGCCGCCGCGGCCGCGCAGGCCGGAATTCTTCATCTCCTCGATGATGCCGTCGCGACCGCGCGCGAGGATCGTCGCTGTCCCGTCCCAGTTCCCGCGCATGCGCGCCGCAGCCAGGTTCCAGGGCTGCGTGCCGTACAGATTCTGGAAAATGCGGTCCTTGTCGGAGAGCGCCATGGTCATTCCTGCTCCGCGCCGGTGAGGACCTGCGGCCCACCTTCCGGCGCACTGCTCTGCCGCCCGATCGCGCTGCCCGGCGCCGGGCGTTCGCCACGCTTGAGCGATTCGATCAGCGCGACGGTGCGCTCGTAGTCGAGGTCCTCGTAGTAGTCGTCATCCACTGCGATCATCGGCGCGTTCACGCAGGCACCCATGCACTCCATCTCGGTCAGCGTGAACAGCCCATCCGCACTGGTGTCGCCATAGCCCTTCAGCGCGCCGGCATCCTTGCAGGCGCGCAGCACGTCATCGGACCCGCGCAGCCAGCACGGCGTCGTGCCGCACACCTGCAGGTGGTATCGCCCGATCGGCTTGGTGTTGAACATGAAGTAGAAGGTCGCGACCTCGTAGACGCGGATCGGCGGCATGGACAACCGGTCCGCCACCACATCCATCGCAACCCGCGGCACCCAGGCGCTGCCGGTCTGCCGGCCCATCTGCTTCTGCACGACATACAACAGCGGGATCACCGCGCTGGCCTGCTTGCCTTCGGGGTAGCGCTTGATGACCGTGGCGATCTTCGCCTCGCTCTCGGCATCGAAGGCGAAGGCGGTCGGTTCGTCGTGCGAATGCACGCTGGGCGCAGAAGCGTGGCTCACCGGTCGATCTCCCCGAACACGACATCCAGCGAGCCGATCACCGCCACCGCGTCGGCCAGCATGTGCCCCTTCGACAGCACTTCCATCGCCTGCAGATGCGCGTATCCCGGCGCGCGGATCTTGCAGCGGTACGGCTTGTTGGTGCCGTCCGCGACCAGATACACGCCGAACTCGCCCTTCGGCGCCTCGGTCACGGTGTAGGTGCTGCCGGCGGGCACGTGATAGCCCTCGGTATAGAGCTTGAAGTGATGGATCAGCGCTTCCATCGACCGCTTCATCTCACCACGCGACGGCGGCGCGATCTTGTTGTCCAGCACCTTCACCGGGCCGGGCTTCATCTGCGCCAGGCACTGCTCGATGATGCGCAGCGACTGCCGCATCTCGAGCATCCGCACCAGATAGCGGTCGTAGCAATCGCCGCGGGTGCCGACCGGCACGTCGAATTCCATGCGGTCATACACGTCATAGGGCTGCGACTTCCGCAGATCCCACGCGCAGCCTGACGCGCGCAGGCAGGGGCCGGAGAAGCCCCACTCCATCGCCTGCTCCGCCGTCATCACGCCGATATCGACGGTGCGCTGCTTGAAAATGCGGTTCTCCGTCAGCAGCGTCGCGAGGTCGTCGATGAAGGCGGGGAACTTGCGCGCCCAGTCAGCGATGCGCTCCTCCAGCCCCGGCGGCAGGTCCTTCGCGACACCACCCGGCCGGAAGTAGTTGGCATGGTAGTGGCTGCCCGACACCTGCTCGTAGAATTCAAGCAGCGTCTCGCGCTGCTCGAAGCCCCACAGCGCCGGCGTGATGGCGCCGCAATCCAGCGCATAGGTCGTGATGTTCAGCAGGTGGTTCAGCACCCGCGTCACCTCGGCAAACAGCACGCGGATATACTGCGCACGCTCCGGCACCTCGATCCCCAGCAGACGTTCCGTCGCCAGTGCGAAGGGGTGCTCCATGCACATCGGGCTGACGTAATCGAGGCGGTCGAAATACGGCAGCGCCTGGATGTAGGTCTTGTGCTCGATCAGCTTCTCGGTGCCGCGATGCAGCAGGCCGATATGCGGGTCGGCGCGCTCGACGATCTCGCCCTTCATCTCGAGGATCAGGCGCAGCACGCCATGCGCGGCCGGGTGCTGCGGGCCGAAATTGATGGTGTGGCTCTCGACCTCGATGCTGCGCTTGACCGTCTCGACGGGCGCGTCACCGATCAGGGGCTGGCTCATGCCGGGCCCTCCAGGCGGTTGAGGTGGATCTTCTCGTCGCCCGGGAGCGTGGTCATGCCTTCCCAAGGGCTCAGGTAGTCGAAGTTGCGGAATTCCTGCGCGAGCTGCACCGGGCCATAGGCCACGCGCTTCAGTTCCTCGTCGTAGCGCAGCTCGACGAAGCCGGTCAGCGGGAAGTCCTTGCGCAGCGGGTGGCCTTCAAAGCCGTAGTCGGTCAACAGGCGGCGCAGGTCGACCTGGCCGGCGAAGACCACGCCGTACATGTCCCACGTCTCACGCTCGTACCAGGTGGCACTCGCGTAGATGCCGGCGATCGAGGGGACCGGCGAATCGGCGTCGGTGGTGACCACCACGCGCAGCCGTTGATTATGCGCGAGGCTGAGCAGGTTATAGACCACCTCGAATCGCTCGGCCCGCTCAGGCCAGTCGACGCCGCAGATGTCCATGCACTGTTCGAACGCGAAGCGCGGGTCGTCGCGCAGCAGCGTCATCAGCACGGGTAGCGCGTTGCGCTGCGCATGCAGCACAAGTTCCGCGCCACGCAGGATCGACACATCCGTGACGATACCGCCAGCGGCCGCCGCGATGGCGGCCCCCAGAGCGCGCAGCGGGTTCTCGGGCGCGGCCGGTTCGGCCGCCGCGATCTCGTTCTCAGCCACGAAGGATGGTCCCCGTTCGGCGGATTTTCTTCTGCAGCTGCAGGATGCCGTAGACCAGCGCCTCGGCCGTCGGCGGGCAGCCCGGCACGTACACATCCACAGGCACGATGCGATCGCAGCCGCGCACCACGCTGTAGGAATAGTGATAGTAGCCGCCGCCGTTCGCGCAGGACCCCATGCTGATCACCCAGCGCGGCTCGCTCATCTGGTCGTAGACCTTGCGCAGCGCGGGGGCCATCTTGTTGGTCAGCGTGCCGGCCACGATCATCACGTCCGACTGCCGCGGCGACCCGCGCGGGATGATGCCGAACCGGTCGAGGTCGTAGCGCGCCATGTAGGCGTGGATCATCGGTACCGCGCAGCACGCGAGCCCGAAGGTCATCGGCCACAGCGAACCGGTGCGCGCCCAGTTCACCACCTTGTCGATGTTCGCGACGACGAAGCCCTTGTCCTGCATCTCGTCCGTGACGCGGCCGATCACCGCATCCTGCGCAGCACCGGGGGCCAGCGCGTCCTTGTTCCAGGCGATGTCGTTGGCGCTGTTCATGGGCCGCGTCACTCCCAGTCCAGGGCGCCTTTGCGCCACTCGTAGACGAAGCCCACCGTGAGCACGAACAGGAAGCCCATCATCGAGCAGAACCCCAGCCAGCCTATGTCCCCAAGTGCGATCGCCCAGGGAAACAGGAAGGCCACTTCCAGGTCGAAAATGATGAACAGGATCGCGACCAGGTAGAACCGCACGTCGAAGCGCCGGCGCGTGTCGTCGAAGGGTGCGAAGCCGCATTCATAGGCCGAGAGCTTCTCGGCATAGGGTTTCTGTTTCGCCGCGAGGAAAGCGCCGCCCACCATGGCGATGGCAATTCCCGCCGCGATGCCCAGGAAGACGAGCACCGGAAAATACGCGGCCAGCAGCGGCTCGGTCATCTCAACCTCAACTCCCCTGCCCTGTTCCGGGCATGCGGCTGCTACGCCTGGGCTTTTGCCGCAGCGCAGCGCGGGCGGACATTAGCCGCCCTTGGGACGCTCCGCCATAGGTCGCGGCGTCCCGTTTTCAAGCATTCTCGTTACGATGGGCTGGGTGCAGATGCGACAGCGGCGCCGGGCTTGTGCCGCGGCGCCGCTGTTCGATCGCTTCTGTCGCGTGGCGCGAGTGACGGGGCTCGAACCCGCGACCTCCGGCGTGACAGGCCGGCGCTCTAACCAACTGAGCTACACCCGCTCGCGACAGGTGGCGGGGGATACGGGGTGGGACGGGTTTCGTCAAGCGGGGTTGCACGGCGGTGTTGTGCCGGATGGTTGGCCGCGCCGCGACGCGGTGCGTCGCCGGTCGCTTCTCTCTGCACTCCGGGGGGATTCATCGCGTCGCACGCCGCCCGCGGCGTGCGACGCGATGAATGGGCGCTGACGGGATCGAACCGCCGACATCCTGCGTGTAAAGCAGGCGCTCTACCAGCTGAGCTAAGCGCCCCCAGCCGCTCCCGTAGCGCAGTCGCGTGCGCCGCGCGAGAGCGCGATTCGCGCCATGCCGCAAACACGAAGGGCCGGCCCTCGCGGACCGGCCCTCCTTGTGAACACTGCCGAAGCCGGCGTGATCAGTTCACGGCGTCCTTCAGGCCCTTGCCGGCCTTGAAGCGCACGGTCGTGCTGGCGGGGATCTTGATCTCCTCGCCGGTGCGCGGATTGCGGCCCTTGCCGGCCTTGCGCTTGGAGGTCGAGAAGGTGCCGAAGCCGACCAGGCGAACCTCGCCGCCCTTCTTCGACAGCGCCTTTTCGATCGCGGTAAACACCGCGTCCACGACGTCGCCCGTCTTCGCCTTCGGCAGATCGGTCGCCTCGGCGACGGCGGCGATGAGGTCCTGCTTGTTCACTGGGGTATCCCTCCGTTGGTCCCGCGATGACAGCCGCGCGCGATTCGCCCGGCTTGGTCGGGGCGGAGAGTAGGAGCGCCGATTTCGCAACGTCAACGAGAGACCGCCCGATTCGCGGCGGAAAACCGCCATTCACGGGCTGTGATGCGGCAAAACTGCAACGCTTCCCTCGGTTTTCCACAAGAAACCCCGGCGAAGCCACGCTCCGCCGGGGTTTTTCGGGCACCGAAGTGTGAACGAAACGTCAGTGCGGCAGCACGGTCCCCACGCTGCCCTGCTCCGGCCCGCGCGGCGCCGGGGTCTCCTCCGGCTCCTCCCAGACGATCGGCTCGGGCTTCTTCACCAGGGCACGCTGGATCACCTCGTCGACGTGGGAGACCACGACCAGCTCGAGGTTCTTCTTCACGTTGTCCGGGATCTCCGCGAGGTCCTTCTCGTTGTCCTTCGGGATGAACACGGTCTTGATGCCCGCGCGCAGCGCGGCCAGCAGCTTCTCCTTCAGACCGCCGATCGGCAGCACACGCCCGCGCAGCGTGATCTCGCCCGTCATGGCGATGTCGCGCCGCACCGGAATGCCCGTGAGCACCGACACGATCGACGTCGCCATCGCGATGCCCGCCGACGGACCATCCTTCGGCGTCGCACCTTCCGGCACGTGCACGTGGATGTCGCGCTTCTCGAACATCGTCGGCTTGAGGCCAAAGGTGGTCGAGCGCGACCGCACATAGGACATCGCGGCGGACACGCTCTCCTGCATCACGTCGCCGAGCTTGCCGGTCGTCTTCACGTTGCCCTTGCCGGGCACCATCACGCTCTCGATGGTCAGGATCTCCCCGCCCACCTCGGTCCAGGCCAGGCCGGTGACGACACCGACCATGTCCTCGGCCTCGGCCTCGCCGTAGCGGAACTTCCGCACGCCGGCGAACTTCTCGAGGTTGCGCGCTGTGATCGCGACCTTCTTCGACTTCTTGGAGACGATCTCCTTAACCGCCTTGCGCGCCAGGCCCGCGATCTCGCGTTCCAGGTTCCGGACGCCGGCCTCGCGCGTGTAGTAGCGCACCAGGTCGCGGATCGCTTCCTCGGACAACGACCACTCCGTCGGCTTCAGCCCGTTCGCCTCGCTCACCTTCTTCATCAGGTGGCGCTTGGCGATCTCGATCTTCTCATCCTCGGTGTAGCCGGGGATGCGGATGATCTCCATGCGATCGAGCAGCGGCTGCGGCATGCGCAGGCTGTTCGCGGTGGTCACGAACATCACGTCCGAGAGGTCGTAGTCGACTTCCAGGTAGTGGTCGGCGAAGGTGCTGTTCTGCTCCGGATCCAGCACCTCGAGCAGCGCGGACGACGGGTCCCCGCGCCAATCGGCGCCGAGCTTGTCGATCTCATCGAGCAGGAACAGCGGGTTGCTGGTCTTGGCCTTCTTCATCCCCTGGATGACCTTGCCCGGCATCGAGCCGATATAGGTCCGGCGATGGCCGCGCACCTCGGCCTCGTCGCGCACACCGCCCAGCGACATGCGCACGAAATTGCGCCCCGTCGCCTTCGCGATGGACTTGCCGAGCGAGGTCTTGCCCACGCCCGGCGGTCCCACCAGGCACAGGATCGGCCCGCGAATCTTCGGGCTGCGCGACTGCACCGCCAGGTACTCGATGATGCGTTCCTTGACCTTCTCCAGGCCGTAGTGGTCGGCCTCGAGCACGCCCTCGGCCACCGTGATGTCGTTGCGCACCTTCGAGCGCTTCTTCCACGGGATCGACAGCATCCAGTCGAGGTAGTTGCGCACCACCGTCGCCTCGGCGGACATGGGCGACATGGTGCGGAGCTTCTTGAGCTCCTGCAGCGCCTTCTCGCGCGCTTCCTTCGACAGCTTGGTGGCCTTGATGCGGGCTTCCAGCTCGGCCGCCTCGTCCTTGCCGTCCTCGCCTTCGCCGAGCTCCTTCTGGATCGCCTTGAGCTGCTCGTTCAGGTAGTATTCGCGCTGCGTCTTCTCCATCTGCCGCTTCACGCGGTTGCGGATGCGCTTCTCCACCTGCAGCACGCCGATCTCGCCCTCCATGTGGGCAAAGACGCGCTCGAGCCGCGCGGTGACGGACGGCGTCTCCAGCAGCTCCTGCTTCTCGGGAATCTTGAGGCCCAGATGCGAGGCCACGGTGTCAGCGAGCTTCGCCGGCTCCTCGATCTGGTTGATCGAGACCAGCACCTCGGGCGCGATTTTCTTGTTGAGCTTGATGTACTGCTCGAACTGCGAGACCACGGTGCGCGCCAGCGCCTCGGCCTCGCGCGCTTCGGTGGTCGTCTCTTCGACCACTTCGGCGAAGGCCTCGAAGTAATTCGCGGTTTCCTTGAACGCGGCGATCTTGGCGCGGCGGCCGCCCTCGACCAGCACCTTCACCGTGCCGTCGGGCAGCTTCAGCAGCTGCAGCACCGTCGAAACGGTGCCGACCTGGTACAGGTCGTCCGCGCCCGGGTCGTCCTGCGCCGCGTTCTTCTGGGCGACAAGCAGGATCTGCTTGTCCTCCTTCATCACCGCTTCCAGGGCGCGCACGGATTTCTCGCGGCCAACGAACAGCGGGACGATCATGTGCGGGAACACCACGATGTCCCTCAAGGGGAGCACCGGGAGGAGTTCGCCGCGGATGGTATCCGTCATGTGACCTCACAGTGGACAGTCGGCACCCGGCCCGCCCAAAGGCGGCACGGGCGGGGCGCCACGGTATCTCCCGGATGTGGGGGGGCCGCGGCACCCGCTCAAGATCTTGACGGGGCGCGCACGCCCCGCTGCATCAGGCGGAGGTCTGCTCCGCCGGCCGTTCCCCGTAGATGAACAGCGGCTGGGCGCGGCTTTCCGCGACCTCGCGGTTCACCACGACCTCCTCGACCGATTCCAGGCCGGGAAGGTCAAACATGGTCGACAGCAGGATGGCTTCCATGATGGACCGCAGCCCGCGCGCGCCGGTCTTGCGCTGGATGGCCCGCGTCGCGACGGCCTTCAGCGCGTCCTCGGTGAAGGTGAGCTTCGCCCCCTCCATCTCGAACAGCCGGGCATATTGTTTGACCAGCGCGTTCTTGGGCTTGGTCAGGATCTCGATCAGCGCCTTCTCGTCCAGGTCGTCGAGCGTGGCCACGACCGGCAGGCGGCCGATGAATTCCGGGATCAGGCCGAACTTCAGCAAATCCTCGGGCTCGACCTCGCGCAGGATCTGGCCGGTGCGGCGTTCGTCGGGGTCGCGCACCTCGGCACCGTAGCCGATGCCCGAACCCTTGCCGCGCTGGCCGATGATGCGCTCGAGGCCCGCGAAGGCGCCGCCGCAGATGAACAGGATGTTCGACGTATCGACCTGCAGGAATTCCTGCTGCGGATGCTTGCGCCCGCCCTGCGGCGGCACCGAGGCGACGGTGCCTTCCATGATCTTCAGCAGCGCCTGCTGCACGCCCTCCCCGCTCACGTCGCGGGTGATGGACGGGTTGTCCGACTTGCGCGAGATCTTGTCGACCTCGTCGATGTAGACGATGCCGCGCTGCGCGCGCTCCACGTTGTAGTCGGCGGCCTGCAGCAGCTTGAGGATGATGTTCTCGACATCCTCGCCGACGTAGCCGGCCTCGGTCAGCGTCGTGGCATCCGCCATGGTGAAAGGCACGTCCAGGATACGCGCCAGCGTCTGTGCCAGCAGCGTCTTGCCCGACCCGGTCGGCCCGACCAGCATGATGTTCGATTTTGCGATCTCGATGTCGGGGTTCTTCCCGCCATGCGCCAGCCGCTTGTAATGGTTGTGCACCGCGACGCTCAGGACCTTCTTCGCGTGGTCCTGCCCGATCACGTAGTCATCCAGGACCTTGCAGATTTCCTTGGGCGTCGGCACCCCGTCGCGCGACTTCACCAGCGTGGTCTTGTGTTCCTCGCGGATGATGTCCATGCACAGTTCGACGCATTCGTCGCAGATGAACACCGTCGGGCCCGCAATGAGCTTGCGGACCTCGTGCTGGGACTTGCCGCAGAACGAGCAGTAGAGGGTGTTCTTGGAATCGCCGGACTTGCTCATGCGCTCTCCGTGTCCCCCGGAAGTGCGGGGAACTGCAACAGGAATGTAGCCCCCGGCCCGGCCGGGGGAAAGCGAAAGCCGCCCGATGGCCTTCCCCGGGCGGCAGCCGCATCACGCCTTCGTGGGTTCGGCCGAGGCCGGCATCGGGCGTTCCTCGACCACATGGTCCACCAGGCCGAAGTCGCGGGCCTCCTCGGCGGACATGTAGCTGTCGCGGTCGAGCTTGCGTTCGATCGCCTCGATCGGCTGGCCGGTGTGCTTCACGTAGATCTCGTTCAGCCGCTGGCGCAGCTTCAGGATCTCGCGCGCCTGGATCTCGATGTCGGTCGCCTGGCCCTGCGCGCCGCCCGAGGGCTGGTGCACCATGATCCGGCTGTTGGGCAGGGCATAGCGCTTCGACTTCGCCCCCGCGCACAGCAGCAGCGAGCCCATCGACGCCGCCTGCCCGATGCACACCGTGCTGACCGGCGAGCGGATGTACTGCATGGTGTCGTACATCGCGAGACCGGCCGAAACCACGCCGCCCGGAGAATTGATGTAGAAGGCGATATCCTTCGACGGGTTCTCGGACTCGAGAAACAGCAGCTGAGCGCAGATCAACGAGGATACCTGGTCGAAGACTGGCCCGGTCAGGAAGATGATGCGTTCCTTCAACAGGCGCGAATAGATGTCGAACGCCCGTTCCCCGCGCGCGGTCTGCTCGATGACCATCGGCACCAGGGTGTTGTTGTAGACTTCGACAGGGTCACGATCCCTGATCATGGCTTGGTCCTTCCGTGGCGGCGGCGGCGAATCAGCCCCGTCCGCTTCGTGGCGAATGTGGGGCATCCCTGGCGGGTGCGAAAGCCCCGCCCCCCATCCTTGTGGCGCGGCGGTCAGCCCGGCAGGTCGAGCACCATGCCGTCATGCCCGGGCTCGACGCCCGGCGGCAGGTGGGCCCGCATCCAGCCATGATCCAGGTCGGGGCTCATATGGGTCAGCACGGTCCGCCGCGGCTTCAGGACATCCACCCATTCCAGCACCTGGTCGAGATTCGCATGCACCTTGTGCGGGCGCCGCTGGAAGCATCCCACCACCCAGGTGTCCAGGCCGTGAAGGCGCGCGAGGCTGTCCGGCGGCAGGCGTACCAGGTCGGTGGAATAGGCGAAGGCCCCGATGCGCAGCCCGAGCGTGTCCATCACCGCATGGTCCTGGCGGAAGGTCTCCACCTGGTGCCCGGCCATCTCGACCGTCTCCCCGGGGTCGAGGCGCACGGGTTCCACCGCGGGGCGGAAGAAGTGCGGCGCGGTCGAGGGCAGAAAGGCGTAGTCGAACCGCTGCCGGAGGATCGACAGCGTGCGCTCCATCCCGAAGGCTTCGAGGGGCCGGCCGGCCAGGCGGTTCAGGATGCGGATCTCGTCCAGGCCCATCACGTGGTCGGCATGGTCGTGGGTGTACAAGATCGCATCTGCCCCCGGCACGCCGCAGGCCAGCATCTGGGTGCGCAGGTCGGGGCCGGTATCGACCAGCAGCCGCCCGGCGCCGGCACCCTCGACCAGAATGGAGGAGCGCGTGCGGCGGTTCAGCGGGTTGGCCGGGTCGCAGGCACCCCACCAGCCGCGGCCATCCTCGCCACCGATCTGCGGCACGCCACCGGAGCCGCCGCAGCCGAGGATCGTGACCTTTAACAAGGCCTTACGAGGCTTTCCTGAATAGACATTGGAAATTAGCGGTCGTCAGGTCCGCCAGCGCTTCGGGCGTCATGCCGCGGGTTTCGGCCAGCACGCGCGCGGTATGCGCGACCATGGCCGGCTCGCAGCGCTTGCCCCGGAACGGCACTGGCGCGAGGTAGGGCGCATCGGTCTCCACCAGCAGCCGTTCGGCCGGAAGATCGCGGGCGATATCTCTGAATTCCTGCGATTTTGGAAACGTCAGGATGCCCGAAAACGAGATGTATCCGCCCATCTCCACCGCGCTTTCCGCCAGCGCGCGCCCGCTGCTGAAGCAGTGCAGCAGGAAGTCGAAGGCTCCCCCGGCGTCCCGTTCCTCCCGCAGGATCGCGATGATGTCGTCATCCGCCTGGCGGGCATGGACCACCAGCGGCAGCCCGGTGATCCGCGCTGCGCGAATGTGGCGGCGGAAATTCTCGGCCTGCGCGTCGCGCGGCGCCTTGTCGTAGAAATAGTCCAGGCCGGACTCACCGATGCCGATGATGCGCGGGTGGTCGGCCTCAGCCGCGATCTGCTCGGGCGTCGGCAAGGGGCCCTCGCCGGCATTGTGGGGGTGGATGCCGACCGTGCCCCAGACCTCGGGGTGGCGTTCGGCGAGTTCCTTCACCTTCGCGGCCTGGGACATGCGCACGCCGATGGTGACCATGCGCCCGACCCCGGCCTCCTTCGCGCGGGCGATGAGGTCGTAGACCTCGGCATCCGCGGAGTGGTCGAGGTGGCAGTGGCTGTCGATCAGCATCAGGCGGCCGCCAGCTCGATCTTGCGGAACAGCGGGGCGGGCGGCGGGAGGTGGGTGCCCTCGGGCAGCGGGGCGGCAAGGGCGGCGAAGTCCCGCGCATCGGGCGGCACGCCGAGCTGGTCAAGCAGCGCGGCCATGGTGGTGGGCATGAAGGGCTGGAGGACGGTGGCGTAGACGCGCAGCGCGTCGTGCAGCGCGCGCAGCACGGCCGCCATGCGCACGAGGTCGGTCTTCTTCAGCGCCCAGGGCGCTTCCTGCGTGATGTAGCCGTTGGCGTCGCGCACCGAAGCCAGGATCGTCTCGAGTGCCAGGTGGAATTCCTGCCGGTCCAGACGCTGACGGACCTGGTCTGTCAGCTTGTGCACCGGGTCGAGCAGCGGCGCGCCGACGGCGGCATCGCCCTGCCCCGGCAATCGCCCCTCGCAATTCCGCTGGATCAGCGACAGCGTTCTGTTCGCAAGATTCCCCAGCGCGTCCGCCAGTTCCCCGTTCAGCCGGTTCACCAGCGCCTTGCGGGAGAAGTCGCCATCCTGCCCGAACGGCACCTCCCGCAGCAGGAAGTAGCGCACGGGATCGAGCCCGAATTCCTCCACTAGCGTGACAGGATCGATCACGTTCCCCAGGGACTTGCTGATCTTCTGCCCTTCATTCGTCCACCAGCCATGGGCAAACACGCGCTTCGCCGTGGGCAGCCCCGCCGCCAGCAGCATCGCCGGCCAGTAGATGGTGTGGAACCGCACGATGTCCTTGCCGACGAAATGCACGTCGGCCGGCCAGAACTTCCAGCGCTGCGCGGTCGTGTCGGGGTACCCGGCGGCGGTGATGTAGTTGGTCAGCGCATCGACCCAGACATACATCACATGCGCCTCGTCGCCCGGTACCTTCACGCCCCACTTGAAGGACGTACGCGAGACGGACAGGTCCAGCTTCGGTGATGCGTCGCCGAATTCCTTCAGCCCCTGCTGGATGAAGGCGCGCACCTCGTTGCGACGGCTCTCGGGCTGGATGTCGATGCGCTCAGCATCGCCCTCGGGTAGGTCGAAGCGGCGCAACAGTTCGGGCAGCCACTTGCCCAGGCGGAAGAAGTAGGACGGCTCGCGCACCCACTCCACCGGCGCGCCGGTCGGCGCGTATTTCACGCCGTCGCGTTCGACGATCTCATCCGCACCGTAGAATGCTTCATCCCGAACGGCGTACCAGCCCTCATAGTCACCGAGGTAGATCTCGCCGCGCTCCGCCAGCACCTTCCACAGCGCGACGCAGGCCGCCTTGTGGCGCGGTTCGGTGGTGCGGATGAAGTCGTCGTTCGAAAAGCCCATGGTGATCGTCAGGTCGCGGAAGGCTTGGCTTACGCGATCTGTGAAGGCCTGCGGGTCCTCGCCGGCATCCTGCGCCGCCTTCTCGACCTTCTGGCCGTGCTCGTCCGTGCCGGTCAGGAAGAACACCTCGTGCCCGTCCAGCCGCTTGAATCGCGCCAGTACGTCGGTCGCGAGCGAGGTGTACGCGTGCCCGATATGGGGCCGGTCGTTCACGTAGTAGATCGGCGTCGTCAGGTAGATCGGTGGCTTCGCCATGGAGTGTCCGGTTCAGGATCCGGACGCCGCCGTCAGGGCCGCGCGAGCCAGTCGAGGCCCGTCAGCACCGCCTGCTTGCGGTCGAGGTTCAACCGCTCGGTGTCGTCCGCAAGGTCGCCGAGCCTATCCCACAGCCCCGCCCACACGGCAAGCGGATGGCGGGCCAGCCAGGGCGGGGCGGCACGCCCGCGCGCGGCGTCGCGCAACGCCCCCGCGATTGCCCCGCGCAGCAGTCCCATGAAGATGCCGAAGGCGCCGCCCGTACGGTCGGCAGCGAGCCTGTCCGCCAGCGCGTGGTCGCGCGGCGGTTCGGGCTTCGCCAGCGCCGCCAGGCTGGCCTCCACCATCGCCTGCAAGTCCAAGCCGCCAGCCTCGGCCAGCGCCATGGCGCGCCCGGGCGCGCCATCCGCCAGTGCCGCAATCCGCGCACGATCGGTCGCCGGCGTGTCGGGCAGCAGGCGCGCGAGCAGCGCTTCCATCTCCGGACCCGCCAGCGGGTTCAGGTCGATCCGCCGGCAGCGGCTGCGGATCGTCGGCAGCAGCTTCTGCGGCGCCGCGCAGACCAGCAGCAGCACCGTCTTCGGCGGCGGTTCCTCGAGCGTCTTGAGCAGCGTGTTCTGCACCGCTGCCTGGTCGGCGCGCTCGGCCTCGTCCAGCACCACCACGCGCCAGCCGCCCTCGGCGGCGGTCTGGGTCAGGAAGCGCACCGCCTCGCGAGCATCCTCGACACGCAGGATACGCTTCACGCCGCGCTCGCCGGTGTTGGGCTCCAGCGTGAAGCAATCGGCATGGGTGTCGGCGGCGACGCGGCGGAACACCGTGCTCGACGGATCGACCGCG
The DNA here is from genome assembly GCF_022846615.1 of Roseomonas fluvialis. Taxonomy (NCBI): domain Bacteria; kingdom Pseudomonadati; phylum Pseudomonadota; class Alphaproteobacteria; order Acetobacterales; family Roseomonadaceae; genus Roseomonas; species Roseomonas fluvialis. Next base: position 2,600,985 of record NZ_AP025637.1, read on the forward strand.
AGCGGCGTCGCGCCCCGCGGCATGTCGGCCAGCAGCCACCGCGCGAAGCGCCAGGCCAGCGTTGCCTTGCCGATCCCGGGCGGCCCGCAGATCAGCCAGGCGTGATGCAGCCGGCCCGATCGCGCGGCAGCCTCCATGCTGCGCGCGGCAGCCTCGTGGCCGACCAGGTCGGGATTGGCGCGCGGTTCCATCAGGCCGGCGCGATGCCGAGGCGTGCCTGCACCGCCGCCTGGATCGCTGCCGTCACGGTGTCGGGCCCCTGCCCGGCATCGACGACGACGCAACGCGCGGGCTCCGCCGCCGCTATGCGGCGAAATCCCTCGCGCACCGCGGCGTGGAACGGCAGGCCCATGCGTTCGTAGCGGTCCGCCCCCGACCGCGCGGCCGCGCGCGCCATGCCGGCGTCGGGCGGCAGGTCCAGCACCAGCGTGAGATCAGGCGCGAAGCCGTCCAGCGCGATCGCAGCCAGCCCCGCCCAGACCTCGCGCGACAGCCCCTGCGCGCCCTGGTAGGCCAGGGTGGAATCGGCGAAGCGGTCGCAGACCACCCAGCCCCCGGCATCGAGGAAGGGCCGGATCACCCGCACGACATGTTCCCGTCGCGCGGCGAACATCATCATCGCTTCCGCCACCGGATCCCACGGGCCGTGGCCGAGCAACAGGGACCGGATGCGTTCGGCGCCGGGCGTGCCGCCGGGCTCGCGCGTCCGCAGCACCGGCAGGCCGCGCGCGCCCAGCGACGCCGCCAGCCGCCGCGCCTGGGTGGATTTCCCCGCCCCCTCGCCGCCTTCGAGCGTGATGAACCGACCGCGCATCGCCATACCGCGGGTGTGACGCCGCGGCGCGACGCCGTCAAACCGGCGTGTGTCAATGATCACTTGCAACAATGATCGGATTAATCAATTAAAGGTTGAGACACTTCCCGGAGACGCAGCCATGTGGTTCAGGCGCCTGCGGGGCGGTCCCGCCGAGCCCGCGGCGCCCGACCCCAAGCCGCGCGGCTTCGCCGAGGCCCCAACGCGCTGGGTTCCGCCGGCCCCGCCACCCGACGCCCCCGACGACCCCGGCTACGCCCAGCGTGCACCGGTTCCGCCGCCCGACCGGGGTGACGTCCCCTTCCCCAGCACCGGACCCATCGGCCACCGCTCCCGCATGCGCGACCGCCTGCTCGACCGCGGGCCGGATTCGCTGGCGGACTACGAAATGCTGGAGATGCTGCTGTTCTTCGCCTTCAAGACCGGCGACACCAAGCCGCTCGCGAAGTCGCTGATCAACCGCTACGGCAGTTTCGCCGCGGTGCTCAGCACGCCCGCGGCGCAGTTGATGGCCACACGCGGGCTGGGGCCGCATTCGGTTGCCGCGATCAAGCTGGTGCAGTCTGCCGCGCTGCGCCTCGCGCGGGCCGAAGCCGCCGAGAAGCCCGTGCTGAACAACTGGGACCGGCTGATGGACTACCTGCACGCGGTGATGGCGCGCGAGCGCGTCGAGCAGTTCCGCATCCTGTTCCTCGACACCAAGAACCGCCTGCTGGCCGACGAGGCGCAGGCGCGCGGCACGGTGAACCACACGCCGGTCTACCCGCGCGAGGTGGTCAAGCGCGCCCTCGAACTGCACGCCACCGCGCTGCTGCTGGTGCACAACCATCCCTCGGGCGACCCCACGCCCTCGCGCGAGGACATCGAGATGACCGCCGAGGTGAAGAAGGCAGCCGGCGTGCTGTCCATCGTGGTGCATGACCACGTGATCATCGGCAATGGCCGCGTGTTTTCCTTCCGGCGGGAAGGCCTGCTCTAGCTGCCGAAGACCAGCCTGCTGACCACCGCAGGGATGCGCGAGACGATGCCTAGGCGCTCGACATCCGCACCCGCCATCAGCGGCACTTCAAGCTGCGGGACGCCCTGCCCGCCCACGATCATGGTGCCGATCGTCTGCCCGCGCGCGACCGGGGCGGTGAGCGGCGCCTCGTAGCGCAACCGCACCTGCAGGCGCGACCGCCATTGCCGCGGCAGCGTCAGCACCAGGTCGCGCCCGCCCACCATCGGCACCTTCGACCGCTCGCCCAGGTAGACCGGCACGTCCTCGATCGTGTCCTGGGCGCGGAACAAGACCACCGCCTCGAACTCGCGGAAGGCCCATTCCATCAGGCGCTCGCTCTCCTCTGCTCGCGCGCGCATCGATGGCAGGCCGTTCACCACCAGGATCACGCGCCGGTCACCACGCCGCGCGCTGCCGGTCAGGCCATAGCCCGCTTCCTCGGTGTGCCCGGTCTTGAGCCCATCGGCGCCGGCCACGCGGGCCAGCAGCGGGTTGCGGTTGTCCTGGCTGATGTTGTTGAAGCGGAAGGAACGCTCGTTGTAGTAGCGGTAGTAGTCAGGGAAATCCTCGATGATCCGCCGCGCCAGGATGGCCAGGTCGCGCGCCGTCATCCGGTGCTCGGGGTCGGGCCAGCCGGTCGAGTTGCGGAAATTGCTGTTTTGCAGGCCGATGCGCCGGCCGGTGGTGTTGAGCAACTCGGCGAATTGCTGTTCCGAACCACTGATGGCTTCTGCCAGTACGATGCAGGCATCGTTGCCCGACTGGACGATCACGCCGCGGATCAGGTCCTCGACCTTGATCTGAGCGCCCAGCTCCACGAACATCTTTGAACCGCCCATGCGCCAGGCGCGCTCGCTGACGGGCAGCGCCTGATCCAGTTGCAGCCGGCCGGCCTTCAACTGTTCAAACACCACGTACATCGTCATCAGCTTCGACATCGACGACGGCGGCATCAGCTGGTCGGCGTTCTTCTCCAGCAGCACGGCGCCGGTGGCGAAATCCACGATCAACGCCTGGCGCGCCGCGACATCGAGCGGGCCGAGCGGCGTGTCGGCCGGCGCGCCGGCCGGGCGCGTCGGGCCAGGCTGCCGGCGGCCCGGCTGAGCCGGCCGGTTCTGCGCAAGCGCAGGCGCGGCAACCAATGCGCCGGCGGCACCCCCGAGCAGCGAACGGCGATGGGTCATGGCGGGCACCTCTCCCGAATCGGCGGGCATGTCAGTCCACCAGGATGCGCGCGCCTGATACGCCGGCGGCAAGCGTTCTCTCAAGCGCCGCGTCGGCCGCCGCGACGGTGTCGAAGGGGCCGGCGCGGACGCGGAATTGCTGGTCGCGCGCCGGACCGAACGCTTCGACCCGCGCGCCGGGCACCCGTGCGGCGAGCCGCGCGGCGGCCTCGGGGCGCGACAGCGTGCCGGCCTCGACCAGGATGCGTCCCGGCCGCGGGGCGTCCTGCGC